>JAZUCE010000156.1:0-18734 GCA_045638905.1 Faecalimonas sp.
GATTGATTTGGCAGAACCTACAGCAGAATCAACAGGAGTTACTCTGGTATTAACAATGACCGATGTAGACGCGCCAGATAAGACATATACAGCAGAAATTACAGGAACTGCAACTACAGCAAATCTGGCAAGAGAAATGGGTGTAATGTATCACAGAGGAGCAAAGATTACCCTTAATGCTCAACCGTCAGTGGAAGAGGGAGAAGGATTGCTTTTGGATGTGGCAACACATGACGGAGTACCATTTATCATAGAACAGATAGCGGATGGACAGAATTATATACACCCAGGTGTGAGTGGACCAGATGATGTATTCCGGAATGTGCCAGATTATCTGGATGGCTTATACTTTGTGCAGAATGCAAACATCATCGGATTAAGAGGTGTAGCGAAAAGCGATGGTTATGTTTACATTCTTGCAAGCGACAATCTCTTAGAAGAGTTGAAGACAGAAGGTTTCACGCAGGTGGCTCAGTATGGAGAAGGTGAACTGATAGGGGGCGTCTTTAAGCGAGATATGTTCCTGATGGAAAAACAGGTTTCAATCAATGAAGAAATCTCTTATGGAGAAGATGCAGGACACTGGGGAATCCTAATAACATCTCAAAAGAAATTAGATATTCCGGAAGAGGATAACAAACTCCCAATGATAGACGGATTACTGATGGATGTAGCAACACATGACGGAGTACCATTTATCATAGAACAGATGGCGGATGGAAAGAATTATATACATCCAGGTGTAAGTGGACCAGATGATGTATTTCAGAATGTACCAGATTATCTGAAGGGCTTGTACTTTGTGCAGAATGCAAACATCATTGGATTAAAGGGTGTAGCGAAAAGAGATTGCTATGTATACATTCTTGCAAGTGACAATCTCTTAGAAGAACTGAAGGCAGAAGGTTTTACGATGGTGGCTCAATATGGAGAAGGTGATTTAGTAGCAGGAAACTTTAAGCGAGATATGTTCTTAATGGAAAAGAAAGTATCCAGAAAAGAAGAAATCTCCTATGGAGAGGCAGCAGGACATTGGGGAATCTTAATGACTTCCTATGAGAAATTAATTATTCCTGCAGAGGATACTGAGCTTCCAATGTTAGATGGACTACTGATGGATGTTGCGACACATGACGGAGTACCATTTATCATAGAAAAGATGGAAAATGGTCAGCGTTATTTACACCCAGGTGTTACTTTGGAAGCTGATGTATTCCAAAACTTGCCGGATTATTTGAAAGGGTTATACTTTGTGCAGAATGCAAACATCATCGGATTAAGGGGTGTAGCAAAAAGAGATTGTTATGTATATATTCTTGCTACTGAAAATCTCTTAAAAGAGTTGAAGGCAGAAGGCTTTACCCAAGTAGCTCAATATTATGAAGGCCAATTAACAGCAGGAAATTATCAGATGGATATGTTCCTGATGGAAAAGAAGCTAACCAGAAAAGAAGAAATTTCCTATGGTGAAGAAGCAAGTCACTGGGGAATCTTGATGACCTCTCAAAAGAAATTAGATATTCCGTCTAAGGATAATGAGAAACCAAAACTTCCATATATGGACGGATTGCTTGGAACAGTTTCTACACATGCAGGAACACCATATATCATTACAAAATTGCAAAACGGCGAATGTTACTTACATCCGGGAGTAAGCGGTGAAGATGATAAGTTCCGTAATCTTCCAGAATACTTGCAAGGATTATATTTTGTTCAGGATGCAACTTTGAGAGGTGTCAATTTCACAGCAAAAAGGGATTGCTACGTGTATATTCTTGCAATGGAATTGCTTGTGGATGAACTTAAAGCAAAAGACTTCAAAATGGTGGCAGAATATGAAGAGGGAGAGTTAATAGGCGGTTTAAGAGCTTGCAAACTTTATCTGATGGAGAAAAAGGTTGCAAGAAAAGAAACACTTTCGTTTGGAGAAAAAGAAGGACACTGGGGCGCACTTATCACCTCGTATAATAAGCTGAACATCTCAATTCCGGTGGATTATGATTCATATGCTACTGTTTACTTCTGTGAAGAAAACAACTCATTTTACTTGTTTAATAATGACCAAACCATGCAATATGTGAAAGATGGTGTTGTGCGTGAAGGAAAATTTGCAATTGTAACATCTGTTATGAAGCTTTCAAATCCATATACACACATTCGACTTACTGTAGCTAGCGAAACAAATGAGTATGATTTCTTGTATCGTCAATTTACGGATAAGGACGGATTGGTTTACAGGAGAATTAGAGAATGCAGGGTTGTTTTTGAAACAGGGGAAGGAACGCATGTTGATGAACAGGTTTTGAACGCAGCAAATCTATTCCAGCCTTCTAAACCGGCTGATCCAACACTTAAAGGAAAGACATTTGAAGGGTGGTACACCATTGATGGTCAGGAATATAACTTTGATACTATGCAGACAGAGTCCGTCACCTTATATGCGAAATGGAGCGATGTAGATTATAGACAGATTACTACGGTTCCTTCAGGGACTATCCCGGTTGGATTGCCATATGTCTTGGGAGGTATTGCAATCTTTGTGGCAGCAGTTGTTTGTGGACTAATAATTATTAGAAGAGGGAAAAAAGACAATGGAAGTTTTTAGAAAGGACAAACCTACCAATAAGATTCGTGTACTTTTTGTTGTGGCATGTATTGCATTGCCAATTATAAACTGGTTGATATTTTATATATTTGCCAATTTACAATCCTTTGGCATGGCATTTACAAATAGACATGGAGAACTGTCTTTAGACAATTTTGTTCGATTCGCAGGAGAGTTTAGCGATCCGGATTCTACACTTCCGGTTGCTTTTAAGAATACATTTATCACCTTTGGAATCATCTTTGTGAGTTTTCCATTTAAGGTGTTAGTATCCTATTTTATTTATAAGAAAATACCGGGATATAAGTTCTATAAAATTGTATTCTTCGTACCAATGGTTCTGTTTTCATTGGCGCTGGACATGGTTATTGCACGTTTACTAAGTGTAGATGGATTTATTGCCCAATCGGTTCAAGAATGGCTACACTTAGACACGACACCAGAACTATTGGGAGATTCCAGATATGCGAATATTGTAATTTGGTTACATATGATATGGCTGGGATTTCCAGGAGATTTGATTATATGGGGTGGAACCTTTGCAAGAATTCCGGAAGAGGTTTTAGAGTCGGCAAGGGTAGATGGTGTAAATTGGTGGCAGGAGTTTACTAGGATTATCGTCCCATTAGTCTGGCCGACAGTGACGCTTCAAATGGTATTAATGCTTTGTGGCATTTTTAGTGCTAGTGGTGCAGTCTTCACTTTGACAAGAGGTGAATATGGAACAATGACATTGTCGAATTGGATATTTATGCAAACGCTATATATTAGTAATAATTATTCTAATTCCAATGCATTTAATTATGTGTCTGCAGTTGGGCTCATATTGTCCGCTGTTGCAATAATTATATCACTGACAGTAAGAAGATTTGCGGATAAACATTTTAGCGAAGTAGAATATTAAGAGGAGCAGTTATGAAAGGATTAAAATTTTTTAAAAGAAAATCACCAGTTGAAGCGGCACTCTACCTTTTTGTATCCATCATATTTATGTTGGTTGCGTTGAGTTATCTATACATTATCGTATGGACATTTATTGCAGGCTTTCGAACGAATCAGGAAATAGTAGTAGACCCATTTGGTTTGCCAAAAGTTTGGAACTGGAGAAATTATATTGATGTTTTTAAAGAGCTGGAAGTAAATGGTGTTGGCTTTGGGCAAATGCTATTTAACAGTGTGTATTTTTCCGTAGTCAATCCATTGTTGGGTGAGTTCACCACAATAGCCTTTGCGTATTGCTGTACGAAATATAAATTTCCAGGTTCAAAATGGCCTTATGTAATTATCTTGTTTATGATGACGTTACCACTCTATGGTACAGGAGGTGCTTCATATAGGATTTATCATGCACTTGGACTGGTCGATAGTTATTGGCAAGTGATTGCTTCGTTAGGTGGATTCAATGTCAAGTTTTTGTATTATCATTCCTTCTTTAAGAATCTATCTTGGTCTTATGCAGAGGCGGCGATAATGGATGGTGCAAATGATTTTCAGATATACTTGAAAGTCATGCTTCCACAAGCTAAACCTATCTTTTGGGCAATGTTCTTAACGGACTGGTTATCAGGGTGGAATGATTATCAAAGTGCACTGATTTATTTACGTAAGTTACCAACTTTGGCCGTAGGAATATATGAATTTTATACACAAATGTTATACCATGCAAGATTTGATATTTTATTTGCAGCTTGCTTTATCATATTTGTCCCGGCTTTAATGTTGTTTGCAGTGTTTAATAAAACCCTTACGACAAGTGTATCTGTCGGAGGTTTGAAAGGTTAATGGAGGTAAGAAAATGAAAAAGAGAATAGGAAGTATAGCGTTAGTAGTTGTAATGCTTCTGACAACCTGTTTAGTAGGCTGTGGGAAGAAAAACGAGGTGGCAAATGGCTTTGAGGAAGGAAAAATCAATGTTGAAATTGGTTTTTGGTTCTCAGGCTTAGGAATTGATTTTTTAGATGCGCTTATTGAGGGATTCGAGAAAAAACATCCGGAATATAATGTGTATTATAATGAAACGGCAATTTTGGAATCAGTCACATCTGCGTTTGGTGTACCAGAGGCAGATACTGTTGACTTATATATGGCAGGTAAACCACCGGCTGAACTCAAATATTTGGAGGCGCTTAATGATGTTCTTGAATCAACGATAGATGGAGAATCAAAGACAATTAAAGAAAAATTCCATCAATCATATTTAGACAGCCAAGTGTCATCTGATGGTAATTTTTATGGACTAACATATGGCGGCGGTGTTTTGGGATTTGTATATAATGAGGCTATATTCAAAGAGGCTGGTGTTGAGCAATTACCACGTACATCCAATGAATTAGCAATGCTAAGTGCAGAACTCTATGAACAAGGTATCACACCGTTTTGTCACTATAATACTGGGTATTGGTTAGCATATGCTCCATTATGGTGGGCTCAATATGACGGAATCGAAAAATACAATGACTTTTATGTAAATCCATCAAAAGATAAGTTTATCCAAAAAGATGGACGATATGAAATGTTAAAAGCTTTTGAAAAATGTTTTGCAGATGGATATATTTTGCAGGGCTCAAATACAGAAGGCCACACAGTTATGCAGACTAAATTCATTGACGGACAGTGTGCAATGATGATTAATGGTAGTTGGTTACAGAATGAAATGAATTCGGCAGATAAGATGGCTGATTTTAAAATGATGAGAAATCCGGTGTTGTCTTCTATTGTTAAACGGTTAACAACCGTGAAAATCGATAAGGATCTTCGTGAAGTAGTTACAGCTATTGACAATATTGAAGATGGTGTTGAGAAGATTGAAAAGTATAAAGATGGTGACAACTATAAAGTAGGAGAACTTGCGGTGTCAGCAGCAGATTGGGATATCATACGTGAAGCTAGACATACAGCAATGAGTGTAGATACCAGCGATACAGCCTATATTCCATCATATAGTGATTCCAAAGAAGGCGCTAAGGAGTTCTTAAAGTATATGTATTCTGATGAAGGATTAAAAATTTATGCAGATTCTCTTCACATGCTCCTGCCACTCGATTTGGATGATGGAGAATATAATACGGAAGGATGGACTGCCTTTGAATTAAGTTTGTTAGATATGTATGAAGAAAGTGAAGTGTTTGTTTCCACAGAAACCATAGCAAAAGCAGATCCTTTGTTTATCAGTGGTGGAGCAGCGGGAATTCCGATTTCTTATGTGCCTTATATGTCAAGCAGTAATAAGAGTGACAGAATTAATACAGAGGAAGCATGGAAAAGACTCATTGCGGAAGTAAACAAGTCGTATGATGATGTATGGATGAAGAATATTAAGTAGGAGACCAATTATGAAAAGAAAAAATATAAAAATTGGTATAGTTGCATTAAGTATTATACTCGCGGGATTACAACTGAACAGTTTAGATGTGTTTGCGGGTTATTCACGTGTGAGTGTAGAAAGCGAATCTCTTGTAGATTCGCTGGACGCATCATGGAACAATCCAGATGCAGATCTCATCGTGAAGGAAGGGAAAATTTATTTTCCGGCGGAAAGTACACAGGATACAAGATTAATTACTGCACAACGATTTACGGCAGACGAGTATTTCGATGAGTTCCTGAATCTAGATTTATCTATGAATCTGAAACAATTACCAGAGGGAAAAAGATTCGTAATTGCTTTGGGCTTGGATTATGCTGAGTCTTACTATGGAGAAGAAGAAAGCGTTGAGATCTTCTTTGAAAACAGGGGAGGCATTCATGTAGGTGCGCAGGCTTATGATGAAGAAGGACAGGCTACTGTTGTGGCAGAGGCAAAGCGATGCACTGCATCTTTAGGAAAAGATACACGGGTTGCAATAGATATCAATAAGGATATGAGTGTAAAGGTTGCTATTAACGGAAAGGTTGTCCAGACATTCGTATCTCCGAATAAAGTTGAAGGCCGTGTGGGATTTATGCAGACCGGTTCCTGCGAAGTGATATTAGACGATATAAGAGTAGAAACTCAAATTTATGACAGACCGGAAAACACCAATATTTATGAGGATTTTGAAAGTGGGAAATTGGACACTAATCTGTTCACTTCTAAAATGACACACGTAATCGCATATCCGGCAGGTTTGTCAATAGAGAAATATAACGGAAATTATGTGATGATGTTTCGTCACTCCAATGTTGGAGATTTTGGAACGGTACATGATTACTCCAACTTTGAGATGACGTTTGATATGCCATATTTTCAGTGGGAAGACGTAGTGAATGAAGACGGTCTAGTTACGCAACGCTGCACTGGTGCAGTCATACTTTCGTTTGGGGGTGAACCGTCCGGAGAACAATGGTTCGGTCACGAAACAGCAGCAGAGTCCTTTATTTTCTCGCCGAATCTTCTTTACACATGGAAAGGTAGAGAAAGTTTGACAATTGACTCTTCCAAATATTGTGATATTGCGAATAATGAAGGATTTTCTGTCAAGTTGACTGTTCTGGATAAAAAAGTAACTTTAGCATTGAAATTATTAGATAGTGACGAGTACGAGGAAATGTTCTCCTTGGAAATGGACTACACTCCGCTTGGTAAGATTCAATTTTGGTCATCCGATACTACCTTTGCGCTTGATAATTTAAAGATTACAAATTTGGATAATAATCCGAACTTAATTGAATTGGAAAAAGCTTACTATGTACCGGAAGGTACTGAAGACTGGGAGTATCAAGAGGCAGAGAGAGTGTACGTAGATGCAACAGAACCGGAAACTGGATTTAAGTGGCCTATTCTTTTGGTATATGCTGTCATTGCAGGAGAAGTAGTAATTGTTGCAGCCGTTATAATTCGACTTGTGAGAAAACGCAAGTTGGGAGGTGACAAGAATGAAGAAAAGAAATCTTTGGACTAAGATAATATCTATTTTGTGTCTTTGCGTTATCATTGGGAGTTATTCTGTTCTAAACGTCATAGCTTTAGAAACTGATGAAACCGGCGGATTATATAGCAAAGAGACCGGTAAAACGTACTATTTTGATGAGATAACTGAATACAAAAAAATTACCTTAGAGGATTTTGGGTTTGAAGGGGCGACAACAATATCGGATGATGAAATTGTAAAAGTCCTAAGTGATGATTCCCTGCACGGTGTGGAATTGGAAGGAATTTTCAAATTTTCAATTGGTCTCGAACAAAATATAGTATTAATTGGTGGAGATGGAATGGGCCTTTGGCTCATTCCGCAAGAAGACGGAGTTCTTCGCTTTGCACACATTGATGCGGATGCGGGTCACCGTCATCCAGTCGACTGTGATAAATATTGGACAATTACAGATGGAGATTTACGTGTTGCAGGTATCCGAAATGTATCGCTGACCGGGTCCGATTTCAAACTGAACCTAAAGTTTCAATTTGAAAAACCAAAAGCAAAGATTTCCGCATTAAAAGTCATTGTAACGATTAACGATACAGTGGAAGATTTCTTTGTAATAGATGATGTTCCTGTTGATACTATGAAACAAACGATTCATGCCAAGGCGAAAGCACCAATGACACTTACCGCAGGTGAATACAAAGCACCTGCTACTGCAACGAATACAGTGGAAACGGTGGAGGAAAAAGTGAATTGGGACATGATTATAATCGGTATTGCAGGTGGAGCTATGGTGATTTTGGTAGGATGTGGAGTTTGCGCTACCTTGATGAATTCTAGAAAGAAAAAGGAGAGAAAATAGATGAAGTTTAACTATCTAAAAAGAGGAGTATGTACTCTATGCGTGGTATCTATGCTGTTGCCGTTGTTTGGATGTGGTAAACAGACAGAAGAGAGCGCAAAGGTTTTGATTGAGCCGATGGAAGTAGAAGAAGTGTACTCGTGTAGTTTTGATATCATGGGTGGAGATGACGTTATGCCGATTGGTGGATACTATGGTCCGTATTCCCCATTTTATAGTTATAATGGCGTGAATATGCCGGACTATCAATCAGAAGAAATGTTTAAAAAAATGATTGATTGTGGGATTAATATGATTAATTTTACGGAGACAGACTATGAGGTAGCACCGGCTAAGACAATGGAGTTATTAGAACTAGGCGAAAAATACGGTGTCGGTATTATGGTACGAGATACTTTGATATCTGAAGCAAAGGGAGCCAATATTACAAGCATGGAGGATTTGGCAAAGCGAGTAAGTGCATATGACAGTGAACCGGCATTCATAGGTATGTATCTGGTTGATGAACCTGGGTGTGAATATTATCATCCGGAATTGGAGAATGCTCAAGGATTTATATCTGATTACGAAGAAACCTGTGCGAACCTTAAAAAATTAGGCATTCCTAGTTATACGAATCTCATTGGGTATCATGGAAACCCGAACCAAAAAGAAACATGGGAAAAGTACATTCAAGAAGGTATGACCAAGTTATGTACGAATTATGTATCATACACACATGGGCTAGCACAATCAGTAAATGTAGATGAGTGGGACAATAACACAATTACGGGATATTTCACTGGGTTAGATACGATTCAATATTATGCAGAGCAATATAAAATTCCTGCTTGGCAGTATATTTATGCAGGAGGTCAATGGGCAGATGGAGGAGAACGGTTTGACTCAGAAGCGTATTTTCCAACAGAAGGTCAGTTCACATGGAATATTAATACGGGTTTAGCCATGGGTTCAAAAGGATTTATGTATTTTCCATTAATACAACCATATTGGTTCTCGTATGCGGAATCGACGCCATTTGATGCACAACGTATTGGCCTGTTAGGTATCTGGGGAAATAAGACGCAGTGGTATCATTATGCTCAAAAGGCCAATGCACAGATTGCAGCAGTAGACCATGTTTTGATGAATTCAAAGAGAAAAGGTGTTATTGCAAGTGGCGAACAGGCAGAAGCTGATTTGAATGGTCTTCGTTCTCTTATGGAAGGAAAATCTTGGAGAGAGCTTAAGGATATTCAAGGAAATGCAATTGTAGGTTGTTTCAATTTCCAAGGGAAGACAGCACTGTATGTTACGAACTATGAAATGGAATATGCACAGAAAGTGACTTTGAATTTCCACGATTCTTATAATATCCGTGTGATTCAGAATGCGAAAGAATCTACAATGCATACTGGTAAATTAACATTGGATTTTGCAGCTGGTGAAGGTGCACTTATTGTGTTTGAATAAATGATTTGAAGTGTGAAGGGATGAGCAGTAATGAAAACTTGGTTAGAAAATGCTGTAGTATATGAAATTTATCCGCAATCTTTTTATGACACAAACGGAGATGGTATAGGAGATTTACAAGGAATCATTGAAAAGTTGGATTATATTGAAGAGTGTGGCTTTACAGCTATCTGGTTGCATCCTATCAATAAAAGTACATTTTGGGATGCAGGATATGACGTGACTGATTTTTATCAAGTGGCGGAACGTTACGGTACGAATGAAGATTATCGAGAACTTTGTCAAAAAGCACATGAACGTGGAATGAAAGTTATTTTTGATTTGGTTGCAGGCCATACATCCGTAGAGCACCCTTGGTTCAAAGAGTCTGCCAAAGCGGAAAAGAATGAGTACACAAATCGTTACATCTGGACAGATTCCACCTTTGATCATACAGAAGGAATCGGAGGATATGGGGAAAGAGATGGAAGATACATTGAGAACTTCTTCTGGTGTCAGCCATCACTCAATTACGGATATGCCAATCCGGATCCAAAGAAACCATGGCAACTACCGGTTACTGACCCGGATTGCATTGCAACAAAGGAAGAACTAAAGAATATTATTAAATTCTGGATGGAAATGGGAACAGATGCATTTCGTGTTGATATGGCTAATTCCCTTATCAAAAACGACTGGGATGGCAGCCATACTGTTAAATTCTGGCATGAACTTCGAACATTTATGGAGGAAATCAATCCGCAAAGTATCTTGATTGCAGAATGGGGAGAACCAAGCAAAGCAATTGGGTGTGGATTTCACTGTGACTTTTTGATTCACAGTGAAGAATCCTACATTTCCCTTTTTAGATATGAACCGGGACGCAATACATTCCATGAACCTATTGGACATAGTTACTTCCATAGAGAAGGAAAAGGTAATATTAACAATTACCTGGATAGTTATCTGGAAGAATTGAAAAATATCGCAGGTAAAGGTTTTATCGGTATGGTTACCGGCAATCATGATATGCAGAGACTGGCTTCTGGCAGAGACATGGAAGAAGTGAAGGTGGCCATGGCATTCTTATTTACAATGCCGGGTGTACCATTTGTATATTACGGTGATGAAATCGGTATGGATTTCATCGAAGGCCTTCCATCAAAAGAAGGTGGATATATCCGAACCGGTGCAAGAACACCAATGCAGTGGAATGATGAAAAGAATCATGGCTTTTCCACGAGCGATACGCCATATCTTCCAACTGATACAAGAGAAGGAGCTCCGACTGTGTCAGAACAGGAAAGGGATGCAAGCTCGGTATTGTCCTTAGTTAAGGCTTTGGTTCAGACACATAAACAACATCCTGCCTTTTGGGCAACCGGAGAATTTAAGGTCTTGTTGGCGGCATATCCATTCGTATATGAACGAACAGATGGCAAAGAAACCTATATAATAGCTATCAATCCTTCTGAAAGAGAATATACTTATGAAGCACCGGAGATCAAAGAGGTTTTACATTCTCAAAATGCAGAGATACAGGAAAATAAGATGATTCTAAAGGGTGTAAGTTTTGTGATAGCCAGGGTGGCTAACTAAGTAACTGAGGAATAGGAGAGAAGTAGAATATGAATACATTTATTGATATCCATGCACATGCATACAGAGTGGCACCACCGGGGTTTTTGTTTTGCACACCGAAGCAACTGATAAAGGAATATGATAAGTTGCATATAGAAATGGGTGTGCTGCTTCCTATTGTAAGTCCGGAAATATATTTGCCACAAGCAGTGGATGATATTATTGAGATAAGCCGGAAATATCCGGATCGTTTTATACCATATTGCAATATTGATCCTCGTGCACTTACGAATTCTCCTTATGCGCCGCTGGATGAAATTATGAGACATTATAAGGCATTAGGGTGCAAAGGCATTGGAGAAGTTATGCCGGCACTTCCACTCATGGACCCATTGGTACAAAACCTCTTTGAATGTGCAGAGAAAGAGGATATGCCTATTGTTTATGACGGAAGTGCAAGACCATACTCTGCTTTCGGTTTGTATGATGAACCAGGCTTGCCGCAATTAGAATACACATTGCAGCGCTATCCAAAACTTAAGATTTTCGGACATGGGCCAGTATTTTGGAATGAAATTGCGAAACTGGAAACCGTAGGAGAAAGAGCAGTATATATGGACCCGAAGGGAGTGCAACATGTGAAATTGCCAACGGGACCGGTTGATGTAGAAGGTACAGTTCCTAAGTTGTTGCGCAAATATCCGAATTTGTATGGTGATTTGTCAGATTGCACTGCGTACAATGCAATTGCTAGAGATGACAAGTATGGTCCGAGATTTTTGACGGAATTCCAGGATAGATTGTATTTTGGCACGGATTTCTGTGCTCCAGGAATGCCAGTTGAATTAGATAAACTGTTAATTTCATGGAAAGAAACAGGAAAGATTAGTCAAACCGTATTCAGAAAGATTGCTTATGATAACGCGGCAAAATTATTAGGAGTTTAATTTTATGACAATAATATCATGCAGGACCTTGTAGTTGGTGCATTGCATGAAGAGTGGGGGAAGAGAGAAACATGCAGTTAGAGCATTTTAATAATCTCAAACCGGATGTTCATTATATTCCGGAATTTGATTCAAAGCCTTCGACTGATTGGTATGGTATCAAAGCACTTTGGTATGAAGGTGCGCAATATCGAGGGAAGAAGACAAAAGTGTTTGCTTATATTGGTTATCCAAAAGCTGCAGAAGGAGAAAAAGTTCCGGCAGTTGTGCTAGTGCATGGTGGTGGCGGACATGCCTATCCAGAATGGATTCGTCAATGGAATGAAAGAGGCTTTGCGGCCATCGCAATGGATACCACAGGATATATTCCTGCTGAAGAATATAAGGGAATTGAAGGAACAGAGGTTCCACCGGATGAAACTGTCAAATATGTACATGAATTATACGGAACTTTGGAAGAAGATGGATATACATTAGGACCAGACAATAGCCTAATGAAAGACTGGGATTTGCCATTGGAAGACCAGTGGATGTATCACGCTGTTGCAGATACGATAATGGCCCATAATATTCTTTTGAACGAGGAAAAGGTTGATGCAGATAAAATCGGAATTGTAGGTATTTCCTGGGGGGCGGTCATTCTATCCATAGCAATTGGCTATGATAACCGATACGCATTTGCATGTCCAATTTATGGAAGTGCTCATCTGGATTATCAACCGGCACCGGCGACACCGAGAGTTTTCTGCGAAACGCAGGTGAAAAAACTTTGGAGTGCAGCAGATAGATTACAACATGTGGATTTCCCTGTATTGTGGAAATGTTGGAGTTATGATACTGACTTTTCCATAGGAGCAAACAGTCTTTCCTATCTTGCAACAAAAAAGAGTAATTCATGCCTTTCTATCAGCTTCGACATGGGACATTCTCACTATTGTGGATGGGTGTGTGAAGATATATATGGTTTTGCAAAAAGAGTTGTAGAAGGGAAAATACCACTCATTCAAGCGGTTACGGAACCAGAAGGATTTGAAAGTATAGATTTTGAAATTACGATACCGGAAGATTTTAAAGACGTGTCAGCGGAAATTTTTTATCTCACAGAACCAATGGAATATGATGAAAACAATAATATGACCAAGAAGTGGGAAAGTGTTCCGGCAAAGATTTATAAGAAATGTATCGAAGGTACTATCCCTCAAGATGCGCTGTGCTATTTTGTTGAAATGAAAGGCTATGTTGATGGGGTAAAGTATGTGAGCAATAGTGCTTTAGTAAGTAAAAAGACAAATTTCCAATAAAATCTCGCATACTGCTAAAACTTAACAAAAATTCAGAAGATAAAGGAATTGGTATTTACACGGCACCATCTCAGAAATGGGAAGACGGTTCCGGATATAAGATACTATACGGAAAAGAGAAAAATGAATAATTTTTAGGAGGTGGAAAATATGATTTCCGAAAAAAAAGATAAAAACTTTTATATCCATGAATTTTATGAGGATGAGGATTTGCTGCTTGCTGCCGATATGCCTGCAATTTCCTTTATGAATCCCGAAATCGAAAAAGTTTCTAATCAAAATGTATCAGTCGTATCGTTGCATGAACCTGATGAAAAATTTGGATATCTTCACGAAGCTGCAATCATTGAATATAAGGGGGTCTTGTATGCGTCTTGGTATAACTGTCCGAAATATGAGCTTGAGGGATATACGCCCATATGTGGTAAACGCTCGTATGATGGCGGAAAAACATGGAGCACCCTTGAAATACTGGCCGATGATAAAACCGAACGTATTATTTATTGCCCTCCGGTTTACGGGATATGTGATGACAAATTGTATATGTTTGTAAATCAAATGGTTGCTCCTGACTGGATTCATTCGCTTGATTTATATATATTAAATACCCAAAACGGAAAATTTGAATTGTGTTGGTCTAAGCCTATACCATTTAAGCTAAATACAAACGTGGTGGCTTTGCCGAATGGCAAACTAATGCTACCTGGACGAGTAGGAGAATTGGATGGTTTTCCGAATACTCCTGCGGTCTTGATTTCTGACAGCGGAAAGATTGATGGCGAATGGCGGATGGTGAAAATAGCAAAAGACGGAAATTTGGCAAGAGAAAAGAAGCTTGTTCATCCAGAAATTTCCGTATTCTGCGCTCAAGATATTTTGTATATGTTTTGTCGAAACGATCTAAGCCGTGTTCCGCTTGTTTATATCTCAAAAGATTTTGGAGAAACCTGGAGTGCGGTGCATTCCCACGATATTCCCTATATTTCTTCAAAAATCTACTGTGGTGATTTGAAGGATGGACGGCATTACATGATTTGTAATACGGATAAACTTAATCGTTCAAAAATGGTTGTGTATTTTACCGCTGATCAAACAAAAGAAATTCAAAAGGAACTTGTCTTGTTTGACAATCAGACTGAAATAGGGGCTACATGCCATTATCCGGCAGCGTACGAGTTTAACAAAAAACTGTATATTATTGCAACAGTTGGGTATGAAAACAATACTCGTGGGGCTATTTTGTTTATAGTCGACTTAAATGATATTTAAAAAATATAAGACATGGTGACAAGGAGTGAGTAACGAGGATGAAACGTTCAGAATTAAATAAAATTATGAAGGATGCAGTGCAGTTTATTGAAGAAATGAACTTTAAGCTTCCGCCATTTGCCTATTGGAGTCCAGAGGAATGGGAAATAAAAGGAAGCGATTATGATGAAATCAGAGACAATATGTTAGGCTGGGATATCACAGACTTTGGTTATGGAGATTACGAAAAAATCGGTTTGTTAATGTTTACAATTCGCAACGGTAATTTTCATGATGAAAAATATGTGAAGCCATACGCAGAAAAACTTCTGATTGTGGAAGAAGGTCAGGTAACACCTTATCATTTCCATTGGAGCAAAATGGAAGACATTATCAACCGCGGTGGTGGAGATTTGATTGTTCAGGTATACAATTCTACCGAGGATGAGCAGTTCGCAGATACAGACGTGGATATCTATGTAGATGGACATCATTATACGGTAAAAGCCGGGGAAACGGTTCGTATCAGACCGGGAGAAAGTATCTCACTGCAAAGCGGAATGTATCATAAATTCTGGGCAGAAGGTGGTAAAACACTACTTGGAGAAGTTTCAAAAGTAAATGATGACAGGGTTGATAACAGATTTTACGAAAAGACAGGGCGTTTCCCTGAGATTGAGGAAGACGAAAAACCACTGTATTTGTTAGGAAATGAATATCCTGTAGCAAAGGATAAATAGAGGAGGTATATAGTTATGGATTCGATTGTGGAATTAGTAACGCCTGGATTCTTTGGAGCCACCGTGTCGGCTGATAGTAGAAGAATGGATTTTGATTTTTCAAACGAGCAGATTTTATATATGAATAGACAGATAGATTATCTGTTCATTGGTGATAGTATTACGCAGTTATGGAATCTGAATGCCTATTTTAAAACAGATAAATATATGGAAAACCGTGCGATTGGCGGTGATAACTCTGTGTATTTATCAAAACGTTTTGATGCAGATTGTATTCAGCTTCATCCTAAGAAGGTTATTATGATGATTGGCACCAATGATGTAGCAAGGACCGATGAGGATTTGTGGTGGAGAATACCAGGCGAGAGTGTTCAGAAGGTTTTAAAAGAGTATAAAGACAATGTGCTCCAGATGATAAAAAAATGTGATGAGGCAGGAATAGAAGTTATCCTGTGTTCTATCCTTCCTTCCAAGATTGCCCCACCTTATAACAGGGAACTCCGTTGGGAGATGACAAAGCAGATGAATGAATTTCTGCAGTCTCTTGGAAAAACTTATGTGGATTATCATAGTTTATTGACAGAAGATGGTTGCAGTCTTTCGGATGACCTGTCACCGGATGGAATCCATCCGAATGCCAAGGCATATTCCATTATGGCAAAAAAACTGAGCGAAGTCTTGGATATTCAAGTAAGAGAGTGATAACTATGTGAAAACTTTATATGATTGGAAATGTTTGACATAAAAACTTTGAAAATAGGTATATCCGGTGTACAGGAATACTATATGACAGAGGATAGAAGATATTAATATTTATTAGAGGAAAAAGATATGTTACTAATTAACAAGAATCAGAGTGCTTATAAAATTTTGGTTCCGGTTACAGCAGATGTTGCAGAAAAGTATGCGGCTGAACAGTTACAGAAGTACATTCATCTTGTAACAGGAGTAGGACTCGAAATTACAACAACATATAAAAAGCCGGTTATATCCGTGGGCAGAACCGAATTCTTTGTGTCTAAGAATATCAACATGTCCGAAAAAGAGTTTAATTACGATGGTTTCATAATTAAGTCTATAGAGGAAGACGTCGTTATTTGCGGAGCAAACCTGCGCGGTACGGTGTATGGCGTTAACGAATTTATCGAAACGATTTTAGGAGTAAAGTTCCTCGCACCAAAGGTAAATTATATTCCGAAAAAGGATATGGTAGAGATGGATAGTCTGGATGTAAAAGCGGTACCGGAATTCAGACACAGACTTTACTACGACGGAGGTGTATTCTTTGATAATTACGATCCGGAGTATGCGGTGCATCGTAGAATGTTTAATGACTTTTTAAAAGACAGGCCGGAATATGGATACGAGCAGGAGTGGGTGAAATCCATGCCTTCTGTCCATAATATTTTTAGTTATGTATCACCCGAGAAGTACAAAAAAGACCATCCGGAATTCTTTGCTTCCTACACGAATCCGATTCCTTTGGAAGATGATGTATGTTATATGAATGGATTGACGGACGAGGGAAAGAAGGATGACAGTAAGGAATTAAGTGTATTTAAGATTGCGTTAGAATCCCTAAAGGAATATATATTAACTGAACCGAAGGCTAAGTTTTTCTGTATCTGTTTAAATGACGGCGCAAGGATGTGTCAGTGTGAAAGATGTCAAAAGATGATAGAAAAATACGGCAGCTTCGGAGCAATCTATGTCCTGTTTATGAATGAAATGTCAAGGGAAATCGAAGCATGGCAGAAAGAAATAGGATTAGAGAGAGACATCTATCTACAATTCTATATTTATTCGCATACACGAATTGCGCCAAAGAATAAGGATGAAAATGGCAATGTGTTCCATGAATTAAAATTCCGGGATAATGTCATTGCCATGTTCTGTTCTTTTATCAATAGCGCCTATGCGATCGATGACAAAAGGCAGACGGTGGAATCTATGAAAAATCTGGAAGAATGGTCTAGATTTGGTAAGAATATGATGATTTGGGAATATAACTCTTATTATGATTTATATTCTATCTATTATCCGCATTTGGCGACCATGAAGGATAATTACCGTTATTATAAAAAGGTCGGCAATTATGTGCTAAGCCAGTCTGACTATACCATGTTAAACAGCTGGACATCTTTACAAAGGTCTTATGTTGTATCCAAATTATTCTGGAATCTGGAATTGGATACCTATGAACTAGCAGAAGAGTTTATCGATTATTATCACGGCCCATTTGCACCATACGTGCAGGAATTCTTCTATAACTTTGAAAATCGTTATGCGGAATTTGCGGCTAAAGGAGATTTTGAAGTTGGAAATTTCTGTCGTACTAAAGTTGGAGATGTTACTACATGGTGTAATAAGGAAACCTTTCCGGAAGAATTCTTATTGAAGAATATAGAGATACTGAAAACTGCCATAAAGAGTGTGGAGGATTCCAATTTATCGAAAGAGGATAAGGAAGACCATATCGAACGTATCACGCAGGCGCTACTTATTCCTCAGATGATGCATTTGTATATCTATTGTGAGGATTTATATGCTCCTAAGTATGATGCAGAATTTGAAGAACTCTTTAATAATATGAAGCTTTGCAAGCAGGATGAAGATATTTACTGTGATATTCCAAGTCAGATATATGAGGGTGTAGGTGCCGCTTATTTGATTCATGAAGACAGAGGTTGTATTCGTTTTGAAGAGTCAATCACCTTCCAGAAACAGTGTGTGGAAAGGGTTCTTATTCGAAAAGAAGATCCGGAAGCCGTAGCTAAATTAACACATGCAAATTTAGATGATCTATATGCATGGATAGAAAAATACGGAGAAGAAGGCGTAAAAGGCGGCGTCTCAGCTACCGACGGTACGGTACCAAAAAAGCGGTAACAGGTAAATCTTAACAAAATTCGGAAGATATTACTATTTTTTTGTGAGATATAGCAAGAATGTGCTAATTGACAATGTTAAAATGGTAGTATGAAGAACCTTATCGTAAGTTTGAAAGATGAAAGGAGCAAAAAAAGAAATGAAAAAGAACATGAAAAAGTTTCTTGCAGCATTCTGTGCATTGGCATTATTACTTAACGGAATCGGAATAGATATGTTGTTTGGAACAAAAGGAGCAAGTGAAGTTCAAGCAGCAGGTGATTATACCTACATGAGCTTCGATAACTTT
>JAZUCE010000157.1:0-3810 GCA_045638905.1 Faecalimonas sp.
TGATTTCAATTCCAGGGATACGAAGCAAGATGCCTTCTGATGTACCTATGATTTCAACCATATCATTCTTGTTGAGCTGATAGGTTTTGCGTATCTCCGCAGGAATGGTCACGCGCCCAAGTTCGTCTACTCGACGGGTTACTCCAACAATCATCATTATATCACCCCTTTCAACATTAGCCAATAGCATTGTTACTACGCTATATGCCAATATTAACACGGTTTTTATGCGAAAACTGTCGAAGCGTGTTGTCGAATAAAAAAATATCAAAAAAGTGGTTACTCCAACTTAAAAGCTGAGCAACCACTAATAAAAAGAAAAGGAGATGCCGCCGCATCTCCAAGGACAACTCATTATAAAGTTTTTAAATATGCATCCAGTATTTCGATAGCACCTCTGCGCTGTTTTGGGGTAAGACCTTCAAGCTTTTGTGTTATCTCATCATACACATAAGTTTTTCCGGAACGCAGTTCGTCTCTCAAGATATAATCAGCAGAAATATCAAGAGCTTCAATAATTTTTATAAAGCTCTTCATGCTAGGCATCTTTACACCACGCTCTATCTCTCCGAGATACATCACTCCAATATCAGCTTTTTCAGCCAGGGTTTCTTGTGTATAGCCCGCTTTATTGCGTGCTTCTCTAATTTTCTTCCCCAATTCGATCTTATCCAAAATCTCACCTCCCAAGCAAATAGCATTACATCTATGCTACAAATTATACTTGAATGGAGGGGACGTTTTGAATTAGCCAATAGATTTGGAACAGTGCTATTCGCTAATTTTTTCGCAAACTTTTTTGTCACAAAACGAGCATAGTACACGTTATTATATATGGAGGAGATAAAATGGATGACTTTAGCGACCAATTTAAAATTAAAATGAATAGATTGTTTCGGGAGAAAGCTGGCATTAAAAACATACCGCACCCGGAAGTAGATAATCTCTATGAAAGAGTTCGTAGTTCCATCATCAGGGCTTACCTCATTATAGAAGATCGACACAAGAAGAAATGCAACCCCCGCTAATCGGTAATTGTATTTTGTTTTGGAATTATCGGATACAAAGCTAGTAATATGAGAATAAATCTACAATAATATAATAGTGTTAAACCACGATCAACACTTTGCAGAAATGCGTTGACCGTGGTTCTTTTTTAATCATACAGGTATTGAGTTATGAAGCATAATTTCATTTATGCTTCATGTGCTTAACTAACGAAACCAAATAGTATAGAGATGGCATAATCAACATAATAAGCGCAAGATATGTAATGTACGTGCTGAAATTATCACCCGAAAAGAAAAAATTGATTACAAGCAAAACTGTTCCACATATAAAAACAACAATATTGAAGATGCCAATTAACATTTGAGAACAAAGGTGTGCATTTTTGTTTTCCTTAGTCGGTTTTTGTTCCGTATTCATAGAATGTAAATCCTTTCAACTTTACGGTAGATTTACCGCATTATCAGTCCATATCTGCCATTGATTTGTCTGAGAACTCACATTAACAGTAAATCCGTAATTTCCAGTAACTCCAAGAGTTGCTACGCCAAGTGAATTCAGTGTTGCGCTTGGAGAAAAACTATATGTTGCCGAGCCTGATACAAGAAGTGATGTGTAAGTATGGACATATTTTGAGCCGTATTCCATCCACCCGCTTTTTTTAGGTTTAACTTGTACGGTGCCATAGGTATATTCACCTTTGTCTAATTTCTTATCCTCAATGTTAAACAAAACAATACCTGTCTTACGCTCCTGAACGGTGGTCATCACATCGTCACCCGATGACAAATAATATGAAGCATAGGAATTGTCCCACTCTAAGCTACAATAATCAAGGGGGCCTGGAGCGATTTCAGACTTGTTCGCCGAAAGAGACCACTGCAAGTAATAAACATTTGAACCGCCGCGCTTAAAACTGTATACAGTATGTGTATAATTTGAAGGACTTGTACTTCTTGCATTATTCCCCGAGTAATATTCGGTGATTTGTGGTTCTTCGATGAGCGTCGTATCCAACTGAGCCAATGCCTGTACTGCTGCTTCCGGATCATTTTTATAGCCACTCATTATTTCGGCAACTGCTGCCTCGTATTCTGCATCAGTCATAATAACTGTTGCTGCAGAAGCAGAGCAAGTAAAAATACCAAACAAAATAGAAATGACGGCCAATAATGATATGATTCTTTTCATAATATCTTTCCTTTCTGTAGATCTAAATGCTTGATTTATAAGCTTAAACAAACCATAGGCACCACATCCTTTATATTCATCTATTTATACAACAGCTAAAACATTGAATCTGGTGACATAGTATTTACTAATTTTTAAATTTTCTCTTTCTTTAATCAGTTAGTCCACTAACCAATTGTAATGTTGAAACTTTCATTCAAGAATACCGTGTATCACATAACGTGCATTGTCGAATTCATAACTACAGGTAGACAATGTAAGAACTCTGTCTGTGACTGCGGGAGAATGGGGACTTGTAAACCACGACCGGTTCTTAGCTTCCTTAATCCACGTTTCATAAGCCGCGTCAGACTCAAATCCTATTTTCCAAGAAGGATCATCAACACTGGCCACATAACCGGCGAAGAATTTTATCCGGTAGGTGTAATCCGGTGTGATAAGCAATCCCTCCGGGTGCTCCTCGTAGTACGCCTGTTTCTTGTACTTGGTCAGACCCGAGAACATAGTTCCGTCTTTCATATGATGACCGTAAATAATGCTATGTAGGTCTGATATATCACTATCCACTCTGAAATCAAGAAAGATGCATCCAGCGCTATTCCATTTACCGTCAATGAGGTGCTTCAGATAATAACTATTATCCGTGCCCTGTACAACGGGATAGTTGATAGCGGTATCCTCAATATAAATCCAAGCCACACAATCCTTGTTGATTTCCTTAAGCCCCGCAAAGTCGATCGTAGGCCCGACAGGTGCAGGTTCCGTTTTTCCAGACTCAGATAGATTTGTCTCATCCGGTTCCTCTTCTGGTAGGACCTCGGGAAATGAGATGAGATTCTCCAGGTCAGTATAGGTATCGGCACTTTCCTGTCTCTCTGAATACTCCCGGAAAATCTGATATCCGGCGAAGGTGGCAGAAAGCGCTAAAAACAAAGTCAGTATGATACAAATAATCTTTCTCATAGTTTGTTCGCTTTCTCCTTCATCTGTCGAGCCGATGGGTTGCTGTAGATAAGCGTAGTCTGGACATTACTGTGACCAGCTTGGTTTGCAACTTCGTGGATCTTATAATCGCCAGTATCGAGAGCATGGCTACAAAAATAATGACGCAGCATCTTAGGCGTGATAACATCAGAATACTGGTTGAAGATTTGATTGATGCGAGAGGCTGCCATTTTCTCAGACTGACGGCTAACAAACAGATATGGGCTATCTGAGTTCCTTGCTTTCAGGTACTCGCGAATCACGTGGACAGTCTTGTCATTCAAATAAACTGTGCGATGTTTATCACCTTTACCAACTACGTAGATTTCCTTTGCAATCAGGTCTACCTGATCAAGGCGTAGATTGACGCATTCGGAACGCCTGATGCCAGTATAGGTATATAAGGTAACAATAGCAAAATCTCTTTTGTTTCCACCTTCAAGAAGACGCTGCCTGAACGCTTCCACATCCTTTTGCTCAACGGTACAGGGATTAGCATATGCAACCTGCACCTTCATAAAGTCATTCTTAACGATGGCGAGTTCAGTCTGGCGCCCAGAAGCAATCAGGAACTCATTGAAACTGCGCAAAGAGGACAGGTGGTTATTCACTGACTTTGGATTGTAT
>JAZUCE010000158.1:0-2114 GCA_045638905.1 Faecalimonas sp.
ACCCGTATTGGTCAGAACAAAACTTCGTTCCTGCTTTTCTTCTTTCGGAAAATTTCCAAAGTCCAATTCCGTTTGGTTAACGGATACTTGCGTAGTCTGTCCCGAAGACTTGGATGAACGGTTTCCCGTAATCAAACCTAAATAGAGTTCCTTCACCTTTGGATTTTGAACCGGATTTCCCATGGCTACCACCTTATTGTCCTTATCCAACAAGAAAGTTTGGAAAGTCATGTCCATAGGGAACTGATTCAAACGGTTCAATTCGTCCCGTTCATCAAAGCACACGGGATAAGTGAAATCGTCCCGACGGGTCAAGTAACGCAGTTCCTTCATATCCTTGGGGTGAAAGTAGAATAAGAAAGGGACACGTCCGTTCGTCAATGAATCCACTTCCTCCACCAATTTCTTCCAACGGGACAATTGGAGTTTACAACTGGTACACCCTACGGAATCGATATACGTTACCACCTTATAATCGGCATTACCAAATTCCCAATCCACAGTATCCTTTCCTTGAATGGTAAAAACCGAACGGGCAGGGAACTTGATTTCCTTTCCGTTCCATTCGTTCACCAATCGGAGCATGGCTTCCTCCCTCGATTCCTGACAGGAAGCCAGCATCCATACACACATTGTCAAAGTAACTATACTTCTCAAGCCTCTATCATTTATCATCTCTCAACTATCATTTTAATGTATATTCCACCAACGGTTCATCACTATTCACGTCTAAAGCCCACATCTTGCCTAGTTTTTCGTCCACATAAATACCACTGACTGAATGATCAAGTTTATATTCTTTTATAGGTCGGCCATCCAAATTAAAAACACGGATAGTCTGTCCTCCTTGAGGTACATTTATTCCTTTCTGGCTTTTACCCATCATTTCTTTGAAAGAATGACCTACAAAAATGGTATAAATAGCATGCTCCGTCACTTGCACATCGTTATAGCCCTTTATACCTGAAGGGATTGCATAACTTTGAGATATATTGAACTGCGGGTCACCTAATTCACCTTTCATTACTTGATGGGTATTCTTTTTCGTATTCCAAATTTCCAACACCTCTCCTAGTTGAGTCACTGCCACCAATGTTCCCGACCTTGGAGAATAATCTATAAAACTAGACCAACCTTGCCCAAACGCATAAGGTGCTTCTTCCAACGCATTCTGATTCACAGCAGGTATCACTCCCCATTTCTTTAATAGTTTTCCATTTCTATCAACTTCACAAAAACGAGTATCGCCTGAGAAGTTCGGTATCAGAACAGAATTATCCTGATAAAAGACAAAATCGAAAGCCCGGAATGTTGCTTTATCCAATTTCACCTTTTGCTTACGAATCATTTGAGTTCTACTTTCATTGAAATCCCAACGAACCAATTCCGACTTAATATTGTCCAATCCCCAAAAGGAATTTCCTTGCCATCGGCAATCATCTACTGTCAACATCTCCTCCGGTCCCTCTCCACGTTGTCCAAAAGAAGACAAATAACAAAAATCGGGATAAGTAAAAAGATGAAAAAAATGGTCTATACCATGCAAGTCTTCTATCACCACACGATTTTCATTCACCCTAAACCGATATGGATGACGGAACAAAGCGGTATCCAATGGTACTATCTTCCCCTCCAACTGTTCCTTTTCCGGGAAAATAATTTTAGGATATTCCACTTCGGAGGAAGTTTCAGTAAAAGCATAAACAGATAAAATGCCTAACAATAATATCAGACTAGTAAATTTCGTCATCTTCACCTAAACTTAAACCTTCTATAACATAAACAACCTTTACTCCATTTATCGGGCATTTATTTTCACCTGTCATCAAACATTTGTAACGTATATCACTTCCCGAATTTTCTATATCTGCCAACGCCTCCACATTCTCCAATAACACATCGTTAGTAACTTTTAACGTCTTCACCGTTTGACTATCAATAAAAATACCTAAAACAACCACAAATAAAACAAGAAATACTTTTTGCATACATTTTTAATTTAATATTATACACTTACTGGGAAGCATCTTCCCGACCTTTACGACACGAAGGTACAAACTAACCAGAAACAAGAGAAAAAAAGCGGCTGACAATTACTGACAAAAGAGTCTTTG
>JAZUCE010000159.1:0-2269 GCA_045638905.1 Faecalimonas sp.
ATGATGCGGCTGGATACACCGCAAGAGAAGTTCCTCCAACAATCAGCATATCAGCGTTTTCGATATGTCGTATTGCCGATTCTGCAACACCGTCATATAGGTTTTCGCCATATAGGACAACCTTTGGTTTCATAATGCCACCACATTCACACTCCGGTACAGTTTTATCTTTAATTTCTGACAAAACCTTCTCTGTATCTCCTTTTTCACCGCAGGAGGCACAATAAAATTTCTCTGCAGTTCCGTGGAGTTCAATTACATTTTTACTGCCTGCTCTTTGATGCAGACATCTATGTTTTGCGTTATTACTGCTTTGAGTTTACCCTTGTTTTCAAGCTTTGCCAACGCTTTGTGAGCATTGTTTGGTTCTACTTCAATGATAAAATATTTTCTATAAAAATCATAAAAAGTTTCTGTGTTCTGAAAAAAGAAATCGTGACTCAATATCTCTTCGGGAGGCACGCCGTATTCTTTTACAGTGTTATACAGTCCGTCTTGGCTGCGATAGTCCTTCACACCGCTTTCGGTAGATACACCTGCACCACCAAAGAAAACGATGCTACTGCACTCTTTAATCATTTCTGCAAATTTTTCTATCATCATTTCTTGCCTCGCTTTTTGGGTTTGGTCAGCTCAAAACTGTCGTCAATCATATTCTTGATTTCATCTGGCGGTATGCTTCCGTCAAGGATAATGGAATTCCAATGCCATTTATTCATATGGTACGCCGGAACGACTGCATCATAAGTAGACCGCCACATATATGTAAGATTTGGATCGCATTTCACATTAACCCAGATGTATCCCAAATGCTCATATATAGCTGCAAACATCTTTTGATTGCCCTGATGCCTCATAATAGTCCAGTTAAAATCATGGAAGGGATAATCTTCGTATGTGTCATTAAGCGATAGGCAAAAATCGATCACATCAGTTCTTGTTCTCATTTTGTACCTCTTTTATAAAACCTTTAATTATGTCCGTGACAGTTTCCGCCGCAACCGTGTTCACCGCAGGTGTGACCTTCACCGTGTTCGTGGTCGTGGTGGTCGCATTTTGCATCGGGATCGTATTGGAGAGCATCGTTAAGATAAGCCTCCACCGCTTTGTCTGCATCACCCTGAACACCGCCGAACAACTTAATTCCTGCCTGAGCGAGAGCCATCTGTGCACCTCCGCCAATACCACCGCAAATAAGCACATCGATGTCGAGTGCAGAGAGCATACCTGCAAGTGCTCCATGTCCGCTACCGTTTGTATCTACTACTTTTGATGAAAGTATTTTACCGTTCTCGGTCTCATATACCTTAAACTGTTTTGTGTGTCCAAAATGTCCGAAGATTTCTCCGTTTTCATAAGTTACTGCAATTTTCATAATGTTTTGTCTCCTTTAACAATTTATTTTTTTGGCTGATAAAGCCCTACAGTTTCTTTATTTCTATACTCGTGCTTTTCGTAATAGCCGATGAGTGTCCCGTCGTCATCACGAAGAGCAACCATATATACATCCTTGTTTTCCTCGTCATTGCGATAGGTGTATATGATATTGTTATCCTTGCTTTCTTTAAACCACGCAACCACCTTGTCAATCATTTCATTTGCCTTTGGCGGATGGCAGTCTTTAATACTTCTGCCTGTCAAGTCTTTGTGATAACGCTTTATGGCACACGGATTCATATATACAATAATATCGTCTATATCGCAAACAACAACAGGGGCTGTATCCTGGTCTAATACGCTTTTTAGTAATTTATTTAACATTTTATTTCTCCATTCCGCAGTCATATGCATTTTTTGATACAACCTCATCATAGTACATCGTGCCATAAAGTCTGTATCCGCCTGCAAAATTGTAGGCATCAAAACCGTTTTGCATTAGTATTCTTGTGGCAAGATAACTTCTGAGACCGCTCTGGCACATCACATATATAGGTTTTGATTTATCGAGTTCTGTAAGTCTTTCACGCAGTTCATCAACAGGGATATTGATAAAGCCCTCTGCGTGACCGCGCATATATTCGTAGACGGTTCTTGTATCGAGTAGCGTGACATCGTCTCTTTTTTGAAGTGAAGGAATATCCTCATAATAGAACTGCCCTACAATACCGTTTTTCATATTTTCAATGATAAAGCCTGCCATATTCACAGGGTCTTTTGCCGAAGAATATGGCGGTGCATAGGAAAGCTCAAGGTCTTTTAGCTTGTCCGCTGTAAGTCCTGCAAAAATTGCAGTGGCAATTACATCAATTCTTTTTTCAACACCCTCATA
>JAZUCE010000160.1:0-79311 GCA_045638905.1 Faecalimonas sp.
TAATGCCCTCAAGATTAAAGAGGCCCGCAAGCTCATCCGCGAAGGGAAATATAATATGACACAGATTTCCGATATGCTGCAGTTCGATAATCCACAGTATTTTTCAAAATGCTTTAAGGCTGTGACCAATATGACACCAAGTGAGTATAAGGCATCGATTATGGGGTGAGAATAATTGAAAAAACTAAAAAGTAATTGACTATTGTATCCATATTGGATACAATATATTTATAAGTAACTAATTAGGATACACGAGGTGATATGTATGACTTTTATGATTAGAGAACTAAGAGATGCCACAGGGATGACACAAAAAGATTTTGCTAATATGTACGGAATACCACTCAGCACCTTACGCAAATGGGAACAAGGTGAATCTACACCCGCACCATATGTATTGAATTTACTCGCCAAGACCCTTCCTAGCATAGATGACTCTTTATGGAAAATATCTGGTCCCGGTGGGGTTATATATTATTACGACATCTCCAAAAAAATGGTTTTGGATATGCGTGGAAATGCAATTATGGTGCAGGAAGATTTAAGGAAAATAAAAAAACAGAATTTAATATTATATCTGCAGGATTTATTCGAGGACTTTTACGAGATTCAAAAAAAATTTAATCGTGACTGTATATTTGATAAAGAAGAAGATATTATTTGGAGCCGTTGGGAGGAGTAAACTATGCTAAAGAATGGAAAAGAATACTATTTAATGCATAAAGATATTCGTGTTTGTCTTATGGAAATCACAGAGGATGGCACCATTGGTAATGTCAGAAGAAACGATGCTGTTTCAGCGCATTTCCCACTGGGAGGTCAAATGAACAACATGAAATTCCACGAATGGTGGCGCGACCGAGCTATTCCCAAGACAAGACACGGTGCAAAAACAGCATTACAGAAATTAGGCTATGCATCCACGAACAGCGCTCTGGTAAACAACTTGGCGTTGAGTCTTTCTGACTGTTACTGGATTCAACCACGAGGTGAAAATCTGACATGGGATGAAGTTAATTTGTTCGCAAATGATTTTGTTGACTCCTTCGGTGAAATTACAATTAATCGTGATCATATGATTGACTTACGCAAAGAAACCCGTTTTAACTGTGCAACTTCCCAAGGCGAACTTCAAAAAAAATGGTGTATCGACCGAGAAGGGCATCGTTATATGATTAAAGGCAATTATGGTCAATCTTATCAACAAAGTTTGAATGAGATATTTGCTTCAAACTTGCATAAGCAACAATCTTTCAAAAATTACACTCCATACTCTTTAGTTAAATTGCAGGTTGATGGCAATATGGAGGGACTTGGTTGCTTATGCTATGACTTTTGTTCAGAAAAAATTGAATGCATTTCTGCCTGGGAATTATTACAAACAACAAAAATAAAGCAAAACGAATCCTATTACTATCCATTCAAAAAAATATGTTTGAGCCTTGGAATGCCCGAGCAAGAATTTACTGATTTTATTGACTATCAAATCATGACAGATTATTTGATTTCAAATACTGACCGACATATGAATAACATTGCAGTTATTAGAAATCCAGACACACTAGAATTATTGGGATTTGCACCGATTTTTGATTCTGGTAATTCCATGTTTTACAATGTGCCGTATGAAAACCTCTCGAAAATAAAATTTGACGAAATCAAAACACATTCATTTATCGAAAAAGAGTGTAAGCTTTTGCAATATGTCCATGATCGCTCTTTAGTTGATATTAATAAGACAGAGATGGATTTTTCTGTCTATGAAAAAGACATGGTAGAACGCCATATTCGAATTCCAAAGTTAAAGGAATTATACGAAAGGAAAGTCGAGTCCCTACGTGCCTTTCAGAATGGCAAAGATATCTGGAAGGACAACACATATCGGAGATAGCAGAAGGGAAGTTATCCACTTGATAACTTCCCTTTTTGTTTCTATATTATTTTTTCCTAATCGGCGCAGCCACCAGAACACCGGCTAACATCAGGGCTCCCCATACAAGAATCAAATTCCCCCAACCAATGTCTGAAACGGCATTTGCAAACAAGTGATTTGCCAATGCAGCCGCTGCATAACTCAGAAAATCCAGATACCCGGTTGCAGTTGACACCATTCCTGTTTCCTTAAGTCCCGGACAATATGCATTCCACAAAGCGCATGCCGCACCATTTGCGGTTAGCACAGCCAGGAACAAACACAAAATATTTACAGCCCCACTTGATACTATATACATCATCAAAAAAGAAATTGCACTAGATGCAAACATCACAATCAGCATTCCATTCATGTTTCTTTTTAAAAGCCTATCATAAATTAAAACCATGCTAATATACGGCGTTGCCGCTTGCGCAATTGACATTACTGTAAATACAGTTGTCGCACTCGCAGAAGGTAATTCCAAAAACTGTGACAGATAAGTTGGTATCCAGAATACAACAGAGGTTCTTACAATACCTGTCAGAATAGAAACAAATGAAAACTTTATAATTTCATGTTGAATGAGAACCTTTAGACTTCCACCTTGCCCTGTTGACTTCTGTATCTGTTTATATTCAACAATTCCTGCTATTTCAAATCTATATATACAAATAAAACTCAGGATTCCCGTAATTATAAGAGTAAAACCACATACAACAAACACCATATTCCACTGGAATATAATAGCCAGTATTCCCACAATTGGAGTTCCAGTCAGAGAAGCAAAACTAAGCCCCAAGCTACAGCGAATTGCGTGTATCGGTCGTGTGTTTTCTGCAATCAATTTCATCATAGGAGCATACAGCATAGATAAGAAGAATCCACTTAAACTGTATAGCGCAGCAATCAGAATCCGCACATCAGAAAATGCCATAATTAGATAGCAAATTCCCGAAAAGGTTAATCCACAACCTATCATGTATTTTGACTTAATTCTGTCTCCAATGATTCCATTTACCAACTGACCCACAGCGTAAAAAAGCATATTGGATGTTGAGAGAAGTCCAATAAACTGAATGTCATATAATCCTTCTTCCATCATGTACGGTGATACAACACCAAGTAGATTTCTTGCAAAATAACATACCACATATCCAAGAACACAGACTGCTCCTATGTAAAAGGCATTCTTGGCATCTTTTGTATTAAAAAAAATCATTCCTCTCCTCCTATAATTCCGCTTTTTTTCTTGATTCATATATAATTTCCTCTATCGTATCTTTGCCATCACAATAAGTTGTATGCGTATGTAAATTCTGTAGACACTTTGTCATACTTTCCTCTTCTTTAATAAAATGATTCAAATGCCTTAAGCCATTCTCTCTTAATCAGCTCATGCCCCATTGGTGTTGGATGTACACCATCCATCAGCCAATATGTGTTGTCTGCTGTCTGTGCCAATTTATCAAACTTATCCTGTAATTCCACATACACCAAAGCATATTTTTGAGCAACAGCCTTTGCTTTCACTGCTCTCTTTTTCACCTCATTATAAAACGTGTTCCACTTATTTGGTTGCATGTCTGTATTTTCAGTAGCAGACCCTTTGAGGCAAAATGGTTCTAATATCATAATCTTGACTTCTGGTAATGCTTCCTTTATTTCCTCAATAAGCATACAATATATTTTTTCAAACTTTTCTTCATCAACGCCGTTATTAGCACCAATTTCATGCCAAACATCATTTACTCCAATAAGCAGACTCATATAATCTGGCTTCAAATTAATAATATCTGCCTTAATTCTCGCATACACATCTACAATGCGATTACCACTAATACCCCTGTTATAAAATTCATACTGATTCGGTTTCTCAAATCCCAATTGTGACTTTACAAGCAACGCATAACCTGTTCCAATCTGTGCATTATCCTCCCTGCTCCTACCACAATCCGTAATGGAATCTCCTTGAAATAAGATTGTTTTCATAATGTGTCACCTCTCCTATCCTAAACTAATTGTTTCACCTGGTTTTACGCAGACAACCTGTGAACCAGCTTGAAAATATAATTTTAAAGCACTTGGATTATAGACCTTGCTTCCATCCACGCTAAAAATCAATCGCCCGTATGCTTCCACATATTCATATATTTCAATATTTGTTGCATACCATATATCATCTCGATTGCCTAAATATTCAGCAAATGTTTCTATCACATTCCAATTATTATCCACATCAAACTCGTAACTATGTCCCCACAGATAATATAACAATGGTTCTCTAGAAACATTTTCTTCCACAAATATCTTAGCCAATTCCATTAATCGTGGATGATTATGATGACATGTCGTCGGCATACGCAGCCAATCTGTTGGTACTTCAAAGTTCTCCGTGGCTATTACCGTTCTAGAATATACAATACCACATTGTTTCAATACATCAATTACCTCATCGCTGTAAGTGCCATACGGATATGCCATTCCTCGCACCACAACATCAAAATCCTTTTCCAGATTGATTCTGTCCTGCAAAACCTCATAATTGCAATTGGCATTTGAAAGTTTTTCTAAAAACGGATGTGTCAGACTGTGGACAGCCACTTCCATCCCACTATCTTTGAACAAATCAACACATTGTTTCCTCGTCATTCTTCTGTGGATAGTTCCTTCCGGAAATACATAACCCTCCGGAGTGCATATACCACTATTGAGGTTAAAAGTACCCTTTAACCCGTTTTGCTTCATAATCTCAACTAAACGGATATCCTGTTCCACTCCATCATCATAACTTAATGTTAGTGCTTTCGTTTTTCCCTTTGGGAAACGCATGTAAAAATTCATACAAGCCCTCCTTTTATATAGCCGCCTTCATCCATACATATGAAATCGGTTTTAATATAACTTTATTTTCTAATATCTCCACACAGGAAGATGCTAACACATCTCCAGCTTTTATATTCAGTGTATATTCTCGTTCAGAAGGATTTACGGCACAGATAAAACTTTCCTCTCCGGTAGTTCTCTTAAATACCAACGGATAGGTATCTGAAATTAATTCAAAATCATTTCCACATCCAAACAATTCCGGATGAGTTCTCTTAATCTCCACAAGTTTTTGCACTTCTTTAATCAAAGAACCTTCCTCATTTAACTGCTCTTCTACATTGACATCCTTATAGTTGTCATAGATTGGGAGATACATTTCCCCATCACCAGCACTGAATCCTGCGTTCTTTCCCGCACTCCACTGCATCGGGGTACGGGCACCGGTTCTGCAGTATCCGCCGTCCTTACTATTCAGCCTTTCATACGGCATCCCAATTTCATCTCCATAATAGATCAGTGGTACATTCGGAAGAGCAAGAATAAATGCAAACACAGTTTTTAATTCTTCTGGCGTACGTCCCATTGCAATACGTGGAAGGTCATGATTTCCTGTAACAATGGAAACATATCCCTTTCCCTTCACTTCTTCCAAATTATATAAGAAGTATTCAAAGAAGGATTGTGCCTCACCCTTCCCTTTCGGTCTGAAGAAACTGTTTCCGTCTGCATAGAATGCATTGGTTCCTGGTTCCTTTCTGAAAAGGTTATTGTATCCTTCGTTATAACAATGGGTAAAGAAATCAATATCAAAATCTCCATTCTTCACCGCATACATCGGTTGTCCCCACTCCGATACGAAGATTGCATCCGGATATTCCTCACGAACTTTTCCAAAAATCTTTCTCCAAACTTCACAGGAATATTTGCCGTTTACATCATCTTTTACAATGCTTCCAGCTAAGTCTACACGGAATCCATCTACGCCCATAGCCAGATAATATTTGATAATATCAATTACAAGACCGTGTACTTTCTGACAAACTGCATCCGTGTAATGATACTGCCAGCTTTGCTTCTTTTCCGCAAAACCAAAGTTCAGTGCCGGTTGGAAACAGAAGAAGTTAATCAAGTAATTTCCATCTCTATCGCTGTTTCCACTCATATGTTTGTATGGACAATAACCAAATACATCATCGCTCCACACGTAGTAATCCCAGTACTCATTTCGCTCTGCTTTTGCAGACTCCTTGAACCATTTGTGCTGGTCAGAAGTGTGCCCAACCACAAGGTCTAAGAGTACCTTTAATCCTAACTTGTGCGCCTCTTTAATCAAGTCTTGCAAGTCTTCCATAGTTCCAAATTTGTCATCAATTGCATAGTAATCCTCAATATCATATCCACCATCTCTAAATGGTGACTTGTAGATTGGATTAATCCACACAATATCTGCAAATTGTTTAATATAAGGAAGTTTTTCTTTAATTCCCTTTAAATCTCCAATTCCGTCTCCATTACTGTCATAGAAGGATGTTGGGTATACATTATAAATAATTGAGTTTTTTATATTCTGATTCATCTCTTGCCAAGCTCCTTCAACTCTTGCTATAGTTTTTCTTCCCAAACAGTTTCACCCAAACAGTTGGTGAATGTTACCACTGTATCAGCCTCATCAAACATGAGTCCAACTCCTGCATAATACTCATAATTTGATTTAATATCAGAACCTACCACTACTGGGAATTGCTGCCCGTAAAGATCTTTTTCATCTCCTGGTCTGACAATATCTAAGTAATGCATATGACCACTGTTCATCAATGTCGGTCTGATATTCTCAGCAATCAATCTTGCCCATTCCCCATAAAGTTCCCCTTCAATGTCAAAAGGGGCGCGCTGCTTCACTGTAAATGGGTGGTGAGCGATCACCATGCGATGTTTTACACCATCTGCCGCATATTCCTCTGTCGCATGCGCAATTACATCTTGAATAAATGCAGTCTGTCTTTCACGAAATGCATGGCAACAAATGGTTCCGCCATACTCCCCATTTTCGTCAACCTTATCTTCTCCGCAGTCAAGAATCATTCCCCAAATATTCCCCAAACGGAATGTATAGTAAGATTTTCCATTATCTGTTGGTGTAAGTTCACAAAAACGTTCCGCAAGAAGACCCCTCATATCATGGTTTCCCCTTGCAAATACAATCGGAATACGGCCTTCTGCAACCTTCGATGCAATCTCATAAATCGTTACACAGTTCTCAATACATCCGCTATGGTCAGGGATATCTCCGTTAAAAATCAAAAAATCAATATCTCCGTATGCTTTTGCAGCAGCCACCGGACCTTCCACCCAGTTGTGGCTATCTGCGATATGATAAGCACGTACAGGTCCCTCTAATGGCACCGGACAAAATTCATATGTATATTCCTGTGTCTCCTCAATCTCAGGATAATACGGCTTTCTTTCAATCACTTTTCGAAGACATACCGTATAAGCCCCAGCCGCATTTAATTCCTCCATGGGAACAATTGCTCTGTGCACCTGGGTATTAGAACGTAAAATACCATTTGCTTCGTCATAATATTTCTTATCGCCAACTTGTACCCACATAAGGCTCGGCTCCGACACATACATCATAATGTGATACTCTTGTTTTACTGCAAAAACTGCCGGTGTTAAGATTGTGTTCATATTCTTGTTCCTCCCATTACACATGCTTATAGCACATTTGTCGTAATTGCTCGTTTCCAACTGCCGCAAACCGTGATTTCCTGTGCCAAAATCTCTCTTGCACCGCAAAAATCCAATTGCACCTCTTCCAGTTCCTCGATTCTATCTATGGTTCCATCGTAAAGTTCCTGTAATCTTTCCATACAGCTTTGTATACGACGTATCACGCCACCAATTCGTATATCCTGAACGTCGAATCCATGTGGCTTATTATCTGTAAACCATTGTTTTCTGTAGGTATAATAAAAATCCTGCATTGTTTGTAGCATTGTTCGATAATCTTGAATTAAGGTGACTAATACCTCGCGGTCTCCGGATTGGTAAACCTCTCGCGTGCGTCTTCCTAATTCTGCTTTAATGGATAACACTGCACAAAGTTTCTCCTGTGTTTCAAAAAGATATCTCCACTCTGTCCCTATCGCAGCCTTACTTAACTGTTCGGCTACATGGGCATATGTAGCATTTTCTCCACCTGCAATGGTAGAATCCAAAAGTCCGGTAAAGCAATCATTATAAAACAAATATTTTTCAGGATTATAGAGCATACCTCTTTTTCTTGGACTATCTGGTAAATCAAGGAGCATAAATGTGTCATACGAAATGCCGAACTTCTCCTCAAATTTCACCTTGATATCATCTGCATCGTTATTTCCCTTTGCAATCTCAGATGCATAAAAGAGCGCCGGAAGCATGGCATATTTGGAACACTCTGCACCATCATCTCCCCAGATAGTCAGGAATACATTTTGCACACCATTGTTCATACAGCTTTGAAGTCCTGGCACAAGAGTCCTAAGACTGAATTCATTGTATGGCGCTATGGAATTCCATGCGTATAAACCACCGGCAAATCCCGTTCCCTTTTTCATCTTTTCATGGGCCTGAATCATGTTGTCATAATGTGTTTTATCATCATGATAATAGTCCCAATAAATCAGTTGCACGTTACTTGGAATCTGCTTTGTAACTTCCTCGCTAATTTGTGTCTTACTGACATCTTCGCTTTCATACTTTCCACCTGTTGCCAAGCGAAAGAACATGTCAGACCACATTTCCAAGGTAAAACCATATTTTTCAGCAATCTGGGCAACCCGTTTCAAATGCTCTACGAAGATTTGGAAACGATTTACCTCACCATGCAAGTCATAATATTTTCCACGGCCAAGCATGTGAGCCTCGTCCATACCGATATTCACAACCTTCGATGTATAACATTCGGCTATGGCAGCAAACATTTTGTCAATTAATTCATACACCTTTTCATCGCCCACAAGCAAAATATCATTCACATCCACATGTGGTCTGTAATCCGGCCAAGCAACAATTGCATTGAGGTGTGCCAATGTCTGAATACATGGTATCAGTTCCATACCCTTAGAAAGTGCATACGCATTAATCTCCTTTAATTCCTCTTTGGAATAACGACCACGCATATACCCGAAATACGGATTGTCATCCACCTCATAGGTGTCTTCTGTGTATAGAAGAAGTGCGTTGTAACCCAAATCTGAAGTGATACCTATCCACTTTTTCAGACTATCTACCTTCATGACTGCATTTCTGGAACAATCAACCATTGTACCAAAACGCTGAAATTTCACTTTGTTTTCCATGATTTTTCCTTCCTTCTATTTGAAAACACGGATGCGACAAGTCGCATCCGTATGTTTACTTAAAAATCTTCACCTGGATCTATTGGTGTGCCACCGGAAAGCGTAACAATATCTCCTTTTAATTCTACCACATCTATGGTTGGTTTTTCATATTTTTTCATGTTACACCTCCTACTTACCAATTCCCATGTTTACACATTTCACTGCAGTTTCTCCATAAACCGTGGTTCCATCTAGAGTAACCCAATATGGTGTCACAACGAACTTCGCTCCAAAACTCTTTGTCGGCATATTTCTAAACGTATATGCAAAGAAATGGGTCGATGCTGTACTGAACTCTTTGTACGGTTTGTATTCGTTATCCACCTGACTGTTGCTTCCTACATAGAACAATGTATGATATACATTGTTAGAAGTAACTGTTTTCTTATATCGTCCGCCCAGTGTAACATCAAATCCTACTGATTTATAATCCAAGCCATCCACCGTAGTAACGAATCGAATATCTGAACTTGCACTGCTTGCATTTGTTCCCGCTTTAATCTGCGCTTTTACTGTCAATACATCTTCACTGACAAATTTTGCATATGCGGTTCCTGTAATGGTATCTGTTGTGATTGCTGTCTTGCAGTCAGCATCTTTAAACCATCCTGAGAAAATATAACCCGGTTCTGCATCCGGTGCTTTATTTCCCGTTGCTGAACGATATGTTGCATATTCATCTGCTGAATATGTTTGTACCGTATCTTCAACAACAACCAATACGCCTTCGCCTGCTGCAAGATTAATGACGCATTCTTTATTTGTGGTGCTGCCATATGTAGCAACTGCGTTTTGAACGATTTTGTACTTGTAATTGTTAGCAAATGTCAATGTGACTGTCTCAGATTTTTCTATATCGTAGTTTACAACATAGAATGCTTCTGTATCACGGTAATCAAAACATCCCACAATAGCACCATCACCACTTGTTGCATGGATATTCTTTAACATATCTGTGCTACCAGTTTGAGTTACACCTGCGCGCTGCAAGTTGTATGAAGCATTTGTTCCTGTCCACATAATGCCTGTATTTTGTGCCTTCATGAGAACCTCATCAATAGCAGCAATATGTTTGTTAATTTCTTTTGCATAATCATAGAATGGTGTCTTTTGTGCATCTGCTCCTACAACACCGTTTCTGTCATAATCCTTGCCATCATCACTATTATCATTTGCAAATCCTTCCGGTTGTACAAGTGGGAACCATTGAACACCCTTTGCACCAAAGGCTAAGATTGTGTTTACATTCCAAAATGTCTCTGCCTTGGTAGGTAAAAAGTCATTGTTTGTAGCTTCTGCCGATTCATTGTCACGGAAATCGCCTCCTGCCTGAACGGTTCCCCACCAAGGAATGGTTGTACTTGCAGTTTGGCTTACTGTCCATAAAGATTTAAAATACATATAAGCATTATCTATTCCAGCCTCAATATTAAATGGATAGTGATCAACACTTAACATTTTTGCATTCATTTGGTTCTTTACGGTTGATACATAGTTGCTATATGTTGTACCTGTTGTTGCCTGCGGTGCCCAAGATGGATACAAATTCACATATCCAGCAAGATTCGTGAATGCGTTCAGTCTACTTCCTAAACCATCATAATATTTTAATTGTCTATTTATCAAATCATCACTTGTAAACGAATCACTATTCGGTGTTGGTTCGTCAATCACATTGATTCCAAGGAAGTTCTCATAACTTGCATAACGATTTAAATATGACATGAATTCTTCATCTGTCAATGTGGCACCTTCTGTCTTTGTTCCATAAAGCAAATCAATTTCTGCATTCAAATCAAAATCACGCATATAGAAACCAAGTCCATATTTTTCTGCTTCTTTAATTGCTTTGAGCGCATGACCATTATTCTGTCCCATTGAATGATTTGTAGAACTAATCATGTTTACACCACTATCTTTTATGAGCTTCATAACTTCATCTGTGAGAAGGTCATTTTCACCAACATATGGTCCATTAAATCCTACAATTGGCATTACATCATCACCACCAAGGTAATCGTATGTAATTGCTGGTACATGATATTTGTCTTTAATACTTTGCATTGTTGTACCCTCTGTAACAGATTTTAACAATGCCAAATCTTTAAATCCTACGTTGCCATCGTTATCAAGGTCTGCCGCATACTCAGCCGCTTTCGTTGCTTTGTATTCCTGTTTCACGGTACTAAGCATTTCTTCTAATGCAGTATAATCACTTGCTTCTCCTGCTGTTCCATTTAAATCCACATCGCCAAGTTTATACAACGATACTGTTTGTACGTACTGTACAAAGTTTTGTTCTCTTACAACCGTATAATCTCCTGGTATATTTAATGTTGTTCCTGTCTCTTTCTCTTTCTCATTTACTGTTACTTTTGTTCCCGTCAACAAGTAGTCTCCTTCATCCAAGTCATAAGAAACAGCCGATTGCATCTTTGTTGTTAAGTTTCCAGCGCTTGCCACAGTAATTGTTTCACCAGAAGGCAAAGTACAGATTGTTAATTTTTCACCTGTATTAGCAACTGATTTCACTTCTACATTTTCTGCAATTAACACATCGTTAATCCATAATGAATAAACAACATCACAAGAAGCTGTTCCGTAACCTTCGCCAAAATCAACTGCTAATTTCATATTAAATGTTTCTGCAAGAGATGTTAATCCAAGTTGTTTCAAAGTATAGTGATCACTTTCAACATAGAAAGCCTCTTTCTTCACAGATACCATAAGTCCTTCCCATTGATTATTGTTGGCATAACGAATGAAGGTATTGTCACCAACAGCATCAAATGAAACATCTACATTTAAATATTTCTTATCTAGACTTCCAACACTAGAATTACCTACTGCTAACTTATAATCACCGGATTCACATTGATAGATTCCATCTGCTAAACCAAAATCGTTCAACGTAATAGAAGTATATCCCATTTCTTCTGGTGTTTTTTGGATAACTGCTTTTGGTAGTGTTCGACTAAATTGAATTGCGTTTCCTGCAATCACATGCGCTTGATTTGACATGCCTGATACTCCTTGATAGGCAACTCTGTCAATCAAAACATCGTTAACCCACAACGTATAGGTGGCATCACAAGTTCCAGAGCCAAATCCATTACCAAAAGTTGTTCCAAATTTCAAATTAAAACGATCCGTAATTCTCGAGAGACCTAATTGTGATGCAGTATATTCTTTTGAACCAGCCGCACACCAAATCTCAAGATTTCCGCTACTATTTACATAAATTCGGTATCCGGAATACAATCCGTCTGCTGCATATACTAAATATGCACTGCTTGCTTCTTCCATTGTTACATCTACATCAAGGTACTTATTATTCAAGTTGTCACCGGTATATGTACCACCTGCTATATTAACACCACCATAAGAAAGATATGACAAACCAACTTGATCCAATGTTACCCTTGAAAGTCCCATTTCTTCTGGAGAAGTATATGGTCTACTTAATGTAATAGTAGCACCACCAAGTATATGAGCCTGATTGCCCATACCTATTGCTCCTATGTATGTTACCTTATCAATTAACACATCATTAATCCACAATACATAAGTCGCATCACAGTCTCCAGAACCAAAACCTTCCCCGAAAATTGTTCCAAATTTCAAGTTGAACTTATCTGTGATTGCGTTCAGTCCCAAATCTTTTGCAGTATAGGATTTACTATGACTACTACCAGCATTACCATATGCTTGATCAATTACAAGGTTTTTATCTTCATTCACATAAATTCGGTATCCATCCCAAAGTCCAGTTGCCGCATACACCAAATTTGCGCTACTCATCTCTGCCATTGTCATATCCACGTCTAGGTATTTGCTGTTAAGATTATCTCCGTTATATGTGCTACCTGCTACGTTATAAGAATATGGTATATAATCTAGTCCCATATTAGTAACTTCAACTCTTGAAAGTCCCAATTCTTCTGGTGTATTTTGTATGAAGTTCTCACTTACTACTAGTGCATCCGTACCCCCATCATTCATGAAACTCATAGTATCTCCTACTAAGACTCGAGGAAACGTATACTTATCAATAAGAATATCATTAATCCACATCATATATGTGGCTTCACACTCTCCATCCTGATAGTTTTCCGGAAAACTAACACCAAATTTAAAATTAAACTTGTCCGTAATATTATCTAAACCAAGTTCATCTACAGTATATTTTTTTGTATCTCTATTCCATCCTCCGTTATATATGCCATCAATAACAAATTCATCATCTCTTACACAAATACGGAATCCGGTATAGGTCCCGCTAGCTGCATATGTCAACGTTGTACTGTTAGTCCCTGTTGCCTGCAAGTTTACATCTAAATATTTGTTATTTAAACTTCCACCACTGTATGCTGCATTTGTTGAATAAGATGCATAGGAACCATATGTATGTCCAATTTCATCAATTGTCACTCTTGAAAACCCATAGGATTCTGGCGTCTTTTGTATTAGGTTTTCACTAACTATAAGCTCTGTTCCAGCTAAAAAGTTCATGGTATCTCCTGCAGCCACTTTAGCGAATGTATACTTGTCGATTAATACATTATTAATCCACAACATGTATGTAGATTCACAATCGCCATCTTTATAGTTTTCAGGAAAACGAACACCAAATTTCAGATTAAACTTATCCGTAATATTATCTATACCAAGTTCATCTACAGAATATGTTTTTGAGCTACTGTCATATCCCTCATCATATACACCTTGAACAACCAACTCACTATTGTCTACATAAATACGGAATCCAGTCCATGTTCCTGTGGCAGCAAAGGTTAAGATAGCACTGTTTTCTGCTGTTGCCTGCAAGTTTACATCCAAATATTTGTTATTTAAACTTCCACCACTGTATGCTGCATTTGTTGAATAAGATGCATAGGAACCATATGTATGTCCAATTTCATCAATTGTCACACGAGAAAAACCATAGTATTCCGGTGTATTCTGCTCAACAGGCTCACTAAATTTAATTGCATTTCCAGCAATGGTATGTGCCTGATTTCCCATTCCGGTTACTGCCTCATAGGAAACGGTATCAATAAACTTGTCATTTACCCACAGCGTATAAGCAACATCACAAGCTCCGGAACCAAAGCCACTACCAAAAGTAGTTCCAAACTTCAAATTGAACTTATCGGTAATTTTTTTCAGCCCTAATTCCTGTGGTGTATAAGTTTTCGTTCCTTCGCTACACCATACAGCAAGATTTCCGTTGCCATCTACATTGATTCGATAACCAGTCCAAAGACCATCTGCCGCATATACTAAATATGCACTGCTTGTAGCTGCCATTGTCACATCTACGTCCAGATATTTATTGTTTAAGTCATCTCCCGTATAGGTTGTTCCATTGATATTTTGTGTATAAGATATATAATTCAAGCCAACATCCTTAATGGAAACTCTCGAAAATCCCATTTCTTCCGGTGTTTTCTTTTCTGACGGTTCTCTAAATGTGATTGCAGTTCCCCCTAATATGTGCGCTTCAGTTCCCATTGTCTGTGCCACATCGCAAGATACCTGGTCTATCAAAATATCATTTACCCACAAATAATATGTACTTTGATATGCTGTTTCCACACCATATCCATCCCCATATGCCACTGCAAATTTGAAGTTGAATCGGTCTGTAATTTTGTCAATTCCCAGTTCCTCTGGGGAATAATAATTTTTACTATCAGGTGTGGCTAATTGTACTACAAGATTTCCATCCTGTGTATAAATTCGATATCCACCATACAAACCATTTGCCGCATATACGAGTGTGGCACTGCCTGTCTCTGGCATAACTAAATCTACGTCCAAATATTTGTTATTAAAACTTCCTCCCGTATACGCTTTACCAGCTGTTGAATCCGAATATGCTTGATAATCTAATCCAAACTCTGTAATAGTTGCCCTCTTAAATCCAAGTTCCTCCGGTGTTGGATTGGCATCTTTCGCAAAACTTGCCAATGGTCCGTATTGCATTGCAAGGGACAGTACCATGCAAAGTGCCAGAAATGCAGCACACCATTTTTTACTTAGTTTTTTTATTTTTCCTTTCACTTTCTTTACCTCCATTGATTTAAACAATGTTCAAAACTACTTGGTAACTTGTATGCACTCTCATCCACACAGACAATGGCAATCCGCCATTCATCAATGCTGCTCCGCTATATTTCTGACCGGTAGCTGCATCTTCATAAATGGCATCCGGCACCAGACCTTTCGTCTTGATATAACTGAATTCGTTATGTCCTTTTTGGTCTATTTTTACAACATTCAGCATTGCCTGACTTCCATCCTCAGAGACAAATTGCCACGCTGCAAATTTATCCTCCAAAGGACTCGTTAATCGGTAATACTTTCCTGTCTGAATTAAGTTTGCATACGTTTTATATGTTTTTATCTGTTCCTTAATGACTTTCTTTTCTTCCTCACTCAGCTTCGCCGGATTCAATTCGTAACCAAAGGTTCCTGCCATTGCCACCACACCTCTGGTAGCCATGTCAATATTTCGTCCTGTAAGATAATTCGGCACATCAGTTACATGCGAACCATTTGCTGAGATTGGATAGAAGAATGAGGTTCCATATTGTATGTGAATGCGGTCAATTGGGTCTGTATTATCACTGCCCCATATCTGTGGTGTGTAATACAACATACCTGCATCAAATCTTCCACCTCCACCACAACAACCTTCTATCAGTATGTTCGGATATCGCTCACGCAATCTTTCTGCGAACTCATATACTCCGAGCACATAATCATATGTTACTTTTCCTTGCAATGTTTTCGCGGAATAAATATCATCCAAGCTTCGATTCATATCCCACTTAATGTACTCTACATTTCCTTGGTCTAACACTGCACAAATCTGTTCAAAGATACAATCCCTAACTTCCTTTCTTGTGAAGTCAAGTACCAATTGGTCTCTAGATACAATTGGGTCCCTGTTTGGTTGTTTCAATATCCAATCTGGATGAGCACGGTATAAATTGCTGTCCTCAGATATCATTTCTGGTTCAATCCAAATTCCAAACTTCACACCCAATCCATTGATTCTTTGAATCAATTCACCTAGTGTACAGCCGAGTTTTTCTTCATTTACTTTCCAGTCGCCTAGACTAGTTCTGTCATCTTGACGGTTTCCAAACCATCCATCGTCCATCACAAGCAAATCAATTTCTAGTTCTGCTGCTTGCTCCGCCATTTGATAGATGGTCTCACCATTGAAATCAAAGTACGCTGCTTCCCAGCTATTTAGAACAATCGGCCTTACTGCATGCTGATACATTCCTCGCACAATGTGTTCTCTGATACAACGATGATAACGATGTGAAAGCTCCGTAAATCCTTGGTTAGAATATGTCAGAATCGTTTCTGGCACAATGAGTGTCTCACCTTGTGCCAATGGATAATGGAATCCATCACAATGAAGCCCCATCGTCGCTCTCGTTGTTCCAAACTGGTCTTTTTCCGCTTCAAACAAGAAGTTTCCGCTATACACAAACAACATGCCATAGCAACTTCCACTGTCTTCTGTTGCATTTTTTTCTGCCAAAACAACAGCTGGATTATATTGATGACTCGAATGTCCTCTATTACTATCAATCATATGGCGCGAATGACAAATCGCAGTTCTCTCGAATTGACGTTCCATGGTTGCACGCCCCCAGAAACGAATCAAATCATAGTCTCCTGCTAAGAAGTCAAGATTGGCCGAAGCTGCTTTTTCAACCACAACCTGTTCTTGTCCTCCATTGATAATCAATGCACTTCTGGTGATGATATCTTCTTCCTCTAATACACCATATAACAGTTTTACCTGTAATTTGGTAATAGGGTCCTCTAATAGAATAGAAAGCGTTTCAGCTTCCTGCTGTGTCGCATACACAGCAGGAAGCCCTTCTAATTGATATTTACCTTTTTCTATGTGATGTTCCACATATCGCAAGTCACAACATTCAGAACCATCCCCATTTCGCACAATCAATGCGCTACTTCGAAAATCCCCCGTCCCCACAGTTGGATATTCTCTTGGTAATACGCCCATAGAGTAGGAACGATCTTGCCCAAGTTCATATGGAACTCCTGCAAAACATCTTGGTTGATGAAGTACAAGATAATCCATGTTGTACTCTACTCGGTCACCATAATATAAATGAAGTAAAACACCATGTTCATCGGCTTTCATTTGATAAGTGGTATTTGCAGTTTGCAATGAAAAGACTCTATTTTCTTTATCAAATAATATTGCCATTTTACAAAACTCCTAATGTTTTTTTCCAATTGCTGTCAAATCCGTAGATAGATAAATCTGATTTCGTTTCTACTGATTTCGCTTTAAACGGCCCATTGAACACCTTAACACGTAGGGTTCTTGTCAGTTGTTTTACTGCAGCATCTTCTACGGTATAATGCTGGTCGTTATATAATGTTCCATTTACATAAATACCTAATTTCAGATTGTATGTATCCTCTGCTACTTCAAGGAGATCAAAGGTAATTCTGATTGTAAGGTCTTTATTTGCAAAGGTATCCAGACCAAGTACTTCCGGTTTCAGATAAGTAACTGTTTTCTCACCATCTCCACTTGGGTCAACGAAAACAAGCCAGATTTGGTCTTTTTCTGTATAAATCACAGAAAGTCCGCCCCAATCAGATCCACCAATTTCCAATCTGTCGGATACTGCTGTCTCTGAAAAGTTCAGTATACATGTAAATGCACTGCCATCAAGGCTTGCATAATCACAGTAATTATTTTTTGAATATGTTCCTTTTGTATCGATATCTAGAATCGAGAAATCATGCAATGTCAATTCTTCGTATTTTACTGTATCGATATTAAATGTTCCTTCTTCTGCATCAACCGCCCAAACACGTTTGAATACATCAATTTCTACATCCTCTACCGTAATCGGTTCAAAATCATATAATGTCTTATCAATGTAAATTTCCATTGTAAGAGTATTATTTGAACTCGTGCCTTTGATTCTAAAAGTAATTCTCCATTCATGCTCGTCACTTAATGAAGTTACTCCTGCCTTTTTTGCAGTCATAGTTTTTAACGATACATCTGTGCCTGTAGAATCCACGTACGATACGCTAATGTTTCCATCCTTTTTCATCTGCAAACGAATACCTGCATCTTTTGAACCAAATATCATGTAATCGCCTGATTTGCTTGAAAAACTTATTTTGGATGTAATTGCTGTCGCATCTAAAGAATTGTTGTCATATGTTGCCACTTGAATCTTCTTGTGAATAGAACTGTTATTCAATCCAAAATCGGATGGGGTTAATTCCACAAATGAGGTTTCAACCGGAATCTCCAACATAACGGAACCTTTATGACTATCATCTGTAAAAGTACTCATACCATTTCCCATTCCTTTTACATTCTTGTAGGTCACTTCATCAACCACAACATCATTAATCCACAATACATAAGTTGCATCACAAGCTTCTCCTACACCAAAACCTTCGCCAAAAATAGTACCAAATTTCATATTAAACTTATCACTAATGGCAGTTATTCCTAATTTCTCTGGAGTGTAGGTCTGCTTAAATCCTGAAAGAGCTTGCTCAATAATCAGATTTCCATCTTGAGTATAGATACGATATCCGTGCCATTGATTTGGGCTTGCATACGTAAAATAAGTACTTGCTGTTTCTGGCCATGTAATATTAACATCTAGATATTTGTTATTTAGGTCACCTTTTTGACATGCTTCCCATACAGTATTGTAATTATATTCGCCATCAAAATGTTTGAAATCACCGATTGTTACGCGTGAAAATCCCATTTCTTCTGGCGTTTTCTGTTCTAATACTTTTGGCATTGGATCACTTGTAATAACCGTGTCATTGCTTCCCCCATCTAGGAAGTTCATGTTATTTCCCATTCCTTTTGCGCCGATGTATGTTACCTTATCAATCAATACGTCATTGATCCACAAGTAGTAAGTAGCATCGCATGCTTCCTCCGTGCCAAAGCCTTCCCCAAACTGTACACCAAACTTCAAATTGAATTTGTCAGTCATTGTATTAAGTCCTAATTTTTCTACACTATAAGACTTATTATGACTACTTCCAGAATTACCAAGCGCTTGGTCAATCTCCAGTTCTCCATTACCATTTACATAGATACGATATCCATACCATTGACTTGTATTTGTTGCAAATGCTAACATCGCACTGCTTTTTGCAGGCATTGTCAAATCCACATCCAAATATTTATTGTTTAAACTTCCTTCTTTATACGGTTGGTTCACTGTGTTTCCTGAATATGAAGTATATGAATGTGAAAAATCTTCTATAGTTACTCGAGAAAGCCCTACTTCTTCCGGTGTTTTTTGCATAAATGGTTCACTAAACGTAATTGTTGCGCCGCCAATAATATGTGCTTGATTTCCCATTCCGGTTGCTGCTTCGTATGAAACCGTATCAATCAGCACATCATTAATCCACAAGGTATAACTAATATCACAGGCTCCTGAGCCGAAGTCTTCTCCAAAAGTAGTTCCAAACTTCAGATTGAATTGCTCTGTAATTTCATCTAATCCTAATTTCTTGGCTGAATATGTCTTTTCACCTGCTGCGCACCATACGATAAGTTTTCCACTACCATTTACATAGATACGATAACCGGTCCAAAGTCCTGTCGCTGCATAGACTAAATATGCACTGTTCTTATCTGCCATTGTCATATCTACATCTAGGTATTTGTGGTTTAAGCCATCTCCACCATATGTACCACCGGCTGTATTACTTGAATAAGACTGATACCCCAGCCCTACTTCTGTAATTGCAATCTTTGTAAATCCTAATTCCTCAGGTGTCTTCTGTTCAAGCGGTGCGCTAAATGTAATTGTTGCGCCTCCGATAATATGTGCTTGATTTCCCATTCCTGTTGCATCTTCGTAAGAAACGGTATCAATCAACACATCATTAATCCATAAAGTATAGCTAATGTCACAGGCTTCTGAGCCGAAGCCTTCTCCAAAAGTTGTTCCGAATTTCAAATTAAATCTCTCTGTAATTGAATCTAATTCCAATTGTTTAACAGAATATGTTTTCTCACCAGCAGCGCACCATACACTAAGGTTTCCACTACTGTTTACATAAATTCTGTATCCATCCCAAAGTCCTGTTGATGCGTATACCAAATACGCACTGCTTGTAGCTGCCATTGTCATATCTACATCTAGGTATTTATTATTCAGACTTGTGCCAGTATATGTACCTCCGGCCGTATTGCCTGAATAGGATTGATATCCAAGTCCTACTTCTGTAATTGCAACCTTTGTAAACCCTAATTCCTCCGGGCTTTTCTGCTCTGGTTTCGGTTCAACCGGTTCACTAAATGTAATCTTTGCTCCCCCGATTACATGTGCCTGATTTCCCATACTCTTTGCTCCTGCATATGTCACCTTATCAATCAACACACCATTAATCCACAAAACATAGGTCGCATCGCAATCTCCAGAACCAAAACCTTCTCCAAAGGTTGTTCCAAATTTCAAATTGAACGTATCCGTTATGGCATTCAGGCCCAAATCTTTCGCTGTATATGATTTACTATGAGTACTACCTGCATTGCCATATGCCTGATCTACTACAAGATTGCCGTCACCGTTTACATAAATTCTGTATCCGTCCCAAAGTCCTGTTGCTGCATACACCAGATAGGCACTGCTTGCAGCTGCCATTGTCATATCTACATCCAGATATTTGTTATTCAAACTATCTCCGCTATATGTACCTCCGGCCGTGTTGCCCGAATAGGATTGATAGTTTAATCCGACATCTGTAATCGATACCTTTGCAAATCCCATTTCTTCCGGTGTTTTCTGTTCTACGCCTTCTGCCTTACTAACCAATGGTCCGTATTGCATCACCAACCCAGATATCAGGCAGATTGCAAGCAATATAGAACAAATTTTCTTAAACATTATATTTTTCATCCTCAAATTCCTCCTTCATTGCTTGCTAAATTACTCAAATACTACAAGTGCACTATTTCCGGCTGACAATGTCAGTTCCAGATTGTTTCCGGAAATGTTGCTTTCTTTTGCATCTTGAATCACTGTTACATTGCAGTTTTTCACAAAATCCAAATTGATTTTCTGTGCATATTCCATGTCATAGTTCACTACATACAAAGCTGTTTTTCCTTGATAGTTAAAACAACCAATCAGTGCCTCTCCAGAAGCACCTTTTAGTTCACGCCATGAAGTGCTTTCCATCAAATATTCTCCGGCATCTCCCATGTGTGTTTTAACATCTTCTGTTGTTGCTATAACACCCACATTTGCAGCGTTCATAAGAACCTCGTCAACCGCTGCGATTTGTGCATTCATATCTTGCGCGTAGTAATACCAACGAGTTTTATTTCCCCATGCACCAATCAAACCATTTCTATGGAAGTCAAATGGCTCTGTGAGAGAATAAGCAAACCAATATGGTTGAATCAGCATAAAATACTGAATACCTTTTGCACCACATGCAAGCAAGGTTCCTACATTCCAGAAGAACTGTCCTCGATTTGGATAGTAACCTTCCGTATCAAAATGAAGCTGATTATCATTCCATTGTGAACCACACTGTGCAAACGCATAATACGGAAGACCTGCTTCCTCAGCAGCCTTGCGCATTACGAAAATATTTTTAAAATAATTCTCAGAGTTTTGTAAGCCTTCTTCCTTATTAAATGGGTAAAGGTCATATCCTAAATACACCGGATTACACAGTTTTAAATAATCCGATACATATTGCTCGTATGCCTCATCCGGTCCCAATCCGATTGGAAAAAGGTTTCCATAACCAAAATAACCTAGCTCTGTCATTTTGGTAAAGATCGAAGCGAAATCTTCCACAAACACACCCTTATCCGCTGTATTTCGATACTCTGTGTGGTAAGGCTCATCTTTGATGTAGTTCCCACAATAAGCCGGATAATTGGAATAATCGTTAATATAAGTATCTATCTGCTCAATCGTTAAATCGCCTGTCAAAATACGTGAATCATTTACCAAAAGTCCCATTCCGTTCTTTTCTGCCAGTTCCAACATTTTCACAACGTGAGTTGGATAACTCTTATAATCCGTTCCGTTATAACCAATCATATTAATTCCTGTTCCTGCTATTAATTCAAAGAACTCCTCTGAATAGTAATCCGGCAATGTATTTCCGTTATAGCTATATGCAGAAGTGGCAGGACCGTAGAAAGCAATAATCGGCATAACGTCTTCTCCGCCGATTGCATCAAAGCTATACTTATATACCTCTGCAGGTTCTATTGCTTCGATAACAACTTCTTCAGATTTTCCTTTCCCGGTAACCATGCTGCATCCTGTCACTTGTAAGAGCATTACTGCTATAAGTAAGATGCTTACCAAACGATAAAATCTTTTATTGTTCCCCATTTTTCCTGCCTCCTTTCTTCCTTTTCCATATGAAACTTATTACTGTTCCACTAGCAATTAATACAACTGTCGTTGCTGCACTGACAATCACAAGAGCTTCTCCTGAGGATAATCCCTTGTCTTCTTTTTCTTTATTTGAGTCTTCTCTAAATACCATTTTGGTATCTTCATCCGTCAGAACATAATCTTCTGCTATTATCGCGGAAGACTTATACTCTGTGTCAGCTAACACTCCGTTTTTGTCTAAGTTTGTTATTTTTAAATTATCAATTGCAAAAGTAGAATTTCCAGAAGACCAGATGCGCACATAACCTTTTGCATAATCTTCATAATAATCAGTTGCAACTGTTGTATATTCCTTGTCATTTGCTCCTTTAAACTGCAGGGTACCTTTCCCGTCCACCAATGTGAATTTTACGGAGTATCCAACATTGTTTTCCTTATTCACAAAATTTGTATCTTCCACTGATACCTTCCAGGTCTTTTTCAGCCAACTCTGAGCCACGGCGCTTCCCAATAAGAAGAAGTCTGTATCCTGTATGTATCCCTCTCCTTCCGGAGCTTCATTCTGTTCTCCGAATCCAAGACAAACACCACCGCTGGCTTTTACCATCAGCCTTTTATCCTCATCGTAAATATCTGTATATTGGAAATATGGCACATCAAAGCTAATTTCAAAATTGGAATACTCATATCTCGTTCCTATGTATCCAAGCCCTGCATTGTAAAACATGAACACTTTATTTCCGTTATAGTCTTCAATCTTTGCGTAACTTGGAAAACATCCGTTACTTCCTCTTACAAAAGAAGACATCGCATTTGCATCGAATTCCCCATCTTCGAAATCTTCCTCAATATTCACATTTTCCGGAGTTTCATAAGATTGAACAACTACTGAAAGTTCTGAAATCTCAGCCCCACAAGAGCCTGTCTGTAAGATGCCGAATCTTCCTTGACCACTTACAGGAAGTTCTTTGTTACAAATGCTTTTTCCATTGATAATAACTTTGAAATTTCCATTTGAACCAATTTCTGCATTGAATGTAAACTTGGAATTTACGGAAATTCCACACTTTGCCTTGTCAACAAGAGTAATTGCTTCATCCTCACTATAAGCAATTACAGAACAGACAATCCCTCCGTTATTAGCGAAAACAATTTCTATATTTCCATTTTCTCCCGAATCAGCCTCAATATTTGCAAGCCCAAAGGCGAGGATGAACTGCTCGCCTTCCGGTAATTGTGTAATACGCATTGCCGCAGAAGCAGTTATCAATGTATCCACCGCTGTACTCTTTTTAACAACACTCTTTGAGATGAATTTTGTCTGGTCTGTACTGCTTGCAGCAGGAATTATTAATTTACTGTCTTTCACATAAATATTCTCATCCGCAACATGCCACTCTGTCAGATTCACTTCTTCAGAATCTGCCAAAAAGTCTGACGCTAATTTTCTTGCACCGGCAAAAACCGAAGTGTCCTGAAGGAAACATGCAACGAGTACTAGTAGAAGCGAGAAACTTAATACCCGAAATTTATTTTTCATTCATTTTCACCTCACTTGATATTCTTTAACCAGTTTGTTTCATATTCATCATTAATCTTATCAAGGACTACCTTCCATGCTTGTTCTGCTGTCATTCTCTCACCTGCATTGTTGGTACAGAAGCTAAAGATATATTCAACCTCAGCAAAATCTGATGCCCCCGCATCGAAAATTGCATGTCGTTTATTCATATGCATATCTGGCAGATTTTCAGCATGTTCTAGTATACCAAAGTGCTGTGCTGCATATGCACTATAATTAGATGTATCATATGCCTCTCCTGTACTTAATGAAACTGGCAATGGATTTTGTACTGTATCTGCATAGATTTTCATACCTTCATCTGAATAGAAGTATTTCAAGAATTCTTTTGCTCCTTCTTTTGAGTTAGAATAATTAGGAATAAAGGCTCCATGTCCTGCATAGTTACTTGCAACAGTATTTCTTGCCGCTGTAACATATTCCCAATCTGCTTTGGAAATAACAGTATCTCCAATTTTGTAATCTTCTCCAGATGCATAATCAGAAAGTTGCTTCTTTCCTTCTGAAATCTGATCAACTGCTGTGATAACTTTTCTTAGTAACTTGTCGTCATTAATGGTTGATAACTTGTCTTTTATGCTAGACAATACCGGTGTTTGCATAACCGCAAACTTATCAGAAGAACCAATGTTTCTCATTTCATACGACAACCAAGAACCATTGAACATCATGGCAGCTTTATCATTTAAGAATTCCGTCTGAATCTCCGTATGACTTTTTGAGTTAGAGCCTGCTAACACATATTCCGGTGTAATAAATTTTTCATATGCTTTCAAAGCATAGTAACGCCCATCCTTCTTTGTTAAAACACTCTTGCTTGGACTCTTTCCCGTCTCATCTTTACATGAATAAAAGTTATTGATGTAGTAATCAATTCCATCATATTGAGCCATAAATACTTGAGTCATATATGTATAATATCCACCCTGTACAAAGTGGCAAAGAGGCGTAACACCATAACTCTTTAAAGAGTCGCATACAAGAGTTAATTCATCTGTAGTTCTTGGTAACTGTGTAATACCAGCCTCCTCAAACATTTTCGTATTATATACGATTCCCAACGGACCACCACTCCATGTTAACGAATAGTAATGCCCATCTTGTGACTGTACACCAGATAAATACGAACTGTTTATTTTATCTTTTAATGGCTTTTGGTCACCATCTGCCGTAGTCTCCAAAATGTCGTCTAATGGCTCCATCGCATCATATTCACGCGATACATAAGAGAAATATAAGTCTGTGGTATCAATATCTTCCATTCCTAGTGATGCAATAACTGTATTAACATTTGATGACTCACTAAAGGTTACATTGTATTGTGGATATTTTTTTTCGAAGCTTTCTATGATATTCTCAAGCCATTCCACACCAATACCACTATTCCATACGGCAATCTCAATATCTACTCCTGCCTTATTGGAACTTGTTTTCTTATTTTCGCCTTCTGCGCCTCCACATCCTGTGAAACAAACAGCAGTCATTGCTGTCGCCAAAAGCATCGCTAAATATTTTTTTCCTTTTTTCTTCATATCCGTCTACTCCTTTTCTTTTTGATTATCCTTTAATTCCACCAACGGAAACACTTGTTGTAAGCACTTTATTAAATGCAATAAACATAACTAATGCCGGTATTGCAACAACCATACATGCAGCAAAAAGTACATCTAATCTAGCTTTATAAATCATCTCTACATTAAACTGTTGAACTCCAACCGGAAGAGTTGGTAATTTTGGCAGGTAAATTAATACACTGCTCCAGTTGTTCCATGAAGCTAACCATGTTGTCAAAAACAATGAGAAAAACAACGGTTTTGCTTGCGGAAACATAACTTTTAAATATATTTGAAAATGATTGGCACCATCCATCATGGCTGCTTCGGCATATGTCCATGACAAATTTTTAAAATAAGCCCTATAATACAAAAAATGGAGTGTGAAACCTGCACATGAGGCAATTACATGTGCATATGTATTTATCAGTCCCAATTCATAATATAGTCTGTAAGTAGCACCGCCCGTTCCATATATTGGAAGCGTTGTCATGATTAATACAATGGTATATATCCATTCTGAACCCCAAAATTTATATTTTGTACAACAATATGCAAAAGCGATAGTTGTAAACTGCTGTAAAAACGCTCCTACCACAGAGAACCAAACACTGTTAAACAACATTTGTCCGAAACCGTTGTTATTAACATAGAACACCTTCGATAGTTCTTTGTAACTACTCCAATTCATTATCTTTGGTAATGTGAATGGATCTAATACGATTTCTGTATGCGTTTTTAGAGAACTCATCAGAGTCCAAGCTATTATGTAAATATAACTTAATGCAAACAGCAAGAAGATTAGTGATACAAAACAATATAGAACCTTTTCTGCTGGTGCTTTCCTTTTTAAAGATTTAAACATGTTTTATCTCACCTCCCTAAAATTCCACGTCATCGAACAATTTATCCGTAAATTTTCTGATTCCTATTGAGATTACAATTGCCACAATTGTCGTCATCAAGCCAACTGCTGATAAATAGTTATAGACGTTTGCTGCATAAGACGCTCCTGACGACTCTAGTACCTGCTTATACATCCAAACACTCAAAGTAATTGTTCCGTGGGTACCATAATTCAATAGGAATGCATCACCACTCGCTCCAAAAATTCCGCAGAACAACAATACCATCTGCAATGCTACTGTCGGCCATACCATCGGTACAATGATTTTGGTAAACTCACTCCACCATGTAACACCATCAAGAGAAGCTGACTCCAGCACTTCTTCTGGAATACGTGCGAAGGTTCCGCCCCAGATAATCAAATCGCCCGGGAACTGTAACCACAGCATTTCTAGTAACACTACCGTATTCGCAAATCGTTCATCTTGCAAAAGCTCCGGTGTGTAGCCCAAGTCCAAAATCTCACCCACGGATTGTGCAATGAAACCATTCACACCGATAATTCTGCTGAATACCATTGTGGTACAAACCGAGAACAGAATACTTGGCAAGAAAAACACAATACGGTAAAAGCCGGAACCTGGTATCTTTTTATAAATAAAATAAGAAACCATTACTTTAAACGGATACGCCACAAAAAGAATACCAAATGTCAAAAATGTATTCCGAAACGCAAGTCTGATATCGGACGTCGGAAGCTTAAGCTCCTTAAAAAATCGCGTGAAGTTATCCAGCGACCATACGCCTTGACTATCCCGAAAGGCCATAAAAATCGTCGAGAAATTCGGATACACGTAAAAAATTAGCCACTGTATAATTGGTACAGAAATACAACAAATAATAAAAATTACTTCGTTAAATTTCTTTTTTTTCTTTTCCATTAGCCTGCCCTCTCTTCAAAATCAGTACGAATACCACAACACCTACAGCCAAAATTGATACACTAATCAGAATTGGAGCTAGTAATGACTCTCCTGCCGGTTTATCAATTTCGCCATTCGCAATAAATACCTTGCCGCCGTCGCCTGAATATTTTGCATATAAAACTGTAGATTCTGTAACTATTTTTTCAAAATCAAATTCGGTACCATCTTTTAAGCACCATCCTTCAAATTCATAACCTTCCATTTTTGGTTCTGTAGGTCGCATCGCATAATATCCGTATTTGTTCGAAAGCTTCTGTGTCTCAATCTTTTGCTCTGTACCGGTCACAAAACGCACTTGATAATTGTACAAACGTTCATATTTCATTCCTTCGCTGTCTGTAATTCGCTTATACAGATAATCCAAAGTTTCTTTATTCTTTCCAATGGATGCAGTCATCACATTTTCAGAGATTTGATATGTACCATCTTGTGTTGCTTTGTCTTTTGTAAATTTCAATTTTTGGTCTGCATAAAGCGCAAATGAATTTTCATTTTCTTTACAATAGTAGGTTGCTTCACAACCTGCGTAATCCTCCATTAAACCATAATGTTGAATTACAGCATCTTTATTACATTGCACTCCGAGATGATTCTTATTCCCATCGTAGCATTTGAAATTCGTAAGCTTAAAGCTACCTGTCTTGCTTTCACCAAACCATAAAGAAAAGATATTCAAATCCTCTTTCTCTGTATTTAAATTCTGTATGGTTTTAAGAACATGTATGGTAGTAACACCGTTCTTTGTTTTCTGAATCCATACATTAAAATGTGGTTCTGTTTTTTCCATGCAGATGATATATTCTGCCCCTACATCTAACAGTAAAATTTGTTTTTCTTCTGCAGAATAGTTGGAATATCTAAGAATACCTGTAGAGTGTGGATATCCTGCTTCCGGCTTGTTCGACAAGGCAATTCCATCCTGATTAAATGTATAATCTGCTGATTCTACTTTATATTCCATATAAACTTTGGAGGTTGTCGGAACCTTTACATGGCTAATTGCGATATTAGATTGCTTGTTAATCGTAATATCATAGCGATGGTCAATCGTGGTATCTTTTTTCAAACGTGTACTTGCATTAAGCACCATGCCTTGTTCATCCGCCACATAAACACCCAAATCATTACCTTCTGCATCATAGCAACGAACGTTGGTCAATTCTACCTTTGCAGCTGTTGCACCCAGCCACAAACCAAAGTGTTGCATCTTATCAGTACCTTCGCCATACACCATCTCCATGTAAACTTCTTCTAATGCATCACCTTTTGCCTTTGTTACGTTGTAGCGGAAACCACCTTCTGCAACTCTGAATTTAATAAAATACGTGGCTCCTTCATCCAACATATGTTGGTCGTCGTTGCTACCTCTAAGTAAGCCTCCCTTCTCATAAGGGTAGTTCTGCGTACAATCATCTGTACCAACAAGTCCCTGTTGAAGCGGGTTTTGTTCCACTTTTTTAACGGTGTACGTCATAAAGTATTCTGTTCCTACCTCTGAACCATTTGCTTTCTTATTACACACAAATACAGCATTTCCATTTAGGTAAACATTGTAATTTACTGTACTTGGCGTTACCGCCTCTGCATTCAAAGTGAACTGACCGAAAGCGGAAACCAGCATGATGGCCATCATTAGGAAACTTGCAACGGTTTTTGCAATTTTCTTTTGCATGTTTCATTCCCTCCTTATTTTGAATTTAAATATTCACTTAATATTTCATAATAATAAATCGGCATTGCACTCCATCCGTGACACAAAGAACCAGCATGAGCGAAGTCTGCCTCTCCTTTGATTGTCTCCCAGAAGGTTGTTGCGCCGTTTCTTAACATGCATAAATAAGTCTCATCGATTTCTTCCAATATGAACTTGCCATACTGTTCTCTATCTGCTTTGAGCAATGCGTCATAACGGTATGCATTCATGGAAAGTGTTGCCGGAATCACATTTGCATGAGGTTCGACTGAGCCGTTCGCTCTCATTATCTTTATCATTTTCTGGCTATTTACGCTTTCACCTGCTCCGCACAGGTATGCCCACGCATTTCCCAGAACACTATAATCCACATCATGACCTATACAGGTTCGGAACAAACCGATCTTCTCATTGTAAAAATTCTCCACGATACGACGGTTCAATTGCTGTTTTGCTGTGAAGTATTCCTCCTTGCAAATTCCCACCACATCACAAAGCTTCATAAAGTGGTCCATTACAAAAGAGAACAAGGTGTTCAGGCACAGGTCGTAGGCTTGACCTTTATAGGTATAACCCTCCAGTCCTTCCTGCCATTCATAGAAGTTCCAGAATTTCTGTTCCTCATCAAAGTTCGGTAACAAGCCTTTCTTATCAATTCGTGCCAGAAAACTTTCCACAATTTTCTTCACTGTTCCAAAACATTCTTCCACTGTTTCCTTGTCTTTCGTGTACTCATAATACTCACTCAGTTGTATCACATATGCGAGTGTGAAAGACGGAATGGAAAGTCGTTCTCTAGTCGGAAAGCAGATTGGCAAGGCTCCGTCATCCCTAACGGATTTTGCAATCAGTTTCAAAGCTGCCTTTGCAAACTCGTATTCCGAAAATGCATAATACCCACAAAGCATCTGATTGCGTGTATCCATCGTATACAGAGACTGTTCTCTCCAAGGACAATCCTCGTAGTGTTCATGCATACAATGTAGCAATGTATCCTGACTCACCTCGTAAATCTTGTCTCGGAGTAAGTTCCCACTCTGGAAAACCTTTCTTTTTACCGGATAGGTAGTTGGTCGTAAACCCGCATAATGAATCTTTACTTCTTTTGTATGTATAAAAAACTGAAGGTAACGACATCCCAAACGGCGGAATGGATTCATATATGCATTGAGACCTTTCTGCAATTCCACCGTCACAGAAAAGTTTCTTGGACCAATACTGGTTCGACATCGTCCATCCTCCAAATGCTCGCCCCATCCTACTTCCATACAGCAGTCATCCGGCACTTCCAATTCAAAGTCAAGATATCCTGAGGTTTCTTTTTGCAAATCTACAATAAAGTAGATATCTTCTCCCCTAGGAGAAACCAGTGTGTCCTGACCTATTTCCCAATATTTGTAACTAGTTAAATTCGCATATTGCATCTTGGCTCCGAAATGATTTTCTCCCTCTCGATAGGTAAATGTACCTCTCTGCACAATCTTTGTGTCAACACGTGGGTTCACACATAATTTTTCAATTGGTCTTGGAACTAACTCTTTAGGCATATCATCCACAATTTGACTAACACCGAAACCTGTTTTTGATTCGCCTGTCATCCACTTATTTGATTTCCTAAGATTTACATGGAAATTCAATCCCAATTGGGCAGTAATCATTTCGTTCTTTCCACTGATATATCTCTTACTATTTCGACTTAGAATGAATTCATTAGAGTTTCGAACCACATCTCCATTTCTTTCTATCTCAAACAATAGCCCCGGAGTTCCAACATAATAATTAAAAGAAGAAACTCCGTAATACCAGACTATGAAGGCGATATGGTTAATACCTGTTTTGATAAAACTACTTAAATCAAGCTCGTCGTATACTTTATAAAATGGATAGTCCCCGTATTGACCACTATTCACAAAACGTCCATTTACATAAACCGCATAATTAGAGTCAGCCGATAGTCTCAAACAAACTGCATCATGTTCTTGAAATTCACAACTGGTGATAAATTCCGTATAACAATCTGTACCTTTGGAATCGGAATTCCAAATCCACTTTGCATTGTCAAACATGTTTTTCCTCCCAAATGCTACAAATCCATTAAATATTTTCAGGACGAACCTCTAATTTCAGAGGAAAGTCTCCTAATTTATTTACTTTAAAGCCATTTGCTTTGTATTCTTCATAATTAAAGGCTTCCAACTCATCAATTGCCAGTTTGTGGAATTCATAGAAGTTGTGCCACCATTCATAACCACTGCCAAGCTCTGCATTCAAATAAGCATCTGCAATATCGCATCCCATTGCCGGAGCTACATAAAAGGCTCCCATCGCAAGAACATTGACTCCGTTACCCGTAATTGCACGAAGTGCAGCCGGAACGCTTTCTACAACACCCGCATGAACATGAGGACATTTACTTGCAGCAATATGAATTCCCATTCCTGTTCCACAGAAAAGCAATGCTCTTTCAAATTCACCTTCCGAAACCAAAGAACCTGCACGTAAACCTACGCGATGGAACATAAGATCTGTGTCATCCGGGTCAGAATCAGCGCGCACACCAACGTCTGTAACTTCCCACCCCTTCGCTTTCAAATGTGCAACAACCGCTTCTTTTAATGGGTAACCTGCGAAATCTGCACCTACTAAAATTTGTTTGTTTTTCACTGTCTTCATTCTTCATTTCCTCCATTTAATGATTCATAATTGTATGTACCAACTGCCATGCAAACAACTCATGCATTTCTCTGACAGGGTGATTCAATCCATTTGATAAAAGCTCTGTTGTATTTACTCCGCATTCCTGCATCTTTTTCCAGATAGCATAACAGTCACAAAGCACAACATTCTCTTCCTTACAAGCCTCTCTTGCTGCTTCCATATATGCATCAAAGACACCTTCGTTTTGCCGTTTTGCAAAAACTTCAGCCAAAGGCTCTAAAATGTCCCCCGGCGAAACCTTGCTTGAGTCTGTATTCATCATGTTCGGCGTCATGAAAATCGTTTCGATGCCTTCTTCTTTTGCCGTTTGAAAAATCTTTTTTAAAGTCTCTTTGTAGATGTCAATTCCTTCTACATCTCCATTACTGTCGTTTAATCCGAAACACACAACCATTAAATCCGGTTTCATCGGTAGCACATCTCTTATCAATCTCTCATACCCTGCAGGAGCTGTACTACCATTTACTCCAAAATTCAAGATAGACACCGGTGCCTTCGGATAAAGAAGTGCCATAATCTTCTTAACTTTCTCCGCATATCCTGCCAGACTGTCGAACACCACTTCAAAACTTTTTCCTTTTTGGTAAACCTCAAAGCACCCTTGTGTAACACTGTCTCCCAAGAACGCAATCATAGGTGTTCTGGTGCCTGGATTATCTTCTGTTTTTTTCTTTAATACTTCAACAAACTTCATCCTTAACATCGCCTTTCTTGTATTAAATGCATAAAATTCCTATAATTATAATAATTATAACTTTTCTTCCGATTATCCTCTCCCTATATTTATCATTTTTTATGTTACATTTTATTAATTATTTTTTTGATTTATATTTTATTTTTCCTTGTATATACTTGATTTTATTTTTTTATATTACATTTTTTATAACTTTTTTATTACATTTCTTTATATTATTGACAAAAAAATGTTTTGTCTAATATAATATATAAATAATTATTTTACTTTTTTATTTTGTGCACTTTTCCATACATAGGAGGACAGGCAATGAACCCGACAAATACAGTAAATTATAATTATGATTTTGATGACGTATACGCCAATATTAGGCTTGGCTCCTATGGTGGCTTTGGCTTCACATCTTTAGATACTAAGCACCACAGGCACAATGACTACTATGAAATTACTTGTGTCATCTCTGGTGTTTATATCCATACATATAAGGGACATAATTACAACCTCATACCAGGAGACTTGCTCCTAATGAGTCCACATTCGGAACATCAACTATATACCGAACCGATGCAAGCAACCTTCTTTGCCATCTGTATCCGTGAAGATTTCTTCCAGGCTTTTATAAAGCAGCATTTTCCGGATTTTGCTGAAAATCCCTTGTCAAAGTGCTCTCTTGTTCACCTTGACACAGCTGATTTCGCTTATCTGGAACAATTAGGTCGTAAACTCAGCGCAACAAGACCTTCCATACATATTGCAGATATGTTAACGTACCTTGCTTTAACAAATATATTTCATGATAAAGGTAGCCAGAAGAAAGATAATTCAGAGTATGTACAGCGATTGTTAAACGTACTAAATGAACCTTCTAATCTGCATATGTCTGCCGAAAGAATTTATAAAACTGTTAACCTTTCGGTTCCGACCATAACCAAGATTTTCAAGGAGCAGACCGGTTATACAATTGTTGAATACAAGAACAAAAAGAGAATGGAACTTGCCGCTAATATGTTGAAAAGTTCCGATAAGAAAATCATCGATATTGCTTATGAACTCCACTATGATGCTCTCAGTTGCTTTTTACGTGCTTTTAAAAAGGAATACGGCATGACTCCAACCGAATACCGTAAGAAATATAAGAATGATTAGTAGTTTAGAATAATAGAATACCATATATATTACTGGAAATTTCCTGGTATATATTGGATGAAAAAGGGGAAGTTATCCTTGCTTTTGATAACTTCCCTTTTTGTTTGCAATTTCCTATAGTTCCTTAAATGCCTTCAGCCACTCTCTTTTAATCAATTCATGGCCCATCGGGGTTGGATGTACGCCATCAGCTAACCAATATGCATTCTCTGCTGTCTGTGCCAATTGCTCAAATTTGTCCTGCAATTCAATAAACACCAAGCCGTATTTTTCAGCAATAGCCTTTGCTTTCGCCGCTCTCTTTTTCACCTCATTATAGAAAGTATTCCATTTATCAGGCTGCGTGTCTGTATTCTCAGTAGCAGGTCCCTTCAAGCAAAACGGCTCTAATATCATAATCTTGACTTCCGGCAATGCTTCTTTGATCTCTTCAATAAGCATACTGTATATTTTTTCAAACTTTTCTTCGTCAACACCATTATTAGATCCAATTTCATGCCAAACATCATTTACACCAATCAGCAGACTCATGTAGTCCGGCTTCAAGTTAATAATATCCGCCTTGATTCTTGCATACACATCAACAATGCGATTACCACTAATGCCCCTGTTATAAAATTGATACCGATTCGGATTTTTAAATCCCAATTGCGACTTTACAAGCAATGCATACCCAGTTCCTACGTATCCATCATCTTCTCTGCTTCTCCCACAGTCTGTAATGGAATCTCCTTGAAATAAAATTGTTTTCATAGTTTGTCACCTCAACGCTTTTTTCTCGTATTTCAACATAGTTTTTCTTGCATTTCTATTGTTTATATCATATTTTATGAATATGCAAATTCAAGCACAAATCCTATGTGCCATTTGCCTTCTACTTGGTCTGATTTCTTAGGCGAATCACCACTATTAATAGCATCATCCCTTAGCAAGTTCATCTATAATCTCTTGAACAGTTTCCACAGTCTCCTCCAGTGCATCCGCAATCTGTTCTACAGACTGACCTTTTGTAAGTTTCTTCTGTATTTGACAAATCAACTTATCTCTTGCACCTTCCTCGCGCTCATCCTTTAACAATTCTTCAAACGTCATATATCTTGCCCCCATTTCACGGCTCGCTTTCACTTCCCTGACAGATTCCTGCAACTTCCGAATAAAATCATCATTAAAATCCTTGTCGCTGTCTTGGAGTGGCGTTCCAACAAATTCTAAAAAGCGAACTAACTCTGGCGGTACTTCATCTTTATTAGTACCTTTTGTACTAAGGAAAATCGTATGCGCACCATCTTCCATTTATACTTTTCTTTTCATTCATATCTTTTCTCCTTGTATTCTAACATATTTTTAGTCTTTGTAATAGTAAAAAACATCGAAATGCGCAAAGTTTTCGACAATCATAGGCATCCACCCCATTCTATTCAGATTTATCAATTGAATTCTTCGGCAGAACTGCCTTGAAATTTAGATGCATCCCGATAGATGCATGCGAGTGTTTGAATAATTTGACTATATTACACTCAAGAAATTGATTAAGAAAATTATACGAATTTGATTATAAAAAAACAAGTTTTTTTAAAGTTATTTATAAAAAAGAAGTTTCCCGTGGAAAACTTCTTTTTTCGTTTCTATATTATTTTTTCCTAATCGGCACACCCACCAGAACACCGGCTAACATCAGGGCTCCCCATACAAGAATCAAATTCCCCCAACCAATGTCTGATACGGCATTTGCAAACAACTGATTAACCAATGCAGCCGCTGCATAACTCAGAAAATCCAGATACCCGGTTGCAGTTGACACCATTCCTGTATCCTTGAGACTCGGGCAATATGCATTCCACAAAGCACATGAGACATCATTTGACACGATATACATCATCAGAAAAGAAAGTGCACTAGATGCAAACGTCACTATCAACATTACATTTACATTCCTATTCTGCCTTAATGTTGCTTTTCTTTCTCAGTTCGTACACATAATTCGCCACAAAAATTGCCAACACGCCTGCAACCAATTTGCCTACTATCATCGCCGAAATATAACTCTGGTCAAATGCCATTGTAAATGCAAGATGCCCCCCGAAAACAAATGCTGCCGATACGGAAAATGCCAATTCATCACCCAACTTAATGTCAATATTTATTTGGCGGCCCCTCTTTCTGCACTTTCCAATGAATCGTACCCATATAATCTTGCTGTATTTTCCATAATCTCTTTCGTCAGATTTCGACCCTCTTTCGATAAAGAAATGATAAACTCCGTGTATAATACAAAGGTCTCCTCTGAATAGGTACCCAACTCACCTCTCAGATACGTCTCATAGGATGTCTCATATTCCGTATCTTGGTGTGACCTGACTACCCTTGCATTTTCTGCCATCCTCGGATACTGTTTTGCAAACTCTTCCATCCATTGTATCTGTATATCGACAACGAGTTCCTGAATCATCTCGCGCTCCTCTTCCAGCTCAGGCAAATCCTTCTCCAACAGCAAAAATTTATCTGGATTGGTATATTCCATCATACGCGCATATTTTTCCATAATCAGATTCCAGCCTTTTTCCTCTGCTGCAGTCAAGTCCTGATAATAGCTCTCAAGCAATTCCTTTGTCCATGCCAAATACTGACTTTTTCTCATGATTTGGAAGGTCTCAAAATCATCCTGGCAACTTGCTCTTCCCCCTTCATTTTTTACGCGGTCAAATTGTTTCCATTCCAATGCCACAATTTTGTCCACAAGGTCGATGTTTTTCCCTTCCAAAACCTGACGAATATAACATTCCAAAAACCTATCCTCTCCGGATACCAAGCCTTGTTCTTTCAGCCTCTTTAATATTTCTTCCGCTATTTTTTCAAACAACTCCACACATTTATCTTCTGTATGAATCTTTGTGGCATCATAAGTAATATTCTCCCATACCGTTTTCTGTGTCGGAAGTTCTGCAAGTTGCTCTATCAGTGGCAAGACCCTCCCTGACATCGCAAATCTTTCCAATCCTCTCTTCTTCCACTTATAATATGGTGCATAGGTCTTGTTCAACAAATAAACAATATCCATGCTACACTCAATGGCCTTTCCTATGCACATGCTCGCTGTGAGGGCATCTCCTCTGGCCATCATTCTCGCATAATTGCTCTGGGCATACTGGGAGTATTCATGTAGCTTTTGCGCAAGTTTTCCTCTCCAAACTTTTTCCGGATAATAGGCCAAAAGTTGCTCCCTTATCTCCGAAAATTGTCCTAGTTTATCGCAAAATACCATTCCATTGGTGGCTTCTGCCAAACGGAATTCTTCAGCGTCTTCATACGCAGTAACATCACCTAGAATCCTGTTGTAAAACTCACGAATACGGAACACGCCTCGCCGTTCTCTTAATCGTTGCTCGTGTGTCACCAATTTGTCATATTCTTGTTGAAGTGCCTCCCCTATGTTTTGATAGTCTTCATCGGTAAGCCACATGCAAAATCCAACCCCATAGTCATGATCTGTGGAAATCTCATCGTCATACCCATAGCAATCGGAGCCTTCTCCCACCAGTCCAACTGCAATTCTGTCTTCATATTCCGGAAAACAGCTATGAATCATTGCTTTTCCCGCCGTTTCATAGAATTGCCTGCTGCGTTCCAAATTGGATTGCCACTTAGTACTTAATCCACTCCTCTTCTTTGCATAATGATACTTATCCAGCACCCGTGTGTAATTGTCGTTTTTACCTGTATGTTTTTCTATTTCCTTCAAGCCTGCTGCGTAAGAATCAGCAGCCTTACCAAACTCTTTTTTGAAACAATACGCATCCCCCATGGCTACTAGTGTTGCACTGTAATGTACGTCATCGGCACCATGTTTTTCATAAATCTCCAATGCCTGCTGCAAATATCCGCTAGCTTCATCATATGCGTCATTTGTGCCCAACTGCAGCAAGCTTGCAGCTAAGTTTGTGCGCGTCGTTGCTTGCGGAAAAACTGCAAACTCATGGCTATCCACAATCTCCAATGCCTTTAAAAGCACCGCTTTGGACTTCTCATAATCTCTCATTTCCTGATATGTCAATCCCCAATTATTATAGAGACTGGCATAAGCAAAATCATGCGGCTCTTTTTTCTGCTTGAAGATCTGCTCCGTCTCAGCAAACAGCTCCAGCGACTCCTTCAGCAATCCAAATGCACGGTATGCATTTGCGATATTCAAAATGGAAGTCGCATATTCTACACTACCTTCCAGTTTCATACTTCTCATGAGGGTAAACAATTCATCACAATACTGCAATGCTTTTTCTTTCTGCGTAGTATCTCTGCAGAAACCAATCATCTCATTTAAAAGTGTAAATAATACATCGTTTTCCGATTCTTCCCGCGCTTTTACGATATAATCATACAAATATTGCTCAATTCCTATCAGACTGCATTTCCCAAACATTGCATCATAAGTTGCAAGTATTGCCCGAATATCCATATTACTTCCTCCCGTTCCACTACTCTTTTATAACCAAAGAAGAATCTCGCATATGCAAGATTCTCCTTTATTGTGTCTCGTTTTTATCAATCGATTCCAAACATTCATGTATAGACTCATTCAGCTTTAGCATTTTCTCATCCAAAGCTGAGACCATATCTGAACATTCTTTCAAGCCTTGACTGATATAATCAGGCGCATGACCTTCCAATTTGTAATAAATCTTATGCTCCAGGCTTGCCCAGAAATCCATTGCAATTGTTCGAATTTGAATCTCAACCTTTGTCTCAATTACACTGTCCGACAAAAATACGGGTACTGCCACTATCATATGATAACTCTTGTATCCACTCTCCTTCGGATTTTTTATGTAATCCTTTACGGAAAGCACTTTCAAATCGCTTTGGTTTCCAATCATATCCGCCAATCGATAAATGTCCGAGGTAAAAGAACAAATCAACCTGACTCCTGCAATATCATTAATTTCTTTTACCATATTTTCTACAGAGGTTTCAAATCCGTATCGCTTCAACTTTTTCACAATACTTTCCGGTGTTTTGATTCTCGTCTTAATGTGTTCAATCGGATTATATTGATGAACATGTTGAAATTCATCGTTCAGTATTTCTAACTTTGTTCCTACTTCTTTGAGGGCTGCGTTGTAGAGAAACATTATGGTTTTCCAACTATCCACATCCTCGTATGTTTTGATTGCATCTAACATTCAAGTTCTCCCCTTCTGTAAACGACTCATATCTGTCACTTACAAATATAGTATAGCACACAAAAGAAGTACTGTCATAGATTTCATGAAACTTTTACAAATGTAACTTCCATTTTTGTTCCTTTATTAATTTCACTCTCCACATGAATCTGCGCATGATGAAAAATTGCGGCATGCTTTACAATAGACAATCCAAGTCCTGTTCCACCGGTTTCCTTAGAATGACTTTTATCTACCCGATAAAAGCGTTCAAAGATACGTTCCTGCTGATTCTTTGGAATACCAATTCCTGTATCCTCTACAACTACTTTGATTCCTTCCGGCGTATTCCCGACCCAAAGCATAACCTTTCCTTCCGGCACATTATACTTAATTGCATTTTCACACAAATTAAAAATCATCTCATCCAGCATTTGTTTGACACCAAAACAGCTAACAGACTCTCCGCCTAGTTCCACACTGACATTACGCTTCTTTGCGGACATCGCAAGTCGCTCAATAATATCCTGACTCAACTCATACAAGTCTACTTCCTGCCATTCCACTTCCATGCTATCCTCATCCAGTTTTGATAATTTAATAATATCGTCAATGAGCGTAATCATACGACTGGCTTCCTTGTAAATACGTTCTGAAAAAACTATCATATCCTCACGGTTCACCATGCCGCTTTTCATAATTTCAGCATATCCGGATATAGATGTCAGTGGCGTTTTCAGCTCATGTGATACATTTGCTGAGAACTCCTTGCGCATCTTGACAATTTCTTCCTCTGCACGATTCAAATAATTATTCTCCATGACTCTCTCCCATGCGGTATCCGACTCCGCGCACTGTCTCAATCATATCTCCTGCTTTGCCGAGTTTCTGTCGCAATGTACGAATATGTACATCGACTGTTCTTGTCTCTCCGGCATATTCATAACCCCATATTTCTTCTAAAAGCTTATCTCGACTCAAAACTGTTTTTCTATATTTCATCAACTTTCGCAATAATTCAAACTCTTTGTAAGTCAGCATAACTAACTTGCCATCCACAAACACTTCCCGACATTGCAAGTCCATCCTAAGATTGCGAATCACATACTCCTCAATTTCCTGATTCTGCTTTGTTCTGCGAAGAACTGCTTTTATGCGGGACACCAGTTCCATCATACCAAACGGTTTTGCTACATAATCATCAGCTCCGGCATCCAAGCCTATTACCTTATCATATTCATTTCCTTTTGCAGTTACCATAATAACCGGGATCTGTTTTGTCTTTGGTGAATCCTTCAAATTTCTTAAAATTCGAAGACCATCTTCCCCCGGCAACATGATATCTAAAAGTATCAATTCAGGCGTTTCGTTTGTCAGGGCTTCTCTAAAACTTGTCCCATCACCAAACCCTCGTGCTTCCATTCCTGTTGCATTTAATGTATATACCACCAATTCTCGGATATTGCTATCATCTTCTACACAAAAAATCATGTTCTTTTTCTCCATCTATACATTTTTACATACTTACTTTTATAGTATAAGCTTTCCTCAACCTCATAGCAATCATACTTTTGTTAAAACTATGTAAAAAAATATGGACTATTATGCTCTTATGCACACATAACAGTCCATTTCCCTCTATAAGTCTAATTTCATATCACCATACTTAATCCATTGTTTTTTTCTCATAAGCTCTGAAATAAGAAGTGTGACAATTGCCGGTAAAACAATCTGAATCAATATAATCTTACCTAGAACAATTCCTGCTGCTTCGCTTGTAACCATGGTCTGATATGTCATGATTTGTCCAACCAAACCTGCGGTTCCCATACCGGAGCCTGTCGGATTATTCGTCATACCGAATACAAGCGTTCCGATAGGACCTAAGATTGCACTGGATAAAATAGCCGGAAGCCAAATAATCGGTTTCTTCACAATATTTGGAACCTGAAGCATGGAAGTCCCGATTCCCTGCGCAAGAAGTCCTCCGACTTTGTTTTCACGATAACTGGCCACTGCAAAGCCAACCATATTACAGCAGCATCCAACGGTTGCCGCTCCTGCCGCAAGACCTGACAGCTTTAAGATAACACCAAGCGCTGCCGAACTAATTGGGAGAGTCAGAATCATACCCATCAAGACAGATACAATAACTCCCATTAACAATGGTTGCTGTTCCGTACCCCAATTAATCATTTCTCCAAGCATGGACATGAATTGAGAAATTGGTGGGCCCAGTACTAATCCAACGGCAGACCCCACGCCAATTGTAACAAGTGGTGTTACAATGATATCCACCTTTGTTTTTCCTGCTATAAAATGTCCCACTTCAATTCCTATGTACGCTGCCAAAAATGCTCCAAGCGGTTCACCTGGTCCTGCAAATACCATGGCACCGCTTTCCACCAGCACCTCACCTGCAAGAATTTTGCTTGCAAATGCACCCACCATACCTGCAGTTGCCGCTGATAGCACCACCAATGAACCTTCCTTAAATTTATAAGCAACACCAACACCAATTCCTGCACCTGTCAGTGCCGCGGCTACCTTTCCAACTGTAAAAATCAAATCACCGATATTTCCACCAATTAAAGTTCCTATTTGCTGAATAATAGTTCCTATAATCAGTGTTGCAAACAATCCATGGGCCATGCCGGAAAGACCATCTACAAAAATTCTATTTCCCAATTTTTTCAATCGTTTCATCTTTTTTCTCCTTTGTTGTAAACTTTTCATTTTACATCTGTCTTGTCACCTGTGTAGTCTATCACATCATTTTCTAAAAATCAACCAATTTGTTTATTTCATTGAAACTGAATGTTAAAATGAGGTATACTAGTAGGGTAATATAGAAAGGAGACTGTCCATGTTTCGTTTATGGGGTAAAATAATAAAAGACAATCGACTGATAAAAGATACCGTTGTTTGCGATACAACAACTGATACACGAACACATAAAATTTTTCATGCTTTAGATGAAATCTGTCACGAGTTTGACCTTAGCAAGCCCATTTGGTTAGATTCCACAATTACAGAATTTAAAAGGCATAATAAAGCTCGGTTTTATCAGGATAATTTTGTAGATTCGATTGATTTTGACTATCTGGAAATTCATATTATAGAAGAATAAAGAAGATTGCGCCTTTGCTATGCGCAATCTTCTTCTCATTTCTAAATCATATGTTCCAGCACTTCTTCTGCAATATTTCTTGCATGGTCTGAAATACGCTCTAAGCAAACAAGTGTATCCAAAAATACAATGCCTGCCTCTGTGTTGCATTCCTGCTTTGTCAAACGCCTAATGTGTTTTGAACGTAGTTCAATTTCCAATCGGTCAGCCTCACGCTCTTTTTCAATTGCAAGCAAAGCCTTCTCCTTATCTTCTTCCATAAAGGCATCAATCGCATAACGGAAGCTGTCCACACATACATCCAGCATTTCTTTCAACCCTGCTTCACCCACTTCTGAAAATGACAGTTTTTTGTCTGACATAGTTTCTGCAAACTCAGAAATGTTTTCACAGTAGTCACTAATGCGTTCCATATCCGACAACACCTGAACCAGACGGGCAACGTGCTGATGTTCCTTATCACTAATCTGCAATCCGGTGATTTTCAAGGCATAATCCATAATGCCTGAACAATATTCGTCTACAATATCCTCATCCTCTTTGACAAGCTGAATATCCTCTTTCTTTTTCGTAAACAGTACACGTTTTGTAACTTCCAAAGTATCTTTCACTTTGTCACCCATATGACCGATTTCTGCAATCGTTGCCTGCAATGCAATGGTTGGTGTATTTAGCATTCTGTCGTCCAATGACAGCAAAGTATCGTTTTCTTCTTCTTTCTTAATTCCTCCAATCTTCTTTGCCAACTTGATAATTAGATTGGAGAATGGGAATAATAATACGGTTGTTGCAATATTAAATGCCGTATGCACTGTGCTGATTTGTGTCGCAGTAATCATGCCATTTCCCCATGCCGGGTTCACAAATTTGAAAAATGCAATTGATGCAACACTAAATATAACTGTACCTACGATATTGAACAGCAAGTGCATAAGTGCCGCTGTCTTTGCGTTCTTTTTTGCTCCCATGCTGGAAAGCATGGCAGTCACACAAGTACCGATATTCTGTCCCATGATGATGTAAACAGCTGAATTGAAAGGAATCAATCCCGCCACTGCCAAGCTTTGTAGAATACCTACTGATGCTGATGAACTTTGAATAATGGCAGTAACACCTGCTCCCACCAGTATACCTAATAATGGATTGCTTCCTAATTGTACAAATAGATTTGTAAAAGCTGGAACATCCTTTAAACCGGACATTGCAGCAGACATGTTATCAATACCCACAAACAAAAGACCAAATCCCACTACAATGCTTGCCACGTCCTTGGTTGCGCGTCTTTTTCCTACCATCATGACAATCACACCTATTACGATTGCAACCGGTGCTAAGGTGGATGGTTTTAGAAATGAAGCCCATTCTCCCATAGAGACAATCCACGCAGTCATTGTAGTACCGATATTCGCACCCATGATAACCCCCATGGCCTGTGTTAAATTCATAATTCCTGCATTTACGAATCCAACAACCATAACAGTTGTAGCTGATGAGCTTTGAATCGCAGCCGTAATCAATGCTCCAAGTGCAACTCCCATCAATTTATTCTTCGTCAATACTTCAAGAAGTGATTTCATTCTGTTACCGGCTGCATTTTCCAGTCCTTGTGACATGATTTGCATTCCATATATAAACATTCCAAGCCCGCCGGCGAACAAGAATAATTGTTCATAACCCATATCGATTTCCTCCTAAGTTGTTCTTACCTTTTCCATTATCAGCATGAAAAAACAGAAGTCAACTAAGTTTGCGAAGATTTAACACAGCATCCGCAGAATTTTACACAAACTTTACTTTTTCATCTTTGGCTCGAACAATAAGGATGCAATGTAGCCAAAAATTAACGCAGCGGATGTTCCAACTGCTCCGGCTTTGAATCCGCCCATAAAAACACCCAAAAAACCATATTGGTCCACCGCTTCTTTAACACCCTTCCACAAAACATTCCCGAAGCCTAACAACGGAACACTTGAACCTGCACCTGCATATTTTGAAAAGGGCTCGTATATACCTAAAAATGCCAAAATAGCACCTGTACAAACCAAAAGCACCATCACTCGCCCCGGCATCATTTTCGTACGGTCCAAAAGAATTTGCACCAATGCACAAATAAGACCTCCAACCCAAAATGCGTTTAAATAATCCATGCTCTTTTACCTCCTAACAATGTTCCAGCACAATTCCATGAGCTATCCCAGGAACACTTTGACCTTCATTATAACTCACCGTGGACATCAGCGCCCCGGTAGGAACGAATAAGACTCGTTTCCATTCCCCGGATTCGATTTTCGGTAAGATATAGGCAGATAAGGTTGTCGCAGCACAGCCACAACCACTACCTCCTGCATTTGTATTTTGCGTCTGTTGGTCAAAGATAATCATTCCACAGTCTGTATGATTTGGCTTGATATCTTCTCCCTTTTTGCGCATCAAGTCAAACAAGATGCTTTGTCCCACATATCCCAAATCCCCCGTGAAAATGCGGTCATAGTCAGAAGGTTGATACCCAAAGTCATCGAGATTTCGGCATATGGTATCGCATGCGGCAGGTGCCATACACGCTCCCATATTTTGTGAATCTTTCAAACCGTAATCCACAATTTTCCCAACTGTCACTCCGGCCACTTTTACATGACTTTTCTTTCTTCCAACTAAATAAGCGGCACTTCCGGTTACCGTCCATTGTGAAGACAAAGGTCTTTGATTTGCATATGCAAGAGGAAATCGAAATTCCTTCTCTGCACTTCCGAAATGGCTGGAAGTTACCGCCAAAACATACTCTCCGTATCCTGCCGCCACACTCATGGAGCTTAAAGCCAAGGCTTCTCCGGAGGTAGAACAGGCACCGTATAAACCAAATAGGGGAATATGCAATTCCTCTAATCCCATGGAGGTGGCAATTCCCTGCCTGAGCAAGTCTCCACCAAACAGATATCGCACATCCTGAGGATGTACTTTTGCCTTGCCAAGTGCCATCAGACAGGCTTCTTTTTGCATCTCGCTCTCTGCTTCTTCCCAAGTATTTTGTCCTAATAAATTATCCTCTTCCACCTTATCAAACAAGTTTCCAATTGGCCCTTCGCCTTCTTTTTTCCCGACAATGCTTCCGCTACTGATTATATAAGGAGCATCATCGAATAGAATACTTTGCTTACCTTTTAACATACAATTCACCTCCTAAAACATCGTCGTAATCCAATACAACACTCCCAGTAGCCAACTGGTAAAAATTCCATAAAGAATCACTGGCCCTGCAATTGTAAAAATTTTACAGCCAATCCCAAAAACCTGCCCTTCTTTCTGATACTCAATCGCAGGTGCCGCCACGGAGTTTGCAAATCCAGTAATCGGTACGAGTGCCCCCGCACCTCCCCACTGGGCTATACGTGGGTATATATTAAATCCGGTCAATATAACACTCAGCAATACCAAAATGAGTGATGTCCAAGAACCTGCGATTTCTTCCGATAGCCCCTGACTTTTACAGAAGTCTAACACTGCCTGTCCAATCACACAGATGATTCCGCCCGTGATAAATGCCTTTATCATATTGAAATACACGTTATTCTTTGGCGTTTTTTTCTCCACATATGCTTTATATTGTTCTTGCTTTTCCTTATTCATTGTAAATCCTTTCTACCATCCAAGCCAGAAATAGATAACTGCACCTATCCCTTTGCCAATGGCAATACTCAAAATAATATATGAAAATCCTTCTACCAATTTTGCTCTTCTCATAAAAATGGGAAATACATTTAACGTCTCGGCTAATGCCATGGACCATCCCCCGACAAAGATTCCGGAAAACATTCCAAAAATTGCAAGGAACCACGAACCCAAAGGAACCGGTATCTTATATATATAAATGATATTTCCCAGACTTCCTCCTACAGCGAGCGCCCATTCATATAACCGGACCTTGTTCCCCGTGTGCGTCCGGTCAGCGAAATCTGAGATTACGCCAAGACTTACGACAAAGCCAAACAGGCCACCCGCAACAAGTATCCCAGAACTAAGACCGATGATTGCCAGTATTATTTGCCGTACCCACATCCAGTTCCTGCCCCTTCCTTCCATATTCAGCTATCACAGTAGTCTGAATATCATTTTCATACAACCGCATTTCCACCTCAATTGGTGTCGGGTCCACAGATACTTTTTTCTTTCCAAAATGATTAAAGAATACCAAAATACCTACCACAATGCCGACACAATATCCCAACTCCAATAATGAAAATCCTTGTTTTTTTTCTCCCACAATTAATTCATACACTTGCTTAAATATTTCCGGTATTCCAGAATCGTTGTTAAATGTAATAATTGCGAAGGCTGAGCCCAAAAAAGTAGTTAATACAACAAATGCTATCTTACAGAACAGCCAGATTTTACCTTTCTGCTTTTGCTCCTCGTAAGTCACAATAATATCAGGTGAACCATAACTTTGAATTTCTAAATGCGGATATTCCCTATGAATAAGCTCTATAATCTTTAAAATAGAAATCACAAAGCGGTGTTGCCCTTTTTCAGGTATTTTCATCACTTTTATTGTCTTTAACTTTGAAACTATATTCTGCTGACTGCATTCCATGGCAAGCAAATCACCCAAGGTCACATCCCTTTTTTTTACTTCTACGCTCTGTTCACCTTTCACATACAAGGTATTTCCGGCTACTGGCATAGGCTAACTAATGTCCCTTCTGCCAAATTCCTCTCCTCATTCATACCGTGATAATAATAAAGAATCCCCATAACGATTGCTACGACAACAACACATAGCAAACATATGCGGACTCTTCTTTTTGCTTTTTCCATAAACTCCACCTTCCTTCCAAAAATAGTATGTCTATTTTCTTTCAAAAGATACATCTATTTTCCCTCGTAGAGTTTTTAATATTTTCTTTTCCATTCTGGAAACCTGAACCTGCGAAATTCCCAGTTCCTTTCCAACCTCCGTTTGTGTCTTATTGGCAAAATATCGCAAATAAATTAATTGTCTTGCCTCCTGTTCCAACTCCTCCAATAATTGCTGAAGCAACATGCGATTTAAAATCTTCTCCTCCTGCATTTCCTTTTCTTCCAGCTTGTCCATTAACGCAATTTCCTTGCCATCTTTTTGGTAAACTGGTTTATATAATGACTCTACTTCATTTGCCGAGTCTAATGCTAATGCCAAATCCTCCTTTTCCACATTCAACTCTAATGCTAACTCTTCTAATGTAGGCTCACGCTGCAGGCTTTCCTGCATCTTTTCACTCAGTAAATGTGCCTTATATGACAACTCCTTTAACGAACGACTGACTTTTATCATACCATCATCTCGGAGAAACCGTTTGATTTCTCCGGAGATCATTGGTACAGCATAGGTGGAAAACTTGACCTCATAAGACAAATCGAACTTGTCAATAGCCTTCAACAAACCAATACTTCCAATTTGAAACAGATCCTCCGGTTCCACTCCTCGTCCATAAAATCTTTTTACAACACACCATATCAAACCCACATTTTCTTCCACTAACTGTACTCTCGCCTTTTCATCCCCGTCGTGTGACTTACGAATCAAAGCGATTGTGTGGTCCATAGTTCCCTTCCTCTTCCAACTTCCTTCTGCATTTTCACAAGTGTCCCGGTTCCCGGTTCCGATTCGACAGAAATTTCATCCATAAAAGCTTCCATAAAAGAAAATCCCATACCGGACCGTTCCAGTTCCGGTTTTGATGTATAAAACGGTTCCATCGCCTGCTTGACATCTGGAATTCCTTTTCCGTAATCTTCAATTTCTATGTAGATTGTCTGTTCTTTCAAATAGCATCGAATGCGAATTTTCTTTACTGCTTTCTCATAACCATGAATGATGGCATTTGTTACTGCCTCTGATACTGCTGTCTTTACATCGGATACTTCTTCCACGGTCGGATTAAGTTGTGTCATAAAAGCAGCTACGGTAACTCTTGCAAAGCCTTCATTTACAGAAAGACTGTCAAATACGATTTCCATTTCATTTGTGTTTTTCATACATGTTCCTCCTCATATATTTGAATTATTTTTGTCACTCCTGACATGAGCAATATTTTTTTCATTCTTTCATTTGCATTGACTGCCCATACTTCTCCCCCAAGCAACTTTACAATGCGATGACGACCCATAATCACTCCAATTCCGGAGCTATCCATAAAATTAGTTTCTTGGAAATCAAAAATCACACATTTGATATGGTGCTTTTCAATCATTCTATCTGCTCTTTGCCGAATTTTTTCTGCATTGTGATGATCTAATTCATTCGGCAAAAAAATAGTCAGGCAATTTTCTTGCACTTGATATTTCATATAAACTCCCCCTTATGACAAAAAAAGAACATATAACGTTCCCACCGTTACATGTTCTCTTTCGTAATCTCTATTCTTGTGTTGTTTCTTCAGTTGGTTTCATAAATTCGCTTGCCTTTTTGGCAACATCCTTATCTGGATACAATTCCAAAATTCGATTATAGATTTCTGTTGCTTCCTCAGAGCGCCCTTTTTTTTCGTAACTTACCATCAGCATGTAAAGCGCTTCACCGTCTTGATACTGTTCGTTCATCTTTACAACCTTTTCCAAACATTCAATTGTTCTGGTATAGTTTAATACCGGAAAACTTTCAGATGCCTTTTCGAACAGTTCCTTGCACTGCTCGGTAAAAACTTCTTTTGCCATTTCCTCATATTGGGTTTTGGCTGTTGTTCCCAATGGGGCTGCATCAATTGCAAGTAGCTCATCTGCCAATTTGCTTTTGCTGTATCCTTCTTTGTTGTAATGCTCAATTGCTACAATCAAAGCTTCATAACTTTCCTGTGTGCTCTTTGCTACTGCTTTTTCAGCTTCTGTTTCATCACTGGAGGCCTTGTATTGCTCTAGTTCTTTTTTCTGAAGGTCTAATTCACTCTCCAATGCGGCAATCTGTTCACTGTAAACAATAATCTCTTTATTGGTCTTTGCAGCCATATCCTTTTTAACGGTTGGCACAGCCAAGAACCACACAACCGTAGCACCTACAACAAGCCCTATTACGATGTTCAATATCGTAAGTAATGCAGCATTGTCCTTCAAGGTAGCGGACACAGGTTGGATAATTGTCTCATTCCCCAAATTGTAAGAAACCGTATGGTCCCTCTCTGTTTTAAGCTTTGCCGCTTTCTCTCTATGCAGTTGTGTTAGCTCATGCATATAGCGAAGTGTCGTTTCATTGGTAGAGTCTAACCGATGGGCTTTTCGAATCAATTGCCTTGCTTTTGCATATTGCTCTGTCTGCATATAAAGGAGCGCAAGCAATTGATATGCCTTTAAAAATGTAGGATGTGCAGCAATTACTTTTTTTAGTTGAATGGCTGCTAAATCCTCTCCATTCTGCTGACAATAAACTAAACACTGATTGTATTTTTGTACTGCCTGGTCAATGGCATCCAATTCCGTCTTTGATTCCTGAACCTTTTTGATATAGTAGGTTGCAATATTACTGTGGGTCTTGATGTTTTTACTAATAATCCATTCAACTAGCGCTTCCGAAACCTCTCCTCGTCCATAATAACAAAGACCAAGGAGATTACGTGATGCAATATTGTCACGATTATATTGCAAACTTTTTTTCAAGGAAGTGATAGCGCCCGAAAGGTCCCGAATACTCGCCTTTTTTAACCCATCGTTATACCATTGATTCGATAGGTATACTAATTTTTTTGCATATTCCACTTCATTCACCATCACTCTTTATTTTTTTTGTAATTCCTTCAAGAGATCTGTCATATCTGTCAAATCCTCTTGATATACTGCTTCCTCTATATCTTCAACCTCAAGGCAAGGCTTGAATTTTTTTAACTCTTCTTCAAAATTTAACATCTGGTTCCTCCCTCCAACATAACTATCATACGCACGCATCTACAAAAAATCAATATACTTCCGTGCGCATTTTTCGAGGTTTCTCTACGATTATGGTGTCGTATTGTCGTTTGTATCTGTGCCTTGTGTTGCATCTGTCGCGCCTTCTGTCGCCGTATCTTCCTCAGGAACAATCGGTTCCACATACTCTGCTGCAGGAACTATCTTGCCCATATTATATCGATACTCCGCAGATGAACGGAAAATACGACTGCTTGAACCGACTTGACATACTACGATGGTGTCGCCTTCATTCAGTTCATATTTTTTCAGCTCCACCCTGGTATCATTAATGAAATTGATGCCTCTTCTTTCACCATTTATATATACCTTGCTGTTTGCTGTCATATTTTTTCCATACAAGACAAATTTTCCATTTGGATCAATTTCAACACCGTTCAAACTCACATCCAAAATACCCATTTGGAATGAGTCATCAATGGTCGGAGCGTTTTCTATACCTCCGTATACATAACGTTCACCGTACATCATGTCATACTGTAGCAGTTCCAAATCCGAAAGATAATTGTCTGTCTGTCGTCTAGTCTGATGGTAATTAAATACAGTTCCGCAATGAATGCCCAGTCTATCGAACACTTCTGATATTAACTGGTAGGTTGCAACTGTCCCATCTTGCTTTTTCAGACCTATATTATCCCACATCACATAATTGGTGTTAAATAAATAACGACTGGTCAAATCGCTCGCCTTTAATCCCATAGTCGGCAAATGGTCTCCATAAAGAACCAAGACGGTAGGCTCTCCCCTCTCTTCTAAGCGGGCAATTAAGTCAGCAATAAATTTATCTGTTTCGTACAAATGGTTGACAAAATATTCCCATGCATACTTTTTACCCTCATCTGCAATTCCGGTTACTTCAATCTCCGGATTTTCAATGACCTTCTCCTCCGGATAATCCCCGTGTCCCTCTACCGTAATGGCAAATACAAAGTCCTGCTGTTCTGTAGAATTCATGGCATTTAAAATATGCTGTGTCAAAACATCATCCTTTGCCCATCCATTTTCTGTATATTGCAGAATATTCATAAATTCCTTGCTTGTATAACTGTCAAATCCCATATTTTTAAATACATCTGCACGACTGTAAAAATTACCGCCGTTATTGTGAAGTGCATGTGCACCATAACCCAATTGTTTCAAAGCGCTCGCGGCACTTTCAAGCACATTACCCTCCATTTTTACATAGGTTTTGTAAGGATACTCTCCCGGCCCAAAATAACGCATGCTCATACCGGTCAAGACTTCAAACTCTGTGTTTGCTGTCCCTGCACCGACAGACGGAACTTTAATATATCCTGAAGAGAAATTTTGCATCAAAGAATGAAAGGTCGGAATCGGGTCTTTGGTTGTCTCAAAAAACTCTGCTTCATATACATCAAAGAAAGACTCCAATTGTATAACGATAATATTCGGTTTGTCTTTGATGGTAGAAGTATTCTTAGTAAGCTCGCCTTTTTGAGTGATTTCATTCATTTTATCCTCAGTATAATTGCTGGATTGTTCAATACCGGTATTGAACACACTTGCACCGAAGCAATATGGAAATCCGTAATCTTCGTATGCAAATGCTATGTTTCCAAAATAATCCGAAACCACGCGATTCTCTACCGCAAGATCAGTAGCCTTCCCAAGGGTTGCGAACGCAAGAATACATACCGCTGCCATTGGAATACGATACATTTTCCCTTGATATTGTCCGCCACGTCTCCACATGGAAATCAGCCATACGATAACGGCCAAAATACCGATACCTATCATAACACCTTGGTCACCAGACAGATATTTGTCAACTAAAGTCACGGCATCGTCAAGTACTTTTAAATCTTGCGCATTAAATGGCGTCACTCGAATGCCTAACATATATCCATTGACACAGCCAAGAATAATCCAAAATGCACTTACAACAATACGGCAGAACACCCTTCTTCTCACAAGATACACAATTAAAAGTGTAACAAAGATAATGTACGCATTAAAGAAAAATGGTCCCGATTGCATGATAAGGTAATCCCATGCTTCACCCATACTATGTCTGGAAATAGCTTCAACCACAAAATTTATCAAACATGCTAACACATAATGTAAAACAATCGAAAACCGATTCATCCACAAATAAATTGGAGCCATTGCCTTTGCAAATTTACTGTTTCTGCGCTTTTCCAAAATTGCCTGTCTGCGCTCTTTTCTTTGTAGAAAATATTGTTTTATATCTTCTTTACTGATTTGAATTTTTTTCATACTCTAACCTCAAATAAATTAACGACAGCAGACTTACTTACGTAATCCTGCAAGTCTCTCCCTTACTTGTTCCATCATTTGTGTATATTTCTCTAATTTTGCTTTTTCCTCGTTAATTTTAGCTTCCGGAGCCTTGCTGATAAATCTTTCATTGCTCAACATTCCGTTTACACGGGCAAGTTCCTTCGTCAGTTTCTCTTCTTCTTTTGTGAGACGTTCAATTTCCGCTTCAAAATCTACCAATTCTGCTAACGGCAAATATACAACTGCGTCTGTCACAACTACAGAAACTGCATCATCTGCAATTCCTTCTTTTGAATCCTGAATCACAATTTCACTTGCACTCATAAGTGAAGCTGCTGATGCCTTCATTTCTGCAAAACCTTTGCACAATGCTTCATTTTCACATACTACAAAAGTTTGCGCCTTACGGCTTGGAGCAACATTCATTTCAGCACGTATGTTACGAACACCACGGATGATTTCTTTCATACGCTCTACCTGTGTTTCCTCTTGTACAAAATTCCATTCATCCTTGTACTGTGGCCATGCTGACATCATCAATGATTCTTCTTCAGGTACTAATACACTGTAGATTTCTTCTGATACAAACGGCATAAATGGATGCAAGAATTTCAATCCATTTGCCAATACAGTTTTCAAAGTCCAAAGCGTTGCATTTGCTGCCTTTGGATTCTCATCTGCATGCCAGATTGGATATTTTGCAAGCTCGATGTACCAGTCACAGAATTCATCCCAGATAAAGTCATATACTTTCTGAAGTGCAATACCAAGCTCAAACTTGTCCATATTTTCAGTTACGTCTTTTGCAAGTGCATTTACTTTTGACAATACCCATTTATCAACATTTGACAAATCACTGTAGTCCGGTGTGGTTACTTCCTTACCTTCCATGTTCATCATAATGAATCGAGACGCATTCCATACCTTATTTGCAAAGTTTCTGTTTGCCTCTACTCTTTCATCATAAAAACGCATATCGTTACCAGGTGCATTGCCTGTAACCAATGTCATACGGAGTGCATCCGCACCGTATTGTTTGATAATTTCCAATGGGTCAATACCATTTCCTAAGGATTTACTCATCTTACGTCCTTGCGAGTCACGAACCAGACCGTGAATAAATACGGTGTGGAATGGTGATTTTCCTGTATGCGCATAAGCTGAGAACACCATACGGATTACCCAGAAGAAAATGATGTCGTATCCGGTTACTAATACGTCTGTCGGATAGAAGTAATCCATTTCTTCCGTCTGCTCCGGCCAACCAAGTGTTGAGAATGGCCATAATGCAGAACTGAACCATGTATCCAAGGTGTCTTCATCCTGTGTGAAATGTGTACCTCCACAGTGTGGACATACTGTTGGCATTTCTCTTGCTACTACAAATTCACCACATTTATCGCAATAGTAAGCCGGGATTCTGTGTCCCCACCAGATTTGTCTGGAAATACACCAGTCACGGATGTTTTCCAACCAGTGTAAATAAATCTTATCAAAACGTTCCGGAACAAATTTTAATTCACCGGTCTTAATTGCGTTAATCGCCGGTTTTGCAAGTTCTTCCATCTTTACAAACCATTGTTGTTTGATTAATGGTTCTACAGTTGTATGACAACGGTCATGTGTACCAACGTTGTGTGAGTGGTCTTCGATTTTCACAAGATATCCTTGTTCCTCTAAATCTGCCACGATTGCTTTTCTTGCTTCATAGCGGTCCATACCTGCATATTTTCCACCTAATTCGTTGATAGTTGCATCGTCGTTCATTACATTGATTTCCGGTAAATTGTGACGTTTTCCAACTTCGAAATCGTTCGGGTCATGAGCCGGTGTAATCTTAACCGCACCTGTTCCAAATTCCTTGTCGACATAAGTGTCTGCAACAACTGGAATCTCCTTATTCAACAATGGAAGTAGTACCATCTTTCCAACTATATCCTGATATCTCTCATCATCCGGATGAACGGCAATAGCAGTATCACCAAGCATAGTTTCCGGACGTGTTGTAGCAATCTCAAGGAAACGGTCTGTTCCTACGATTGGATATTTAATATGCCAGAAATGTCCTGCTTGTTCTTCATGCTCTACTTCCGCATCAGAAAGACAGGTTTTACATACCGGACACCAGTTAATGATACGTGGTCCCTTGTAAATATAACCCTCTTCGTATAGTTTAATGAACACTTCCTGAACTGCGTTTGAACAACCTTCGTCCATTGTAAAACGTTCTCTGTCCCAGTCACAAGATGTACCTAATTTCTTAAGCTGTGATGTTATTGTTCCACCATATTCTTCTTTCCATTCCCAAGTTCTTGCAAGGAAACCTTCGCGGCCTAATTCTTTTTTATCAACGCCCTCTTTTTTCAGTTGTTCTGTAACCTTAACCTCTGTCGAAATCGCAGCATGGTCTGTTCCAGGCACCCAAAGTGCATTGTAACCTTGCATTCTTTTATAACGAATTAAAATATCTTGCAATGTGTTGTCAAGAGCATGTCCCATATGCAATTTACCTGTAATGTTCGGTGGCGGCATTACAATGGTAAACGGCTTTCTACTTCTGTCAACCTCTGCATGAAAATATTTCTTTTCCATCCATCTTTCATAAAGTTTTGATTCAATCTCTTTTGGATTGTAAGTTTTTTCAAGTTGCTTGCTCATAGCTTCCTCCTTGTTTGCTTTCGCACCTTTTATTGTACTATATTTTTGATTGTTATGTGGTGATTTTCATAAATTCTTAAGAACTGTTTCACACATTAGTCAAACAAAACAAAAAACCCTTCACGTCAAATGACGTAAAGGGCGAAAATCCGCGGTACCACCTTTATTTATACCTTATCAGTTCGATAACGTGAACTACTCCGTGATATCCTACTACTAGTTCAGATATCCAGTTCAAAAGCTACCTTCCACATCTCTATCTTCAGACTGCCTTTCAGCCGGTGAGCAGTCCTCTCTGGCAAGCGAATCATGTGTACTCCTCTTTCTCACTACCTTTTTTCGTATAAGATAATGTTATATTATCTTTCAAAGGCTGATTTGTCAAGATTTTTTATCTCCACAACCAGCTGCGTTTCCTGTTCCACTCCCCAACTACTTCATTCACAGTTGAAACCGTCACGAACGCACTTTGATCAATGGAATGAAGATAATTTAACAGTGCTGCATACTCACTTCTCGTAAGAATCGTTACAATCTCTGTTTTCTCTTCTTTCTTATATCCGCCAACTGCCTGATATAAGGTCACGCCACGTTTCAATTCATTTACAATAAATTCCTGTATCTGCTCATAATTCGACGACAAAATACAGACACGTTTTCTACGATTGTAACCATCAATAAAATGGTCAAGAATAATACCGTTTGCATAAGTAGCTAAAATACTCAGCACCAAAGTCTTTGTGTCATATACCAGAATAGAGGAAAATGCTGTTACCATGCCCGCGATGGACATCGCCTTTCCCAATTCAATATGGGTATACTTGTTCAAAATTTTGGCTACAATATCCATTCCGCCTGAGGATGCGTTAATATTGAACAAGAGCGCAACTCCTACGCTTACCACCAACAGATAGCAAATCGTATCAATCAGAACATCATTTGTCAAAGACTGATTGTTCGGGAATGCAAATTCAAAAATCGCAAGAAAAATAGGCATCACAATAGATGAATACACTGTTTTTCCACCAAACTCTTTGTCTATAAAGATAAATCCGATGATTAAAAGTGCTAGATTCAAAATAAAAGTTAAAACTGAGATTTTAATTGGTATAAAATTCGCCAATACCATAACCAGACCGGTTAAACTTCCTGCAACCACATTGCTTGGAAGCATAAAAAAATACACACCTGCCGCAACAATAAGTGTTCCTATTGTCACAATACTATATTCCCTTATTATTGTTTTCATACTATCAACATCTTTCTATTCACCAAAATTTTTATCAATCAACTTACAGTATTCCCCAAAGGCCTCTTTATCTTGCATAGCCTCTCTCAATGAATCGCGAATACTTTTATAGTACCACCCAATCACCTGCTTGTCCTTCATCCGAAAACGATTCCAAAGCGCCTCTCCGCATTCCGGATAATCGCGGTCAATGTCTCGCATATTAGAAAGCTTGTCCGCAAGACCAATCATTTGAATCTCTTTCGGTGCCACTCTTAAATGTGCAATCGTATGACTTTTCCGTTCCATCCAAGTCTTTGATTTATCCTCACTCTCCTGGGAAACCAATTCTGCAATGCGCTCTGTAAATTCCTCTCGAATATTGTCTTCCGTAACACCCTCACAATCCTCGATTGTATCATGCAAAATCGCTGCACAAATCACTTCCTTATCATCCGTCATCGTGGACACAATCTGTGCCACCTCCAACGGATGTGTAATAAATGGTCTTGTCGTTCCTTTTCGTACTTGCCCCTCATGAGCTTGTGTTGCAAATGCAATTGCCTTCTCTATCACTGTCAGACTCCATCCTTTTTTCAAGATATCTCTATTATAAAACAATTCCACTTTACCGTCTACATAATTCATAGTATAATAGATATAACTTATGAAACACGGGGGATATAAATATGAACAAACAAACTGTACTCGTAACAGGTGCTTCCAGAGGAATCGGCCGTGCCATTGCACTTGCATTTGCCAAAGCCGGTTATCATGTGTTCCTTAACTGTAATCACTCGATTACCGCATTAGATAAAGTCCGCGCAGAGATTGAAGCATTACCGAATGGTTCTTGCGATATGGTAATCGGTGATGTCGGAAATCCAAAATCTGTTGATGAAATGTTTAAAAGAATCTATAAGACATGCGACTCTTTAGACGTGTTGGTAAACAATGCAGGTATTGCCCACATCGGACTAATAACGGATATGTCTGATAAAGAATGGGCTCGTATGCTTGATACCAATTTATCTTCGGTTTTCTACTGCTGCCGTGCAGTCGCACCGGAAATGGTATCTAAAAAAAGCGGAAAGATTATCAACATTTCTTCCATGTGGGGAACCTCAGGCGCTTCCTGTGAAGTGGCTTACTCTGCTACGAAAGCCGGCGTACACGGGCTAACAAAAGCACTTGCAAAAGAATTAGCACCAAGCAACATACAGGTGAATGCTATTGCCTGCGGTGTAATCGAAACAAGTATGAATGAACATTTAAGTGACGAGGACAAACTCATCTTAAAAAATGAAATCCCGGCGGGACGCTTTAGTACACCGGAAGAAGTTGCAGAAATGACTGTTCAATTGGCGGGGTCTCCTGCTTACCTTACAGGTCAAATCATTGGTTTTGACGGCGGATTTTTATAGACTTTAGCTTACATAACAAATGGGCATATCATGAGATATGCCCATTTATTATTTTATTGATAATTCCAATATATCACAAAGCGATATAGTTCATCCTGCTTCTCATATCCACACCGAATTTCATTCAGCTCGTATTGTTCACCTATATACTGTGATGCAACTTCGATTAATTCATTAATGAACATATCTTTTGCATCCCCATACACATCCTCATTCGCAAATTTAAAAACAATACTTTCTTCCTTTGCATCAATAGACGCATACATTGCATCCAACAATACGGAACGCTCTGCTTCTTCGTAAAACATATCCTGCAAACGGTAGTAATTCAGCTCATCGGAATCGCATGTTGGGAAATTATAATCTCCCTCTGCGTCATGCGTTTTCTCTATGGTTTTTTCATCACAGCACAGATAATCATAAATTGGCTCTTTTGACCTATTCTGTTCCTGGTTAAGCCAAATAGCATCCGCCCATGTAACATCAACATAATAATATTTCCCGTCGCATTTTACGATATTCCACGCATGTGCATCTGATCCATTCTGGGAAGTTGCCGTCCCCGTAACATAAATACATGGAATTCCCATAACTTCCAACAAATATTGGTTGGCCTTTGCATATCCTGCACACACGGACTTGCCATTCACGAGAGAACTGTAAATATTTTGATTATCCGGTGCTCCTTCCTCATAGGTAATAGTTTCTACTAAATATTCATATATATATTTTATTTTTTCATACTCGTTTGCATGTTGTGGTATCGATTCTATAATCTGTGTCGCGGCATCCTTTATCTCATTTTGACGCTTTTGTTTTTCTTCGCCTTGATAGACATAGGTTGGTTCTAACACAACGTATTCATCATTATAGCTAAATAACTGCCCACTACCATCTGTCCAGAAAATTTCAGGAAAATCCATCATCACAAGCAGGAGTATATGATTTACCCGATTTGCGTCATTGCTATGAAGGGTGATTTTGGTTTGACAAGCCGAAAGCCCTTGATAGATTTCTTTATATACAAGTTGTTCTTCTTCTGACAATTGCTCATAATAGAATTTTTCTTCAAAAACAGAATCCTCTACTGTAATCTGCATATACTCCGGTTCTGCGTCTGAAATAACTCCTTGATTGTTGGTTGCACTACAACCGGTAATACATAAGAGCAACACCAAAAAATAACCGTGCCATCTTTTCATACTTATTTTCACTCCCTGTTTGTCCTACTCCGGAATAATATGTGTCTTTGCCAGCGCTGTGCCTACGGCACCCGTCACAATCGTAGCTGCAATCATTTCAACAATCGCATTGATACCCACAAACATGCACATAAACACAATAATATTTTGTCCTCCAATGAGCCCCTGCACATATTCTGTATTACCGTACAGTAAAATCAATGCGGTCATAAAAAAGACGGTGTTCAGAAATGCACCAAAAAAACCGGTAACCGATGCAGCTACAGATACACCCATCAGCCGCTTTACCCAACGATAAATATAGCCTAACAGCCAACCGGTCAAAACTCTTGGTATCACACGCTGTAAAAAAGCAAGGAAAGGATTGATGTCAAATAAAATTGCTCCCATCTGACTAAGACCACCTAAACCAAAGCATTGAAAGAAACTTGTTAATCCAAATACGGTTCCCGCAACGGCTCCGCCCGTAGGTCCTAGGACAATGGCACAAATGGCTACCGGAATCATATTGAAGGTAATTGCCAAAGGCCCGATATTCAAATAACCCAGTGGAGTCCATGACAATATTAACAATATGCCTACCATAAGCCCCAAAACTGCCAAACGCATTGATCTATTTTTAGTCATGCTTGCCCTTCCTTTCATCTTGCTTTCTGCTGTCTTAAAATTTCATCTAATATTTGTTCTGCCACTTCATCCTTGCTCATCAGTTCCAGTGCAATCTCTTTACCAGGCATAATCATGGTAATTACGTTCGTATCCACACCAAAACCGGCCCCTGCCTGTTTCAGATTGTTGGCAATAATCATATCCACATTCTTATGAATCAGCTTTCTTCGAGAATTTTCCAGCATATCTTTCGTTTCCATTGAGAAACCGCAGATAAATTGACCTTCTCTTTTGTTCATACCTAGATACTGCAAAATGTCCTTTGTTCGCGTTACAGGAATGCTCATGTCACCATCTGTTTTTTTCATCTTATCGGCACTGACACTTGTCGGTGTATAATCCGCAACAGCAGCCGCCTTTATAATAATATCCTGTTTATCTGCACGCGCCGTAACTGCTTCAAACATGTCCTCAGCACTTCTAACATTTATTACGTCTACAAAACGTGGCTTTGCGACAGAGGTTTCACCTGTAACAAGTGTTACTTTTGCACCGCGTAGCATGGCATTTTTTGCAATCGCATAACCCATTTTACCGGTGGAATGATTGGTGATATAGCGAACAGGGTCCAAGGCTTCCTGCGTCGGCCCTGCTGTCACAAGCACATTCATTCCTTGCATATCTTTTTCAAAGGCAATGGTTTTCAAAATATAATCTAAAAGCACATCTACATCCGGAAGCTTTCCATCTCCTACATCTTTGCATGCCAACATGCCTTTTACAGGTTCAATAATCTCAAACCCATAATGCCTTAAAATATCTAAATTATCTTGCGTAATTGGATTATGAAGCATCTGCGTATTCATTGCCGGAGACACCAGCTTTGGACAAGTACATGCCAAAACTGTCGTAGTCAACATATCATCCGCCAATCCGTGTGCCATTTTGGCAATCACATTTGCAGTAGCTGGTGCGACAAGCACTACATCAGCCTTCTTTGCCAATGCCACATGCTCCACTTCATATTGGAAATTGCGGTCAAAAGTATCAACCAGACATCGATTGTTTGTTAATGTCTCGAACGTGATTGGATTTATAAAATGAGTGGCATTCTTTGTCATAATCACATGTACATCACAATGCAACTTTGAAAGCTTACTTGCCAAATCTGCAATCTTATATGCGGCGATGCTGCCTGTCACGCCAAGAATAACTGTCTTTCCTCTCAACATAACGAACCTTCCTACTCTTTCTATTTAATAAAATTATTTTATCACATTTTCCGCAGATTTAAAATATATCCCAAAGGATATGCTACAATACAATACACTATCATCCATTTCATATACTCCATACTATGAATGGAGAACAAGTAAAAATATGGCGGCAATATCTGCTGGAACAATAAATGCGTGTTGAAAAACACAGGGCAAAATACAATGCATGCTACCAAAAGTGTAGGTAATATAATACACAAAACACGAATAGAACGACATATACTTCCCAACACGCTACAAAAAGCAGTTGCCATTAAAATGAATAGAATCATGGAAATTGTTTCACGCCAAAAACTCGTATAATTTCCTCCCAACACCAAGGCTAAAGTCACGAATATCCCTGCCAAAGACATAGCTGTCAAGTTGTTTCCCCAAGAAACAAAAATTCGCTTCTTTGGAGCAAGCCATGAGTATACGCCCCGCTCTTCATCACGTAAATAATACATGGTAGATGCAATTCCTGCAAGTAACATAATGGTCACCAAAAGTCCACGAATTGTTGAAGTCAGAAAATTAAAATCCTCTATATTCTTGTTTTTCGCATTCAAATATTCAAACTCAATAAATCCTTCCTGTTCACCAACCACATTATATACAGCCTTTAATTCCTCTTCGCTTATGTTTTCCTGTGGCAGAAAATCATTGGTCACATAATCCTCATATATATAGTAAGCCACATAAGGATATAAGGTGGAAAATATTTTTTCCCTGGTTATTTTAAGAAAGGTACTTTCCTCTGATTCAAATATTTTAATCAGTGTTCCGTGCTTGCCCTGTCCTATATTCTTTAAAGCCGACTCCATGTGGTCTACCAAAACCCATGCTGCATCAGCCTGCGATGCTTCAACCTTACGTTTCGCTTCATGCTCCGAATCACATACAGTAAACTGAAACACTGCCGTATCATCATAAAGCTTTTCCATGATTTCTACTGCAAGTTTATCTTCTGTATTTTCCACTGCCAAAGCAATTCTCATAAAGCTACCCCCGTCCTCTTTCGAGCACAGGTGAAAAACCAAGGCAAAAACAGGAATCATAAACAGAATGAACATAAATCCTGTCTTCTTTAACAAACGTTTATTCAGCATCAAATACCAAGTGAGAATTCTACTAATCATATTTGTTGCTCCTTATTTTATATTGTCGTATCAACATAGAAAGTGCAATAAATATCACACTGTACATCCATACCTTTGGTCGAATCTCCCAACCTGTCCTACCGGATACAATTTCTCCCAGATAATCAAACGCAATTCCTGTAGGAAGAACATTGCTTACTTTTTGTACTATCTCCGGCAAACTATAAATCGGATAGAACAGTCCCGAAGAATAGGAAAGAAGTACTGCCACAAAGAGTTGCATCAAGACACCACTTATCATATTTGTTGACATTTCATACAGCAGGAATTGCATAGCCGTAATCATGACAATTGCTGGGAAAACACCGACAAACAGTTCTATGCCGTCTAAACCTAAGTACACACCTCCTGCAACCAATAGGGCAAAGGCATTCAAGGACATCATGGCAAGAAACGGAAGATAATCTCCCATCACCATGGTACCCAAACGATATCCATTTGACTTTAGAATTCTCGGCAGTGTCACATCGTGCCTAATTAAAAGTGCTGCACATGCAATCCCCCACAACAAGAGTAACAAAATCATAAAGGAACAAGTGTAATAATCTTGGAAAGACAAACCGTCTCCCAACCCTAAATATGTATGTTCATAAAAACCTTCCCGATCTAGAACTGCACTGATATACTCAATATTGAGTTCTTCTATTGCATCATGATATTTTGTTCCTTTGACACCATATATGTCTGCTATCTCCGACAAACCATAAATTCCGTTTTGGGCCTGAATAATCAGTTTTGAGACAATCTGTACAATCTCATTTGTCAAAATCGGGCCAAAAGATGCCGGATTGTCCGCAGCAACATAGGTAAGAGGTTTATTTTCCCCATTCACAACAGATGTAACAAACCCATCCGGAATTAACACATATCCATAAATCTCCGCTGCAAGCAGTTTCTCTTTGGCTACTTCCTCATCCATCTCCGTAAATTCAACATAATACTGAGACGAGTCCAGGTTCTTGATAGCAACAATTCCAATGTCCAAATATGTTTCAGACAAATCACCCACCAAACCAATTTCGAACCGCATTTTGTTTTCGCCGTTTTCTCTTGAGCGAAACATAGCATTCACAAACAATAGAATGCTAATTGTCAAAACAATGGTAAAAATCAGAATAATCGGATAATGTCTGAGTGCTCTTTTCAATTGAACTTTTAAATATCTAAAAAATTTACTCATTATTCTTCAAACATCCAACTAATTTATGTATTTCTCGTTTTTCCTCATATAAATGAAGCTGCCCATTTTTCAAAATATACAAATCGTCGCAAATTTCCAATTCAGATATATCGTGAGTTGCAATTACGACAATACCTCCATTTGCCTTAAAATTTTCCAAATAATCAATAATCTTCTCTTTGCATATAATATCCAAGGCAGCAGAAGGTTCATCCAAAAATAAAATTTTAGGCTGATGGGCGACAGCGCATCCGATAGATAATCGTTTTTTCATCCCGCCTGACATCTTACTAACTGTTGTCTTATAAAATTCCGGAATGCCGAGCATCTGCAAAACGCCATCCTTCATTTCTTTTTCCAGAACCTCTTTTGTATACCATAATTTCAAATTATCATTCCCCGAAAGTTCATGAATTAATGGTGGGTTTTGAGGAACAAAACCCACCATTTTACTTCTTGCTTTCGAATCCTGCATAAAATCTACTTCGCCACACCGAAAATGTCCTTCGCCCTTTTGCATTCCCAAAAGCACAGAAAACAAGGTGGACTTACCACTTCCGTTTTCACCCAAAATCCCAATACATTTTCCGGACTCTGCTGAAAAGGAAGCCCCGTTCAGAATCATCTTCTTTCCAAAACTCTTCTGAATTCCCTGAATTTCAATTTTCATATCAGATTCTCTCTCTTTACTTACATTTTTGCATTATCTTCTAGTAGTAATAATCATAGTCATAACTATCTTCATAGTAATCATCCGCATCATAACCTCCAAAGAGACCATCCAAGGAGATTCCTCCGTCCATGATTTCACTTATCCCTTGCATAAGGTCCGCTTTACTAACGCCCAGCATGTCGAACACTCCAAGGTCATCCAAATCATTCATCACATCGGTAATGTCTATCGTTTGTATCCATTCATCAGCTTCATCCATACCTAATGTCTTCTTCGGATATGTAATCTTGGCGTCATCCTTATATGATGATTCCATGCTAAGTGCCACATACTCTTTTCCTGCAACAATGCCTCGGAAAGTGATATTGCTGTCTGTCTCAGTAGAAGCAATCTCTACCTTCAAAGTGATATCTCCAAGTGGATTTGTCTCACCAGTCATTTCTCTGAACATTTCCTTGGTAAGAGTAATGCTTGCATCCAGTTCGAACTTCTTATCTGTGCTTACATATTTATCAACTTTAATAGTAATGACTTCTTCCGCTTCCACGAAGAATGTAACATCACCTGCAAATTCATCCCCTGATTCTTTTCCTTTAATCAAAAGCTTGAATATTTCTCCTTCGTATTCCGGTTCATCGATGATAAATACCGTTGCAGTGTCTTTTCCATCTTTCGCTGACAAATATTGAATGTAATCCGGTACCTCTATACCAATAATCTCACTGTCAGAATTCACCCAAGTTACAACTTCTATATCGAGATCAAATTCAGATGCCAATTCTTCAAATGCTTGTTTTACAGCTGTTCCGATTTGTTTGTATGACTCATTCCAAGTTTCGTCATCTATGCCGATTCCAAACGTCAGATTAGATGCTAAATCTTTCAAATAACTTTCAAGTTCTTTATCGTTTTCAAGTTCTTCTGCAAGCTTAATTCCGATATTCTTCACCAATTCCGCATTGATATGAATGGTCAATGAAGTTGCTTTTTGTGAAACGCCTTCTACCTCGAGAGTCTCTTCTTTTCTCTCAGCCTCAGTAATCGCCTCAAACATAGCACCGATGTATCTTGGAATCATGTCTTCAACCAGTTCTTCTTCCGGAAGTACCTTTTGTAACATTTCTGTATACTGGCTTACCTGTGCCATGGAAGATGTGAATTCCTCTAAATCAACGCCCAAATCATTTTCGAATTCAAATTCAATAGCTGTTTTACTTAACTCCGGAACTGCAATAGCCATACGGCCTTCTTCCATATCCATTACCATATTCATAGACAAAAGATTCTTGTCTTCCAATCCTACAGTTGCCTCGAAGAGAACTTCATTCTCATTTCCTGCAATTTGATAACTTACAAACACAGTGCTAATCTTGCCTAAATCAACTCCGGAAACGCTTTCCAGCATCTCCTTCACATCTTTTCCGATGGTTACCGAGAATTTTCCTGACAATGTACCTTCTGTCTTCTCCGTAGCATCATTGATTCCTGTAACAATCTCTGCACCCAATTCTCCCCATTTTTTTGCTGTATTTGCATACGCAGTCTGGAGCTGTGCCTCAGGTGAACCAAAGGCTGCCAATTTATTCATAATTGCATCTTTAAATAATAAGAAGCCGCCGCCTAAAAGAACAACCACTGCTGCCACGATGATAAGTATCTTCGGCATTTTAGATTTCTTTTTAGGCATATCGTAGGAAACATTAGATTCCGGTACCGTAGCTGCCGGTGCTTCTGCTGTAGGGGCTTCTGCTATCGATGTTTCCTCCACAGGTGTTTCTTCCACAGCTGTCTCTTCTACAGGTGCTGTCGTGCTTTCTACTTCAACCTTAGTACCACAAGTACCGCAAAAAGTTGCGCCTTCCTTTAATTCATTACCACATTGTTTGCAAAACATAATCTATCCACCCTCTCATTGTAATTTATTATACAATTATACAGCTTATACATATATTTTTCAACAATTTATTCTAAGTTTCGACCTTCTGTTATAAAACAGTAACATAATTATACAAATTAAATTAATTCAAAAATAGTCAGCCGGAAATTCTTTTCCAAGCTGACTATTACGCCTATCTTATCAGTTTTTGAATCTGTTTACTTGTGTCTGTTCCAGCAACCTTCAAAAGTTCAAACAACAAAGATTCATAGGTTGTTACAATTGCACCCTCCTGACGAGCACGTTCAATCGCCACCTGTTTGTCCGCTTCCTTTCGGCTGGAAATGCAATCTGCAACCAGCACTGGAATAAATCCTGCTGCCTTTAAATCAATTACTGTCTGCAGTACACAGATATGAGCCTCAATTCCACATACGATTACATATTTTTTGGCACTGAGTCTGTCCTTCAAGCAATCAAAAGCCGTAAAGGAAATCTTGTCTATATATTCGGAAGTCCCCGCTGCCTCTGTAATCTCCTCTACCGTCATGCCAAGTCCTTTGGTGTACTGCTGAGTAATCACCATTGGCACATCCAGTATCTTTAATCCTTCTAATAAGATACAAGAATTGTGAAGCAGCTTGTCCTTTTCATTCATCACCGGAACCAACTTTTCCTGATAATCCACCACAATGGCTACAGTGTGTTCTCGTTCGATTCTCATAGCATGTCCTCCTATTTCAAATCAAGCTGTACCGGGCAATGGTCAGAGCCCATCACATCCGATAGAATCTTGGCATCTTCCAATCTGTCCTTCAAGCACTCTGATACACAGAAATAGTCAATTCTCCACCCTGCATTTCGTGCCCTGGCGTTCATTCGGTAAGACCACCACGAATAAGCGCCCTCTGCATCCGGATAAAAGTACCGAAACGTATCAACGAAGCCAGCATCTAACACTTCAGTGAACTTTCCTCGTTCCTCATCCGTAAACCCGGCACTCCTGCGGTTTGTTTTTGGATTCTTAAGGTCGATTTCCTGATGGGCAACATTTAAATCACCACAGAAAATGACACCCTTCTTTTCTTCCAGCTTCTTTAAATGTGCAAGGAAATCTGTTTCCCAGTTCATACGGTAATCCAATCTTTTAAGCTCGTCCTGTGAATTTGGTGTATAAACAGTCACCATGTAGAAATCTTCAAATTCTAACGTAATTACACGGCCTTCATGGTCGTGCTCCTCTATCCCAATACCGTACTGCACAGAGATTGGCTCCTGCTTTGTGAAAATTGCAGTTCCGGAGTATCCCTTTTTCTCTGCATAGTTCCAATATTGATGGTAACCCTCTAAGTCCAACTCCAGTTGGCCTTCCTGCATTTTACTTTCCTGAATACAGAAGATGTCGGCATCCGCTTCTTTAAAGAAATCCAGAAATCCTTTCTGCACACAGGCACGTATACCATTTACGTTCCACGAAATTAACTTCATCTATATGCTCCTTATTTTTCCAATATCTTTTTAATCTCTGACATAAATGTATTTACATCCTTAAACTCACGGTAAATAGACGCAAATCTTACATATGCCACTTCATCCAACTCTTTCAGTTTTTCCATAACAATTTCGCCAATCACGCTGGTTGGAATCTCTTTTTCTTCACGGCTGAAGATTTCCGTCTCAATCTTTTCGATTGTCTTTTGAATATCTGCCGCAGAAATAGGTCTCTTATAGCATGCGCTCAAAATACCGCCTTCAATCTTAGAACGGTCATATTGTTCACGGTTATTATCCTTTTTTATTACAATCAGCGGAATGGTCTCTACCTTTTCATAGGTTGTAAAACGTTTGCCACACTCATCACAGCAACGACGTCTACGAATAGAACTTCCATCCTCTGCCGGTCTTGAATCTATAACTCTTGTATCTGTTGCACTACAATATGGACATTTCATTTTAGTTATCCTCCTGGTAAATATAAATCTACCCTTGTATTCTAACAGAAATGTTTAACTATTTGCAACCTTTCAGACATTTTTCCTCGCTAATTTCTACCATAATGAAGTCTTCCCCAACCTTTTTGATGCAATCAAAGGGAATCACAAACTCACAGTCACTTCCGAAGATACCACAGAACTTGGTATGCTCCGGCACAACAAGTGCCTGTATGCAACCATCACACAAATCAAACACTAAATCTTCCACACAACCCAACCGCTTGCAAGTACACAAATTGATTACTTCTTTCTCACGAAGTTCACAAAGTCTCATAGAATCACCTTTTTATTTGTTATACTTCAATATATGCAAAATGGCTTGTTGGAGATTTACAAAAAAAGAAAATCCTGTATAACAGGACTTCCCTTAAGCTTTCATCAATTCTTCTTTTTCTTTTCTCGTCATATGTTTTATCGCATACTCTCGGCGCATCGCCTCTTCCTTTGTTTCAAACATCTCATGATAGATTAACACTACCGGTCGCCTTGCCTTTGTGTATTTTGCACCTTTTCCGTCATTGTGGTCCTTTAAACGCTTTTCCAGATTATTGGTCCAACCAGTATAATAAGTGCCATCTTTGCACTCCAAAATATATGTGTAGTTCATTTCGCTTGTTCCTTATCTGAGATTTTCCGGTCTGAAACTTACTGGTAGCAACTGTCCTAACGTATAAGTTTCTATCCCATCTGGTTTCAATAAATGAATTTCGAAATCATCTGCACAGAATTCGCGCATCACCTGCCTGCACACACCACATGGTGGAAACAAACCTTCAATCACTCCATCTTTCCCACCACAAATTGCAATTGCTGCAAATTCTTTTTTTCCTTCGCTTACTGCTTTAAAAAATGCCGTACGCTCTGCACAATTTGTCGCAGAAAAACTTACATTTTCCACATTACACCCTGTATATACACTACCGTCTTTGCATAAAAGCGCCGCACCCACCTTGTATCCGGAATACGGACTGTAAGCCTGAAGCATGGCTTCTTTTGCCATTGTAGCTAATTGTTCTTTCGTCATAGGAATCACCTCACTGTTAATGTTTATATATCGTAGCAAAAGTAAGTTAGTTTGTAAAGTTAACTTCTACATACTCCTCGAGACAAATGGTGACAAAACTTTAGGGAGGAACTATCTCTTGCGAGATACCTCCTCCCCATCATTCCACACTGTCTTTTTCCCGACAGCTTCTTTCACATGTTATTTATAAAGCACATTTGTTACAGGTTTGAAATCTGCATCCAAGCCAATATAAATCAAACCTTCATCCGCATCATCCGGAACCTCAAATGAATTTCCATTAATTGCAAAAATCAAACGTCCGCCACCTTCAATTTCAGTTCCAACAATAGAATCATAAAGAATTAATTGATGGTTAATATTGTCAAACGCTTTAATATTGTCAGAGTTAGAAAGCATAGATAAATAATATTTCAATGTAAGTTTGCTCATGAACTCTTCACTGTCATTGTCAAACGTTAAGCTCTTTGGATAACTAATGGTATCATTCACCTTCTTCTTAAACGAATCCGAAACAGCATTCTCTAATGCTTCGGCAACGCTTAATGTACTACTATATGAATTTCTCCAGTAATCATGTAACTCTGAAAATACATCTTTTCCTGCTGTGCTTTCAAGATATTTTGCAAAATAATAAACAGAGCCATAGACACCTATATCAAAAGATAGTGCACTTGTCTCACTATTGAAATTATATAACGATTGTCCGTTACGAATTAAAGAACTGTTATTAAACTGTTCAAAATGTCCTGCCATCTCTTTTGCGCCTGAGTACAATGACTCCTCAATGTATCCTGACATAGCCTCGTCAATCCAAGTGTTCATTCTTGCGCCATTTACAGTTTCAAAAAAACTAGAAAAATTAATCAAATGTTGTAATTCATGTGCTAAAGTACTGTATGCCATTTTCTCCGCGCCAAATGAACGAATGGCTTGGTCATTAATATGCAAAATTGCATGATTTGTATTGTAGCCGTCTGTTGTTCCTGCCCCAATTTGAATTAGTTCATCCGGTGTAAATAAATCCAACGGATAGAAAAATCCTAAGTAACTATCTTGCATAGAGTATAACAACAAATTGATTTTCCCACTCTCGCCAACGAAACGAGGCTGTCCAAAGCTGTCCACAACACTCTTGTAAATCTTCGTATCAAACTCCGTTCCAAGCTTTGTGGCCTGTGTCGCATTTAGATTTCCCGCATTCCAAACATGACAATATTCACCTGCATACGCACATGTAAAATTCATTGGTACCATTTCTTCTACTTCCGGTGAAACATAAAATGTCTTAACATCTCCAACTTTATAATCAATACCCACCGGTTCTGCACGATTACCTTCTAATTTCTTATCAAGCGGCAATTTGCTCAACCATTGCGATTGGTCTACTGAGATAAATTTACTTGTTTCGCCATCCAAACCATCCGCACGATATGCGTTGACATCAATCTGCCCGCCAAAATCTCCGGTCTGCAAGTACGAGCTGTCATACTCTTCATGTTCATTGTAAATACGTGGGTTGTAAACAATCACATATCGCATATCATCGGACTCCAATTTATTTCCTGTCATAATTGTATCCGAATCTGTATTATCAGGTTGGTCATCAATATACGCGTCTTGGTTTCCCCCAACGTCTTCACTGTCTGAGCATGCACACAGTGCAAATACCATAGCCATTGCCACGAATAAAGCAATAAATCGTTTCATTTTTTTCATTTTCATTTTCCTCTCTTGTATTTAATATTTTAATTGAAGGTTCGTGTTGCCTTTCCACAAAATTTTCTCTTGCGTCAAATCATAAAAGATTGGCTGGAATTCTAATTTTATTGTCTTGTCCGCTTTGCAACATATCTCGAATATTGTTTTTTGTCCTGGACCGCAACAACCATTATCAGTGAAGAAATCTCCAAGCAACTCATCTGTATTCACTTTTTTACCATTCAACAAAACGTTAGATGCATCAATAGCGATGCCCTTATCACTTTCATTTACTACGGTACAATACCAGTACACTTTTCCATATTCTTCAACAGATTTGAAAAGAGAAATACAGACACCATTTTCTTTATAAAGTATGGTGTTACCTTCTTTAAAGGTTGAACCACTGCCTTTTTGTTTCAGTTGAATATCATAGAAAACCGAATTCGAGAAACCGCCACCACCTTTTAAAGTAGCATACTGCATATGTGTCACATTAAGACTCAAAGTGGCTGGCGAACTTATCATATGTTCATTCAATATATCTTCTGACAAAATAATATTTTTGTAGGAAGTGGTTCCAGGTAAAATAGAAATTGGCCCTGTCCCTGTATCGACATAAACACCATCCATAACCATTCCATCAATAGAAAAATGCCGAGTTACGCTCGCAGTATTTTCAAAACGTAGCGCCGCAACCAAATGACTGTCTACTTTTCCGTTTCCACCAAATCCCATCAGGTATACCTTCAGTCCATCCTTCTCAAAAATCATCTGTTCTGTTGCTAAAATTCCTCTGGTAGCCACAGAATATACTCCATATGAATCATCAAAGAAACTACCTGATGGTACAATAGCCGTTTCCTTTGAGATGGCAACGTCACATTCCTGCTCGTATATGATAGTCTTATTTCCGCGAGCGGTAACAACTGAGAACAGCAACTGCAACGAACTCATATTATCGGTTATCTTCAAATCTGTAGCATCACCAAAGCTAATTCCATATTCGTCTACTACAGTCCTTCCCGCCGGCACGGTAAAATATCCAAAACTACCATCCGGACAATATACTTTACCGTTAAACATTAGTTCTTGCCCAAGAAACGCAATATCATATTTATTATCATTTTTTACTTTTAGTGCATAATCGGTTTTACCATATTTTTCAACTGACGTCAGATATACGGTTACACCCTCTTTTTCCAATAATTTTACTTCTTTACCTGAGTTCCACGAAACCTCAACCGCCTCTGCGGTGTATTCCTTTTGTAATGAATTTCCTTTTTCATCAATCGTCAGTAGCTCTGAACAATAACGATTGCCTTGCTTATCCTTTATTTCGAATATCAAATAATATTCCCCATCCGGAATCGGAGCAAAAAGAAATTCCAAGCCATCATCGACTCTCATCGTATTTGCAGAATAATAATCGGAGGTTTTCCATTCATCGACAGGCTTGATAGCTCCATTGTCATAACGTTCCAAATAGCGGTGTCTTTCCTGTAAGAAGAAATATTGAGACCACTTTGAAAGGTCTGCATCTTCTAGTTTACCGCCTGTAAGGGTTTTCGTATCTACATCGACATTGTACGGTACCAATGCAGACATTTTAATTTCCTTACTTTCTGCATCTGCACTAATATGGAATCGATGCCCTAATACTTCCTGTTTGAAACCCTCCGGTTTGTCTGTAAGCGTTGCGTATTGATTTGTCAAATTAGCGTAAATACTATATCTCGTCTGGCCACCAACAGTATCGTGCTCGACGGCAACAGGAATAAAATATTCATCAAATTTATTTTTCCCATATAAAATTTGACCATCAAAATCTGCTACTAATTGTTCTCCCGATTTACGCACTGCTTTTGAGGAATAAATCCTTGTATATAGTTCTTCCCCTTCCTTTGCAAGAATGTAGTATTGGGCTTCTGCATAGGCATCGGCCTGTTCTGCATTCAATTGCAAAACGTATTTCTGAGAACTGATAGAAGGTTTGATACTCTGTGCCAAATTCAACAGCATATCATTTCCAAGCCATTGTTGTGCGTATGTGCTCAAATATGCGGTGTACTCCGGAAGCAAACCTAATTTGCTATAAACATCACCCCATGTTTTTTCATAATAATTCTTATTATAAAATGGATAATAGATTGATATTCCACAACATCCTACTGTATTAGTCGCATTTGCCACTACAGCATCTTCAATTGCTTTTTGAACGTCCTTAGCTTCTTTCGGATACAGCTCTTTCAATTGTTCCGCCATATCCATCAAATCGATCAAATCATATTCCGATCCGGTAGTTGCTCTACCTAAAGCACGTGTTTTTACACGTTGCGAAACCAACTGCCCATAATTTTGTTTTACGTCAACACCAATCTTACTTGACAACTTTTCAAAAGAATTTCGCAAGGTTTGCACCGCTGACAAATCAATACACGCCAATGTAGTGTCTCTTTGATCATATCCCCGTTCAGTATAGTAATCCAAGCAAGTGGTAAGGTACTGCTCCGTAATACCTTCCAAAAAATCTTTTGTCTCTTTTTTGCCCAAATCCTTTAATAAGGAATAGTTCCAACCAAATGCCGGTTCAATTTCCTGGGATGCCACGAGATATTCCGCATAATCACTCCATGTACATGCTAATTCTAACGATGACATCAGACATGCATCAAACCCTACCCAAGAAAGCTTTTTGTCCTTTTTGAACGGAGAATCATTCATTGCCTCCTTCATTTCTGTCAGTGTAAGTGAATCATCCTCATGCAACATATCTTTTCCATAACCAATCAATGGGCCATTTCCATGATCCCATAAAATTAACGAATAGTTTTCTGCCGGAAATTCCTTATATGCATGATTCAGGAAATCAGAAAGTGTTTTTGCATCTCCCATAGATGCTTCTGAAAATGTTAGAACAGTTTCAAATCCGGAACTGGTCAACTTCAACATTGTATGTCCCGTTTCCGCTGTAAGATGGTCATTATGCCATTTCTTCGTTCCGCCCGCATAAACAACCACATTATTTTTCGACAAATCCACCTGACTTTCCAACATTTCTTTCATATCATTAGTCCCTGAAGCCCCTTTCGCCTCTAAATCCGAACCAATCATATAAACCATCAATGTATTTTCCGCAACATCTGAGCTACCGGAACATCCATACAAAATAGTGATAGTCAAAAAACAAATAATAATACCTATACGTTTTTTCATAGTATTTCACCTCTAATTATTACGGTCAGTCTAACATATTTCGACACAAATTACAATGTTAATACAACTAAAAAAACAACGGCAAACTATCCTCCAAACACAACGCCCCATACCCAACCAGCGGACTCGGATACTGGGTAATCCCTACAAACGGCCTCGCTCCTCTCTGAAAATACGCCTTCACCTTCTCCCCATACAGATACGGATCATTTCCTCTCACAATCCCCCACTCCATCATCAAAGCAGCGCTACCCGTTACGAAAGGTGTTGCAAATGAGGTGCCACTTAATTCCTCAAAGCTTCCACCCGGAACAGGAGCAAGGATATCCACCCCCGGTGCCACAATATCCGGTTTTGCGCGTCTCCCCGGTCCTGCCGGTCCTCTTCCCGAAAATTCTGCGTACGTAAAGATTGCAGCGTCATATGCGCCTACGCCAATCGTCCGATAAGAAGTAGACGGAATGGTAAGGGTTCTCTCCTCTGTAGGAAACAAAAATCCTGTACCTGTATTCAACACGGCCTGACTTGGAAGCCATAGCGCATATTGGCCATTTACAATATCTCTCGGCGTCAATACAATGCGCCACACGCCACTGTCGATGTAAGTATTTCTAGGTAGAAAATCGATGAAAATCTCCTGGTCAATGCTAAACGGACTTGGCTCTCCATAATACAACAAGATTTGTGTATTTCCCACCATAAACCGTTGCGAACCCAATTGCTCCTGTATAGGGCCAATGCGCACACCGGAAGGTGATATAATGGAAATGTCCACCAAATCAAAATAAGCCTTCCAAATCTGGACATTCACTGTCGGCTCATTTTCCTGTACCGCTAATTCAATGACCACCTCTTCCTCATCTGTTAAAATCCCGGATGTATGACCGGCACTGCTGCCCTCATTTCCGGTACCTATGCATATGACACATTTCCATGTATTTGCAATATCCTCAATGAAACGTTCCAATAAACTACTGCCGTCATGGGGTCCGTAGGTATTGCCAAAGCTCAAATTGACAGCTAGAGGCAACTGATGCTCCAAGGCTTTGCGCACCACATAATCCAAAGCTTGAATCAGCTCTGTCGTCCTTGGAAAGCCTCCCTCTCTTGGTGTCCCAAGCTTTACCACCAGCAAATCACTACGAAACGCTACCCCCCGATATTCTTCTGAATTTCCTGCTGCAATTCCTGCTACAGACGTCCCATGTCCGGAAAAATCCTGACTAGGCACGATTCGAAGCCGTTCCTGTCGCGTTTCTGCCTGAAGTGCTTGATTAATCTGCTCCTGCGTATATTCGGTTCCTATCACATAACCCTCCGGCGGATTGCCTGAAATCGTCTGGTCCCACAGATTTCGAATCCTGGTCGTTCCATCTGCATTTCGAAAAACCGCATTTTCATAATCAATTCCCGAATCTATCACTGCCACTAAAACACCTTCTCCGGACAATGCCTCCGGTGGCGCTTGCACCGGTGTAATACAAGAGGCTCTCTTTCCATTTTCTATTTGGAAAAAGAGCCTCTTTGGTTTTTCTACATAATCTACTGCCGGGCAATTGGACATGGAAGCAATCATGCTTTCTTGTATTGTTACTATAGCAAACTCATTTTGCATTTCCACAACTTGTGCGCCCAGATCTCGCACACAATCCAAGGAACCGGAATATTTGATAATCAAATCCCATTCACGTTCAATGGGGCTATATCCCACATTCAACTCTAAGGATTTATCACGTTCCTCCTCTGTTGCATCTAATGCAAGATTTAAAATGTTTTCTAGTTTCTGGTCTGACATATACTCACCTTGTTATGGATTTACCATATCATATGCCTAGCGCAAAACATCTATTCAAATTTGTCCTGCCCCAGCTTTACATTCACGTATTGAGTATATGCCTCAAATGCAGCAGGGATAGGATACTCCTTTTCCACTTCTTCCGGGTGAATAAAAATCATTTCCTCTTTACATGAGTGTTCTAACTCGTCCACCCGAATCATATAGCCCGTCATATGCCATTCCACATGACTGAAAATATGCTTTGCAGCACCCAATGCTTTAATGTGAAGTGGGGACAACCCTATACTCTGACTGTATGCAATAGCCTCCTTTTGCGACATTTTTCCTTCCACATTCGGGAACTCATACAATCCCGCAAGCAGGCCTTTGGCTCCCCGTTTATGAATGGCAATATTTTCTCCATCCCGAAAAATAAACACGGTTTTTTTCTCTATTTTTCGTTCCTTTGCCTTTTTCTTCACAGGCAATTCATTCTGAATGCCTTTTTGATTTGCTTCGCACAAATGAGCCAAAGGACACACTTCGCACTTTGGTGCTCCGTTTGGTACACAAACAATGGCGCCAAGTTCAATCAAGCCTTGATTAAAATCACCGGCTGCGTCTTTTGGAATCACTGCTTCCAGTTCTTCCTCTACCTTGGTCTTTGTGCTTGCTTTCATAATGTCATCATAACTTCCGGTAACTCTTGATATCACTCGAAGTACATTCCCATCCACCGCCGGTTTTGGAATGCCAAACGCAAAGGAAGCAATTGCCCCTGCTGTATAATTGCCAATACCGGTCAGACTGCGGATAGCTTCAAAATCAGTCGGAAACTCACCACCATGAATGTCCATAATCTGCTGCGCTGCCTTCTGCATGTTGCGGACACGGTTATAGTAGCCCAGTCCTTCCCACAATTTTAATAGTTTATCTTCCTCCGCATTGGCTAATTCAGAAATGCATGGAAGTGCATTTAAAAACCTTGCATAAAAGGGCTTAACTGCCTCCACTCTTGTCTGTTGTAGCATGATTTCAGATACCCATATTCGATATGGGTCTTTGATATCTCTCCATGGCAGTTCTCGTTTATTCTTACGATACCAATCTACGAGAGGCTCTGCCATCCGATATAATCCTTCATGCCCTAACACAACCGGCACCTCCTTCGTCATCTTAATGCTATCCTTTTCCACCTGGCACTCATATGCCAAAACATTTACTCCTGCTCTACTCGCGTTCCGAAGCGCCTCACCAAAGGCAGCATGTGTTTTCATATTAGGTGCAAAATATATTGCATCCTTCATCTGAATCACAAAAAGGATATATGCTTCATACCCTGCCTTTACAGCCTCGACAAGCTCCTCCACGTGCTTCACGCCACGTTCTGTAGGCGCATCCGGAAATCTTACGATTCCATCATCCTCCAGTGTGACACCCTTCACTTCCATATAGATTTTTCTTTCTCCCACTTCGACATAAAAATCAAAACGGGAGTTTCCATACGTAGCTTCCGGTTTAATCAAGGTCGCATTAGGGAATAAATTCCCCCCACGAATCCACTCCTCCACTACTTTGTTCGGAATCTGTGAATCCATATTTACTACACGTTCCCCTTTTTCCACAGCTATCAAATCCCACTGAGTCTTTCTCTCCGGATTGTCTGATTTTTGCACATAAACAATAGCTCCCGGAACAAGAAGCTCCGCGCAACGTCCTGTGTTTTTAACATGTACGGTTTCCTTTTTTCCCAAAATTTCCACATATGCTATAAAACGATTAGGGCGCTCTAAAAAGCGCCCCACTTCTATTCTTTCATACTTCATCTTATAATACCTTTGACAAGAATTCCTTTAATCTCGGATCTTGTGGATTTTCAAAGAATTCTTTTGGTGTATTGCTTTCTTTTACTACACCCTCATCAATAAACAATACACGGGTAGCCACTTCTTTTGCAAAACCCATTTCATGAGTAACAACCACCATGGTCATTCCTTCATCTGCTAACTCCTTCATTAACTCCAACACTTCCCCTACCATTTCCGGGTCAAGAGCAGATGTAGGCTCATCGAACAGCATAACATCCGGATTCATAGCCAACGCACGCGCAATTGCAATACGTTGTTTTTGTCCTCCCGATAATTGTTTTGGATATGCATTTTCTTTTTCCGGAAGACCAACACGTACGAGCAATTCTTTCACTCTCTTTTCTGCTTCCTCTTTTGTCATAACACCCAATTTCACCGGTGCAAGCATAATATTTTCTTTGATGGTTAAATGAGGAAAGAGGTTAAACTGTTGAAAAACCATCCCCATTTTTTTCCTCAACTTATTGACATCACATTTTTTATCCGTAATCAGATTACCTTCAAACCAAATCTCTCCACCTGTTGGGACCTCTAAAAGATTGAGACAACGCAAAAAAGTTGATTTTCCCGAACCAGATGGCCCCACTATAACTACTTTTTCTCCTTTTTTAATATGCTCATCAATTCCGCAAAGGACTTGTATATTACCAAAGGATTTTTGCAAATTTTTAGTTGTAATCACCTTGCGCCATCCTCCTTTCAAAGATATTCAAAAGTTTTGTAAGTCCAATTACCATAATAAGATAGCATATTGCAGCTACAAATAGTGGTGGTAAAATTCTCCAAGACGCCGATCCTACATACTGAGCTGCCTTTGTCAAGTCTGTAACTGCGATTACTCCTGCTACCGAGGTCTCTTTAATCAAAACGATGAACTCATTTCCAAGCGCCGGCAAAATATTCTTTATTGCCTGCGGAATAATAATACTTATCATGGTTTGAAGATAATTTAGACCTAATGAACGTCCTGCTTCCATTTGGCCTTTATCAATGGACTCAATACCGGCACGTATAATTTCCGCTACATATGCTCCGGAATTAATACCAAAGCATACTGCACCCACAATAATCTCGTTCGTGTCCCTGGAAGTAAAGATGAGATTATAAATAATCAAGAGCTGCACCATAACCGGTGTACCTCTGATAATGGTTATATACACATTACAAAGTGAATTAAAAATTTTTAATTTTTTATTTTGTGAGGTGGCCACCTTGATAATTGCAACCACCAATCCAATTAAAACTCCAAGTAATATAGCCAAAAGAGAAATTAAAATTGTATTCTTCAATCCATCTAAATATGATAAATATCTCTGGTCTTTGATTACCGCTATATAAAATTCTTCCCCTATATTTTGGAAAAACTGTTTAAACGCCTCCATTTAATTCTATCCTTTCTAAAATACTCTATACAACACAAAACCAGCAGACGCAGACGCGCCCACTGATTTTATCGTTCACCCTTTTATCTATTGATTATTTACTCGCATGATTAGCAATAAACTCATCAATTTTACCTTCTTCAATCAACTTGTCAATTACTTTGTTAATCTTATCCAACAATTCCTGATTGCCTTCATCTACTGCAATTGCATACTTGTCTTCAAACAATGTACCATCTAAAATCGTAAGCTCTTTATTTGATGCAACCAACTCTTCTGCAGGTAATTGGTCCATTACGATACAGTCTATCTTTCCGTTCTTTAAATCTTCTGCTGCCTGAGCAAATTTTGTATAACGTTTAATTTCTTTTGGACTACAATTATCCGAATTACTTACCCAAATATCAGCAATGTTTCCTTGCTGTACAGCAACAATTTTGTCATTTAAATCTGAACCTGCAAGTTCATCACCTGCTGCGCTAACTGTAGGATTTGCTTTATTTACTACAATCACCTCTGTTGAACTTACATATTCATGAGAAAAGTCCATAACCTCATCACGTTCAGGATCTACAGAAACACCTGCTGCCACAAAATCAATCTTTCCATTTTGAACCGCTAAGAGTGCTCCATCAAAATCCATGTTTTTGATTTCTAATTCCATTCCAAGTTCATCTGCAATGGCCTTGGCAATGTCCATATCAACACCAACCACATCATTGCCTTTCATGTATTCATATGGTGCAAATCCAGCCTCTGTTCCAACAATTAATTTTTCCTTTTCATTTTCATCTTTACTGCTACCACATGCTACCATAGATAACAC
>JAZUCE010000161.1:0-1359 GCA_045638905.1 Faecalimonas sp.
ATTTTTCCCTTTGATTCTGTAGATTGTAGCACAAGCACCGCAGAAACCATTTCTACAGCCACAGCCACGAACTAATTGGTAACCAGCATATTCGAAAGCTTCCATAATTGTTAAGTTTGATGGAACTTCATACTTTTTACCATACAAATATACGTTAATCATATCTGCCATATCTTTATCATTCCTTTCTTAAGTAATCCTAGTATTCAGGCGGTAGCTCACCAATTTCATCGTAGCGGAATACCGGACCGTCTTTACAGACGTATTTTGAACCGATATTACAACGACCACATTTACCGATACCACACTTCATACGAAGTTCAAATGTTGTATAAATTTGCTCATCTGTAAAACCTAATTCTTTTAATCCTGCTAATACGAACTTAATCATAATCGGAGGACCACAGATCAAAGCAACTTTATTTGTGTCAAGATTTAATTCTTTTACATAGGCTGGTACAAATCCTACGTGTCCGTCCCATCCTTCTTGTGGACGGTCAATGGTAAGATGTACGTTAATGCCTTGTGTTTTCATCCAAACTTCCTGGATTTCTTTTAATTGAACCAAATCGTCTGCGGAACGTGAACCGTAAACAATATCTACTGTTCCGTAATTTTCGCGGTTATCAATTACATAGTTGATAACGGAACGAAGTGGCGCAAGACCGATACCACCAGCGATGAATAAAAGGTTTTTGCCTTTTAATTCTGTTTCAACCGGGAAATGATTTCCGTATGGTCCACGAACTGTGATTTCTGAGCCTACTTCTAAGCTGTGAAGATAATCTGTAAGCTCTCCACATTTCTTAATACTAAATTCTTGATATTCTTTGTTTGTTGGTGAAGACGTAATAGAGAACATCGCTTCACTCACACCAGGAGCACAAAGCATTGCGCATTGTCCCGGCATATGTTCAAATAATTTTCCGCCTTCCGGAGCATTCACGCGGAATGTTTTAACATCCGGTGTTTCCTGACGGATATCTGTAATGATACCTACCTTTGGAATTAATGTGTCCAAGGTGTATCCATCATGACAATGACATTCGCACATTAGTTTTCACCTCCCTGATTTTCAAAAGCCTTAATTACTTTTACGATATTGAGTGCTGATGGACATTTTTCAATACAACGTCCGCAACCCACACATGAATACATGCCATCGTTGTTTGCTGGGAAGTAAACAAGCTTGTGCATGAATCTCTGACGGAAACGTTGCATCTGGCTTGTACGGTTGTTTCCATGAGCCATCATTGTGAAATCAGAGTACATACATGAATCCCAACAACGATAGCGTTTTACGCCGTGTCCTGTATCATAGTCTTTGATATCATAGCACTGGCAGGTTGGACATACGAA
>JAZUCE010000162.1:0-2675 GCA_045638905.1 Faecalimonas sp.
CGGAAATATGTGGATTGATTCGAGCATACATAAGACATACATAAAGGTTGATGAAGAAGGAACTGAAGCTGCAGCAGTAACCGCACTCGGCATGGCAGGTTCGGCAATGCCTCCTGAACCCATTGAAGTAAAATTCAATAAGCCTTTTACATTTGTAATCAAAGACAATGCAAATGGCGAGATCTTATTTATGGGCGAATATGCCTTTGCTAAATAAGGAGATAGCCTATGAAAAAGAAATTCATACTAATTATATCAATAGTTCTGTTGGTTGCTATTGCAATCGGCGGTGCTTATGCTATTGATATGAACCGGATGAAGAATAACAAACCCGTTGTGTTTTCAACCTGGGGCAAGCAATATGTTCCGCCTGTAAATGATTATCCAATCCAGAATGGTGTGAACTCAGATGAGGAATTGAATAACAATGGTTTTACTGAAACTTATAAATTCAACAATCTCGAACTTGAAGTGACGAATGTGCGTAAAAAAGACAAACGACCGGCAAGTGATGGATTTGACATATGGGAATATGATGTTTATATGGTTTCACCCGGTGCTACAATAACTATAAAAAATGCTGATATGTGGATTGCAGAAGATGGGAAGAAACACCCAAACTGGGCTTTTAATATGGCAACTGGCGATAGAATTGATATTGTAGATGATATGAAGCCAATAGTAGTGACGGATAACATGATTAGTGTTTTTGATACCGAATCCAGTGTTTCTGTACTTCAATTTGAGATGTACAACAAGAAGAGCTTTTTGGCTGAAATCCTTGAAGAATCACCAAGTTCTATGATTGTTGAGCCAGTATATGAAAAGATGGATGCATATATAGGTGAAAAGGTCAGAATTGAGTATGGTACTGTCCATTATGACTATTTATATGGTATTGGTCGTAGAATAGTTATTTACTACCAAGGAGAACCAGAAGAAACGGCAGATGGAATGAAACTGATAAAATCAGACGATATTTCCACAGAAGGCTTCCGGGAATTCAAATTGGAAGTAAAACCATCTGAAGAAAAGGTTAAGAAAGAGATCGTGAAACGAACTCCACCTACCGATAGTTCGGGAAAAAGATGGCTATATGGCAATTCTGCATTATACTATTACGGTGTCGAAAATGTTTTAATTACAATCAAGGGCTGGACGATGCCTTTAGAAAAAGCTCTTGAAGAAAGCAGAATAACTTTGGACGGAATTATTGCTAATTGCAATAAAGATGTAATGGATGGAGTTCTCGAAGAACTTGTTTATAAAGACGGCGGAAGCCAAGTATATAAATATCCTGAATACACCATAATCAAATACCATACTCTTGACGGAAACCGTGATGTTTACATCGGTAGTACGGATATGGATATTCAGATAGCAAATAAATAAAAACAACAAAAGATAAAGCGGAGCTTACGGCTTCGCTTTATTTGCAAAAAAGTCTAATTCTTAAGAAATCTTAAGAAATTTCATTGCCAAATATTAAGAATTATATTGTATGATGTAACCGGAGGTGAAAGATTATGAACATATTGGTTGTGGATGATGACAGAGAGATAGTTGATAGTATTGGCATATTTCTGTCAGGAGAAGGTTATAGAGTTCTAAAAGCCTATGATGGAATTGAAGCACTTGATATTCTGTCAGAAAACGAGGTTCATCTGATGATTCTTGATATTATGATGCCAAAGCTTGACGGAATCAAAACCCTGATGAAACTCAGAGAATCGAGGAATATCCCCGTTATCTTACTGTCTGCAAAATCAGAAGATGCAGATAAAATACTCGGTCTTACTGCCGGAGCAGATGATTATGTAACAAAGCCATTTAATCCTTCAGAGCTTGTTGCAAGAGTGAAATCGCAGTTTAGAAGATATACCACTCTTGGCTCTATCGGAAAACAAAACGGCGAAATTGTAATAGATGGACTTGTAGTTAATACCGAGAATAAGACAGTAAATGTTGACGGAGAGGATGTCAGGCTTACACCCATTGAGTATAAAATTCTTGAACTGCTTGTAAGAAACAGAGGACGAGTGTTCTCGGCAGAAGATATTTACTCTAATGTGTGGAACGAGGAAACGGTTGTCGGGGATAATACTATCGCCGTACATATCCGGCATATCAGAGAAAAAATTGAAATCAATCCCAAAGAGCCTAAATATCTCAAAGTTGTTTGGGGTATCGGTTACAAGATTGACTAAAGGAGGTTTTGGCAATGAAAAAATTCTTATATTCTAATTACACAAAAACAATAGCTGTGCTGTTGTTTATTGTAAGCATTGTTTTAGGATCATTAACTGTTACTAATGGAATTGCAGAATATTGTAACGAGAGAGAACTAATCTACGGGTTCGAAAGTGATTTTAACGAAGCAAGACATTTTGAAACTTTGCTTGTGGCGCCTGAAGGTGCAGTTTTTAATGCAGTTCATGATTTATACAACCAATTCGACGAAGAAGTTATTCAAGCCTTGAAAAAAGGATTTTCAATTGTAGATCCCGGCAGTTATGAAGGAGTTATTCGTGAGTGGTTGGATGACATGTATTGTGCAGATAAAATAAATTACTATGTCAAATGGAATAACACGGTGTTTACCAATTGCGGAGCTACAAGCGAAAAAGAGCTTATGACTGCACAGTTTTATCGTTTAACAAAACGAGATGAAAACG
>JAZUCE010000163.1:0-27065 GCA_045638905.1 Faecalimonas sp.
CAGTGAAAGACCAAGTGCGGTTGTTATGCTTCCTGAAAAGAAAGAAATTCCGTTCCAATATGAAGATGGAGAAGTTGTCTTTACAGTGAGCTCATTAAATATGTTTGCAATGTATCAAGTAGAATTTAAATAAAGGAGAAAGAAATTATGTCAGTAGCAAAAAAATTATTAGAAGAAGGCAAGGGCGTATACCGTCTTGCACCAACATGGGTACCTCGTTCATTTTGTAGACCGGGAAAACGTATTAAACTCCACCCAGATGATTACTATGTATTGGGATTAGAGAGAGGTGGAATCGATGAACGTTGGTTTGCATCTACCACGTGGGCAGAAAATGGTCCATTGACACCGGATGACGAAGGTTTAAGTTATATCGTTTCAGCAGACGGTTCAGAACGTGTGTTGCTTCGTGATGCAGTAGATGAATTAAAGGGTGAAATTATCGGAGACGAGCTTTGGAACAAATATCACAAATGGCCAATGTTTTCAAAATTCTTTGATAACTTGGGACCATTACCTCACCACATTCATCACAGAGATGAACATGCAAATAGAGTGGGAGCAGATGGAAAACCGGAAATGTATTTCTTTCCATCTCAATGCAACAATCATGGCGGAGAATTCCCATTCACATTCTTTGGTTTAAATCCTGAGACAACCAAAGAGCAAGTAAAAGAATGTTTGGAAAACTTTACAAAGGGTGATAACAAGTTACTTGATTTATCACAGGCATACAAGATTACACTTGATACAGGTTGGGATGTTCCACCAGGAGTACTCCATGCACCAGCAAGCTTATGTACATATGAGCCACAGTTTGCAAGTGATGTTTATGCAATGTATCAATCAGTACTTTACTATGAACATGCAGTACCATCTGATTTACTTTGGAAGAACTGTCCAGAAGAAGAATTAGGCAACTTTGATTACTTAGTTGATGTTATCGACTGGGATAAGAACGTAGATCCTGATTTCCATAAGAATAGATTCATGGCACCAAAGGTAATTGCAGAGAACGAAGATTATACAGAAGAGTGGATTTGTTACAAATGTAAAGAAGTTAGTGCGAAGAGACTTACTATTCAGCCAGGAAAAACAGTGACAATCAAAGATGCAGCAGCATATGGATTCATCTTATTGCAAGGTAAAGGAAAATTCGGTGTATGGGAAATTGAAACTCCAACATTGATTCGTTACGGGGAATTGACAAATGATGAATTCTTTGTAACGGAAAAAGCTGCAAAAGAAGGTATTGTAATCACCAATACTTCGGCTACAGAACCGATTGTAATGTTAAAACACTTTGCTGAAAACCCTGAATTGGTTATTGAGTAATCATATTATTTATTATCAAAAATCTATTTATAAAATGGGATGTTAGATACTCCAATATATGTTATATTGTTAACCAAAAGCAGCTGTTTTAAAATTGATGCAACTAGAAAGAGTAGGGGAACGGAATTATGTTTAATGGAAAACGAAAAGCACTGACCTTTAGTTACGATGACGGGGTTTTACAAGATGAAACCGTCTTTCGTTTTTCGCGTCCTTGTACAGTATATTTATTAGCATATGCTTCTATCTTTGTACCATCAATAAAGACAGTTTCTTTTGACAGTTCTTCCATATCTGCAAGTTTACGCACAAGCTGATAAAATAAATCTTCTATTGCTTCTGATGCAAAGCCAGTACGAAATCTTGCAATGGTACTATGGTCAGGGGCTTTCTGACCCGCCAGGAGCCACATAAAGTTAATATCTCTCCGACATGCTTTTTCGATTGGCCTAGAAGCATAAATGTTTTGTGAATAAGCATAGGTTAGAACCTTGAACATGGTCTTTGGGACAACTGCTGGATTTCTACCTAAGGTAGAGTAAGCCTGATACAACTTCGTGTAATCTAATTCCTCCAATATGTGGCTCAGCAGTCTGGCAGAGTCATCTTCTGGAACTAAACCTTCCAAACTTAATGGCGAAACTAGTTGATAACATTTGCCAAGTTCGGTATAATGTTTGGTATGGTTTAAGTTACTCGTCATAACTTATTATACCATCAATTGCGGACTCTTCGGAGTCCGTTTTTCTGTTTTGGGCATAAAAAGGGAGCCATTGCTCCAGTGGATTAATTATCTACTTTTGCAACAGCCCCTTATGTTATTTTTTACAACTAATTTTGTCAATTAATGTCAGTTCGTCTGCAGTAAAATGAGTGTTTTGTACAGCCTGAATATTATCTAATATTTGCTCCGGACGAGATGCACCTACCAAGACGCTGGAAACAATACCGTCTCTCAGCACCCAAGCCAAAGCCATTTGAGCAAGGCTTTGGCCACGCTGATATGCAAGATTATTTAACTGACGTATTTGCTCTAATCGTTCTTGCGTTATAGCCGTTTCCTTTAGAAAACGAGAGTCGGTACGGATACGGCTGTCAGCAGGGATTCCGTTCAAATAACGGTTGGTCAACATACCTTGTGCCAACGGGGAAAAGGCAATGATGCCCTTGGTTAGTTTTGCAGAAGTATCCTTAAGACCGTTATGTTCGATATTGCGGTCGAAGATAGAGTAACGGTTCTGGTTAATAACAAAAGGTACTTTTAATTCATTTAAAATAGTTGTTGCTTTTTCAAGGTTTTCACCGTCGTAATTGGAAAGTCCCACATACAGTGCTTTCCCGGACTGTACTGCTGTTGCGAGGGCACCCATAGTTTCTTCTAAAGGCGTGTCTGGGTCCATTCGATGGTGATAGAAGATATCTACATATTCCAATCCCATGCGTTTTAGGCTTTGGTCTAAGCTAGAAAGCAGATATTTACGACTTCCCCACTCGCCGTAAGGGCCAGGCCACATATAATATCCGGCTTTGGTGGATATTATCAATTCATCCCTATATAGTCCTAAATCTTCTTTTAAGATACGACCGAAGTTGAGTTCAGCAGCTCCTGCAGGAGGACCATAGTTGTTGGCTAAATCAAAATGTGTAATTCCGTTGTCAAAGGCGGTAAAACACATTTGCTGCATTGTATCAAATCGGGCTGTATTTCCAAAGTTGTGCCATAGACCTAAAGAAACAGCAGGTAGTTTTAAACCGCTGGCACCGAGGCGGTTGTATGGCATGGAATCATAGCGATGGTCGGATGGTTTGTACATATGTTATTCCTCCAATGAAATTTTTCTATGTAAATTGTACTCTGAATGTAGAGAGAAATCAAGGGGGGGGGTAATGCAATGGATGCACCAGTGTTAGAGCAATTAAAGGAAATAAAGAACAGTGCGAATGGTAATTGGAGAAGACTTGAAAAACATGTCGCATTTTGGCGTGTGGTGTGCTAAAATATAATGGAGGAAATCAATGTAAGGAAATTAGGGACACAAAGATGTCCTTGGTTTTCCTTATTTTTGTTTTAAAGAATAATTGGTTTCTGAATGATGGGATGGAGGAAAGTTATGGAACTATTCAGAAAGAAAATCGGACCTGTATTTTTAAAAGACACAAGCGACGCAACAAATGTTATCGAACAACTAGAAACATTGCTACCTCAAGCAACTGGTGACGTTCGAGAAGAAATTGAAAAGCAAATAAAAGTTACTACTTACGGAGAAATGGGTGAGAATAATGTTGCGTTTGAATTGAAAAATAGTGGGATGGATATGTATATTCTTCGAGATATATATTTAGAACATGGCGATTTATCAGCGCAAATTGATTTTCTTGTTGTTACGAGAAAGCATGTATATATCATTGAGTGTAAGAATCTAATTGGAAACATTGAGATTGACAATATGGGTAACTTTATCCGCTCATACGAATATGGCAATCGCAAAATCAAGGAAGGATTTTATTCGCCAATTACTCAAAATGAACGCCACTTACTTGTGATTAAAAATATGCGTGGCGAAAGATATACTAATTTTATTACAAAGAATAGATTTGAAAATTCATTTCCGTACACATATAGATCTATCGTGGTATTAGCTAATCCAAAAACAATTTTAAATGCAAAGTATGCGAAAAAAGAAGTGAAGCAAAAAGTGATTCGCTTGGACCAGTTAATTGCACATATCAAGAGGATTGATGACGCAGGGAGAGAATACTCTTTCAAAGGCGATGAGATGTTTGCATTGGCACAATTCTTTTTAGAAGCAAACAAGGAGAAGAGGACAGACTACATAAAGAAATATGAAAAGGAAATCCCGAAAAACACTGAGGCTGGTGTGGTTTCCGTAAGCAAAGAAGAATTAGTTAAGAAACTAAAGGATTTCCGTTGGTGTCAAAGTAAGTATGAAAACATAAAGCCGTATTATATTTTTAATGACATGCAAATGAATGATTTAATTGAAAAGAATCCTAAGAATGAAGAAGAACTTCTCCAAGTTAGCGGATTCGGAAAGGCAAAAGTGGAAAAGTATGGCAAAGATATATTAAAGATTCTTTCCGGCAAATAATATTTTCGTATAAACTCAATCCAGGAGGTAATTATGTTAGTTTTAGTATACAGAAAATGCAGCACATGCATAAAAGCTCTAAATTGGTTAGATGACAACCATATCGAATTCGAGGAACGGCCAATTAAAGAGCAAAACCCTACCTACGAAGAGTTAAAGACATGGTATCAGATGAGTGGAATGCCACTGAAGAAGTTCTTTAATACAAGTGGACTTTTGTATAAAGACATGGGATTGAAAGACAAATTGCCACAGATGACAGAAGAGGAGCAACTGCAACTTCTTGCTACAAATGGAATGCTTGTAAAACGTCCATTGGTGGTAGGGGAAGATTATGTGCTTACTGGTTTTAAGGAGAAAGAATGGGCAGAGAAGTTATTAAAGTAATCCGCACCAGTCGCAAGGCCATATTTTTTGAAAATCCATCCTTTGGACTTGACTTTACCTACAAAACTGCATATACTATGTATAGATTTTTAAATAGGAATGTGTTTTTGTTGGGGCGACGTTGTAACGACGCTCTATTTTTTCATCGATGAAGAAACTATGCCAAAGTATGTTTTCAGAATGGAAAGGATGGTGCCCTATGTTCCCATTAATCAACAAACGAGACACAGGAATTAACTTACGCAGAATCATGGATATGCGAGGTATCAGCGCGAAGGACGTGCAGGAATATCTCGGCCTGGGATGTGTGCAGAGCGTATACCGTTGGATTGACGGCATTAACATGCCGACTATAGACAACTTATATGCTCTTAGCGAATTGTTCCAACTGCCAATTGACGCAATTGTGCGTGGTAATAGAACGCCGATTGCTCAAGATTTGTGCGGTGGAAGATTACATTCGTACTACGAAAACTTAAATGAGCTGCATGCAGCATAAGAATTGAACTACAAGTTCAATGACAAATGAAATGTCCTCCTTTAGAATTGTTTTTAGAAACAGATTCTAAGGAGGATTTTTTATGAGTGAAAAAATGTTAGTAACACAGGCCTTGGATGAAAGGGACCTGTTGGTAAACAAAATTTTAGATAAGATTGCGAAAGCGAGTTTCGTTGATACGACGAAACCAAATGAAGATAAGGTCTTCAGAAAGCGTATCAGCAAAGAAGAATACGCTAAGGAAGCAGAGTCGGCATATCAGCAGATTCTTGATTTGATTGACCGGTTCCAGAAGATTGACGCTGCCATTGTAGCTTCCAATGCGAAGACAGAAATCACAACTTCATATGGAACATTTACGGTTGCAGGAGCCATTTCCCTCAGAAGCAGATTGCGTGGCGCAGGTGCATACGATGGCAAGGCAGATTTTGAAGGTCATCTTCAGCAGAAATTGCAGGGAGAATACAACGAGAGAGTTCGTTTCTGCGATGATAAGAACACGCAGCTTCAGGCGGCAGCGGAAGGCATGCGCTTAAGTATCCTTGGGAGAGATTCCAAGACCAAGGAGGACAAACCGCTGAGTGTCGTTGAGACCTATGTCAAAGAGAATACGACAGAGTTGGTTGACCCGCTTGATGTGAAGAAAAAGTTAGAAGCGTTAAAGGAAAAACGCAATACGCTTCTAACAGAACTTGACACGCAGATAAAGGTTTCTAATGCGACTACTTTTATTGAAGTAGCGTAGCAGGAACCTTGCCTGCATTACGAAAACCTCAAATCCGGCTTCCCTGTAACAGGGTTACGTTACAACACATATAGGACAAAAATATGATTAAATTGGGAGTTTTTGATGAAAATATACATCTCCGGTTTAACTGTTTTGTGTTTTGTTTGAACCGTCAAAGGTGAATGGTCAATGCTTTTACTCTTGAATGGTTTTGTGTAAACGGGAAACTTTCGTGTAGACATAGAAATGTGTTGAAATCCACGAGAAAGGTTGAAGCGATAAGTCGGTTGGCTGGAGGGAATCCTCGTGGCTGTAATGTGGGCATTTATATGGAGTGAAGCCGTGGCAATGATATCAAATTGCCACGGCTTTGTTTGTTGATTGAAATTAATACGAATTATGTAAGGAAAATTATTGTTGTACCATTAGAATTATGTTATAACATATAAGTATATAGTTGTTTTGAGGAAATGCTCTTATTATGGAATTAATGATAAAAAGCATCGATTGATTTAGTGAGGGGTTAAAATGTATCCATATATTGAAGTATTTAGCACCAAAATATCGACATTTCCACTTTTTATTCTACTTGCTTTGTTTGTGACTGCAATAGTATATATCAAATCGCCATTGTACCCTAAAATATATATTTTAGATTTAATGAGGAAAGTTATACCTATTTTGCTGGGAGCTGCCATCGGAGGAAGGCTGATGTCGGCAATCACATTAATGCCACTTTGGGATAGACCCTTTTGGTACTGTCTTGTGTTTGGTGGTTTTGTTTTTTATGGTGGTCTTATTGGTGGATGTGTTGGCTTGGCAATAGTATGCACAATAAAAAAACAACCGTTTTTAGAATATACAGATGTTCTCGTTACGTTGCTTCCTCTTGGGCATGCCATCGGCAGAGTGGGCTGTTATTTCAATGGTTGTTGCTATGGGCGTACATATGATGGTTTTTTTTCAGTGAGCTACCCAGTAGATGGGGAAATCGTCAAAGTATTTCCCACTTGGTTTGTAGAGGCATTATTTTGTATTGCCTTATTTATTTTTTTTCAGTTTATATGTAAAACAGGAATTAGAGGTATGAGAACAGTTATATACTTTGTCGCATATTCATGTTATAGATTTTTGAACGAATATGTGCGGGGAGATGATATTCGCGGTGTATGGGGACTGTTAACTACATCTCAAATCATTAGTGTTTTAACACTGATAGCTGGTCTAATAGTGTTATGGTATTCAAATAGAACAAAGAAATACAATTATATGATTTTAAAGGAGAACAAAGATAATGAATTTGGATAAATTTCCACCGGTTTATAAAGTTGAATTGGATAATCGGACGCAATTAAAACTTTCAGATGAGGAAAGACGTTCTTATCAACAAAAAGAGTCAATAAAACGTTTGACAGGGGCAAAACCTGATGGTGCCAATTGGGTGTTGGGTTGCGGTATGGTTGGTTTTGTGATTGGCTTTTTCACTTGTATGTCCAATTGTGAGGCTCAAACATTTGGAGAAGCTTTTGGTCCGTGGTTTTGGTTGACTGTTATCGGATTGAGTATTGGTGGAATTGCATCTGGATTCGTCAACAAGCAATATGATGAGAATGTACATGAAATGGAAATTAAAATATCCAATGAAGAGAAGAACTCTCAATTGTCGCGGGAGAATATCTTAAAAGATGCTGAAAGGGAGTTTGAGCAGTATCTTACATTGTTTGAATCAACGGCTCAGTCAATGGGCGTACAATTTGCAGAGAGCCAATTGGCTATTGAGGTTGTTGAATGGATGACTAATGGTTTTATAAAAACCATTGATGCAGCGGATAGAAGAAGCCATATTGAAAAAATAAATATTCCGTTTAATTTCAATGTTTATGCTGATAAAATCACTTGCAATTTAGGAACGTTTGATTTTGAAATCAAGAGGTGCAGAAACCTGCATGGGCCTTTGGAACAAGCTGCATTATCAAGAGCTATCGCAGCAGCTATACAATTAAATATTACAATGAAGTATCCGAAGGACATTAGCGGAACGGATATTGTAACAAATATAGGGTATGCATACAGCGACGACCATGTATCAACAAATGTAGTATACACTGCTGATAATGGCAATTATGAGTTTCTTAGAGATTGGAAATAATTATTACAGGGGGAAAAAATAATGGAATTTAATCAATTTCCGTATACATATAAAGAGGGATTGGAAAAAGATGCAAATCAAAAAATCAGTGAAATTACACAGAAAAGAAATGAATCCATTAACAAATTAGATGCATCAAAAAGAAACACCGTAAGAAATCTTAATTCTTTTAAAAGCACGGGAAATCTCCCGGCTGGGCCTTATATGGGCGGTGGAGGCATAATTGGTCTTATTGTGGGCGTCTTTGTTTGTTTCACTAATGGTGATGCAATAGATTCACAGATTCATTTTAGTGCGTCTCTTGGTTCTGCTTTTGCATTTTGGTTTATGTTTGGTGTCATTGGAGGCATTTTAGGTTTAATAATTTGGGGATTAATAGCTGCTGCTCAAAGCCGTTCTAATAAAAGCATAGACAATCGAATTGCTTCTACTGAGAAAAATGCTGATAGCCAGATTGCTAAAGAAACGAAAAGATTTGATAAAGTGATTGGGCAGGTTAGACAGGAAGCGGATGCACAATACAAAGTGTATTTGCAAGGGTTTAATGCAGAGGCACAAAAGATGAGTGTACGTTTTGCTGAGAGTTCTCTTGCAGTCGAAGTAATAGATTGGATGACGAGTGGTTTTGCAAACACCATAGATGCGGCAGACAGAAGAAGTCATGTACAAGAAATCAATATACCGTTTGTCTTTAAAACATATCGAAATAAGATTGAGTGTAATTTGGGAACGTTTGATTTCGAGATAAAACGCTGTGATGAACTGGAGACACCTCTGGAGCAAACAGCCTTAACGCGTGCAATAGCATCTGCAATTCAATTAAACATTACTATGAAATATCCGCAAGATGCCAGTGGCACTAATATTGTGACGAATATATCATACGCTTATTATAAGGATTATGTATCTGCAACCATAATCTATACAGCAACCAACGGTAATTATAAAAAGACAAAAAGTTGGACTGAAAAATAAACGAGGAATTGTTATGGACACACTATTAAACAAATACAACAAAATATATATTGAGCTCAAAGAAATGAATGAAAGGCTTGTTTTGTTATACCAACAAGCCGGAAAAAATAAAGCGAGATTTTCGCGTGATGTGGATAATGCGAATCAAAAACTTGCGGATGATTTAGAGGAAAATAAACGCCAAATAGCAAAAGTTCTTGCTTTTATCGAAATTGCCAGAACACATTCTTTGACTCACACAAACGCAAGTAGCGCAAAACCATTTGACAGTGGTGTATTGTCACGACTTTCCGTTCAAATTAATAGTGGTTTGTCTAATGATCCGTATGCAGTTCAGTTGTATACTGAAGCAACAGGGCAACTTATTTATTTGAGGTCTGCTGTTGGAGTGATAAAAAAAGCGAGCGAAGACTATATTCAGGATTTAACAAATGAATTTAATAAAGCTAATTCTGATATCGAAAGACAAATTTCGATTATTAAAGCAGAAATAGAAAAATATTTGTTTTCTGTTCCTTTTTCTTCATTTATGGAGCTTGTTCAGAGTGACAAGGATGTTTTTGAAGGAAAAATGGAAAAAAATACTATGGACACTGAACAAATTGGTACAATTTCAATTGGTTCTGTTGAACGTCCGTTACCTATCCCTGAAGGCATGGAAACCAAATTTGTTGAACGAACAAAGGGACAATGCAATGCAGTAAAATCAACCGTTATGCTTCCGGCAAATCTTACTATTAATGATGGATTAGTTATACTTGCTGAGTACACCAATTTATCAGAGGGTCACGTATTAAAAGGCATACAAAATATCATTCTTAATATTTTGCGCCACTATAGTCAGGAACTAGAACAGATTGCTTTTATTGACCCGATTAGATTTAATCCAAGCTCGCTGGGCTGCTTGGCAGAATTGTGCGGAGATGATTCCGTTATTGATACAGTGCCTACTAATGAGGAGGCAGTAAGAAAAAAATTAAAATCGATAGTTTCAGAAGTCACCACTCAAAATAGTGGTGCTGCTCGGAAAATAGGAAAAAAAGTTTATGTATTTCACAACTTCCCTCAAGCGTATGATTCGAGTTCCATAAATATAATACAGCAGTTATGTGCAAACGCGGAATATTATGGAATTGTTGTAGTTTTGACACATAACCGGTCAGCGCAACAACACAGCGATTCAGATACATATCAATTTATACAAAATATTGCAACTAACATTACTGTGGAAAGTGATGACAACTTTTTCCTTGCTATAAAAAATGAGGAAAAACATGAATTCACTTGGTACATGGCTCCATCCCATTTGCCAAATGATGTCGAGCACATATATATAAATGAAAAACCTGTTATTGATTTGGACAATAATTATATAAAAAGAGTCGGTTTAGATTTGGTTCCAAATACACAAAAAGGGGTTCGCAAGTTGGAAAATATTCCATATGGTCTTGATAGTAATGGAAATATTCTTTATCTAGACTTCGAAAATTCCAATTTTGCAACATACATTTGTGGTGCATCCCGTTCGGGAAAATCCACGCTGATACATACAATTATAACCGGAATTTTACAATCAACGCATCCGGATAATGTTGAGATTTGGCTTGTCGATTTTGGTAAAACAGAGTTTAGCCGATATGTAGATAAGAATATCCCACACATAAGATATATTATTTTAGATGAATCTCCTGAGTTGGTTTACGATTTGGTGGATCGACTTACTGAAATAATGTTGTCACGACAAAATAAATTCATGGGTAAATGGGAAAAATTGAGTGATGTTCCTGCTGAAAAATATATGCCGGAATTGTTTGTTGTTATTGATGAATTCTCAATTATGTCCAACATTTTAGCTCAATCGGTATCATTAGCAAAGGAAGATTATAGAACCAAATTACAGACTGTATTAGCAAAAAGTGCAAAACTCGGTATGAGGTTTATCTTTTCCAGTCAAGGATTCACAGAAGGTACAAGAGGCTTGACAGAAATGGCAAAAGACCAAATTCAGCAGAGAATTGCAATGAAAGCTGATTATAGTGACATAAAAGGTACACTGGACTTAAAAACCATTAGCGAAAGAGATGAGTTACTTATGGAACAGTTGCCGGTCCACTATGCACTAAAAAGAATTCCGCTAACAAAGCAAGGGGACCGATTAAGCAATGCACATGTTTTGTATATACCAAAGGCTGAGAGCCAATTGCCGTTAATACAAACGATAAACCAAACATTTTCACCGCAAAAGACATACGATACATCGATTTTTGAGTCTTATATATATAAGCGACCGATGATCAAAGATGGTAATACATATGAAATATTTGAGGAACAGAAAGAAACCATCTTGGAATTTTTAAACAAGACAAATATTAATGGTGATGAAAAAAATATTATTATGTTTATAGGAAGCCCTCAAAGAATGTTGAAGTTATATCCCATTGAGGTGGTTGATGGATTTTGTGAAAATTGTTTGATTATTGCTCCTACGCGGGAAAAAACGTCAGGCTCTTCTCTTGTTATGAGTGCTACTTGCTCTTTAAAGATGCAAGATGTTCAGACAGAATGTTGGACTACAAGTAAGAATTCAATTTATCGGCAAATGACAAACGACTGTGCTTTTTCGTTCGATAAATCTTATGTCAGAATTGAAGATATCTGCACGAGAATCTCACAATTGAAAAAAGCCATTGAAAACAAAATCGAAACGAATACAATGGTGTTCATAATGAATTACGAAACCATTATGATGGACATGCAATATCTTGCAGAAGAAATAAAATCTGACAATAAAAGTGACTTGAATGTTCTCAATGAGTTCGGTTCAATAAATCGTGATGAAGGGGAAATCGATTTAAATACTATACTTGACATGGAACTTGGCATGGAAAGCGAGACATCAGCGGATAATGTGACTACAATTAAATCAAGTGTTACACTCCAAATATCAGCGGGTACCGGAAACACATCGTCTTATTCCAAAGTGTATGATGCACGAAACGACTTGAAATATATTCTTACTCATGGTCCGAGATGGGGATATCATTTCGTGATGTTATTTGATACCTGTGGAGATTTTCGCCAAACCAAACTGGATGAATCCTTATTTAGACATAGAATAATGTTCCAGACGGCGAAAAACGAAGCGGTAGGCATTGTGTCATCTTCCTTTGCAGAGTCTATTTCTAGTTTAACGAATCATATTTTCCGTTACACAAACGGAATAGATGAAGTTTCGTTCAGACCGTATTTGCACCATGGATTATGTATCGATGGTTGGTCTGTAAAAGGTCAAAGTGCAGTTGATACGACTGATGAAGAAGAGGATTACTTAGAATAAATGAGTTATAAGGAGGAAAAATTATGGCAGGAGCTACACGTCGTGAAGATTTACAAGCATTACTAAAAGCAATCAATGAGTATAAGGGTGTGTTAGAGGAAAATTTCATGATCCTTAAAAATGCTGCAAATGTTTGCGATGCGACTATGGGAAGTGATGACTTATCCAGAAGACACATTGCAAATTTGGAAGAGGCACTTGTTGAATTAACCAAGGCAACGCAAATTGCTGAAGAGGCTACAGGGGCTGTGGTACAGGCAATTAATGATTATGATGAGATTTAAAGGAGAAGAAGAATGGCAAATTTAGAAAAGTTTTTAACTCCAGAAGGTGCAGAAGCATTGAGACAGTTTGCGGCAGCCATGCCGTTTGCAATTGAGAATATTGCTGATGCTACAGAGAGAATGGATAGATCTTATAGTTCTATTATGGAAGGCTTAGGCACACATGGTGGAGATTTTGAAGAAATATTAGAATACGTAAAAGCAGCGCAGAAGAAAGCTGCCGAAGCTCTTGCATACTTACCTCCTGAACTTGAAAAGACAGCAGCAAAAATAGATGCTTATGTAGCTAAAAAATACGGAGTATCATCGGGAAACTGACACCCCCGACATCGGGTGTTTTTACGGCTGATGTTGGGGAAAGTCCTGCTATTACAATTGCAAGTGAGAATAAAGCAAGAATATTATCGCGTGAAGAAGCAAATAACCGTTGGATAAGTACTGTAAAGACTGTTGACGAAATTATAGAAAATTATAAAGAGGCATTGGTTAGGAGAGGTGTTCCTGAATGCAATTGGTTGACTGAGACGCTTGCGAAACACCGTGCAGCCATGCTTGAACAGGAGGGATATGTTCTGGATGTCGCTAGAGGTAATGCGGCACAAAGCACTAATTCACAAAACGCGTATCAATCACCAGCGGATTTTAATGCTTTTTATGAACAATTGGCAGATGATTATAGACAACATAGTTTAGATGTCACAAATCCCAACTATAGTACAGCGCCACAGTGGCAAAATAACTGCCAAAGATGTGTCCCTACGCTGGAAATGATTCGGCGAGGTAATGAGGTTACTGCTCGCCCTTCAACATATGGCTCAGACCATCTAGCCTATCACCCGTTTGATGTTTGGGAAAATCCAAATGTTATCCAATGTAAAGATAGCGGTATTGAAGATATAAAACAGAATATGAAATTGTGGGGTGATGGGGCGCGCGCCCAAGTAGTTGTTTATTGGAATTCGCCTCATGGAGGAGGGCACACCTTTATTGCAGAACAAAAAAATGGTGAAACTATTTTCTCTGATCCACAAACTGGAAAGATGGATGTTTTTAGATATTTTTCCCGTGTTGTTCCTAACAGAACACAATTTTGTAGAATCGATAATTTGAAGTTTACAAAGCATATTGAGGTATGCTATCAGGAGGTGCAGTAGATGTATTATATACAAGCATGTAATCTTGCAAAGGAATACTTTTTAAAACACTTAGGGTCAAAAGGATTGGCAATTGTAACAGAGAATACAAAAAAATGGTTTTTTAGTCCGGCAAATAATGGCTCTGGTGTCATAGGAAATGTAATTATTAGCATATCTAAAGAAAATGGAAACATACAATTGGTAGATATGCTATCAGATGAAGGATTTGAAGAAGTGCAATGTAGTACGATTATTGATATTCCATTAGAATTCAAGGCCTAATAAATGGCACTCAATTTCAAGTATTAAAACAAACTGAAGGGGCTACCGCATTAACGAATAAAAATTCGTTAATGCGGTAGCCCCTTGTAATTTACTGATTCTTAATCTTCATCCTCATCCCCGCCTTCATTATCGGAATAGAAGTCTTCAGGTATGTAGATATGAACCTTTTCCACACGGTTCTTATCTAAGGAATCTACGACTAAACGCAAGCCATTTTCAGTTAAAATCTCATCACCAACTTCAGGGTGACGGTCTAAATGTTCAATAATGAATCCACCGAGAGAATCATACTCATCGGATTCCAATTTTAAATCCAAGCGGTCATCTAAGTCGTCAAGACTAATTGAACCTTCCAGGATATATTCAAAATCATTGATTCTTTCCAAAAGCTCGTCCTCTTCGTATTCATCATATTCATCATGAATCTCACCGACAATTTCTTCCAAAATGTCCTCTAAGGTGATTAACCCGGCTGTTTCGCCGTATTCATCGAGAACGATAGCAATATTGTAGGATGCTTCACGCATTTCCACAAGGAGCTCGGAAATGTTCTTATGCTCATAAGTGAAATACGCTTCACGTAAGAATTCGCGGATACGGAACTCTTTTGTATTATCATATAAAAGCAGATCCTTCATATTAATTGTGCCGATTACATTATCCGTCATTCCTTCATAAACAGGAAGTCTTGTGAATTTGTGTTCACGGAAAATGTTAATCAATTCGTTATATGTGCTCTCTACATTAGCAAACACCACATTGACACGAGGAACCATAACGTCCTTTGCCTTTGCGTCACCCAAATCAAACACGTTTTTAATCATTTCTCGTTCTTCTTCTTCCAACACACCGCTTTCATGGCTCACATCCACGATAGTACGGAGTTCATCTTCGGTTATGGTTTGTGGCTTCGCATTTGGATCCACACGGAAGATGAAAAACATGACATGTGCAAGCATATTGATAATTATGCTGACAGGTGTTACAACAACCTTAATAAAATGAATCGGATAAGCATATAATAAAGAAAGCTTTTCCGCATGTATGGTTGCAATTGTCTTTGGTGTAATTTCACCAAAAATCAAAATAAGCACTGTAATAATACCAGTAGCAATGGCAACAGCATATGCCGCAACCGGTCCGGTAATATTAGCAGCCAACTCGTATGCGATTGTTGTGGTTAACGCTGAAGCAGAAAGATTCACAATGTTATTTCCAATTAAAATGGCGCTTAACAGCTTGCTTGAATCCTCGGTAAGCGATAATACCAATTTGGCACGCTTATTGCCTTCATCTGCTAAAGAACGCATCCGGATTTTGTTAACGGTTGTCAAGGCTGTCTCTGCTGATGAAAAGAATGCAGATAACATTAATAAAATAACTAAAACAATAATTTGTACGGCGACTCCTTCTGAGGGGGCACCTTGTATGGCGGCACTAGGGTCCACTGATAAATCAACTCCTTTTTATATATATTCCAATTTACTATAACCCATTTTGGCGAAATTTGCAAGTCCCCATTGAATTTGCAATAGATTTAGTGTATGATTGACGTTGGTAACTCATTGGATAGAAGGTAATGGAGAATATTTCATGAATATGAATTTTTATGATCAACTTGTACAACTTACAGAAGAGAAACGTGTGCAAAAAGATGAGCCAATGAAACAACATACAACCTTTCGTGTCGGTGGAAATGCAGATTATTTCGTCATGCCACAGGATGCAACGGAAGTGAAGAAGATTATCGAATTATGTAAGACGGTCAATATGCCTTATTATGTGATTGGGAATGGAAGCAATCTTTTGGTTAGTGATACTGGGTATCGCGGGGTCATTATTCAAATTTATAAACAGATGAACAATATAGAGGTGCATGGTGAGACGATAAAGGTTCAAGCAGGTGCACTTTTGTCTCGTGTAGGAACAGTTGCTTTGGAATATGGATTAACGGGATTTGAGTTCGCAGCCGGGATTCCGGGAACAGTCGGTGGAGCTGTAGTGATGAATGCAGGAGCATACGGTGGCGAGATGAAGGATATTATTACAAATGCAACAGTCTTGACACAAGAGGGTGAAGTGAAGACTTTAAATAAGGAAGAGTTAGAGTTAGGATACCGAACAAGCGTTATTGCAAAAGAGGGTTATATTGTGCTGGAAGCTCAATATAAATTACAAAAGGGTGAAAAAGAGCTGATTCGTGCAAGAATGGACGAATTGAAGACACTGCGCGTGACTAAGCAACCTCTGGAATATCCAAGCGCAGGCAGCACCTTTAAGCGACCGGAAGGATATTTTGCAGGCAAGCTGATTCAGGATGCGGGATTGCGTGGTTTTCAAGTGGGCGGTGCCCAGGTTTCCGAAAAACACTGTGGATTTGTGATTAATAAGGAACAGGCTACAGCCGCAGATGTTATGGAGTTAATGCGGCAAGTTGCAGAAAGGGTAAGACAGGAATTTGGAGTAACATTAGAAGCTGAAGTGAAAACTTTAGGAGATTTTTAAGATATGATACAAGAATTAACATTTTCCGGCAAGGTGAAGGAAGAACTGTCCAGACAGTGGAGCAAGGCGAGGCATTGCCAGCTTGCAGAAACGGCAGCTATCCTTAATATGTGTGGAAAGGTTTCTATTGATAGCAGAGACCAATATACAGTGAAGCTTCGCACAGAAAATATTTCAGTAGCAAGAAAATACTTTACATTATTAAGGAAAACATTTAATATAGAGGCTGAAACTGCTGTTTCAGTCAATAAAAGCAAGGGGAATATTACCTACACAGTCATAGTAAAGCGACATGAGGACGCAATGCAACTTTTGGAAAGCACAGAATACATTGTTAAAAAGAGTTGTTGCAAAAGAGCATTTCTACGAGGTGCATTTATGGCTTCGGGCTCTATGAGTCATCCGGAGAAATCTTATCATATTGAGATTGTGTGTGCTGCAAGAGCACAGGCGGAGCAGATAAGGGAGCTGATGTGTAGCTTTGACTTGGAGGCAAAAGTAATCTTGCGTAAGAAATCCTACGTTGTATATATTAAGGAAGGTTCTCAAATTGTGGACTTGCTTAATGTTATGGAGGCTCCGATTTCGCTGATGGAGATGGAGAATGTAAGAATTTTAAAAGAAATGAGAAACTCAGTCAACAGAAAAGTCAACTGTGAGACTGCGAATATAAATAAGACAGTATCGGCTGCAAGCAAGCAGAGTGAGGACATTCGTTTGATTCAACAGACTATGGGCCTGGATAATCTGCCGGAAGGCTTGCAGGAAATTGCGGAACTACGATTGGCGTATCCCGACGCTTCGTTGAAGGAACTGGGCGATTTGCTTTCAGAACCACTCGGGAAATCAGGTGTAAACCACCGTTTGAGAAAACTTAGTGTAATTGCAGAAGATATAAGAAAGAAGTAAGGAGGAAGCAAAATGGTAAAGAAAACAGTGACAGTTCAATGTAAAGCCGGATTAGAAGCACGTCCAATTGCAGTATTAGTACAGAAAGCCAGTCAATTTACAAGCAGCGTACATATTGAGGTTGGAACAAAGAGTATCAATGCAAAAAGCATTATGGGTATGATGTCTTTGAGTGTTGGAAATGGAGAAGAATTAGTGGTTGTAACAGAAGGAGAAGACGAGGTTGCAGCTGCTAACGAAATCGAAACTTATTTAATGGCACAATAATGTATAGGGAAGGTAAAGGAGCGTATTGACCAATATGCTCTTTTCCTTTATTTTATTAATAGAAGGCTCTTTATAAAGGAGGAAGTACTATGAAAAAAATGTTTTTTCTGTATAATCCTAAAGCAGGAAAAGGGTTGTTAAAGACAAAGTTATCGGATGTTTTGGATATATTTGTGAAGGCGGGATACGAAGTGGTTGTATACCCTACTCAGAGTTGTCAGGATGCTTACCATAAGATTGTCGACCTTGAAGATAAGTACGATTTGGTGGTATGTAGCGGTGGCGATGGGACTTTGGATGAGGTAGTTACCGGAATGATGCAGCGCGATGGGAATAGGCGCATTCCAATCGGGTATATTCCGACAGGAACAACTAACGACTTCGCAAGTAGCTTGGACATATCCAGAGATATTTTGAAAGCCGCTGAAATAGCTGTTAAGGGTAAAACCTTTGGATGTGATGTTGGGGAATTTAATGGAGACATTTTTGTATATGTTGCGGCGTTTGGTCTTTTTACCGACGTACCATATCAGACTGACCAAAAGCTAAAAAGCACCTTGGGTCATGCCGCATATATATTAGAAGGTGTAAAACGTCTGACCAATATTCCATCTTATCATATTAAAATAACAGATGGAGAAAACGTAATCGAAGACGATTTTATGATTGGACTTATCAGCAATTCAAAATCCATTGCTGGCTTCCGTAATATTATGAGGCAGGATGTAAGTTTTAGCGATGGGGAATTTGAAGTTACGCTGATAAAAAAGACAAAGAATCTGGTGGAATTGAACGCCATTGCGACATCCATGTTAAGTGGCAAGTTTGATACTCGTTATGTGTACAGTTTCAAAAGTGGGAATCTCCTTTTAGAATCGGAAGATGAGATTCCATGGACTTTGGACGGTGAGTTTGGCGGCAATCACAAAATTGTCCGTGTAGAAAACAAGAAAAAGGCTGTTACAATTATGGTTCAGCCAAATTTTGATGAATAGTTGAGGGAATTATGGAAAAGAGAGAAAAATTTTCGTCGAGATTAGGTTTTATCTTAATCTCAGCAGGGTGCGCAATTGGTTTGGGAAATGTATGGAGATTTCCTTATATTACAGGGAAATATGGCGGAGGCTTTTTTGTTCTTATTTATTTGTTCTTTTTGATAGCCATGGGCTTGCCAATTGTTATCATGGAATTTGCTATAGGACGTGCAAGTCAACAAAGTATTGCTAAATCTTATGAAGCTTTGGAGCCAAAGGGAAGCAAGTGGCATATTCACAAATATTTTGCCATTGCAGGCAACTATATTCTCATGATGTTTTATACCACTGTGGCAGGTTGGATGCTGGCTTACTTTTTTAAAACTGTAAGTGGAGAATTTGTGGGAAAAAACACCAAAGAAATCACGGCTATTTTCGATGCACTGAAATCCAATCGAAATGAGATGATTTTTTGGATGGTTATCATTGTCATCCTTGGTTTTGTTACTTGTTCTTTTGGATTGGAGAAGGGCGTTGAGAAGATTACCAAGCCTATGATGCTCTGCTTGTTTGGCTTGATGCTTGTGCTGGTCATTCGCTCTTTGACCTTACCAAATGCAATGGAAGGTTTGGAGTTTTATTTAAAACCAGATGTTTCTAAAATACAAGAAGCCGGTGTGGGAAATGTAATTTTTGCAGCTATGGGTCAGTCCTTTTTTACATTAAGTATCGGTATTGGTTCGCTTTCTATTTTCGGAAGCTACATAGGGAAAGAGCGTTCTCTTACAGGGGAAGCAATTAGTGTTATGTCACTGGATACTTTTGTGGCAATTACAGCAGGTTTGATTATCTTCCCAGCGTGCTTCTCTTTCGGTATCAGTCCGGGAGAGGGACCGGGATTAATTTTTGCAACACTGCCGAATGTGTTTAATGAGATGGCAGGAAGCCGTTTGTGGGGAGGTCTCTTTTTCGTGTTTATGACATTTGCAGCGCTTTCTACTGTTATCGCAGTTTTTCAAAATATTATTGCATGTACAAGGGAACTGCGTGGCTGGTCGCAAAAAAAAGCGGTATTGATAAATGTTATATTGATTACGATACTTAGTCTACCTTGTATTTTTGGAATTACTGACTGGGCAGATTTCAAACTTGCGGGAATGAATATTATGGATATCGAAGATTTCATTGTTAGCAATAATCTGTTGCCATTAGGTTCTATCGTTTACTTGTTGTTCTGTGTGACAAGGTATGGATGGGGATGGAATAATTTTATGCAGGAAGCAAATGCAGGTAAGGGAATAAAGTTCCCGGCCTTCAAAGCATACCGTATATATTTGACATTTGTACTGCCAATTGTGATTTTATATATTACGATACAGGCCTATGTTACAATGTTTAAATAAAAAGTAAAAGAAAAGTCTTGTATATTGTGGAAAAATGTTCTACAATGTACAAGTACGAACGGCCCGTTGGTCAAGAGGTCAAGACGCTAGCCTCTCACGCTGGAATCAGGGGTTCGATTCCCCTACGGGTCATTTGGGACGGAGATGCCGTTCTTAATGAGAAAATTTATTACGTATTATGGAGGATATTGTTATGTTAGTATCAGCAAAAGAAATGTTGCAAAAAGCAAAAGCAGGACATTATGCAGTTGGACAATTCAACATTAACAACTTAGAATGGACAAAGGCAATCTTACTTACAGCTCAAGAAAACAACTCACCTGTTATTCTTGGTGTATCTGAAGGTGCGGGAAAATATATGACTGGTTTCAAAACAGTTGTAGGTATGGTGAAAGGAATGTTAGAAGAACTGAACATTACAGTTCCTGTAGCAATTCACTTAGACCACGGTAGCTACGAAGGATGTATGAAATGTATTGAAGCAGGATTTTCTTCTATCATGTTCGATGGTTCACACTATCCAATCGAAGAAAATGTTGCTAAGACAAAAGAATTAGTTGCAATATGTGCAGAAAAAGGAATGTCTTTGGAAGCAGAAGTTGGTTCTATCGGTGGAGAAGAAGACGGTGTTGTTGGTAGAGGTGAATGTGCAGACCCTAACGAATGTAAAGCAATCGCTGATTTGGGCGTTGACATGTTAGCAGCAGGTATCGGTAACATCCACGGAAAATATCCGGCTAACTGGGAAGGATTAAGCTTCGAAACATTAGATGCTATCCAACAATTAACAGGAGATATGCCATTGGTTCTTCACGGTGGTACAGGTATTCCTGAAGACATGATTAAAAAAGCAATTGATTTAGGTGTAGCTAAAATCAATGTTAACACAGAATGTCAATTATCATTTGCAGCTGCAACTCGTGAATATATTGAAGCAGGAAAAGATTTACAAGGAAAAGGATTTGACCCACGTAAGTTGTTAGCTCCTGGATTTGAAGCAATCAAAGCAACTGTAAAAGAAAAAATGGAATTATTTGGTTCTGTTAACAAAGCTTAATGAATATAAGTTTTTAGTGAACAAGGTGATAGGAAAAATTCCTGTCACCTTATTTATTTGCTATAAAACACCTTGCATTTTCTGAAAAATTAGAGTATTTTTAAAGGGAATGTTTGCATAATAAACGGAAGGATGAAAGTATGAGCGAATTTATAAACGTAGCAGAGATATTTGGGGAAAACGTATTTAATGATGCAGTAATGCGAGAACGTTTGTCAGAAGAAACTTATAACGAGTTGAGACGTACCATTCAGGAGGGAACAGAATTACAACGTTCTACAGCGGATGCAGTGGCTCAGGCAATGAAGGAGTGGGCCATTGAGAAGGGTGCGACACACTATTCACACTGGTTCCAACCACTTACCGGTGCGACGGCTGAAAAGCATGATTCTTTTATCTCGACTCCTACCCAAGAAGGAAAGGTATTAATGGAGTTTTCCGGTAAAGCTCTGATAAAAGGAGAATCGGATGCATCTTCTTTCCCGTCAGGAGGGCTTCGCGCAACTTTTGAAGCAAGAGGTTACACAGCATGGGACCCGACTTCACCGGCGTTTATCAAGAAGGATGCAACAGGAAATGGAGCAATACTCTATATACCGACAGCCTTCTGTTCTTATACGGGAGAGGCATTGGACCAGAAGACACCATTGCTTCGTTCTATGCAGGCCATTGATAAGCAGGCTATGCGTTTACTTCGTTTGTTTGGAAATACAACTTCCCAAAAGGTGACACCATCTGTCGGGGCAGAGCAAGAATACTTTTTGGTAGACAGAGATAAATATTTAAAACGAAAAGACCTTGTATTTACAGGGCGTACTTTATTTGGTGCAATGCCGCCAAAGGGGCAAGAGTTAGATGACCATTATTTTGGGGCAATTCGTGAACGTATTGCACTTTTTATGAAGGACGTAAATGAAGAACTTTGGAAATTAGGTGTTTCAGCAAAAACACAACACAATGAAGCAGCACCTGCACAACATGAACTGGCACCGATTTACGAGCAATGTAATGTGGCAGTTGATCATAACCAGTTGACCATGGAGACCTTGAAGCAGGTTGCATACCGTCATAATTTGCAGTGTGTACTTCATGAAAAACCATTTGCAGGTGTGAATGGTTCCGGTAAACATAATAACTGGTCGCTGAATACTGATGATGGAATCAATTTGTTAGATCCGGGTAAGACACCGCATCAGAACATTCAGTTCTTGCTGGTATTAACTTGTGTACTAAAGGCAGTAGACAAGCATGCTGCATTGCTGAGGGAATCGGCAGCAGATGTGGGTAATGACCATCGTCTGGGGGCAAATGAAGCTCCACCAGCAATTGTTTCCGTGTACCTTGGGGCACAGCTAGAGGACGTATTGGCACAGCTGATTAGTACAGGCTCTGCAACGACCAGTATTAAACGAGAAAAATTAGACACAGGCGTGCGTACGCTCCCGGATTTTGCAAAAGACGCAACAGACCGTAACCGAACAGCTCCACTTGCCTTTACCGGAAATAAATTCGAATTCCGTATGGTTGGTTCCAGGGATTCTGTAGCGGCGTCCACCATTGTTCTGAATACGATTGTTGCTGAGGCCTTCAGCGATGCATGTGATGTACTGGAAAGCGCAGAAAACTTTGAGCTGGCTTTGCATGATTTGATAAAAAAATACGCAGCTGAGCATGAACGTATTGTGTTTAGCGGAAATGGCTATTCACAAGAATGGGTGGAAGAAGCGAAACGAAGAGGACTTCCAAATATCAGTACCATGGTAGAAGCTATACCATATCTTGTGACAGAACAGTCTGTAAATCTGTTTGAAAAATTCGGCGTGTTTACGAGAACAGAGCTGGAGTCTCGTGCGGAAATCAATTACGAAACCTATGCAAAAGCGATTAATATTGAAGCACGGGCGATGGTTGATATTGCAAGTAAACATATTATTCCGGCGGTTATCAAATACATTACCTCTCTTGCAACATCAATTAATCAAGTGAAGGAAGCTTGTGGCACGGTATGTGTGGATGTGCAGACAGAACTACTTGCAGAATCATCAAGATTGTTGGTTGAAACAAGGGATGCTTTGAAAATATTGGTAGAGAAAGCAGATGAGGCAGCGAAGATGCCACATGGCAAAGAGAAGGCTGAATTCTTCTTATATGAAGTTCTACCAGTTATGAAGTCTTTACGAGAGCCGGTTGACAAATTGGAAATGATTGTAAATAAAGAAATGTGGCCGATGCCATCGTATGGAGATTTGTTATTTGAAGTATAATATTATGAAGAGAACTATGCACAAGCATAGTTCTCTTTTATATTTGAAATACTTATCTTAAACGGTAAAAAGACCAATGGGGGAGCCATCGGTCTTTTTGAGGGGAGTATAAATAATTAATAAGGGGTTGTAGAAATCGCTTTCTACAAGGCACAGTATAATATATATGGAAAAAAAATGCAAGTCAAAAATTAAAAAAACTTAAAATGTATAAAATGAGCGTCAAATGGCACAATAAAAGTGTACCAAATAAATCTTAGGAGGGTAAAAAAATGGACAAAAATGCTAACAACAGCAACTCACAAAACAAAAATAAAAACAACTCAAACAATGCAAGCAAAAACACAAACAACATGAACAAGAGTTCAAATGCTTCTAATTCTTCAAACTATAGCTCAAGCAAGAACTCAAACAACAACTCAAACAATAACTCAAACAACAACTCAAACAACAACTCAAACAACTACTAATTATCTGAAAGGGGGCTCGCAGTTGAAGCGGGCTCCTTTTTGAGTTTGAGAGGAAATTTATTGACACAAATCGACTCACCACTTAATATAAAGAAGAGAATACAGGAGGATAGATATGAAAAGAATGGAACTGATTGCGCCATGCCATTTTGGTTTGGAGTCTGTATTGAAAAGAGAGATTATAGATTTAGGATATGACGTGTCATGTGTGGAAGATGGCCGTGTGTCTTTTTGGGGAGATGCGGAGGCAATCTGCAGAGCCAATATTTTTCTTCGCACCGCAGAACGTGTCTTGTTAAAAGTAGGTAGTTTTACTGCAGTTACATATGATGAACTTTTTGAAAACACAAAAGCACTTCCATGGGAAGAGTACATTCCGAAGGATGGAAAATTCTGGGTGACAAAGGCAGCGTCCGTTAAGAGTAAGTTGTTCAGCCCTTCTGATATTCAGTCAATTATGAAAAAAGCTATGGTTAATCGTATGAAGGAAAGCTACGATGTAGAATGGTTTGAAGAGACAGGAGCTTCCTATCCGGTGCGCGTGTTTTTGATGAAAGATGTTGTTACGGTAGGCATCGATACTTCCGGTGTTTCTCTTCACAAAAGAGGATATCGTCAGTTGTCCAGTAAAGCACCTATTACAGAAACCCTGGCAGCAGCCTTAATCATGTTGACGCCATGGAAGAAAGACCGTATTTTGGTGGACCCATTCTGTGGATGTGGAACATTTCCAATTGAAGCTGCCATGATTGCAGCAAATATTGCACCTGGGATGAATCGCTCGTTTCTGGCTGAGGAATGGACAAATTTGATTCCAAGGAAGCTGTGGTATGATGCCATTGATGAAGCAAATGAAATGGTAAATGATGATATTAGTGTGGATATTCAAGCTTACGATATTGACGGAGATGTGATAAAGTCAGCCAGGGAAAATGCCAAGGCAGCGGGAGTTGCTCATCTTATTCATTTTCAGGAACGCGATGTAAAGGATTTGCGTCATCCGAAAAAGTATGGATTTATCATTACAAATCCGCCTTATGGAGAACGTATTGAAGAGAAGAAGAATCTTCCTACACTTTATAAATCTTTTGGAGAAAGCTTTAAGATGTTGGATAGTTGGTCAGCATTTATGATTACCAGCTATGAGGATACAGAGAGATATTTCGGCAGAAAGGCTGATAAGAATCGTAAGATTTACAATGGAATGATAAAGACTTATTTCTATCAATTCCATGGGCCGAAGCCACCGAAACAAAACAAACAGAAAGAGGAAGCGTAATGGAGAAGAAAATTATCTTTGCTACAGGTAATGAGAATAAAATGAAAGAAATTCGTATGATTCTTGCGGATTTGGGCATGCCTATCTTATCGATGAAAGAAGCAGGTATTGATGTTGATGTTGTTGAGGACGGCACGACATTTGAAGAAAATGCGATTATAAAGGCGACGGAAATCGCGAAATTAGTAGAAAATTGCATTGTACTTGCAGATGATTCGGGCTTGGAAATTGATTACTTGAATAAGGAACCGGGTATTTATTCGGCTCGATACGCAGGCGTTGACACTTCCTATACAGTCAAAAATAATCTGCTGTTACAACGTCTTGAAGGTGTGCCAGATGATAAGCGAACCGCGCGTTTTGTATGTGCAGTGGCGGCTGCTTTCCCGGATGGAAGTACAGAAGTGGTGCGCGGCACAATTGAAGGTATCATTGGTTATGAAATAGCTGGGGAAAATGGATTCGGTTATGACCCGATTTTCTATCTTCCGGAATATGGATGCACAACGGCAGAACTATCGCCGGAAAAGAAAAATGAGTTGAGCCATCGAGGAAATGCGCTTCGAGCAATGCGTAAGATTATGGAGAAAAAGGCATGAAAGTATTGATTGTCAGTGATACACACGGACGACATGGGAATTTGGATGCCGTTCTGGAACACGAAGGAAAAATTGACACCTTACTCCATTTGGGCGATTTGGAAGATGATGAACATTATATAGAGGCAATTGCTGAGTGGCCGGTCCATATGCTTTCAGGTAACAATGATTATTTTTCATATTTGCCTGGGGAAAAGGAAATTCGAATTGGTAAATATAAAATCTTTATGACACATGGACATCAGTATTATGTATCCATGAACACAAGAAGATTACGGGAAGAAGCAAAAAGGCGTGGTGTGGATATTGTGATGTTTGGACATACTCACAAGCCATACATAGATGTAGAGGGTGACGTGAAAGTGTTGAATCCGGGAAGCCTGTCATATCCGAGACAGGAGGGACGTCAGGCCTCCTATATTGTTATGGAGATAAACGCTAATGGAGATGCCAGTTTCGAGCTGAAATTTGTGTGATTTGTAAAAACGAAAAAAAATAAAAAAAGTTGTTGACAATTACATGGTGGCACTATATAATAAACATTGCGTCACGGGGCGGACGACAAAAAAATGGACATTGCGGGGTGTGGCTCAGCTTGGCTAGAGCGCCTGGTTTGGGACCAGGAGGTCGCAGGTTCGAATCCTGTCACCCCGATTACGCGGGTGTAGTTCAATGGTAGAACACCAGCCTTCCAAGCTGGATACGTGGGTTCGATTCCCATCACCCGCTTTTTAAGATGTAAGTCTTAAAATGAGTCCGTAGCTCAGCTGGATAGAGCAACGGCCTTCTAAGCCGTAGGTCGAGGGTTCGAATCCCCCCGGGCTCGTTTCAGTCATCTGAAAAGATGGTGTTGAATATGGTGGGTATGGTGCAGTTGGTTAGCGCGCCAGATTGTGGTTCTGGATGTCGTGGGTTCGAGTCCCACTACCCACCCTTTTATTATGCGATTTTATCGCATATAAAAATTATATAATATTGGGCTATCGCCAAGCGGTAAGGCACAGGACTTTGACTCCTGCAGTCGCTGGTTCGAATCCAGCTAGCCCAGTATGGAGCATTAGCTCAGTCGGTAGAGCACTTGACTTTTAATCAAGTTGTCCGGGGTTCGAATCCC
>JAZUCE010000164.1:0-14296 GCA_045638905.1 Faecalimonas sp.
GTAAAAGCAAACCACATGGTTACACCAAAACGTGCAGAGCGCGTAATGAAATATGGTGTTAATAAGGATGGCGGTCCAATCACAGAAGTGAAGATTCGTACAATCCTTACCTGTAAATCACACATCGGTGTTTGCGCAAAATGTTATGGTGCAAACATGGCAACAGGTGAACCTGTACAGGTTGGTGAAGCAGTTGGTATTATCGCTGCTCAGTCAATCGGTGAACCAGGTACACAGCTTACCATGAGAACCTTCCATACCGGTGGTGTTGCCGGCGGCGATATCACACAGGGTCTTCCTCGTGTCGAAGAACTTTTTGAGGCAAGAAAACCAAAGGGACTTGCTATTATCACTGAGTTCGGTGGCGTAGCTACAATCAACGATACTAAGAAGAAACGTGAAGTTATCGTAACAAACAACGAAACAGGTGAATCCAAAGCGTACCTCATTCCATATGGTTCAAGATTGAAGATTCAAGACGGCGCCGTATTGGAAGCTGGTGATGAACTTACAGAAGGTAGTGTAAATCCACACGACATCTTGAAGATTAAAGGTTTACGTGCAGTACAAGATTACATGATTCAAGAAGTACAACGTGTATACCGTCTGCAAGGTGTTGATATCAACGATAAGCACATCGAAGTTATTGTTCGTCAAATGCTGAAGAAGGTTCGTGTGGAAGAAAACGGTGATTCCGAATTCTTACCTGGAACAATGGTAGATATTCTTGACTTTGAAGAAACGAACGAAAGACTTGTTGCAGAAGGTAAAGAACCTGCAACCGGAGAACCGGTAATGCTAGGTATTACTAAGGCTTCTCTTGCAACAGATTCATTCCTTTCAGCAGCTTCCTTCCAGGAAACAACCAAAGTTCTTACAGAAGCAGCAATCAAAGGTAAAGTTGATCCATTACTTGGTCTGAAAGAAAACGTTATTATCGGTAAGTTAATTCCTGTAGGTACAGGTATGAGACAATACCGTGACGTGAAACTTGACACAGACGAACCAACTGAAGAAATCGCAACGGAAGATGATGTGGTTTTGGAAGAAGAAGTAAGTGTGGAAGAATAAGAGAATAGAGATATGATATGAAAGGCTATGCGATATGATGTCGCATAGCCTTTATTTTATCCAAAGTTCAATAGTTTTTAACAACTTCTCTTTTGTTTCAATATCTAACTGGGTTATAGTCTGATACAGTTTTCGATCTAGAGCAGTTTCGCAATATTCGGGTTCCAGTTCTCCGACAAGTGAATCTAACGAGCATCCTACCAGACGAGCATAATATGTCAATATCCGCAGAGACATAGCTGTTCGGTTGTTTTCTACATTACTGATGTAGCCTGGAGTGACACCCAAAGAATCGGCAACTTGATTCTGTGTGAGTCCATTTTTAATTCTCAAATTTTTAACTAATGCACCATAATTTTCTGCTTCCATTATAAAGCCTCCTTGCATATATTAACGATAATAAAAGTATACAATAGATATTGCTTGAAATAAACCCACTAATAGAATATAATATATACAATTAGTATACAAAGGAGGAAAAATAAATGGATAAAAATAGTGTGACTGTAAATAAGGAAGAACAACAGGAGATTGTTTTAATTAATGAAGAGGTACTTCGTAGTAAGATTTATATGGTTCGTGGGCAGAAGGTGATGTTAGATTTTGAATTGGCAGAAATCTATGGTTATACAACTACCCGTTTTAATGAGCAAGTAAAAAATAACATACAAAAATTCGATGAGGATTTCATGTTTGAATTAACAAAAGAAGAATTTGAAAACTTGATGTCGAAAAAATCGATATCAAGTTGGGGTGGAAGAAGAAAACTACCAAGAGTATTTACGGAGCAGGGAATATATATGCTTATGACTGTATTAAAAGGTGAACTAGCAACAAAGCAAAGCAAGGCATTAATTCGCACCTTCAAAAAAATGAAGGATACTCTGTATTTCTTCCCTATGTATATGTGGCAACTGGTTTTAAAAAATGGGGCATGACATCGTCTATGGTAGCAGCTATGATTTTGAGAGATGAACTCTGTGGCATTGCCAATCCTTACAGCCATGTGTTCTCGCCTCAAAGGCTCAATATCAGAGCGGGAACAAGAGATTTTCTAATTGATATGGGCGTAAATGCAAAGGGCTTGATTCAAGGGATTTTTTGTAGAAAAACACCCTGCTGTAAACACATGGGATGTAAGTTGATATGGAATCCGGAAGAGGAGACCTGGGAGTGTCCATGTCACGGGTCCAGATTCCAAAAAGATGGTCAACTGCTGGATAATCCTTCGAAATATGATTTAAAATAAAGGAGCGACATCTTTGGATGTCACTCCTTTTCGCACTTCTTATTTCGCTTGCTCAAGTGCAAGTGTAATTGTTGTAGCGTCACAAACTTCTGTTGGTCCGTAGTACTGGATAGCACCTGGATATACGAAGCATGTATTTTCAGCCCATTCTTCACGGTGAGCTTCAAAGTATTTGAATGGAGCTCCATCAAGTTCTACGAGAGCTTTCTTGATTACTGGCTTGTCTTCGCCATGTCTTCTTTCGATGTTCATCATCTTTGTGATTGGCATACCACCTGCAACCCATTCACTAGCTGGGCTAGACAGGTTAGAGATTTTTGATAAGTAACCATTGTAACCATATTGGATTAACATAAATGCGTTGTATCCTAATGAGTAGCAGTAGTCTGAGTCAAAGTTTGAAGGGAAAGCACATCTTCCTTCGTATCCTAAGAAGTGGTGGAGTGCACCAAACTTGCCATTGTAAGTACCAGCTGCTTTTCTTGCTGCCAAATTATCTTTAACAAGAGCAGAGAACAATTTTTCTGATTCAATCAAAGATACCTGTACGTTTCCGTGTGGATCTCTTTCTAAGAATAATTGTTGTTGAATCGCCTCCGGAAGAATTGCAAATACTTCCATAGATTCTTTTGTCAAACCGCTTTCAATAAATGCATATTTTTCAGCCCATGTAGGAAGTGCATTGAATTCATCAGCTTTGCTTCCTGCAAGAAGTTCATTGATTTCTTGAATAAGTACTGAGAATTCAGGAACGAATTCCACAACACCTTCAGGGATGATAGCAACACCAAAGTTCATTCCTTTAGCAGCTCTCTTTGCTACAGAATCAGCGATGTAATCTGTAATTTGAGCAAGAGACATTTTCTTTTCTGCAACTTCTTCTGAAACCAAGCAAACGTTTGGTTGAGTTTGAAGAGCACATTCCAAAGCAACGTGAGAAGCAGAACGTCCCATAACTTTTACAAAGTGCCAGTATTTCTTAGCTGAGTTAGCATCTCTTTCGATGTTACCGATGATTTCGCTATAAGTCTTTGTAGCTGTATCGAAACCAAATGAACATTCGATATCTTCGTTCTTAAGGTCGCCGTCGATTGTCTTAGGACAGCCAATTACTTGAACCCCTGTGTTATGTGCTGCAAAGTATTCAGCAAGTACACCAGCATTTGTGTTGGAATCATCACCACCGATGATAACGATAGCTGTGATACCGTGTTTTTTACAAACATCAGCAACGATAGCAAATTGTTCTTCTGATTCTAATTTTGTTCTACCAGAACCAATAATATCAAAACCACCAGTGTTTCTGTATTGGTTGATATATTCATCATCGAAGATTAAGTAATCGTCTTCGATAAGTCCGCTTGGGCCGCCTTTGAAACCGTAAAGAACGTTTTCTTTATTCGTTGCTTTTAAAGCGTCATATAATCCGCAAATAACGTTGTGTCCACCTGGTGCCTGTCCACCGGAAAGGATAACACCTACAACTTGTTTCTTTGCTTCAGATGTGTTTTGACCTTTCTGGAAAGTGATTTCCTTTTTACCATAAGTATTAGGGAAAAGAGCTTTGATTTTTTCCTGATCAGCTACGCTCTGAGTTTCTGCTCCTTCTTTTACGCAAATATCTGCAATGCCGTTTCTAAGCATTCCAGGAAGTTTTGGAGAATACTCGTATCTAGCTGTTTGTAACGATGAAATTTTCATAATTACCTCTCCTTTGAATAATTTTATACGGTCTCATTCTAATATATTTTAGACATAAAGTAAACCATTAAGAGACATTTTTGTCAGAAATCCCCGACTTGACGGAGTATTTGAGCAAATGCTAAGATATCACAGGATATAGTATGTTACTTGATGATGATACGAGGCATGAACTATACATAAATATTTAGTCAGAATGTTTGTGTGAGTTGGTGCCTTTTTTGTACTGTGGAATAAAATACCACAAAAAAGCTCATCCTACCAACAGAAGAAACATTCGGAAAAGGAGAAAAAAATGAAAGAAAAACTTTTTGGTGTCCTTCAGCGTGTTGGTAGGTCTTTCATGCTTCCAATTGCAATCCTGCCGGTGGCAGGGCTTTTGCTTGGTGTTGGAGGGTCACTCACAAATGAAACCATGTTAGAAACATATGGACTTTTAAATGCAATGGGTCCGGGAACCATTCCATACGCAATCTTTACCGTTATGAGTAAAGCCGGGGATATTGTGTTTGGGAACCTGCCGATTATCTTTGCAATAGGTGTGGCAATCGGTATGGCAAAAAAAGAAAAAGAGGTTGCGGCTTTGTCAGCTGCCATTGCATTCTTTATTATGCATGCCTCTATCAATGCGCTCATCACCATCAGTGGTGGGGCAGAGGAGATGTTAAGCGGTGCAACGGCTTCCGTAGTTGGTATTACCTCCTTACAAATGGGTGTGTTTGGGGGTATTATCGTAGGTCTCGGTGTTGCGGCTTTGCATAACCGATTCTACAAAATTGAACTGCCGCAGGTATTATCTTTCTTTGGCGGTACACGCTTCGTGCCAATCATCAGTGCCTTGGTTTACACCGGTGTCGGTATTTTGATGTTCTTTATATGGCCGATTATTCAAACAGGTATCTATGCAGTAGGTAATGTGGTATTGGAATCCGGATACGCAGGTACATGGGTATACGGATTGATGGAAAGACTTTTGATTCCATTTGGTCTTCACCACGTGTTCTACCTTCCGTTCTGGCAAACAGCCTTGGGTGGAACCATGGAAATCCAAGGGGTGCTTGTGGAAGGTGCGCAAAATATCTTCTTTGCACAGCTTGCAGACCCGAGTGTAACCCAGTTTGCCGTATCTGCGACCAGATTTATGTCCGGTAAATTTCCACTGATGATTTTCGGTCTTCCGGGAGCAGCTTTGGCGATGTATCGTACTGCAAAATCAGACAAGCGTAAGCTGGTAGGTGGTTTGTTGCTTTCCGCAGCATTGACTTCCATGCTGACAGGTATTACAGAGCCGTTGGAATTCACCTTCCTTTTTGTGGCACCGTTGCTTTACGGAATTCACTGTGTACTGGCGGGAGCCGCATATATGCTCATGCATATCTTTGGAGTTGGTGTAGGTATGACTTTCTCAGGCGGAATTATCGACTTAACCCTCTTTGGTATCATTCAGGGAAATGCAAAGACCAACTGGATATGGGTTGTCATTGTTGGTATTGTGTACTTTATAGTGTACTATTTCTTGTTCCATTTCCTCATCGTGAAATTAGACTTAAAAACACCGGGACGAGATGACAGTGAAGAAGTAAAACTTTATCGCAGAAGCGATGTGGAAGCACGTAAAAATGCTGCAAATGCAGGTGGAAATGCAGAGGATGAGCTTTCCGCAAAGATTTGCAAAGGTCTGGGAGGAAAGGACAATATCTCCGACGTGGACTGCTGTGCGACCAGACTTCGCTGTACGGTTCACAAAGCAGCACTGGTAAATGATGAAGTACTGAAATCTACCGGAGCATCCGGAGTGATTCACAAAGGAAATGGTGTGCAAATCATCTACGGACCTCGTGTGACGGTTATCAAGTCCAACCTGGAAGATTATCTGGAGACGGCTGCAGACGATGAGACAGAAGAGGACGTTATCATTATCAGCAGTCCGGTTACAGGAATTGCTGCGGACTTATCCACTGCACCAGATGAGGCATTTGCACAGAAAATGATGGGTGACGGTGTGGTAGTGAAGCCGACAGGTAAGCTCGTATGCGCACCGGAAGACGGAGAAATCAGCTTTGTGTTTGAAACTAAGCATGCCATCGGTTTCCTTACAGACACAGGCGTCAGCATGTTGCTTCATATGGGTATCGATACCGTGAAAATGAACGGGGAAGGATTCAAAGTATTTGTGAAAACCGGACAGAAGGTGAAAAAAGGAGAACCATTATTGGAGATGGACCTTGCATATTTGAATCAAAACGCGCCGTCCATGGTTTCACCGATTCTCTGTACAGAATTGCAGGAGAAGCAGAGCGTGAAGCTACTGGCAGAGGGTCCGGTAAAGACAGGCGAGCCACTATTTGAAATTAGAAATTCTTAAAATGCAGCAATGGGGAGAGATATGTATAAAATAAAAAAGGTGTTAAATCACAACGTAGTGATAGGGGTGCAGGAGGAGAACCAAAAAGAATGTCTGATTATGGAAAAGGGTATCGGCTTTGGCAAAAAGCCGGGGGAACTGGTTGCGCCCGACGAGCACGCCGATATTTATTCTCTGCATATCGAAAGAGTGATAGGTGACGAAATAGAAAATAAGTGATAGAATAGGGGAGAAGAGAATGAAAAGTTTTCAATATACGATTACAGATTTAGTAGGGCTTCATGCAAGGCCGGCGGGACTGCTTGTAAAGGAAGCGAGAAAATACGAATCAAAGGTAACTATTATCAAAGACCGGAAAGCATCCGATGCTACAAAGCTGATGATGCTAATGAGCTTAGGTGTAAAATGCGGGGATGAAATCACTGTAGAAGTATCGGGAAATGATGAAGAAACGGCAGCCAGAGAATTAGAGGAATTCTTTAAAGCCAATTTATAATATGAGGTGAAAAGATGGATATTTACAAAGGCAAATCTATTTTTAATGGAATTGCAATTGGACGAATCTTGTTTTACAAGAAGGGAGAACAGGCGGTCACTCGCGTCAAAATACAAGACGTAGAAGCTGAATTGCAGCGCTATGAACAGGCAAAGCAGCTGACGATGCAGCAGCTCGGTGGCTTGTATCAGAAGGCAGTGGAAGAAGTGGGCGAAGTGAATGCTATGATATTCGAAGTGCATCAGATGATGTTGGAGGATGACGATTATAATGACTCTATCCACAATATTATCCGAAACGACAAGGTTAATGCAGAATTTGCCGTTGCTACCACAGGAGACAATTTTTCCAGAATGTTTGCCGAGATGGACGATGAATACTTTAAAGCAAGGGCCGCAGATGTGAAGGATATTTCAGAGAGAGTGGTTCACATACTGACAGGGGCAACCGTAGCAAAAGATTTGACAGAACCGGTTATCTTGGTGGCAGATGATTTGGCACCGAGTGAAACCGTGCAGATGGATAAGTCCAAGCTGCTTGCCTTTGTCACCCGTCATGGTTCGACGAATTCCCACACCGCAATCCTAGCAAGAACCATGAATATTCCGGCGCTTATCGGTGTGGATATCGAGGAAGCATGGAATGGAAAGATGGCCATTGTAGACGGGAAGCATGGCAGCTTAATTATCGACCCGGATTACGCTGTCTTAGAACAGTATATGACAGAGAAAAAGAAAGAAGAAGAGGCGAAGGCCCTTCTTGCGGAGCTAAAAGGTCTGCCAACGGTCACCAAAGACGGAAAGAAGATAAAGCTCTATGCGAATATTGGTAGCGTGGCAGATGTGGCAAATGTACTTGCCAATGACGCCAACGGAATCGGACTCTTTCGTAGTGAGTTCCTCTATCTGGAAAAAGACCATTATCCGACGGAGGAGGAACAGTTTATAGCCTATAAGACCGTAGCACAAAACATGGCAGGGAGAAAGGTTCTTATCCGAACCTTGGATATCGGTGCGGATAAGCAAGTCGATTATTTTGACATGCAGCAGGAAGAAAATCCGGCCATGGGCTATCGGGCCATTCGCATTTGCCTGGACCGGATTGATATCTTTAAGACGCAGCTTCGTGCCATTTATCGGGCTTCTGCATTTGGAAATATCTCCATTATGTTTCCAATGATTATTTCCCTTTCCGAGGTGCAGGAGGTAAAACGAATCTGCCAGGAAGTGAAGGGAGAATTAGATGAGCTTGGAATTGCCTATGGAGATGTGGAGCTTGGGATTATGATAGAAACGCCGGCAGCAGCCATCATCAGTGATGTGCTTGCGAAAGAGGTTGATTTCCTAAGTATAGGAACCAATGATTTGACTCAGTACACTCTGGCGATTGACCGTCAAAATCCGAAGCTGGACAATATCTACGATGCTCACCATCCGGCAATCATGCGTATGATTCAGATGGTCATTGACAATGGGCATAAAGAAGGCTGCTGGGTTGGAATCTGTGGAGAATTAGGAGCAGATATGACACTGACGGAAACCTTCATCAAGATGGGTATTGATGAGCTTTCGGTATCGCCGAGCTTTATACTTCCGATTCGAAAAATTATAAGAGAGATGTAAAAAAAGATTGCGTGAAATATTTTCGCGCAATCTTTTTGCTTGCAGAGTACTAGCGGTTTAAGAGCCAGATTCCTAAGTTTAAGTAGGCTGCAAAGGTTAACCAGATTAAATACGGAATGTTCAAGTATGCCGCCGGCTTGGAAATCTTGGAGAAGAGTTTTATCATCATCAGCACCAAAACCCAAAGTAAAATCAGCCAAATCAGGGCGAAGAGATACCAGCCGAAACTAAAAAAGAACACCGGCCAGAGAAAGTTGACAATTAATTGGTAGCGATAAAGGGTCAGGGCATCGTCGATGACATCCTCAGGAGCATCTGACACTTTGATGAGGTAGGCGGAGATTCCCATAAGTATATAAAGAATGGTCCACACCACAGGAAACAGCCAGCCCGGTGGAGAAAGGGGCGGCTTGGTTAACATCTGAAAGTCCTGCATGGCATTGCGTGTAAGAAAGCCTGCGACAGCCCCGACAAGCAAAGGGAGCGCAATGGATTTTATAAGTAAAGCTCTATTTATCTTCATAAAAATACACCTCCAATATAAGGTATGGAGGTGTATTGTCATTTATGAGGATTATAAATTAAAATATTTATCAAATTCTGCTGGATGTGGAATCTTAGACATTTCCAAACATTCTTTTCTCTTCATAGCGATGAAGTTTTTGATTAAATGCTCTGGGAAAACGCCGCCTGCTGTCAAGTAATCGTGGTCAGCTTCCAAAGCATCTAAAGCATCCTCTAAGCGTGTTGGAAGGGAGGATAATTTTGCCTTTTCTTCCTCCGGAAGAGAATACAGGTTCATGTCGTATGGTCCCCAGCCATTCGCATGTGGATCAATCTTGTTCTTAATACCATCGATACCTGCCATCAAAAGAGCTGCGTAGCAAAGGTATGGGTTACAAGTCGCATCCGGGTTACGAATCTCGAAACGACGAAGCTTCGGAGATTTTGCGTAGGCAGGAATACGAATAACTGCACTACGGTTTGAAGTTGCGTAACCAACTGTTACAGGTGCCTCAAATCCAGGAACCAGTCTCTTGAAGGAGTTGGTGCTTGGATTGGTGATTGCACAAAGAGAAGAGATGTGTTTTAACAAACCACCCATGAAATAGTGAGCAGTTTTGCTCAAGTGTGAATATCCCTCATCATCTGAGAAAACAGGTTCTCCGTTTTTCAAAAGTAACATATGTACATGCATACCATTTCCGGCTTCGCAGTAAACCGGTTTCGGCATAAAGGTTGCAACCTTGCCATATTTCAAAGCGGTGTTGTGAATAACATATTTAATCATCATGGTATTATCAGCCATTTTTGACATTTGTCCAAGCATAGGCTCGATTTCAAATTGTCCGGCTGCGCCAACTTCCGGGTGATGATACTTGATTTCAATACCCATTTTCTCTAGTTCCAGACACATTTCCGAACGGCATTCGTAGGTGCGGTCAAATGGCTTTGCAACGTGGTAGTTCTTTTGATGAGGAACTACACAGCCAAGTCCTTGATTTGCGCTGTTCCAGTATGCCTGCTCGCAGTCAACGGAGAATCCGATAGAATCCGGCTGTACAGACCAGCCAACCTGGTCAAACATATGGAATTCAAATTCCGGTAAAATCAGCATGGTATCTGCAATGTCGCAATCCTTCATATATTGCTCTGCAGCCTGCACGATATTTCTTGGGTATTGGTCAAGTGGACGGTTCTCCGGATAATCGATAATCATCGCATTACCTGTGATAGATAAGGTCGGCACCTCGCAGTATGGGTCAATTACTGCAGTATCCAAATCAGGGATAAATACCATATCACTCTTTTCCACTACTGCGTAGCCATAGTTGGAAGCATCGAACCCAATTCCATTTTCCATGGTGTCTTGCGTAAATTGTGAAGCCGGAATCGTCACGTGACGGAATTGGCCGTTGATGTCCACGATTTTAAAATCGACCATTTTAATGTCTTGTTCCTGAATGAGCTTCATGATGTCTTCTGCTGTTCGTTTCATTGTTTTTCCTCCATTAAATTTCCGAAAATTTATAATAATAGAATACTTGAAAATACTAAGAAATGCAATAGTTTTTGAAAATGGAAAAGAACACATGTTCGAAAAAGAGCTTGCAAAAGAAGATGAGGGGCATTATACTTGATGTGGAGGGAGGAGATACTGTGAAGGATAGGATTTACATTTGTATTGATTTGAAGTCTTTTTATGCGTCCGTTGAATGTCGGGAACGGGGCTTGGATGCCATGACCACGCGGCTTGTGGTGGCAGACCCGGAGCGTTCGGAGAAAACAATCTGTCTGGCAGTGTCTCCGGAACTGAAGAAGCTTGGAATTTCGGGAAGATGTCGCGTGTTCGAGATACCAAAAGGGATCGATTATATCATGGCACCTCCACGCATGCAGCTTTATATTGATTATTCGGCGGAAATTTACAGCATTTACCTTAAATACATTGCCAAGGAGGATATCCACGTATACAGTATTGATGAAGTTTTTATGGATGTAACAGATTACCTGGTGATGTACCAGATGACAGCGAAGGATTTGGGGATAACTATTATGCAGGACGTGTATAAATCCACCGGAATCACAGCAACCTGTGGGATTGGGACGAATCTTTATCTTGCCAAGGTTGCCTTGGATATCACAGCAAAGCATGTGGAGGACCATATCGGAATTCTGGATGAAAAGATGTATTGTGATACCCTATGGAAGCATAAGCCGTTGACGGATTTCTGGCGTATCGGGCGGGGTATCGCCAATCGTTTGGAGACTCAGGGTATCTATACCATGGGGGACATTGCCCGTGCGGATGAGGATATGTTGTATCGCATGTTCGGGATAGACACGGAGCTTCTCATCGACCACGCCTGGGGGCGAGAGACCACGCTAATGTCAGATATCAAGTCCTATAGAGCTAAGACTAATTCCCTCACTAGTGGGCAGGTGCTACCTCGGGATTACTCTTATGAAGAAGGGAAATTAATTATCAAGGAAATGGCAGACTTGCTTTCTTTGGAGTTGGTGGAAAAGGGGCTGGTGACAGATTCCATCACTCTTCACGTCGGATATTCCAATCGCTATGGCGAAAAACCGGCACATGGAACTATCGGCATGACAGTCACCACTAGTTCCTCAAGGCAGATAGTTGCTTATACAGAGAGGTTGTATGAGCAGATCGTGAATCCTCACCAGTTCGTGCGGCGGATGTATATCACTTTTAACCGCGTCATTGACGAGGTCTATCGCCAGTATGATTTGTTTACCGACCCGGAGGATATGGAACGGGAACTGCAGCTTCAGAAAGCCATGCTGGATATCAAGGGGAAGTATGGGAAGAATGCCATTTTAAAAGGTATGAACTTGGAGAAAGGTGCCACGACCATGGAACGAAATCAGCAGATAGGAGGGCATAAAAGTGGTTAGATATAAGATGAGCCGAGAGGAGAGGGCAAAGCAGTTCATGCCCTTCGCTGCATTGAAAGGGCATATGGAGGCGCTTCGCATGCGGGAGAAAATCGTTGTGGAGCGTCGGGAGCTTTCTGAGGAATATAAGGAGGAGCTGGACCGGAAGCTGAGGCAGGTGCGTAAGAATGACATTATCACGGTGGTGTATTTCTGCAATGGGGAGTACCTGAAAATGACAGGGATGGTGTCGAAGGTGGACGAGACGGCGAGGGTGCTGAAGGTTGTGAATACGAAGATAAAGTTCGAGGATTTGTATGAGGTGGAAGGGGGAAGTGCCATGTGATGTATTATAAAGCCATGTTTGCAGAAAATAATATATAAACATTTTTAAAAGTGCAAAATTTGCACTTTTTATTGACAAAAGTGCAAAATTTGCACTAATATATATATGGAGGTGCAAATATGGGAGAATTAAAAGATTTGCGAATTGAGAAGAAAATGACACAGCAACAAGTTGCTGATTTGGTTGGCGTTTCCTTGCGTTCTTATAAGTCATATGAAAATGATGGAGCAAAGAAAGACACAATCAAATACAAATATATTGTAGAGCGGTTGACAAAGATTAATTATATAGACGAAGAACACGGTGTCCTTACAATTGAAGATATCGCAAGAAAATGCAAAAAAGTATTCGAGCAATACGATGTGGAATTTTGCTATCTTTTCGGTTCTTATGCGAAGGGAAAGGAAAAACCGAGCAGTGATGTGGATCTCCTTGTCTCTGGAAACGTAAAGGGTTTAAGATTTTATGAGTTAGTAGAGGAAATAAGGCTTACACTTTGCAAGAAGGTAGATGTTCTTGATATAAATCAACTAAAAGATAACATTGAGTTGATTGAAGAAGTATTGAAGGAAGGGATAAAGATATATGGATAATACGAAAGATGATAAATACTATATTCAAAGAATCAAAAAAGATTTGGAGTTTATAGTAGTACATATGCAAAATGTTGATATAGAAGAATTAAATAAAAATGAGGTCCTGTTGGATTCAATGTTGTTTCGCATGATTCAAGTTTCGGAAAATGCAAAAAAATTATCAGATGAGATAAAGGAAACAAACCGTGATGTTCCGTGGAGAGCATTGGCTGGTTTTAGAAATCGAATCGTGCATGACTATGGAAATGTAGACTTGAATATTGTATATGAAACACTGAAAAATGATATACCTAGCATAGTAAATAAAATTGGGGATTTAGGAGGTAACGATAAATGTTAGTTTTAGTATACAGAAAATGCAGCACATGCATAAAAGCTCTAAATTGGTTAGATAACAACCATATCGAATTCGAGGAACGCCCAATGAAAGAGCAAAACCCTACCTACGAAGAGTTAAAGACATGGTATCAGATGAGTGGAATGCCGCTGAAGAAGTTCTTCAATACAAGTGGACTTTTGTATAAAGACATGGGATTGAAAGACAAATTGCCACAGATGTCGGAAGAGGAGCAACTACGTCTTCTTGCCACAGATGGAATGCTTGTAAAACGTCCATTGGTGGTAGGGGAAGATTATGTGCTTACTGGTTTTAAGGAGAAAGAATGGGCAGAGAAGTTATTAGAGTAATCCGTAGCAACCGCAGAACCATTTCTTTGGAGATTCCCTCGACGGGTGATATTCTGGTGCGTGCACCAAGGCATATGTCAGAGACAGAGATACGTGCGTTTGTAGAGTCAAAGTCTTCTTGGTTGCAAAAACATTTGCAAAAGCAGGAAGAAGACAGGGATTCGTTGCAGACGAAAGGATTATTTACAGAACAAGAGGTAGAGAGATTCCTGAAGTTAGCAAAGCAGGTGATTCCGGAGAAGGTTGCCTATTATGCGAGGCTGATGGGCGTTGCCTATGGGCGAGTTGCCATTCGCAAGCAGAAGACCAGATGGGGAAGTTGTAGCCGAGAGGGGAACTTGAACTTCAACTGTCTGCTGATGATGGCACCGCCGGAGGTGCTGGATTACGTTGTGGTTCATGAACTCTGTCATCGAATGGAGATGAATCATTCATCAAGATTCTGGGTGCAGGTGGAGAAGGTGATACCGGATTACAGAAAACCGCGCAAGTGGTTAAAGGAGCATGGAGGGAGGCTGATGCTTCGGATGCATGGAACGAGTGATGATAAGTGAGAAATGTTAAATTATGTTTTGAAAAAGAAAGGAAGGTGCCCTATGTTCCCATTAATCAACAAAAGAGTAATCCTCGTGGCTGTAATGTAGGCATTAATATAGAATGAAGCCGTGGCAATTGCTGCGGCTTTGTTTGTAAGTTTATGTAGATGCGGAGACAGAACTTGAGGTGCTAATTTGGAACCGCAAAGGAAATGTTTGGAGTTC
>JAZUCE010000165.1:0-1382 GCA_045638905.1 Faecalimonas sp.
CATATTTTGAGCAAACTATCTGTAGTAACACTTTCATTCTTGCTCAATTTCGCCATTGTATAACTGCTTACTCCTGCAAGTGCAGATAAGTCTCCCTTTTTCATCTTTTTGTCTATCAAGAGTTTCCAAAGCTTATTGTATGACATTGCCATTTCTTTTCACCTCATAAAATTACAATATGACTATTATATTATAGCAATAATCGACATTATTTTCAATAGATTTCCAAAAATAAATTCAAGTTTTCCAAAAATAATTTTTGGTTTTCCAAAAAATGAAGGTGTACCCAAAACGGATACACCCTGTTATGATCTTTATTCTGCTTCTTTTATAATTCCCTGCTCAACAAGTTCGTCATGCTTTTTTGCTGCTTCAGTTCTTGTGAAGTCTGCAAATTCTCCGGGAATTATTGTTATATACTTTTCAATTCCTTCAGCTTTTGACAACGCTTCATATCCACCTTCGATTACGTAAATGTATAAGTGTTCATCAATCGCTTTAAGGCTATCTCTCATTACCTTTGCTTCTGCATCATCATCGCCTATGATATATACAGACCAATCTGACGGAATTCTCTCTATGAAGCTTTCTGCATCTTTAGGATCGAATTCAACATTTACTGAGCCTATAATATGTCCTTTATCGTAATCCTCTTTGCTTCTTAAATCAAAAACATAGTCTTGCTGACCTTCACCGTCAAGAGTTCCTTCGTATGTGTCTGCCATTTCCACAAAAAGCTCCGGTGTGTATGTTTCACCATCGTGTAAAAATTTCGCCTGATTTTCCATCATTTCATCGTGCGCTTTTGTGTCGGGATTATCAACCTCTGTTTGTTCACTCACACCACATCCTGCCAGCATCAATGCAAATACAATACCTAATACCAATAAAATTCTCTTCATTTTCTACTCCTCTTTTCGTTTAATTTATGGATCACAATTCCCGCACGGAGAATAGCCTCGCGAGAGAGCTTGTTCTCTGGTGCAGGTAAGATACTCTTTATTACTATCTTTCATTTGGTCAACTGAATGACACCAAGTATAGTGTAACTTCTTTGAGTTCTTGTTGCCTATATAATTTATAGTCGGAGATGTGTTTTCAGTCTGATGATTTGTTTCTTTTTTGGGAGTTGTTGCAGCTTCCGAGCTACCATATGGAGCAGAACCATCTTCTGCTTCACTATCTCCGTTAGCATAATTTATTTTTATTCCCGGTTGAACATTATAGCAATAGACATTAAAACATATTCCATCGCCGTTATCTTCTACCGACCAACCCTCCATAAGTACACCGGAGGCAAGAAGATTGTTACCTTTGAATATCGGTGTTACACGATATAGCACATGGTTATTTGTTTCCTTAACATAGTCTGCAACCATATT
>JAZUCE010000166.1:0-1739 GCA_045638905.1 Faecalimonas sp.
GCTAAAGTTTTTGTTGAAATAGAGAATATCATAACAAAGGACATAACAAGTACTATCAATTTTTTCACTTTTCTTTTTCCTCCATTTAAAATATTTTTTACTGTAGTTTTTCCCCACTTTTCGACAAAGTTCGTGTCAAGAGTGGTGAACAGCGAATATTAGGACCTACTATTTTTCACTGTTTTTTCTGTATCACTTTTCATCAGAACCCGCAGGAATATAAAATTTTCCCGCCCGATATGTAAATATCAAAATCGGCAAACTAATCTTTAAATTGATACATTTCAAACCAACACAAAACCATTCCCTATGTTGAACAATCAGGTTCTTCATTTGGTTCGCTCATACCCATTTATCGAACAATTTCTTTAAGTATCGAAGCTATTGTATACTCATTGACATCTGTTATTACATCATACAACTTATGTATTTCTTCCGTTACTGCACCTTGTTTTACCAAGTCATTGATTAAAGCAATCAATGTATCATAAAAGCCATCATGGTTTATAACAACAATCGGCACATCAATTCTCTTTAAGTATTTCAAAGTCAGCACCTGAAAGAACTCATCCATAGTTCCTATTCCGCCGGGAGCGATGAAAAACACATCTGCATGCTTTTCCATAAGTGTTTTTCGCTCTGCCATTGTATCAACCATGACCTTATTATCGCAATCGAATATATCCTCAAATTCGCTGATAAAGTCAGGCGATATTCCCATTACAAATCCACCGTTTTCTTTAACACCTCTTGCAACTGCTCCCATGCAGCCTGTTGCTCCTGCGCCGTAAACAAGTGAGAATCCGTTTGATGCGATTATTTTTCCCAATTCCTCTATTTTTTCTTTATGCTGGCTTGCAATTCTTTCATTCGCTCCGCCATACACACATGCAAAATATCTTTTTGACATATCTTTAACTTCCTTACCTATGTCTTATTTTGATTTCCTTGCGTATTTATCACACAAGTCATTTATCTGATCTGTAAATTTAGCAAGCTCCTTATTTGTCAGATTACGGCTTAACTCTGCAACAGTTTTAAGTCTCTGGCACGCTGCCATAAGTCTGTCAAATACAAGATTTGCTCTTCGTCTTCCTTCTGATACCTTAGTCAGCTTAACTATTCTGCCTCTTGCTGTGCATTCGCCTGTTGCAAGATCGTATTCATCACCGCTGTATGGTGCTGTTGCAGAGAACTTAAGCTTGTTATATATTGTCTGTGAAAAAGCATCACACACCAAATCATCGCCGTGATTTACAAACACTTTCTTTGGTGCTTTTTCCATACTTCCAAGCCATCCGAGAAGCATATCTTTATCAGCATGACCACTGATACCAACAATTGATTCTATTCTTGCATTAACCTGAATGCTTTCACCGAACAACGAAACATTCTTCGCTCCGTTTATAAGTTTTCTGCCAAAGGTTCCTTCTGCCTGATATCCAACAAAAAGTATTGTACTGTTTTCTCTCCATAGGTTATGCTTTAAGTGATGTCTGATACGGCCCGCTTCGCACATACCGGATGCAGATATAATTACCTTTGGAATCATATCAAAGTTTATTGCTCTTGACTCATCAGTTGTAACACTTAATCTTAATCCGGGAAAAGATATAGGATTGATACCCTGCTTTACAAGTGCAGGCGTTTCTTCATCATAATATCCCATCAGATTATCCTGATATATTTTTGTTGCCTCAACTGCAAGAGGTGAATCCACATACACAATAAAGTTTTCG
>JAZUCE010000167.1:0-18386 GCA_045638905.1 Faecalimonas sp.
CCTCAAGATGAGATATCCCAACGTAAGTTGTAAGACCCCTTGAAGACGACGAGGTAGATAGGACAGAGGTGGAAGTGTAGTAATACATGTAGCTGACTGTTACTAATAGGTCGAGGGCATAACCAAGTAAGGTGATAGGAATAGAAGATGAAAGATATGGAAATAATTTGTATGTAGTTTTTAAGGTATATACCTTAATAATCCTCCTTAGCTCAGTCGGTAGAGCACTCGGCTGTTAACCGAGTTGTCGTTGGTTCGAGTCCAACAGGGGGAGTTGAGAAACCCGTAAATCGTTGATTTTATGGGTTTTTTTTATTCAAAATAATATACAATACTGATAGAAGAAAGAAAAAGGAGAAAAAATGTCTAAGCGAAATAAGGTACATCAGAAAAGAAAGATGTCTAGGAAACAAAAAAGTATTATATGGATCGTATCAATACTGTTGTTTATAGTTTTAGGATATTGTACCGCAGTGTTTTCTAATATTCCATTTATTAAAAAATGGAGAGACATATACATAGAAACAGCTATGACAACCGGAAGACACCAATGGTTGGCAACCGCATTTATTCCAGACTGTATCATAGATGATGTTATGAGAACAGCTAGGGAAAAACAAGCTCTACAAGAAGATTTGGAAAGTAAGTGGGAAGTAGAAGAGATAGAAATTAATACAACAACGCCAAATAATCAGACAGAGGAAGAATCGTTTTATGAAAAATTTTGGGAAGTGGATAAAACGTCGTTGGAAACATATATGTCTGATAAAGGAATTTCAACATATAAAGATTTGCTGATAGAAAATTTGGATGACAGTATAAATATTAAAACGACTTTCGGGGAAAAAATAAAGGTGTTAGATTGTGAAAACAATCTATTAATTGTAGAGGTAAAAGGAGAACAATATAAAGGACTATTAGCAATTATAAAAAATCCGAAACAAGTTACGGTTGCGAAATCAAAATCACTTGGATCATACGGAAATTTGATTACAAAATTTGCTGAGGACAATCATGCTCTTGTTGCAATAAATGCGAGTGGATTTATGGATGAAGAATACAAGGGAAATGGCGGTACCGTCATGGGAAGTATGGTGCTTGATGGTGTAGAATACGGAAATCCAACAGGACGCTTGAAATTTTTTGGTTTTAAACAAGATAATAAATTATATATAGAAAATTATAATGCTCAAAAAATCGCAGACTATAAATGGGGAATCCAATTTAGTCCGGCACTGATAGTGGATGGTTCTAAATACGTTCAAGGATCATTTGGTTACGGTCTCCAACCAAGAAGCGCAGTTGGACAAACTATGAGTGGAGAATTCTTAATGCTGATAGTGGATGGACGCCAAGTGGGACATAGTATAGGGGCGACTGTAAATGATCTTGCAGAAATTATGCTTAGACATAAAGCATATCAAGCCATGAATTTAGATGGTGGAAGTTCCTCTATCATGAATTATAGAGGGAAAACAATTAGCAAACCATCCAGTAAAAATAGTTTAGGAAGATACTTACCGAATGCTTTTATCTGTAAGTTTGCAAGTGATGTTGAAAATAATTAGTACCATATATCTTTGGCAAGAACTTATAAAAATAATTAAAAAAGTTCTTGCCAAAGAGCTGGTGATATGTTACTATTATTTGCGTTGGGGTCATCGGTTAACCGATGGTTCACAAAACTACGGCTCCTTGGTCAAGCGGTCAAGACATCGCCCTTTCACGGCGGTAACACGGGTTCGATTCCCGTAGGAGTCATTGTGCTTCGCACAACGACGCTCCGCAAGGAGCGCAGAGGCGCGCAAGGTATTCATTGCTTCATAAACGCGTCTCGCGTGTGAATTTGCCAAGGCAAATTCAATTACAAATTAAATATGGCGCCATAGCCAAGTGGTAAGGCAAAGGTCTGCAACACCTCTATCACCAGTTCAAATCTGGTTGGCGCCTGATTCAAAAATCTCAGAAACCTTAAATTAAGGATTCTGAGATTTTTGTTTTTTTATAACGTTGCACCAAAGTCAGATACAATTACCTGTCCTGTGATTGCACGTGATTCATCACTTGCTAAGAATAATAAGATATTTGCGATATCCTCCGGCATACTAACTTGCACTGATAAGTTCATATGTTTTCTCATTTGCCCGAACATGTCTTGATTTAATGTTGCAGGGTCAGTCTTTGCCATTGGAGTAGCAATTGTACTTGGATTAACTGAATTACAACGAATTCCTGTACCTGCAAAACGAAGTGCAGTATGTTTTGTCATACCGATAATAGCGGCCTTACTTGTAGCGTAAGCTGCACCGCCTGTTCCAAATGCGCCGGCCACCGAGTCCAAGTTGATAATAGAACCGTAATTGTTCTTCATCATTTCTTTTACAACGGCTCTTGTACAATAGAGAGTTCCTTTTGTATTGATTCCAAGAACCCATTCCAAATCTTCATCTTCATAGCATTCAATTGGTTTAAGACCAGCTTCAAGAACTCCTGCATTATTTACTAATACATCAATTTTACCATATGCTTCAACAGTCTTAGCAACTAGGTTTTCTACATCGTCTACTTTAGAAACATCAGTTTGTACAACAAGTACTTCTCCACCATTAGCGCGAATTTCCTCAGCAACTTCCTCAAGTTGTGGAAGACGACGAGCACTAATAACCACCTTTGCTCCTTCTTTTGCAAATAATTTTGCTGTAGCAGCTCCTACACCTGAGTTACTTCCTGTAATAATAGCAACTTTTCCATCTAAACGTCCCATAAAATGTATCTCCTTTCGAAAGCATTATTCTGTCATTATTATAAAATTAAAACAATTGTCAGTCAACTAAATTAAGAACATTTATTCTTTTTCTCATTTTAATTCCAAGAAAATATGCCAAATAGCTTTTGATAATTGTGATTGGAATAAAAGGTAGCACGCAGGTTGTGATTCCTAGCAGAATGCTACTTTTAGTTACAATGCAAAATACAGCTGTTCCAGAAAGAAAATTACAAATGTGGGCGACTATAAGCCCGTATATATTAGGAAAACGGGCGATTATGTATGCCATTAGTGGAAAGGACAGAATAAATCCTCCGGTAGGACTGAATAAAACCTGCCATCCACCGGTAAAGTTTGAGAATACAGGCAGTCCAAAAGAACCTAGAGCCACATAAATCAGAGTGGCGGTTGTACTTTGTTTCGGCCCAAAGGCAATCGCCACCAATATAATTACTAGGGTTTGTAAGGTCATTGGTAGCCCCAGGGGCATAGGGATGGAAATTGGTGCAATTACACAGATACATGATGTAATGAGACCAATCATGCATAAATCTCTTATAGGGAAATATTTTTTCTTCATAGTATACCTTTTTGTTTATAAAATGTTTAATGTGAGTATATATGGAAAGGAAGAAGATGTCTAGATGTATGGTGAGTTTTCTTGACATTTCCATGGTTTGATGATACTTTGAATGTAAAGTGTTTATGAAAATATGAGGAGGATTGGAGTATGCGTCAGCTTACATGCGAAATGTGTGGAGGTACAGATTTAGTTAAAGAAAATGGAGTTTTTGTTTGTCAGACTTGTGGCTGCAAATATTCGGTAGAAGAAGCGAGAAAGATGATGTTTGACGGGGGAGAATATACGCCTGCGGAAGTAAAAGTGCCGGTTAAACCTGATAACTCTGAACAGATTAAACATTATCTAGAGCTTTCAAGAACTGCATATGCCGGTGGAAATGGGGAATCAGCATCTTCCTATGCAGATAAGGCGTTGGAAATGGATCCGCAGAATGCAGATGCGTGGATAGCAAAGATGAAAGCTATTGAATATATGGCAACTTTAGGAAATCTTCGTTTGATGGAGGTTTATGAGTTAGGGAAAAAGGCGATTTCTTGTGCGAAAACACAAGATGAAAAAGAAAAAATAAGCGCTATGGTTTGCCGCTATCAGTTGCAGAGAGCGTTGGATTTACTTAAGCTGGCTACAAGCAAAATGCAGGATACGGCAGAAATTCAAAATACATACAGAAAATTTGCGGCGATTAGTATAATGTCTGCCAGCGAGCATACCTCTGATTTGGATAAAACAACGGTAAGTATCTATGATAAAGTTGCGAGTGAAGCTATAAACTTTGTTTTATTAATTCCGGATGCTGTATTGGAAGCTAATTTACCTCTTTGTAGATTGGCTGAGGAGTGTAGAAAACAGTATCAATTTGAGACAAATGCTTTAGCAGCCAGATATCGTATTTACGGCATGAGTTTGACATATGCTGCAAGTGCCAGTAGAACAGCACAAGGCAATAAAATAAGTGATAAAGTGGAAAGAGCGAAAAAAAGAGCAGCAGCAAAGGAGACACGTGAGAGACAAGAACGTATAAAGCGAGAGAATGCGGAGAAGCAGGAAAAGATAGAGAGATATTGGGCAGAGCACGCAGAAGAAAAAGTTGCTCTCGAGGAAGAAAAGGATACGCTGGAAGCAAAAGTGGCAGAACTGAAAAAAGAAGTTGACATGTATAACAAAAAGAGAACTACCGAAGCAGATGCCCTTAGAAAAGAACGCGATAAAAAGATACCTGCGGAAATTGAGTATGATGAATTTAAGCGGTCCATCCGTGACATGGAGATGGAGAGAGACCGTTGCGGTATTTTTAAAGCAAAAGAAAAGAAAGAGTTACAGAGCAAAATAGATGGTGCTTATTTCGAGTTGCAAAGAAAACAAAAGGAAATGCAGACGGCGAAGGAACAGCATGTAGCTCAATATAATGCTAAAATTCGAGAGGCGAATAAAATAGGCAAAGAAGTAATAGATGAATATAGCAGACTGCATGCGAGAATAAGTGAGATTAACGCAAAATTAAGCGGAGCTGATATTGAGTAGTCGATGGGAAGGAGGAACTTTGAAAAAAGTTCCTCCAAATTACATTGACAAAAACTTTCTTTTTGTTATAATGATAACGATATATGAATATATTATATAGCTAGGCGCCATAGCCAAGTGGTAAGGCAAAGGTCTGCAACACCTCTATCACCAGTTCAAATCTGGTTGGCGCCTTATAATATCCAAGGATTTGCGTCCTTGGATTTTTGTATTTCACGGAGGAAAATAAGATGGAAGAACAATTGTATACCATTCCCTTGATGGATGCATTTCGGGCAGGAGATGAATGTCCGTTTTGTTATATTGAAAGAGATGTTGAGCAGAATGCACTTGATTTTGTGTTGGGTCCTCAGGCATCTTACATGCAGGACCACATCCGTGCTGAAACCGATAATATGGGATTTTGCCGTGCACATTATCAAAAAATGTTTACTTACGGCGAAACCCTGGCAAATGCACTTATATTGGACACCAGGCTGCAGACGCTTATAAAAGAAATGAAGAAGGAGCTGAAGAATTATTCCAATTCTACAAAGCTAGGAATTATTGATAAGCTTCGCAAAGATACCGGGCGTGCAAGTGATGGTAATAATGTGAGTCGCTGGATTCATGCAAAGGAAGACTCTTGTTATATTTGCAATCATATCAAACGAAACTACGACCGCTATGTGGCGACCTTTTTCTACTTATATAGAAAGAGAGATAAGGAGTTTATAGAGTTAGTAAGGAATGGTAAAGGTCTGTGCCTTCACCATTTGGCAGATATTTTGGATGCGGCACCGTTGTATCTGAACGAAAAGGAACAGAAAGAACTGCGAGGGATTCTGTTTCCGCAAATGGAAGCAAATATGGAGCGCATTTTGGAAGAAATTGACTGGCTTGAAAAGAAATTTGACTATCGCTACAAAGATGATGATTGGAAAAATTCCAGAGATGCAGTCCAAAGAGCAATGCAGAAAATTGCGGGAGGATATCCAGCAGATTCCCCATATAGAGGCAAATAATGGTGTTTTAAAATATACCTTGACGGATACTAGATTTAATGATATTATCATCAACGGAACAAAATAAAATCTCTTATTCAGAGTGGTGGAGATAAAAGGATCTGTGAAGCCACGGCAACCCCGTAAGTGGAAGGTGCCAACCTGAGCGAGTAATCGAACAATAAGAGGATTGTATTATGAACGAGATAAAACAGTCCACTTATGCGGACTGTTTTTTTAGTCTGATAATAAGAGAACACACGAAGAAAGGAAAGAACAATGGAAAAATTATTATTTACTTCAGAATCAGTAACAGAAGGTCATCCGGATAAAATTTGCGACCAGATTTCAGATGCAGTTTTGGACGCGTTGTTAGAGCAAGACCCAATGAGCCGTGTTGCCTGTGAGACAGCAATCACAACAGGTTTGGTATTAGTAATGGGAGAGATTACAACAACTGCGTATGTGGATATTCAAAAGATTGTCAGAGACACTGTGGATGAAATAGGATACAACAGAGGAAAATATGGATTTGATGCACATACATGCGGTGTAATTACATCCATAGATGAGCAATCAAGTGATATTGCCATGGGTGTAGATAAGGCATTGGAAGCCAAGGAAAATAAAATGTCTGATGAAGAAATTGAAGCAATCGGTGCAGGAGATCAGGGTATGATGTTTGGTTATGCATCCAACGAAACAGAAGAGTTGATGCCGTATCCGATTTCGCTTGCCCACAAGTTGACAAGAAGATTAACAGAAGTTCGTAAAAATGGTATATTAACATATCTTCGCCCGGATGGAAAATCGCAGGTTACGGTAGAGTATGATGAAAATGGTAAGCCAGCTAGATTGGATGCGGTTGTATTATCTACACAACATGACCCGGATGTAACACAGGAACAAATCCACGAGGATGTAAAAAAACACGTGTTTGATGCTGTACTTCCAGCTGAATTGATTGATGATAACACAAAATTCTTTATCAATCCAACAGGGCGCTTTGTAATCGGCGGCCCTCACGGAGACAGTGGGCTTACAGGCCGTAAGATTATCGTTGATACCTACGGTGGAATGGCGCGTCATGGTGGTGGCGCATTCTCAGGTAAAGACTGTACCAAGGTAGACCGTTCTGCGGCATATGCAGCACGTTATGCGGCAAAGAATATCGTGGCAGCAGGTCTTGCAGATAAATGTGAAATTCAATTATCCTATGCAATCGGTGTAGCTCAGCCTACCTCTATCATGATTGATACCTTTGGAACAGGTAAATTATCTGAAGAAAAATTGGTAGATATCGTAAGAGAAAACTTTGATTTAAGACCGGCAGGTATTATCAAGATGTTAGACTTACGTCGTCCGATTTACAAGCAAACGGCAGCTTACGGACACTTTGGACGTAATGATTTGGATTTACCATGGGAAAGACTAGATAAAGTGGACGCTTTGAAGGCTTATTTATAAGTTTGGTTTATGTTAGCCAAGGATATTTCCGGATGTTTTTCGGAATGTCCTTGGCTTTGCTTTTATCAACACATTCTTTTAGAAAAAATTTATAAAAATTTCCATTTGCTTTGCTGTACTGCGCGTGTATAAATGATATAATAAATCTGATTATGAGATAAGGATGTGTGTTATGAAATTAAAAACACGATTAATTATAAGTTTTATAACGGTTATGATTCTTCCAGTTCTTTTGTCCTTTGCTGTTGTTGTGGCCTTTGGCACACTCCAGCTTCGCTCTATAGAGCAGACCTATGGCATTACAGGGGCGGATTACAGTGTGTTTACCAATCCAATCCGAACCTTGAGTCAGGTTACAGAATCGACTTATCAGCAGTTGAAGATTACGACCAATCGGGATGCATCGCAGATGGAGAATGTTCTCTATTTGGAAGATATTAATGAGGAACTTGTCACCATGAATTCCTATCTTGTTGTGACGAAAGGAAATGATCTCATATACAGTGGAACAGAGGATACGGACAATATCTGGGAGGAACTTCCGGAATATGGAATGACAGATTTTTCCTCGGAAAATGGTGTATACCTTGGAGGAGAAAATCAAAGATTAGTCAAACAACTACATTTTTCTTACAAGGATGGTGTGAAAGGTAGAGTATTCATTGTTACAGATTTAAATGATGCAATTCCGGAGGTGAAAAGTTTTGTAACCAATATGTTGGTTGCAATTGTATTGATTTTGGCTTTGACGGCGGGTATTCTCATTCTTTGGATATATCGAGGAGTAGCGATCCCGCTTGGAAGAATGAAGATTGCAACACAGAACATTAAGGATGGAAATCTGGATTTTGAGTTGGAAGTAATCACGGATGATGAGATTGGTCAGCTTTGTAGGGACTTTGAGGAAATGCGTAAGCGTTTGCGAGAAGGCATCACTGAGAAGATGGAATACGACAAGCGTAGCAAGGAGCTCATTAGCAATATCTCTCACGATTTAAAAACACCGATTACCGCCATCAAAGGCTATGTAGAAGGCATTATGGATGGTGTGGCTGATACTCCGGAGAAAATGGAACGCTACATTCGTACCATTTATAATAAAGCCAATGATATGGATATGCTGATTAACGAGCTGACATTATATTCCAAGATTGATTCTAACCGTATCCCATATAACTTCAGCACCATTTCAGTTAATGATTATTTTAATGATTGTGCTGAGGATTTAAAAATCGATATTGAGGCAAGGGGCATTCAATTCGATTATACCAACTATGCGGATAAAGATATTAAAATTATTGCAGACGCAGAACAATTAAAGCGTGTAATTAATAATATTGTGTCTAATTCTGCAAAATATATGAACAAGGCGCAAAAGATTATCTATTTACGTGTAAAAGATGTGGGAGATTTTGTTCAAGTTGAGATAGAGGATAACGGAAAAGGAATCGGCGCAAAAGAATTACCTTATATATTTGAGCGCTTTTATCGGACAGATACTTCACGTAATTCAGCAACGGGAGGAAGTGGTATAGGTCTGTCGATTGTAAAGAGAATTATCGAGGAACACGGTGGGAAAATATGGGCTTCCAGTAGGGAAGGAATTGGAACCATTATGCACTTTGTAATAAGAAAATATCAGGAGGTACCGACAGATGAGTAAGATTTTAATTATAGAAGATGAGAGTGCAATTGCAGAGCTTGAGAAGGACTACCTGGAGTTAAGTGGCTTTGATGTAGAGGTTGCAAATGACGGAGAAGAAGGCCTTGAAAAAAGTCTCACACAAGAATATGATTTGATTATTTTGGATTTGATGCTTCCGGGGGTGGATGGATTTGAAATTTGCCGCCGAGTGCGCGCAGAAAAAAACACACCGATTATTATGGTGTCGGCGAAGAAGGATGATATCGATAAGATTCGCGGACTCGGTCTCGGCGCAGATGATTATATGACGAAGCCGTTTAGTCCAAGTGAACTGGTTGCCCGTGTGAAAGCCCATATGGCAAGATATGAACGCTTAGTTGGAAGTGCCATTGAGGAAAACAAAATTATTGAAATTCGGGGAATCAAGATTGATACAACGGCCCGTCGTGTATGGATTAACGGAGAAGAAAGAGCATTTACAACCAAGGAATTTGATTTATTGACCTTTCTTGCCTCTCATCCAAACCACGTGTATACCAAGGATGAACTTTTTAGCGAAATATGGGATATGGAGTCGATTGGTGACATTGCAACGGTGACCGTTCATATCAAAAAGATTCGCGAAAAGATAGAATATGATACTTCTAACCCACAATATATAGAGACCATTTGGGGTGTCGGCTATCGATTTAAAGTATAATGATAGGAACAAAGGAATGAAAAAATGATAACAAGTACAAGTAATCCACAGATTAAAAATTTGGTGCAACTACAGAAGAAAAGTAAGGTGCGAGAGGAAGAAAAGTTGTTTGTGGTAGAAGGCCTGAGAATGTACGCTGAAGTGCCTGCAGAACGAGTGCATAAGGTATATATTTCAGAGTCACTATATAATAGGAAGAAACTCGAACTGAATTTACAAGATTTTCCGGTAGAAATTCTCTCTGACAGCGTATTTTCATACGTATCGGACACCAAAACTCCTCAAGGAATTTTGTGTGTAGTAAAGCAAAAAAAATATGATATAGGGGAGTTGTTGCAAGCACAAAATCCGCATTTTATGGTATTAGATAATTTGCAGGACCCAGGTAACATGGGAACCATTATAAGGACAGCGGAGGCAGCAGGTGTAGATGCTGTTTTTATGAGTAAAGAATGTGTGGATATCTATAATCCGAAGACCATTCGTTCTACCATGGGTTCTATCTATCGCATGCCGTTTATTTATGTAGATGACCTCCCGAAATTATTGGATACATTTAAGAAACATGGTATAAAATCCTATGCAGCACACCTAAAAGGAGTCCATTTTTATGATGAGGAAGATTATCAATCCGGGACAGCGATTCTAATAGGAAATGAGGGCAATGGATTGCGCGAAGAAGTAGCGGAAAAAGCGGATGTTTTGGTGCGTATTCCTATGCAAGGGCAGGTGGAATCTCTCAACGCAGCGATAGCTGCTTCTGTGTTAATGTTCGAAGTTTTTAGGCAAAGAAGATAAAATTGTACTAAAAAAAATACAATTTAATTCTTGACACCATGTGAAATACATGATAATATCCCAACTGTTACGAATAAATGTAACAATTACGTAACAATTTGTAATAAAAATGAATTAATCGAGCATAATAATGTAATAGATACATGCTGCGATGTTATTACAAATTTGGGAGGTTATTATGAAATTCTGGAAAAAGAGAGGGATTATAGGTCTCGTACTTGCTGGTTGTGTTTTATTTACAACAGAGTTCCAAGTATTGGCGGCTGAACCCCAATCGGAAGCTCAGGCAATGGAAACAATGAATCTTGATTTGGAGGTAGCACCACTGGTTGCAGTTATGGAGCAAATCCCTGCAATGGCCGGCGTTGCTGCAGAAACACAAGATTGGTATGGAAAGGCACTTGCAAATACAGACGGAGAAATGGATGTATATGCTGCGCCAAATGGTACTTCAATTGGAAAAATGTATAAAAACACGGTAGTTACGGTGGTTGAAGAAAACGGCGAATGGTCAAAGATTTCTTCTGGTTCTGTAGAAGGATATGTAAAAACAAATTTACTTTTGTTTGGTAGTGCAGCAGTTGAAAGAGCAAAGGTGGTTTGTGCAGGCGGAACAAAGGATGCCAAGACAAATGCACAGATTCAAGCTGAACAGCAAAAGGCAAGTGATGTTAAATTGTTGGCTGCATTGATTTTCTGTGAAGCCGGAAATCAATGTTATGAAGGAAAGGTTGCCGTAGGTGCGGTAGTATTAAACCGTATAGATAGCAGACGTTTTCCAAATTCTCTGCAAGGTGTTATCTATCAAAGAGGACAATTTACACCTGCAATGACAGGAAAACTTGCACGTGTTTTAAGAAGTGGAAATATTCCAAGCTCATGCTATGATGCAGCAAGAGATGCATTAAACGGAGCAGACCCTGTAAGAGGTGCATTGTTCTTTAATACACGTCGTGGTAGTTTTAAATTAGGTGACCACTATTTTAGCTGATAGGGGAGTTTAAAAAAGCAGAATGTGAATTCTGCTTTTTTTGTTGAATTGCGACTAGGGGTATAGTAAAATATTCTAATAGAATAATGAAAGAGAGGCGAGAAAAATGGGAACAATGATATGGTTGGTTCTATTTGTACTTCTTTTAATCATTGAAATAATTACAATGGGCCTGACAACTATATGGTTTGCGGGTGGTGCAGTTATCGCATTGGTTCTTGCATATTTTAAAGTACATGTGGCAGTGCAGGTGATAGCGTTTTTACTGGTGTCGATTGTTTTGTTGGTTTTAACCAGACCAATTGCAATCAAATATTTTAATCAGGAACGTGAAAAAACAAATGTAGATAGTCTCCATGGACAGAAGGCAGTCGTAATCGAATCTATAGATACACTTCGAGGTATCGGTCGTGTAGAGGTAAACGGAATGGAATGGGCTGCGAAAATGGAGGGAGAAAAAAACACTGCAGAGATAGGCGAAGTTGTGACGATTAAGGGAATTCAAGGTGTCAAATTAGTTGTGGACAAAGAGGAGGTATTATAATGAGTGATTTTGGATTTGGTTTATTAATTATTTTTGCATCGATTATTGTTGTGATTTTAGTTTCTTGTGTGAAAATTGTACAGCAGGCACAGGCTCTTGTTGTAGAGAGACTGGGAGCATATCAGGCGACATGGGGCGTAGGCTTACATTTCAAGATTCCTGTTATTGAGCGTGTTGCCAGAAGAGTAGATTTAAAGGAACAGGTTGTTGACTTCGCACCACAGCCGGTTATTACAAAGGATAACGTTACAATGCGGATTGATACGGTTGTGTTTTATCAAATTACAGATCCTAAGCTATTCTGCTATGGTGTGGCAAATCCGATTATGGCAATCGAAAATCTGACAGCTACAACTCTTCGTAATATTATTGGTGATTTGGAGTTAGACCAAACTTTAACATCCAGAGAGACAATTAATACGAAGATGAGAGCATCATTGGATATTGCAACAGACCCTTGGGGAATTAAGGTGAATCGTGTGGAACTTAAGAATATTATGCCACCGGCTGCTATCCAGGATGCCATGGAAAAACAAATGAAGGCAGAACGTGAACGTCGTGAGGCAATTCTTCGCGCAGAAGGAGAGAAGAAGTCTACCATTCTTGTTGCGGAAGGTAAGAAAGAGTCGGCTATTTTAGAGGCGGAAGCAGAAAAACAATCAGCTATTCTCAGGGCGGAAGCAGAAAAAGAAAAACGTATCAAAGAAGCAGAAGGTGAAGCAGAAGCAATTTTGAAAGTGCAACAGGCGAATGCAGACGGTATTCGATACTTGAAGGAAGCTGGTGCAGACCAGGCGGTTCTTACAATTAAAAGTTTAGAGGCATTTGAAAAGGCTGCAGATGGAAAAGCAACAAAAATTATTATTCCATCTGAGTTGCAAGGAATTGCAGGTCTTGCAAAATCCATTGTGGAAGTTGCAAAAGAAGATTAATAGGTGAAAGAGGAATATAAGATGAATTTAAAAGGACGTCATTTTTTAACACTAAAAGATTTTACGGCAGAAGAGATTCTACATCTGGTGGATTTGGCAGCAGATTTAAAAGAAAAGAAGAAAAATGGGATTACGGGAAATTCATTGAAGGGTAAAAATATCGCATTGATTTTTGAAAAACCATCTACCAGAACTCGTTGTGCGTTCACAGTAGGAGCGCAGGACGAGGGGGGAATTCCTACATATTTGTCGCAACATGATATTCAGTTGGGATATAAGGAGAGTGTAAAGGATACGGCTCGTGTTTTGGGACGTATGTTTGATGCGATTGAATTCCGCGGATTCAAACATGAACATGTGGAACAACTTGCAGAATACAGTGGTGTTCCGGTGTGGAATGGTTTAACTGATGATTATCATCCGACACAAATATTGGCAGATTTGCTAACTATGAAAGAGCATTTTGGATATTTGAAGGGACTGAAATTTGTTTATTTGGGTGATGGGCGAAATAATATGGCAAACAGCTTGATGATTGGCTGTGCCAAAGTAGGCGTTAATTTTGGGATCATTGCGCCAAAGGCTCTGTGGCCGGAAGAAGACCTAGTTAAATTGTGTGAAGGATACGCAAAAGAATCGGGTTCCACGATTCAGATTACAGATTCTGTTGATGCTGTAGAGGGCGCAGATGTGTTATATACAGACGTGTGGTGCTCTATGGGAGAGGAAGACAAGACAGTAGAACGTATTGCTTTACTGCACCCATATCAGATTAACAATGATTTGATGAGTAAGACAGGAAAAGCGGAAACCATTTTCATGCACTGCTTGCCGGCTGTAAAAGGAAATGAAGTGACCGAGGAAGTGTTTGAAAAATTTGCAGATGTTGTGTTTGATGAGGCGGAAAACCGCTTGCACACGATCAAAGCAGTTATGGTGGCTACACTTGGAGAATAGAGAAATTATTTATTACGAACAATTAGATTCCACAAATACGAAAGTTCATGAGCTTGCATTAGAAGGTGCAAAGCATGGAACTGTGGTGGTTACAGATTGCCAGACGGCAGGAAAGGGCAGGCGAGGTCGCAGTTGGGCATCTCCGGCGGAAGATAATATTTATATGTCCTTCTTGCTAAGACCGGAGTTTGCAACTGAGCAGGCACCTATGGTGACTTTGGTTATGGCATATAGCGTTGCAAAGGTGCTGCAGAAAAAAGGATTTACGAGCCTGCAGATAAAGTGGCCAAATGATTTGGTGTTGTCCGGAAAAAAATGCTGTGGCATTCTGACCGAGATGTATCTTAAGGAAACACAAATAGACCATGTAGTAGTAGGTGTGGGAATCAATGTAAACACCTTACAGTTCCCAACAGAGCTTGAGGATAAGGCAACCTCGCTTCGCTTAGAATGTGGAAAACAATTGGAAAAACGCGATATTATTGTGGATATCGTGGACAGCTTTATGAAGGAATACGAGCAATTTGTAAAACAAGGGGATTTGAGTTTGATACAGCATAACTATAATTCCATCTTGGTTAACTGCGGAAATGATGTTCGTGTATTAGAGCCGGGAAATGAGTATACGGCATATGCTTTGGGGATTAATTCTGCGGGAGAATTACTTGTGAGACTTGCAGACGGAACACATAAGTTTGTGTTAGCCGGCGAGGTGTCTGTGCGAGGAGTGTACGGATACGTATAGGAGGAAGTATGTACGAAGAAAAGATGATTTTGTGTGGTGCAAATGCATACGAAAGAAAATATTATCTGAATCCGGATTTTGAAGCACTACCGGATAGTGTGAAAGACGAACTGAAAATTATGTGTGTTTTGTTTACCGAGGATGTCGGAGGAACTCTGACACTCGTGTTTGAAGAAAACGGGGAACTGTGTTTTGAGGTCTCTAGCGAAGAGAATGACTTTTTCTTTGATGAAATCGGCAGTCATTTGAAAATAAAAGAGATACAGCGAACCAAAGAAGAATTATTGGAAGCTTTACAACTTTACTATAAAGTGTTCTTTTTAGGGGAGGAAGTATAATGTTATTAGTAGTTGATGTTGGAAATACCCATATTACTTTAGGAGTGTTTGACGGTAAGGACATTAAGGCAACCTTTCGTGCAACTGCCAAGCAACCTAGAACATCAGATGAATATGGTATCCAGCTTTGTGATTTGTTAGAACATCGTGATTTTAATATCAAAGATATTAAAGATGTAATTATCTCGTCTGTAGTGCCGGATGTAATGCACTCTTTAACCAGTGCGATTATTAAATATTTCCATGTAAGACCATTCGTGCCAAGCACCTTGGAAATGGGATTAAAGATTAATACGGAGCATCCGAAGGAAATCGGTCCTGACCGAATCGTAGATGCAGTAGCGGCATATGAAAAATACGGTGGTCCGGTGATTGTCATCGATTTCGGTACGGCTACCACTTATGACATTGTTACGGCAGATGGAGTGTTTGAGGGTGGTGTGATTTCACCGGGAATCCGAACATCTGCAAGAGCCCTTTGGGGAGGGGCAGCTATGCTTCCGGAAATTGAGATTCGCAAACCGAAGTCCATTGTTGCAAAGGAAACCGTTTCCAGCATGCAGGGAGGGCTTGTGTTTGGATATATCGGTCAGACGGAATACATCGTAAAGAAAATGAAAGAGAATGGTTACCAAGATGCAAAGGTTGTTGCAACCGGTGGTCTTGGAAATATTATTGTGCCGGAGACGGATGTGATTGACATTTATGACCCGTTGCTCACATTGGAAGGTCTGCGCATGATTTACGAAAAATGTAAGAAAGCAGAATAACAAGATGAAGAAATTGAAGATTGGAAATGTTGAACTTTCAAATCCATATATTTTAGCACCTATGGCAGGCGTAACAGACCTGCCATTTCGCTTGCTCTGTAAAGAACAGGGAGCCGGTCTTTTATGTATGGAAATGGTGAGTGCCAAAGCAATTCAATACAACAATAAAAATACAAGAGCCCTATTAGAGATTCATCCGGAGGAAGAACCGGTTTCTTTGCAGCTCTTTGGTTCTGACCCGGACGTAATCAGTGAGATTGCGAAACAAATCGAAGAATTACCTTTTGCGATTCTGGATATTAATATGGGATGTCCGGTTCCGAAGATTGTGAGAAATGGGGAAGGCTCGGCACTGATGAACCAGCCAAAGCTGGTGCATGAAATTGTGAAGAAGACTGTCAAGGCAATTCAAAAACCAGTTACGGTAAAAATTCGTAAAGGATTTAACGATGAGAGTATAAATGCAGTGGAAATTGCAAAGATTATCGAGGATGCCGGTGGAGCAGCAGTTGCTGTACACGGCAGAACCAGAGAACAATACTATTCCGGAAAAGCAGATTGGGATATTATTCGTCAAGTAAAAGAAGCGGTTTCCATTCCAGTCATAGGAAACGGTGATGTGACCTCGGGAGAAAGTGCACTGGCTATGATGCGCGAAACAGGTTGCGATGGTGTTATGATAGGACGTGGTGCACAGGGTAATCCATGGATATTCTCAGAGCTTCGGGAATATGAAAGGACAGGAGAAATGCCGAAGCGGCCGAGCAACGAGGAACTGAAAGAAATGATGCTGCGTCATGCCAGACTTCAGATTCAGTACAAAGGCGATTATCTTGGTATTCGAGAAATGAGAAAACATGTGGCGTGGTATACGACGGGGCTTTCAAATTCGGCGAAATTGCGTGGAGAGATTAACTCAGTGGAGTCCTATGAGGAGCTTGATGAGTTGTTGAAAAAAAGATTGACATAAATTACTCATTCATGTATAATGTTGAAATTGTGAGAATAGATTGATTTATCGAGATAATCGAAAAAGATATTGAAGGAAAAATATGTCAGAAAGGAAGTACGAAACATGACAGCAAAGAGAACTATTCTTACTTATACGGGTCTGAGAGCTTTGGAAAGCGAGCTTGAGGAACTGAAGGTGGTAAGACGTAAAGAGGTGGCTCAAAAAATCAAAGAAGCCAGAGAACAAGGTGACTTGTCAGAAAATGCTGAATATGATGCAGCAAAAGATGAACAACGCGATATCGAAGCACGTATTGAAGAAATCGAAAAGATTTTGAAAAATGCAGATGTGGTAGATGAAGAGGAAGTAGATCTTGATAAGATTAGCGTTGGATGTACCGTTTTATTGTACGATGAGGAATTTGAAGAAGAGGTAGAATACAAGATTGTAGGTTCTACTGAGGCAAACAGCTTGTCCGGAAAGATTTCAAATGAATCACCACTTGGCATAGCTTTGCTGGGAAAAGCTGTGGGCGACCAAATTGTGGTTGAAGCTCAAGCTGGTGTGATTGAGTACAAAGTTTTGAAGATAGAAAGAAGTATCTAGATACAGCAGATGAGGAGGAACAGACATGGCTGAACAAAATAATGTACAAGTACAGGAACAAGATATTAACCAATTAAGAAAAGTACGTCGTGAAAAGTTAGCTGAACTGCAGGCAAATGGCCAAGACCCATTTGTGATTACAAAATATGATGCAGATACACATAGCCAGACAATCAAAGATAATTTTGATGAGATGGAAGGTAAGAAGGTTTCAATTGCGGGACGTGTTATGTCTAAACGTGTTATGGGGAAAGCTTCGTTCTGTCATGTTCAAGATTTAGAGGGAACAATTCAGTCATATGTAGCAAGAGACTGCATCGGTGAAGAAGAGTATAAAGCATTTAAGAAAATGGATATCGGTGATATCGTAGGTATCAAAGGTGAAGTGTTCCGCACAAAAATGGGTGAAATTTCCATCCATGCTGAAGAAGTAACTTTATTATCTAAGAGCCTTCAGATCTTACCGGAAAAATATCATGGATTAACAAATACAGATTTGCGTTATCGTCAAAGATACGTAGACCTTATCATGAATCCGGATGTAAAAGATACATTTATTAAGCGTTCTAAGATCTTAAGTGCAATCAGAAGATATTTAGACGGACAAGGTTTCCTTGAGGTGGAAACACCAATGCTTGTCGCAAACGCAGGTGGTGCAGCAGCAAGACCGTTTGAAACACACTTTAATGCATTGGATGAAGATTTCAAACTTCGTATCTCTCTTGAGTTATACTTAAAGAGATTAATCGTTGGTGGAATGGAACGCGTTTATGAAATTGGACGAGTATTCCGTAATGAAGGTCTTGATACAAGACATAATCCAGAATTTACATTAATGGAATTATACCAGGCATATACAGACTATAACGGAATGATGGACTTAACAGAAAATCTTTACCGTCATGTAGCGCAAGAGGTTCTTGGAACAACAACAATTGTTTACAATGGTGTTGAAATGGACCTTGGAAAGCCATTTGAAAGAATTACAATGGTAGACGCTGTTAAGAAATATGCAGGCGTAGACTGGAATGAAATTCATACATTGGAAGAAGCAAGAGCGATTGCAAAAGAAAAACACGTGGAATTC
>JAZUCE010000168.1:0-75401 GCA_045638905.1 Faecalimonas sp.
GCAGATTACAATCTTACCCAGGAAGGTGTCTTCATGTCTAGCAGTATTATGGGTGTTTATCCGTATACAAAAGGACATTTAAATTATAATAACTACAAAGGAGGCACTACCGATTCTTCTATGCTATTAGATGTTGGTGCACGGTATCGTATCTGTATCGAACGTACGGAAACCGGATTCACAACGCAGGTGTTGAAGACGAAAGATGGAGTGACAACATTAAGCATATTTGATTCTATGGCTAAAATAACTTGGAGTGAAGAAGTAAATTTCTTTGCATTGTGGTTCGGCGATTATGGAAATGGTGGAATAGCAAGCTTCAAATTGACAGATTTTAAGTGTTATGATGAAAATAACAATAATCTCGGTGTGCAATGTAATAAAAATGTGCCAATAACAAAGCGAGGAACTGTAGAAGACTATGGTTTGTGCGAAGCTACTTATTACTGTGAAGCTAATGGAAGTTACTTTGTATTAGATAAAGATCAGACGCTCAAATTTGTGAATAATGATTCTGTTTCTAAAGGTAAGTATACTGTTTCATTACCTAATATAAATGTAGTAGTAAACGGAACAAAGCATTCATATGACTATTTGTATTCAAAGATTACGGATAGTGAAGGACAAGAATATGTGCGTCTTTATAATTACAAAATGACGTTTGAAACGGGTACAGATTATAAGGTGGAAACGCAAAGTTTCTCAAATGAAAACGGCTACTTAGCAACGCGACCGGAAAATCCGACACTGAAGGGTTATGATTTCTTGGGTTGGTATATGGCTGATGGTACGGAATATAATTTTGATAACATGGTTACAGAATCCGTCACCTTATATGCAAAATATTCCAACGGTGGAGGAATCATCTTTGCAGCTGAGGATGAAATATTGCCGCAACCGATAGACAAGGAACTTGTTCTTGGTGTTGTGAGTGGTGCGGTTATATTACTAGGTGGATGTGTAGCATGTATTTTGATGATTAAGCGAGGAAAAAAGAGTGGCAGAGATAGTCAAAAATAAAGTAAAAAAGAAGAGAAATGTGGGCCGGACGATGTTCATATTGAGCTGTGTTGCGATTCCGGTTATTCAGTGGTTGATTTTTTATGTATACGCCAATGTGTCTTCTTTTACTATGGCATTTACAAATGTAGCAGGAGTATGGTCGTTAGATAATTTTACACGTTTTTTTGAAGAACTTTCAATGGAAACAAGCAATATCAGAACGGCATTTAAGAATACTTTTATCACATTTGCACTTTTGCTTGTTTCCTATCCGTTCAAGGTTCTGGTTTCCTACTTTCTCTATAAGAAGATACCGGGAGCAGCTATTTATCGTATTTTGTTTTTTATACCAAGTATTTTATTCTCGATTTGTACAACAATGATGTTTACGAGAATTGTGGGGGTAAATGGTTTTATCGCACAATGGATAGGAGAAGCACTTGAACTAGGATATGTACCTGAATTGTTGGCGGATGAACGTTTTGCAAATCTTGTGGTACTGATACATATGCTTTGGCTTGGTTTTCCGGGAGATCTGATTATTTGGGGTGGAACTTTTTCTCGTATTCCTGAAGATGTATTGGAAGCCGGCCGCGTAGATGGAACTACATGGTGGACAGAATTTACAAAAATTATTGTGCCGATGGTATGGCCGACGGTCCAATTGCAAATGGTGCTGATGTTCTGTGGTATATTCGGTTCCACGGGTGCTGTATTCCTTCTGACAGAAGGAAGATTTGGAACCATGACATTAAATGCGTGGATGTATATTACACTGTTACAAGGTTCAGGAAGCAATTATACCAGCAACGTTTATAATTATTTGTCGGCAGTTGGTTTGCTCACGACAGTAATTGCAATAGCTATTTCGTTATCGATTAGAAAGCTGACAGATAAAATGTTCAATGAAGTGGAATTTTAGGAGGTGATTGTATGATATCTAAAAACTTAAAAAGAAAGTCACCTGCAGAACAAGCGTTGTACTGTTTTGTGTCGTTGATATTTGCAGTAGTAGCAGCAAGTTATGTATATATTATTGTATGGACGTTTCTGAGCAGTCTTAAGACACACACAGAGATTGTTCTTAATCCATTTTCGCTTCCTGAAACGCCTATATGGTCTCATTATTTGGAAATTGCTGAGGTGTTTACGGTTAACGGACATGGTTTTTTGGAAATGTTGTTTAATAGTGTATGGTTTTCAATTGTTGGTGCTTTTTTACAACAATATACGGTTGTAAGGTTTGCTTATGCCTGTACGAAGTATAGGTTTCCAGGTGCAGATTTAGTATATACCATTATTTTGATTATGATGACACTTCCATTATATGGAAGCGCTGGTGCAACTTATAAAATTATTCACAATTTTGGCTTAACGAACAGTTATGCACACGTTTTAATTAGTATGTCAGGCTTTACGAGTGGATTTCTGTATTACCGTGCTTACATACAGGGAATATCGTCAACGTATATGGAAGCAGCGAAGATGGATGGAGCTAATGATTTCCAAACATTCCGAATGGTCATGTTTCCACAGATTAAACCTTTGTTTACAGCCATGTTTCTTACAACATGGCTCGCATCTTGGAATAATTATGAGAATGCATTGATTTATTTGGCGGACTTGCCGACACTTCCGGTTGGAATTTATCAGTTTAATAAAGAAATGATATTCCGTGTAAGATTAGACCTTTTGTTTGCAGCATGTTTTGTGGTCTCTGTACCGGCATTAATTCTATACATTGTATTCAATAAAACACTTACAACTAGCGTATCGGTTGGCGGAATTAAAGGATAGTGAAAAGGAGATAAGAGTGAAATGAAGATTGGAAAAAAAATAGTATCGTTATTTTTAGGAGCAGCAATGATTGTATCCAGTTTTACAGGTTGTGGTCCGAAAAGCGGTAATGATAACAAAGAAGTAGTACTTAAGGACGGACAGACGGAAATTGTCATTGCCTACTGGAATTCGGGAACCGGTGTAGAATGGCTAGAAGAAACTGTAAAAGCGTTCGAGAAAAAATATCCGGAATATAAAGTTACCATCGAGGCATCATCAAGTAGGTCAAGCGTGAACGCCGCGTTAGGTATGGAGGACATTGATAAGACAGACCTCTATATGACTATTCGTGATAAAAGTATATTAGCTGAATCTGAGAATCATGTTACTTTAAATGATGTGCTGGATTCTACAGTGGAAGGTGAATCGGTATCAATCAAAGAAAAATATAATGCAGCTTTATTGGATTCTCTTACGAATGAAGATGGCAGTGTTACCAGTTTGTATTATGGTGGAGGAGTAGTTAGTCTGGTATATAGTATAGATTTATTTAAGCGGGCAAACATTACGCAGCTTCCAAGAACAACGGATGAGTTGGCAATTGTTTGTGATCAATTATCTGACAATGGAATTACTCCGTTGTGCCACTTTACCAACAGAGGATATTATGATCAGGTTACCAATTATTATCAGGCTCAATATGATGGATTTGATTATTATCTAAATAACTTTTATGCCTGCATGGATGAAAACGGAAATACTCCGAGTGAAGCTGTCTTGCTGAAAAAGGATGGCCGTTATTTTGCATTGGAAGCATTGGGGAAATTTGTTACACCAGAGTATGTGTTGACTGGTTCAAACACAAAAACGCATACAGAGGTGCAAACGGAATTTGTAAATGATAAAGCAGCGATGATGTTCAATGGTTCATGGCTTAGAAATGAGCTGGCTACTGTTGGAGGAACAGAAAAAATTGCTATGATGCGTATGCCAGTTCTTTCCTCTATCGTAAACAATCTTTCTACTGTTAACAATGATTATTTGTTAAGAGAAGTGATCACAGCTGTTGATATGGTGTTAGACGGAGAAAAACAGGCGACGGATTTTGCGTCAGGTGACGGTTATCTGGTGGATGGAGCTACCATCTCTGCGGAAGATTGGAATACAGTATTTGAAGCTCGTAGCATGGTTTATCAGAATTTGGTTGAGCACGGCATGTTTATTCCAAAGTATTCAGACAATATTGAAGGAGCTAAGAAATTTATTCAGTTTATGCATTCAGATGAAGGCTTATTGATTTATCATGAAACAAATAGAATACCAAAAGCCATTAGTTTGAGTACAGGTGAGAGTTTTGATACATCAAGTTTCACTGAATTTGAACAGAGTCAATATCACTTGGCAGAAACGGCTTCAGTTTTGGTTAATAGCGTGAATGCAAAATGGCATAAGATTTTCATTGACGGCGGTGCAAAAGCATATGCAGATATCGATTATATTACTCCGCTTTGTACGAATAATAGTAGCAGTCGTAAAACTGCAGACCAGTTATGGGATGAAGTGGTTAAGAAAATTGATGAGCAATATGATAAAACATGGTTACCAAATATTAAATGAGGTACAGATTTATGAAGAATAAATTATCGAAATTTATATTTTTATTTGTATTCATGCTGCTGGTAAGCAGCGTGAATACTATAGATGTCTTTGCGGGACAGAGGACAGTAACTTCTTCTTATATGACAGAGGGTGGATTAAATAATGCCCAGTGGAACTTTACGGATAATAATATTGTAATCGAAGGCGAGAAACTTGTGGTGCCGGCAAAGAGCAGTACGAAATATACAAAGATTATCTCAAAGCAAATTGCAACACGAAGTGATGGGCTGAAAACGCTTACGGAATTAACGACGAATTTGCGTTTTACAAACCTTCCACAAGGGGAGCAGTTTATTTTTGCATTTGGTTTGGATAGTATTGATGGACAATCCGGCTCAGTTGGAAATGTAGAGCTTGTTTTTACAAGTGAAAATGGCATTAAAATGTCAATTATTGCTTATAGTGAAAGCGGAGCTGAAACAATACTTGAAAAAATGTCATGTGGAATTTCTAGGAATTCTAATTTTAAGTTAAAAGCAGACATCTCAGTTTCAGGTGTCTTGAGTGTGAGTATCAATGGGAAAACGCTTTGCTCCAAAGCACTTCCGGTTAGCGGGGAAGGACGTTTTGGTATCTTGCAGACGGGCTCTTGCGGGTTTACAGCATCAGAACTTGTATTAAAGGTATACTCTTATGAACGTCCGGAAAATGTAAACATTGATGAGGATTTTGAGTCAGGTGAATGGAATACCAATATTTTGGGAGCTCACATGTTCAACACAAACGGTATTGTTAATTCAGGTATGAAAATTGAGGAATATAATGGAAGTAAGGTTCTGATGTTCCGAAATGTAGGACAAGCATACTTTGGAACAAAAATGCAATATTCGAACTTTGAATTGACCTTTGATATTCCATTCTTCCAAAAAAGCAATGTGTATGAAGAGGAGAAGTTGCGGGTGAAAGCAACTTCTGAAGTATGTCTTTGTTTTGGAGAGGAAATGGAAAGACCGACAAATGGTGGCTACTTGTCAACTACGGATCTCCTCATGTTCCAGACAACCTATGCAAAGAGCCATATACAAAAAATATGGGAAGCAGATTATAATGAATTGCAATTAACTGGATTAGCAGGTAGTGATTCAATGAATACCGGATATTCTATAAAACTTACTGTTATCGACCAGCATGCTGTAATACAGGTAAAACCGTTGACAGGAACAAAGTATACTACTATTGCAGAAGCGGAGTATGAAGATTACAAATTAGGATATGTTAGAATTTGGGCAGCAGGCAGCGGAAACTTTGCAATTGATAATTTTAAACTTACAAATCTGGATGAGAATCCGAAACTGGTAGAGGTAGAATACAAGTCATCTGTTATGACAGTAGAAGATTATGTTCTGACTGAGGCGGAACAAGAGTTAGTATTCCGTGAAGAAGTAACAGTTGAAGAAAACAAAAAACCAGAGTATGGATTATATATCGTAGTTGGTTGTTTAACAGGTGCATTAATACTCATTCTGATTGGCGTCATTTTCAATGCGAAAGGTAAGAAAGATGCAAGAAAGGAGATATTGAAAGATGAAAAAAAGTAAAATTTTGACTCGTAGTTTTAGCGTTCTCCTTATTGCGACGATGTTAACAACTATAGCGGGATGTACTTCTAAAACAGTTGAGGAGCAGGCAGTAAAGATTGAGCCAATGGAAATCGAAGAAGTAGCTAGTTACAGTTTCGATTTTATCGGAGGAAAAGATGTGATGCCTATTATGGGATATTATACTCCACATGAAAGAATATATTCACATGAGGGAAATAATTTACCATATACGTTGACAGATGAGTTTTTTCAACTGATGGCAGATTCTGGAATTAATATTCTTGGAAAATCAATGTTCACATGGTCTAATTATAGCGAAGAAATAATTAAAATGCTGGAACTGGGAGAAAAGTATGGTTTGGGCGTACTGGTAGATGATGATCGTATTGTTGGACAAGAATCATATATCAAAACGGTGGAAGATGTAGATTCTTGTTTGATGGAATACGTTGGGTATCCGGCATATATTGGAAATTACATTATAGATGAGCCATCTTACACAGAGTTAACTCAAGATTCAGATATAAGCCGTGATATAACTGTTTATGCACCTAGTTTTCAGAAAATCAATGAACTAGGATTCTTTGCCTATGGTAATCTGCTGCCTTCTTGGGTTAGTACGAAGGAAGCGTATCAGAAGTATTTGGCAGCATACATTGAGATGTGTTCGCCAGCGATGATTTCCTATGACCACTATCCATTTGATGGTGGTGACAATTATGATGCAGCAGAACTGTATTTTTCAAATCTTACTATGATTCGACAGGCTGCTGAAGCAAACAAAATCCCGTTCTGGTCATATATCCAGTGCGGTGCACAGTGGAATGATTCCAGAGCACGTTTTGATTCTGATGGCTACTTCCCATCACAGGGTTCGTTTTATTGGAATGTAGGTACTGCCTTAGCCTTCGGTGCAAAAGGTATACAATATTTTCCTCTCATACAGCCAGAGTGGTTTGCATGGGCAGAAACGGAATACTATGATTTCGAGAGAAATGGAATAATTGGTGCTGCGGGAAATATAAATCGTTGGTATTATTATGCACAGGCGATGAATGCACAGATAGCAGCAGTGGATGAAGTGTTAATGAATTCTGTCAATAAGGGTGTGATTGCTACAGGTGACTTGGCAGAAAAACATATGGGAGAATCGCAATATCTTATAGAAGGCGATTCTTGGCGTGAACTTAAGAGCGTGAAAGGCGATAGTCTGATTGGTTGCTTCAATTATTACGGAAAGACTGCTTTATATGTAGTGAATTATGATATTGAATACGCACAAAACATTACGCTTTCGTTCCAGGATACATATAACGTGACAGTTATTCAAAATGCAGAAACAAGCCATGTAGCAACAGATAGTCTTGAACTTACATTTGCAGCGGGAGATAGTGCGCTGATAGTATTTGAATAAAGTGAATTTGTCTTTCCAAATATGAATGTTCACAATGTAGTGGAGTACTTCTTCACTGTGCTGGCAAGGAGATAACAGAATGCAAAAACTTAAAGAATATTTTGAAACAGATACATGCAAATCATATCGACCTATTCCCTTTTGGTCGTGGAATGATAAATTAGATTCCGAAGCATTGGTCAAGCAAATAAGATGGATGTATAAAAATGGAATTGGTGGATTTTTTATGCATGCACGTTCTGGTCTTCAAACGGAATATTTGTCTGATGAATGGATGGAATGTATTGACATATGTGCAAAAGAAGCTGTCAAATTGGGAATGAAAGCTTGGGCATATGATGAAAATGGTTGGCCGAGCGGATTTGCCGGCGGCAAACTTTTGGAAGAGGAAGAAAATCGAGACAAATTTATTTTGTTTGAGACAGGTGTATATGATGCGAATGCTACGGTGAGTTATTTACTACGAGAGAATGAGCTTTGTCGAGTGTTAAATGAAGAAACGGAAGCAGAAGCTACTTATTTGAATTTATACATTAAGAGTGCTACATCCACTGCAGATATTCTTAATCCGGAGGTTGTTGATAAATTCATTGCATTAACCCACGAACAGTATAGAAAACACTTCGGTGACAAGTTTGCAGAGAACATTGAGGGATTCTTTACAGATGAGCCACAGTATCAAAGGCAGAGTACACCATACACAGTCATGTTAGAACAATATTGGCATGAAACATATAATGAAGATATTTTGGATTTTTTAGGTTTACTATTTGTTGAAAAAGAAGGGTATCGAAGCTTTCGATATCGTTATTGGAAAGCGATGCAAGAATTGATGCTTAAAAATTACGCATCAAAGGTGTATGGTTGGTGCGAAGAAAACAATGTCAAACTGACAGGCCATTATATAGAGGAAACCTCGCTTGGCGGTCAGATGATGTGCTGTGCAGGTGTAATGCCATTTTATGAGTATGAACATATACCGGGTATAGATTGGTTGGGAAAAAACAGTCTTCGCGTAGGCGAAATTTCGCCGAGGCAAGTAGGAAGTGTTGCTGCACAGCTCGGCAAAAAACAGGTGATTACTGAAACCTTTGGCTGTGGAGGTTGGGATCTATCACCAGCAGATTTGAAACGTATTGCAGGCTTCCAGTATGTAAACGGTGTTAATATGATGTGTCATCATCTAATTCCAGTTTCGGAGCGAGGCACACGTAAATACGATTATCCGGCACATTATTCAGAAATTAATCCGTGGGTATGCAAAGCTTTTCAGCCATTTAATAAGTATTTCACAAGACTCGGATACTTATTGGGAGAGGGTGCACAGCATATAAATGTAGCAATGCTGCATCCAATGCGTAGTGTTTATTTTGATTATAAGCGAGAACTGAAAAAGGAAGGATTTGGAATCGCAGAATTTGATAAAACTTTTCTGGCAGATTGTAGAGTATTATCATCGCGTAATGTTGAATATCATTTTCTTGATGAAACATTGCTTGCGAAACATGGATTTGTGGAGGGTACGCAAATTGGCTGCGGAGAATGCAAATATGACTTCTTAGTAATTCCCCATATTATTACAATGGATGAGAGCACAGAAAAACTGATACATGCATTTGTAAAGAATGGCGGAAAAGTTTTATTGCTTGGTGACAGACCATCTTATCGTGAAGCAAGTGAATATAAGTATGATTACTTGAAAAGTACATGCTCTTTAGAGGATATTTTAGACGCACAGCCTTTCCGAAATATTAATCCGGATACAGCGATTTACGCCACATATCGTACTTATGACAATATGAAATATCTCTATGTCATCAATGGCTCTGAAACAAACACCTATGAACAGACCTTTGACTGTGGAGCAGATGTTCATTCTTTTAAGAGGGTGAATTTAGTGGATGAAACTTCGACCTGTGTGCCCCTCACTATTACACTAAAGCCTGGAGAGGATGCGGTGTTGTTTTTCTCATCAGAGAATGCAGAAAAAAGATGTGAACTACAATCTTATGAGTTCAGGTTGGAAAAGGATAAGATAACATGGGATAAAAACAATCTTGTCATAGATAAAGTTTCTTATTCGACAGACGGTGAGCATTACTCAGAGCCATGGCTTTATGTTGCGCTGTTTGAAAAATTAGTAAAAGAAAAATTCCAAGGAAAAATCTTCTTCAAATATGAGTTTCAGGTTAAAACTGTACCACAGGAGATATATTTACGAACGGAATATAATGATACTTACGATGTGCAATCATCCTTAAACGGAGTTGCGCTTACGGTAAGTATTGCTACACAGGAAAAATATGTGAGATGCTACGATGTTTCAAAGGTCATTAGAGAAGGAAAGAACGAGTACGTGTTGGAAACAAATTGGTATGAAAATCCATTTGTACATTATGCACTTTTTGGTGAAAATGTCGCAGAATCTCTCAGAAACATGTTAACTTATGATTCAGAACTAGAGCCGATTTATTTGGAAGGAAACTTTGGTGTTTATCCTTCTTATAAATACGAAGAAACTAACGATTCCTGTTGGGTTCGAGGCAATGACTTTTATATCGGAGAAATACCGACAGGTGTAACGGAACCTACGACAGATGGTTTCCCGTTTTTTGCAGGAGAATTGCGGGTGTGTAAGCAAATGATATTTGACAGTCCACAAGTGCTGCTTAGTATACCAGGTGATTACCATGTTGCAGAAGTGTTTGTTAATGGAGAGTCGGCAGGCAGGTTGCTCTTTGAAAAGGAATTAGATATTTCTCATGTGGCGAAGAAAGGGATGAATCGTGTAGAGGTACGTTATGTAGTACATAATCGAAATCTATATGGGCCGCACCATTATATCAATGGAAGAGAAGGCTCAGTGTCGCCGAGAACTTATATGCTATATGGTACATGGGAAGGAAATGTGAGTCCGCAAGCACATCAGACATACGATTTGAAGAAATTTTATGTAAAAAGTTAATACTGTTACCGTGTTTATAAGGAGGAAAATGTGATATGCCAAACTACAAAGACCGACCGGCAGAGGTAGTTGAAAGCACTTCATTGATTGCAACATTTCTTCCGGAAGATGGTGCAAAAATGGCATCGCTTCGCGTGAAGGAAAGTGGTAAAGAGTTACTGGTTGTCAGAAAAGAAAAACAATATAAGGTTCTGGAATATACAGGTGATTACTGCGCAGCGGAGTGTAGTGGATTTGACGATATGTTTCCGACGATTGACCCGTTTGTATTGTCGGATGGAGCATACAAGGGAATTCCTTATCCTGATCACGGAGAAGTCTGTCGATTGTCATATGTCGTCCATAGAGATGGAGAAAAGCTTGTTTTTCGTGCAACATCCAAAATCTTTCCAGTTGAATACGAGAAGTCTGTTTGGGCTACGGAAGATGGAGGGATAGATATAGAATATATTTATCGTAACACAGGTAAAAGTTCGTTTCCATTCCTATGGGCGGCACACATTATGTTGCAGGGAGAGGATGGCGCAAAGGTATTTACTTCGTATTCGGAAGAGACGATTCCGGAGCTTATGTTTGCTACCGAAGGGTTTCAGCAAGAGGAACTACCTGTTGATTGTCTGACAGGGCATGAGCCTGGAGAGGGTGCTGCTTATAAGTATTATTATATGCAGCCGATGCCTGAAGGACGTTTTGGTTTATCTTACACGGACGGAAGTAAACTAACATTTGAACTGGATCCGGAAAAGATACCGTATTTTGGTATCTGGCTTAATAATGGAAAATTTCAAGATTTGTATAGTATTACACCGGAACCGTGTACGATTCCGCTTGATGCAGTAGACCGCGCAGCCCAAAGAGGATATGAATCTGCAATACCGGGAGAGAGTGAGTTTGTTTTCAAACTTCACATTTCTTGGGAGGGCAGATAGTTGCGAGATTGAGAGGTTTTGAGAATATGGCTTATTATAATAAAACACCGGATATCATTATTCGAAATGGTACGATTGTGGATGGCACAGGGAGAGATACATATTATGCAGATATTGCCGTAATAGGCGATAAAATTGACTACATAGGTGATTTGCGTGGTGTCCTGGGAAAACTAGAAATCGATGCATCCGGCAAATATGTAACACCAGGTTTTATTGACACTCATACTCATTCCGATCAGACCATTTGGGGAAATCCAGAGGCACATAGTGCAGTTAGGCAAGGGGTTACAACCGAGATTGTTGGTAATTGCGGGTTTTCTATGCGAACGTTGATGGACGGCGTAGAGTATGACGAGAAATCTAAAGGTATTGATTGTGTGTATAACCTTACAGGACCACATTATCCAAAGGGTAGCATGGCTGCAACATTAGATAAGGCGGAGCAGATGGGGGCATCCATCAACACGGCATGGCTGTGTGGACATAATGATTTGCGTATTATAGCTGATTTACATACTACTGAATATACAGAAGAACAATTCGAGATTATGGCAAGCTTTTTACGGGAGGCAATGGAAGCAGGATTTATTGGATTCTCAACGGGGCTTGAGTTTGCACCGGGAATTGTATCCCGTCCGGAAGAAGTGGAGCGTTTGGCGGCGATTGTAGCTGAATACGATGCCAATTATTGCTCCCACATGCGAGATGAAGGTACATACTTGTTTGAGGCTATAGAGGAATTTCTAAATGTCATCCGAATGACGGGACTTCGGGGAACAATTTCGCATTTGAATGTAAAGTACGATAACGGTATTCCGGAGGAATATTTGTGGCGTGGTATGGACATGCTGAAGCAGGCAAGGGAGAAGGAACATTTAAATGTGTATACTGATATGCTTCCTACTTGTTTTAATACCGGAGATGCATATGCTATGTTGCCACCATGGCTTTACGCCGAAGGCTGGGAGAGTGCAAAAGCAATCTTAGCTGACCCAGAGGGACGCGAAAAAGTAAAGGCAGATTTGTGCAGATATTGGCGTTATTTAGCCAACGGTCAATGGGAGCGACTGTTATATATTCAACCACCATATGCGCCGGAAATTGCAGTTACACCTTTTAGTGAATTGGTGGCACAAGCAGGCAAAGAGCCAGCGGATGTATTTTTAGATGTAATGCAGATGGCTCCAACGATGAATGATGCGCATTTATGCCTCATGCAAGGCATTGGCTTCCGTGAGCAGACGATGATCGACAGCGTGGTGAAGGATCCAATTTACTTGTGGATGACGGATTCTATGGTGACTGTAGAGGATGGTCCGTTGGCAGAGAATACTGCAAATCTTCAAAACTATATGAGTATGACGTACTTCTTTGCGCATTATGTTCGTGACTTAAAGGCTATCCCAATAGAAAAGGCACTCATGAAGGTATCTTCTATCCCAGCACAGCATTACCAGTTAAGAAAACGTGGTGTGCTTGCAGAAGGGTATTATGCGGACATCAATGTGTTTGACATGGAGGAATTACAAATGCACGCTGATTTTGTACAGTTGAATAAATATTGTACCGGTATGGACTATGTTATTGTCAACGGAGTACCAGTGATTGCAAAAGGCGAACATACGGGAGCACGTTCAGGTAGGGTGCTAAGACATAAAGCAAGATAAATATAAAGTGAAGAGGGAGAGAGACTATGATCGTAGACCGTATGGAACGTTTCGGACAGTATTCTAGAAATGTTCCGGAAATTCACGAAGTAATGAGATTTGTAGAAAAAGTAAAAAAGGAGAATATCCCGGCAGGGAAATATCCGTTAGAGAATGGATTTGTCTTGGTACAAGAAGGCATGACACGTCCGTTCGAAGAAGCCGATTTTGAAGTACATAGAAAATATATTGATATTCAAGTACTTGTTTCCGGTACGGAATATGTAGAGTATGCGGATATCACAGATTTAGATACAAAAGTACCATTCGATGAGGAAAAAGATTTAGAACTCATGGAAGGGTGCGGAAGTAAAATACAAATGAAACCGAATATGTTTTATATTTTATATCCGGCAGATGGGCACAAACCTTGTTGTCATGAGAAGGTAGCGACAAATTATAAGAAGGTTTTGGCTAAAATCAGAATCGATAAGTTGATTCATAGAGTAGATTTTCCAGTATCAGGATTGCAGTAGAGGTGAGTGACGTGGAGAGTAGGAAGTCTGTTGGACTTTTAGAGGTTGATGGTGTGTGTGCAGCATTTGTAGCAATTGATATTGCGGCTAAAGCAGGAAATGTAGTAATAGAATCCATGGAACGGACAAGACAAGGGTGTAATGTCTGTATTAAGATGCGAGGAGATGTTTCAGCTGTTCAAGCGGCAATGGAGGCAGCAGTTGAAGGGGTAAGCCAGATTTCAAAAGTAGGTACACATTCTGTTATTGCAGCTCCCACATTTGATATAAATAAGATGCTTGATTATTCAGATATTTAGAGGTGAGTTTATGAAAAATTCAATAGGAATCATAGAAGTTACAGGTAGCGCGAATGCGATTTGTGCTATAGATATGATGCTAAAAACTGCTGAAGTCGAGTATGTTTCTTGGGAGACTGTGTTTGGATTGGGACGAGTTACAGTTTTTATTCGAGGTGATGTTGCTTCTATAGTAGCGGCTGTGGAAACTGTGAAGAATAGTGATGCATGTGCAGTGTTCGCCTCCTGCGTGATAGCCAATCCGCATTCCGAGACACAAAAGTTTCTTTCTAACAGTCAAAAGAAGTTTGAGGAGAGGATACAATGAAACTAGATGTTAAAACTCTTGAACAGTATAAAGGAGTAAAGCATTTAAATATAGAAGCCTATGACCGCATACGTAGAGAGATTCAATCCGGATGTACAGAAAAGGAACTCTACGAGAAGGTGATAGATACTTATATGGCCAATACGGATGGAAAGGCTCTTTATCAAGGAGATTTTATTTCGGGCAAACGGACTTGTGAAATTGAAGGACCAGCTACGGACAAGGTGATTGAAAAAGGCGATACCATTATTGTAGATGCCCTTTGTTCATACAATGGAGTGTATTGTGATACCACACGTACCTTTATTTGCGGAGAACCTACGGAAGAACAGAAAAAAGTATATCTGCTTTTGTGCAGGCTTCTGGAGGAGACAAAGGAAATGTTAAGACCTGGCACCATAGCAGGAGATATTTTCCGATATGTGGATGGTCGCCTCAAGGAAGAAGGGTACGAAGGCTTGGTGCATCATGCAGGACATGGATTGGGTCATAGTTGGTACGAAGAACCGTATTTCGTTGCAGAAAGTGAGACGGTATTGGAGGAAGATATGCTGGTGGCGTTAGAACCCGGTCTGTATCTTCCAGATAAATTTGGGATGCGAATAGAGAACAATTATCGCGTGACAAAGGATGGCGGGGTAAATGTTTTTGAATATACAACGAGATTGGAGGACTTTATCATTGCTTAACAGAGGATTAGAAGAACATATTAATTTAAAGGGCAGATATGGAGTAGTTACAGCTCCGCTAAAATACGGAAAAGTAGATGAGAGAGAGCTGGAAAAACGGATTAAGGAAAGCTACAAGCCTTCTATGCAGGGGTTGGTGGTAAATAGTCCGGATGGGAAATTTATGACTTATGTTTCCTTGGAAGATATCAAGGCCATGACAGGAAAGGGAAATCAAGGGACAAAACCAAGATTCCAGGGGGCTTATGGTATTATTCTGACACCATTCAAACCGGATGGCAAAGTGGATTATGTGGAACTGAAGAAACAGTTAGAGGTTGTGTGTAATTCCGGTATTCAAGGTGTGGTTGTTTGTGGTTCTACCGGAGAGTTTACATACATGTCCCGTGAAGAGACAAGAGAAATCATGACCTTTTCCAAGAAGGTGGTTGCAGGACGAAAAGATTTCATCTGTGGAGCGACAGCAGCCAATTGTCACGAGACGAAAGAACTTTTAAAATTTATAGAGGAATTAGGAGCAGACGGAGCTCTGGTAGCACCACCATACTATTTTCCGCTCAGTGATAATGACGTACTGGATTTCTATACAGAGATTGCGACAGCACCTGGAAAGTTACCGATTATTGCTTACCAGATACCACAGTGTACCAGTGGTATTTCTATGAATGTATATCAGGAATTGCTGAAATTGCCACGTATTCATGGTATCAAAAACAGTAGTGGAAATGTTCTTCAGATCATGCAGCAGATTACATTGCGTAACGAAGTGCGAAAGGATTTTGCGGTGCTTACCGGTTCGGATGAAAGCATTTATGCATTAGTAAACTGCGGTGCGGACGGAAGTTTTACGGCTATTGGATATCTCTATCCGGATTTAATTGCAAATGTATATAAAAATCTGAAAAATGAGCAGGGCTTGAAGTATCAGGAGATTGTAGTGAAACTGGCATCGTTGGCAGGCTCTATACCATATCCGCTGGGATATCGTATGTTAGGAGAAGCATCAGGCACCATGAGTTTTGGTACCTATATGCAGGCGGTTTCCGGTGACCGTATGAGAGAATATGAGGTAGTAAAATGCCGCATGAAAGAAATTTTAAAAACAATTAAGTAATAGGGGATACATAGAGGAGGATAAGAATGAAAGCAGCAGTGTGGACGGATTACGGCAAAATGGAAGTAAAAGAAGTTCCAATACCGGTAATCGGTGAAGGAGAAGTGCTACTGAAAGTGCGTGCCGCAGGACTTTGTATGACAGATTTGCACGTGTATACAGGACAGTTCCTTTATGGAAAACCGCCGCACATACTTGGGCATGAAATTTGTGGCGAAGTAGCGGAACTGGGACCTGGGGTCAGTGGTATTCCGGTTGGACAGCGAGTGTTGGTAGAGACTTCTGTTGGATGCGGCGTATGCGAGGCGTGTCGAAAAGGCAATCGTCATTTATGTGCCAATCGAGAGGAAATCGGGACGGCCCCACATTCCGGCGGATATGCACAGTACATAAAAGCACCGGCCAAAAATGTCATACCAATACCGGATGAAGTAACAGATGAGGAAGCGGCTATTTTTGAAAGTGTGGTTTGTCCGTCTGGAGGACTTATGCGGCTGGGTGTTCGCATGGGAGAGACGGTGGTTGTCTATGGTGTGGGACCGGCAGGACTTGCATTTATTCAGACCGCAAAAGCCTTGGGAGCAGGAAAAGTGATTGCAGTAGCTAGAAACAGAAGGCGTTTAGAAAGAACTTTAGAGTTTGGTGCAGATGAGATTATCTGTAGTTCAGAGGAAAATGCGAAAGAACGCATTTTGGAACTGACTAACGGCAATGGTCCTGGACTTGTGTGTGATACCACTGGTGCTACGAATATCATTGATGAAGCGGTTGAGATTGCTGCGAATGGTGGTCGTGTGGTGTTATATGGCTTACCTGCAGAAAGTGCAAGTATGGAATTTCCAATTAAAACGATTATTATGAAACAGTTAGAAGTACACGGCGTAGAGAATAATCCTTATGTATGGGAACCATTGTTAAAGTTAGTTGCAGGAGGTCGGGTGAACTTAAAAAACATGGTTACACATACTTTCCCATTAGAGCAGATTGAGGATGGGTTTGCAGTATTAGAGAACAAAAAGGAAGACCCAATTAAGATTGTGGTTTATCCTTGGAAATAAAAATAAGAGGTGAAGAACATGATTATCACAAATGTAGAAGCAGTTATTTTGAAACAAAAAAATATTGAAATGATTGGTGACGGAAGTCAGGACACCGTAGTTATTTTAGTACATACAGACGAAGGAATTACCGGTATCGGTGAGGTGGATTCCAACCCATATGTTGTAAAATCCATTATTGAATCTCCGGCATCACATATGGCATGCATCGGTTTAAGAGACGTTATTGTTGGTGAAGATGCATTTGATGTGGAAAAAATCTGGTACAAAATGTTTGAAAAGAGTTATTACTATGGACGTAGAAGCGTTGTGATTCATGCCATGAGTGGTATTGATATGGCTATCTGGGATGCAATTGGTAAGAAACTAGGTCTTCCGGTTAGTAAACTTCTCGGAGGTACTTTCCGTACAAAGATTCAGGCATACTGCAGCGTATTAATGCCGGATACAGAAGACGGAATTAAGAGATTGGTAGACCAGCATATGCACCGCGGATATCAAGGAATGAAGCTTGGCTGGGGAGCTCTTGCACAGGATTATAAGAAAGATGCACAACTAGTACGTTGGGCAAGAAAACATCTCGGTGATGACAAAGAACTGATGATTGATATCGGTATGCTTTGGAAAGACGTGAAGATGGCAGTAGCAACAGCGAAAGAATTTGAAAAAGAAAATGTATTCTGGATTGAAGAACCATTCCGTCCAGATGATTTGGAAAGCTATCGCTACTTGCGTGAACGTACAAACTGTCACATTTCCGGTGGTGAAGAAGTGGGAACCATGTTTGAATTTGATGACCTTTTGAGAAATGGTTGTGTAGATATTGTACAACCAGACCTCAGCCGTTGCGGTGGTCTGACTGTTGCTAAGAAGTTGACAGATATGGCAATGCTTCGCAAGTTGACAGTAGTACCACATGCATTTAAGACAAATATCTTAATGGCAGCAACCTTGCAATACATTGCATCATTACCGGAAGCATGGTATTTGGAATTCTGTGAACAGGATACAGAACTTCGTCAGAAACTGACAAAACCAATCTTTGAAATCGACAGCGAAGGATATGTACAGATTCCACAAAGACCAGGTCTGGGTATTGAACTTGATTGGGATGTACTTGAATATTACAGAGTAAAATAACAGTATATGAAATGAGGATGGAAAAATGCGGCAAATAGATCTTATTATCTTTGGTGGACAAAGTAATATGCAAGGTCAGACGGAAGCTTTATCGAATACGGATGTGGTGGAACATGCCTATGAATATAAATGGTTAGAGGAGAAAAAGGTTCCACTTCAGAATCCAGTTGGCGAGAATATCCCATATGATAGAAATGCAGAAAATACTGGTTTAGAGGCACTAAGTCAGATGGGTCTCAAGGAGATATTGGATACCTTTGTTTTGCTTGCATCGCACGAAGGCAACACCAATCTTGTTCCAGAATTTTGCAGAGCATATCTTACACAAAGTAAGACAGATACAGAGGTGTTGGCGGTTCCTGTAGCGAAAGGGAGTACACAGATTCACGAGTGGCTTCCAGGAACCGAAGGATATAAAGCGATTTTCGAGAAAACGAAGGCGGCTATTGCTTGTGTAGAGAAGGAATATGAAATTCAACATGTGTTCTTCGTATGGTTGCAAGGTGAGAGTGATGCCATCGCGGGAGTGAGTAAAGAGACCTATAAAGAAAGGCTTCTTCAATTAAACAATGCTCTGAAATCGGATTTTGGAATTGACAAATTTAGTATTATCCGTGTGGGATGTTTTACAAATGATGAGAAAGATTGGCAAATTATTGATGCACAGAGTGAAATTTGCAGGGAAAACAGTGATTTTCTGATGCTTACGGACATAGCAACAAAGTTAAATAAAATTCCAGAATATATGAACCCGTATGTAGCCGGTCATTATAGTGCCAAAGGATTAGAAAAACTCGGAGCAGAGGCTGGCAAGACCATGGGTAATTATAAATGTAAGATTACAATCTAGGACTCGATAGGAGGTTCGTTATGGAAAACTTTTTTAATAATCACAAATTAATAATTGGTGAAAAGCAGAACACACCGTTTCACAATAGCATTGGTGTTTATCAGGACGGAACAACGCCGATGTATCGTGACATAGACGGGAAACTTTGGGCCATAAGCGGACATTCCCATATGGGACATATCGGAATGTTCTGTGGTACAACATTGGATGATATGAAAGAGGTTTATCCGATTGAGACTAATTTCTGCGTCGGACATGCAGAATATGCGTTTTCTGGAATTCGTTATCCGGAAGGTGTCAAACCACGTGGCAGTATCTGGCCGTTTGGATTATATATTTGCCCCAATACGCATCGGTTCTTTTGTTTCTTTCATAATGAAGGTGGATGGAACGGAAAAGGAACTGCCTATGATGCATTAGGCCCGTGCGAAACACCGCATTATGATTCGGATTTTCGCCATATTGGTCTGATGCATTCGGATGATGAGGGAAGAAATTGGACCTTTGACCGTTGGGTACTGACAGCAGAGAACGTTTGCTTTACAGAAATGTATAATCCAGGCGCAGGAAATGCGCTAGGACAGAAGGCAGGACTTGTCAGCCTTGGAAGTGGAGATTTTTCTCTATATATCGAACCTGACGGAGAGTATATATACATCTTCTATAACATCATTTATGTAGAAACAAACGAAAGTTGTTGGAAGAGATGTGATACCTATGTAGCACGTACTAGGAAGCGCACAGACGGAGTTATGGGAGATTTTGTGAAATACTATAATGGCGAATTTTGTGAAGCAGGCAATCTTGGAAAAGAGACACCGATTATCCTTAATTCTTGGCATGCAAGAGCTGTTTATTCGAAGAAGTACGATACATATTTCATGACATCATCACCGATTAATTTTGGTAATAATACCCAACTTGTTGCCGATGTAATGGAAGTGCGCACGAGTAAAGATTTGCTTCACTGGAGTGAGCCAATAACAGTAGAACATGAAGGAGAATTATTTGGAAATCATTATATGGCAATGGTGTCAGATGAGATTGATGAGCAACCTAATATTATCAAAGGTGATTCATTCTCTATTTTAACAAATCACAATGGAACAAGTGTGATGCGATATTCTGCAAAAATTAAGTAGGGGCCAAGATAATGATTATAAAACAATATATTAAAGATTTTGAAACTCTAGGGTTTGGTATGTTTGTACATTTTGGATTATATAGTATACTCGGAACGGCAGAATGGGCCAAACACAGTCTTCATATTGCAGATGGGGAATATGAGTTACTGACAAAACAGTTTAATCCGAGAGAGGATTGGGCAAGAGAATTAGTAAAGACAGCGAAAAATGCAGGGTGCAAATATATTACATTAACAACTCGTCACCATGATGGATTTTCGCTTTATGATACATGCGGATTAAATTCATATGATGCTCCTCATTCTAAATGTGGACGTGATTTGGTTCGGGAGTTCGTGGATGCGTGTAACATTGGGGGAATCATTCCGTTTTTTTATCACACTTTACTAGACTGGCATGAAGAAAGTTATCAAAACAATTTTGCAGAGTACCTAGTATATTTGCGTAAAAGTGTGGAACTTCTCTGTAAAAATTACGGTAGAATCGGTGGCATTTGGTTTGATGGCATGTGGGATAAAAATGATGATTGGGAAGAAGATGCGTTATATGGCACCATTCGGAAATATCAACCAGAGGCTATGATAATAAATAATACTGGTTTAAATTCATTAGGTGCGTTAGGGCACATCGAACTTGATAGTGTGACATTTGAACGTGGCAAACCACAACCTATCAATATGGAAGTTGCACCGAAATATGTAGCTAGTGAAATGTGCGAAGTTTTTTGTGACCATTGGGGTTATGCAAAAGAAGATTTGAATTATAAATCACCAGCACAGATGATTCGAGAACTTGCGGATTGTCGTCATTATGGTGCTAATATGTTGATGAATATTGGACCAATGGAAGATGGTAGTGTAAGAGAGATAGACAAAGCGATTCTGAACCTAATGGGTAAATGGGTGTCGTATTATGATGAGGCAATTCGTAAACCGAGACCAACAGGGATTGGGATAGAAGGAAAGCCTGATGACTTTATCTTGAAATATCAAAACAATTACTATCTGTTTTGCTATAATCTTCCGATGTGTGCAGATTTTAATGTAGCACTATATTCAGAAGTAGATTATGATAGTAAGTTTCAGTTAAATCAAAAAATATATAAGGCAACTTGGATGGACAACGGAGCAGAGGTTTCATTTACACAAGAGGGTGACCAAGTAACGGTAACAACAGAACCATTTACATATGGAAGAAATCTTGTTGTACGCATTGCCAAGTTAGTCTGTGAAGAATAAGATATGGAAAAGAAGATGAAAAGAATTTTATTTCAAGGAGATTCGATTACAGATTGCAATTGGATTATTCGAACACGAGGGCGTGGCATTGCATCCTTCTGATTATGGAATGAAGATGATTGCGGAGAGAATTGTTTCATGCGTAGAGGCGAATTGACCAGTGCATTCAGAGGGACCTGTACGGGCGTATCATATAGCAGATGCACATAGCTGGGTAGAAGACCCAGTGGTCGCAGCAAAAGTTTTGTGAGGCATTAAACATTTATGAGGATGCATTTGTGGACAAGGCGGAGCAGGAATATCAGGCATGCACTATTAATAAGAAAATTATGGAAGCAGGTATCAGTTATGAATAAAATGAATTTTAACTATGAAAGCGTAATTGTAGAAAGAAATCGAGATGTGGAGCATATTGTTAATGCTGCGACATATACAGGCATGTATGGACTTGGTGTGACACAGCCCAAACGTTTTGGCCTTTTGGTATCAGCAGATATACATCGATGTGGAAAACAGCTTCGCAGTGCAATTGAGTATCTGAATGCAATGGTTGCACTGGATGCCGGTATCTGTCTGGGGGATATACAGGGGGCAAATTTTACGGAGAATGATGGATCGTGGTACTATCTTACTGTTAATGAGTCCTTAAAACCGTTTTATACCGTTATTGGTAATCATGACGGGGGACATGGTACAAAAAAGGAAATATGCGGAAGTAAAGAAGAAGTATTTGAAAAATTTGTTGCATCTACTCGTGAAACCATGAGAATGCCGGAACTTGATAAGACATATTATTCCGTGAATTTTGACGAATATAAGATTACGCTGATTGTGCTGGATAATTACATGGCTCCGGGGAACCGTGACGAAGAAGGTGATTTTGTAATCGGTCGTGGGGCGGAATGTATTGATCAGGCAGAGGTAGACTGGTTAGTTCGGACTCTCGAGAATATACCAAAGGATTATCATGTGCTTATAGCCAGACATGGATATCCGGATAGTGCTGAGATAATTCCAGGTAGTTGGACAGATAAAAATGGAATAATATTTACAGAAGAGGCACTCTATGGTAAGTGTGAACTAGTCCCTGACATTGTAAATGCGTGGATCAAAGGGGAATCCCTTGAGAAATATTATGAACCTGTTGCAAAGAAAGAGCTCTTGCCTGTGTTGTCTGTAAAAGCTGATTTTTCTAAGAGGGGCGAGGGTGTATTTGTCGGCTATTTGACTGGGCATGTACATAGAGATATTATCGGCAGGAGTGCGGTTTATCATGAACAGAACATTATTTGTTTTGCATCTTCGGCAAATGATGATTGGCAGAGTCATGGTGTAGACTTGCTTAGACTTCGTGGTACCAAAGCAGAGGATTGCCTTACAGTGCTTGCGGTAGATCGTAACAAACGATGTTTACATTTAGTGCGCGTAGGTAGCAATTACACTAGTGATTTGATAGAACGTACCCATACTACTATTACCTATTAAACCTACATGTAACATATTCCGGAACAAATTCAAGGAATTTAGTAAGCTGGCTGAAGACAAAATCATAAATAGGAAGGAATAGGTGAACATAATGGCAATTAAATTATGCATATTAGAGTTGGACGGTGTTATTTGTAACACAGCAAAGTATCACTATCTGGCGTGGAAAAAACTTGCGGATGGATTCCTTAGAAATCATTTTATCCTTAGGGAATCGGGAAAACCTGTCGAAGGAAGAAAAGTTTGCTATGGCAGACCGGAAAAATGTCCGCTATGTAGAAATGATTTCAAAAATGGAGCATGACAAGATTTTACCGGGTGTTGAAGATCTTTTGAAGGAACTTCGAGAGAAAGATATTAAGATCGCACTTGGAAGCGTAAACTAGTTTGTCAAATTATAAATTAAGCTTAGGTGGGGTGATATATGATAAAAGATAGTATGGTTGCTGATATGCACACTCATTCCGAGTATTCACACGATTCTGTTTGTCCAATAGAGGACATGTGTCTATCCCAAATTGATAGAGGGACTCGGATTTTTGCAATAACAGATCATTGCGATGTTTTTTCCTTTTATGATTATGATGTTTTGACACCACTCAATCATGGGTATAAAAAAGTAAGAGATTTAAATGAAAAATATAAGGGCCAGTGTTTAATTTTATTCGGTGTAGAGATAAGTGAAGGATTTTGGTTTCCTAGAGAATACGAACAAGTACACAATTTGGTTCCTTATGATGTAATAATTGGTTCGGTTCATTGTGTTACATGTGAAGATTTAGAAACACCATATTCAAAAATCGATTTTTCACAACTGAGCGAAGAAAGAATAAGTGAATATTTGGGATGTTATATTAACGATATTATCACAATGCTTGAAAAAACAGAGTTTGATATTTTGGCACATCTTACTTGCCCGTTAAGATATATTAAGGGGAAATATGGCGTTAATATTGATATGGAACCGTTTGAAGAGCAGATTACAAAGATTCTTAAAATAATAATAGAAAAAAATATTGCGTTGGAGGTCAATACTTCTGCCTATGGTATTTTGAACGATTTCATGCCAAGTAAAGAAATACTTAAAAAGTATTACAATCTGGGTGGACGTTTGATTACAGTGGGTTCCGATGCCCATATAGCGGAAAATGCATCGGCTGATTTTGAGAGTGTTATAAAAACCTTAAAAGAAATAGGGTTTAAAAATATATGTTATTTTAAAGAACGTAAAATTAGTAAAATAAAAATTTGATTGGGGGAATCTAAATGAAAGCAGGTGTTTTTTATTCAAAGGATGATTTGAGAGTTGAGGAGATTGCAAAGCCGATAGCTAAGGATGACGAGGTTGTTGTCAAAGTTATGGCCTGCGGTATATGTGGTACAGACGTACATATTTTCTGTGGAGATGAGGGGTGTTTTCCTACTCCGTCGGGAACCGTTTTGGGCCACGAATTTTCAGGCGTTGTTGAAGAAGTAGGAGCAAATGTAAGGGATATAAAGGTCGGTGACAGAGTTTGTGTCGATCCGAATCAATTGTGCAATGAATGTTACTACTGCAAGAACGGACTAGGACATTTTTGCGAGAAAATGACTGGTATTGGAACAGGTGTAAATGGAGGCTTTGCCGAGTATTGTGCTGTGCCACAGTCGCAGGTATATAAAATCGGAGATAACACAAGCTATGAGATGGCGGCCATGGCAGAACCCGTTGCTTGTTGTGTTCATGGAATTGATATGTGTAACATTTCTTGCGGTGATACTGTGGCAGTTATTGGCGGAGGCATGATTGGTATGATAATGCTTCAACTTGCAAAACTTTCGGGAGCAGGAAGACTCATCATGATAGAGCCTGTTGCAGAAAAGAGAGAAATTGCAAAGAAACTCGGAGCGGATATATGTATCGATCCAATGAATGAAAATGTAAGGGAAATGCTCTTAAAGCATAACGTTGAGAGAATTTCTTGTGTCATTGAATGTGTGGGCAAAACTGTTACAATGCAGCAAGCTATTGATATCGCAGGTAACAAAAGTATTGTAATGATGTTTGGTTTGACTGCTCCTGATGATACGATCTCTGTAAAACCTTTTGAGTTATTCAAAAAAGAGATTGTTCTGAAGGCATCATTCATAAATCCGTATACTCAAAAGAGAGCGTTAGAGTTAATCGACAATGGTAAAATTGATGTGAGTTCAATAGTATATGCCTGTGAGAAACTTGAAAAACTGCCAGAAATATTGTCTTCTGCAAGTCTTAGAGCAAAAGGCAAATTTATTATAAATCCTCAAAGATAACAATAAGCAAGAACTTATGTTGGATGAAAGAAATGGTTACATAGTGGTTCGCCCAGACATTATCATTGTTTGAATTGTTCTGGGCTCCTTGTGGTGTGCGTACACTTTCAAAGAAGGAAAAGATAAATGATAAGTGTAATGATTGATATTTTAGGATGAGAGGTGCTAACTTCAGTGTTACAGAAAAATAGTATAAAACCATTCTGGAGCTGGAATGACAGACTGGAAAAAGAAGAATTAGAGAATCAAATTGTACAGATGAAAGAAAATGGCATCGATGGTTTTTTTATGCATGCAAGAGTGGGGCTTAAGACTCCTTACATGGGCGAAGAATGGTTTGAGATGATAGAGGCATGTCTTGACAAAGCGGATGAATTGGATATGCAGGCATGGTCGTATGACGAGAATGGATGGCCAAGTGGCTCGGCTGATGGAAAAGTAACAGACTTGGGATTTGAATACCATCAGAAATCTTTGCAGTATTTTGTGTGGGAAGGCGAGAAATTCTCTAAGGAACATATTCTTGCATATTTTGACAAAACGGAGCAGGGGTTTGTAAGAACCGATGAATTAAAAGATGGAACCTATGTGTTTTATTACCATGTCAATCCATATTATATTGATGTGTTTAACAAGGAGACTATCAAATACTTTTTGCAGTATACGCATGAAGAATATTACAAACGTTTTGGCGAACGTTTTGGTACATCGTTAAAGGGATTCTTTATTGATGAACCACAATTTTGCTTGTCGCCATGGTCCTTGCTATTCCCAGAAACATTTGAGGAAACATATGGATATAATCTGATAGATAAATTGCCTTTTTTGTTCTTTGAAGAAGAAGGTTATGAAGCTGTGCGAAGTGATTTCCATATGATGGTGGCAAAGATATTTCGAGAGTCATTTATTAAACAAGTGTATAACTGGTGTGATGACCACAATTGCAAACTAACAGGTCATATGATGGGAGAGAATACTCTTATAAAACAAATGAATTCTAGTAATGGTGTTATGGCTTGCTATGAGTATTTTCATGAGCCTGGTATTGACCATTTGAGACGCTGTGTTCTGAATCCAATTTTACCAAAACAACTTGGAAGTGTAGCGGCTCAGTTAGGTAAAATGACACTTACAGAAACCTTTGGATTGTGTGGTTGGGATGTAAGCCTGAATGAATTGAAATGGATTGCTGAGTGGCAATATCTGAATGGTGTAACTTCTCTCTGTCCACATTTGGAAAGCTATAGTCTTCGAGGTGTAAGAAAGAGGGATTATCCGGCATCTTATTTCACACAACTCCCATGGTTTGAACACGTGTATTCTGAATTCGCAGATTATTTTACAAACCTTGGAGCGCTATTGGATAGTGGCAAAGATGTTGCACCATTATTAGTGATTCATCCGATTACTTCAGCATACATTTTACAAAATCCGATAAATCGAGAGAAGTTGCAACAATATGATGATGCATTTGAACAATGGGCACAAGAATTGAGTGATGAACATATTTTGCATCACTATGGTGATGAAACGATTATGGAGAGATATGGCTCTGTCGAAATGCAGGATGGCAAAGTGGTGTTGAAAGTAGGACAATGCAAGTACAAGGCAGTACTCTTACCGAAACTTATCAATTTAGCAAGTAATACTGTGAGATTGCTTCTTGCATATGCTGAGGCGGGTGGAAAAATATATGCAATTGGACAATTGCCTCAGTTTGAAAACGGAAGAAAAACAGATACACTTAAAGAGTTATGTACGTATTTGAAAGTATGTGAAGATGCTTCAAAAATAAAAGTGTTGTGTGATACTGTAGCGCCGGTTCGTATCTATAACAAAAAAGGAAATGCCATTCAGATTCACTATGCACTCAAAGAACTGGATGATGATAGGAAACTTTTGTATTTGACTAATCGCACGAAGAAAAATCAAATTGTCACGCTGGATATAAAAGGAAGTCACAAGATTTTCTCTTTAGATGTCATAAATGGAAGAGAGGAACAACTTACAGCAATTGTTGCTAATGGAAGAACCTCTACCCAAATCGAATTTTCGGAATATGGCAGCGCAGTGCTTAAGTTATATCAATCAGAAGAAAGTTATATGGTTGAAAAGAAGCATGTAGAAATTCTGCGATTGAAAAATGATTTTGACATCGTTTCCAGAGATGATAATGCAATTACGTTAGATAAGTGCATTTACCGTATTGAAGATGGAGAGTGGCAATCAGAGATTGCCGTGATTAATCTTCATAATAAGGTGTTGGAATTACAGAGACCATGTAAAGTTGAGATGAGGTTTACTTTTAAGATTGCGGAAGAAGTGGATTTTGAGAGTATCAAATTATGTATGGAAGATTCTCAAAACTTTGATATTTCTGTTAATGGACTGTCATATCTTTTTGAAGATTCAGGGATGCTTGTTGACCATGCAATCCGAACCAGTTTCATAGGAAAATATCTAAAAGTTGGTGAGAATACCATTACTCTTACGTGCCAGTTCACACAGTCTGAGGAATTATATCATGCGAAATTCACACCGGGAGTGCATGAGAGTATTCTTAATAAACTTACATATGACACGGAATTAGAAAACATTTATCTTGTTGGTAATTTTGGTGTTAAGATGGAAGAGAAATATATTCTGGGAACTCGCAGATGTCTGTATGGAAGTAAGCAGTTTGGATTAATTAAGCCAGTAGAGCAAGTGGATATTACCGATATTACTCATCAGGGATTCTGGTTCTTTACAGGACAGATGATGCTGTCTCAGAAGGTGAATGTTGAGTTCCATTCTGATAGAAGATATGTTGTGCAGTTTAGATATTTGAATGCACCGGCAGCAAGAATATATGTAAATGGTAATTTCGCAGGTAATATGATATTCAGTCCTTACGAGTTAGATGTGACGGAATTATTAAAAGACGGAGAGAATGAGATTGTGATTCAAATGCTCTCAGGTAACAGAAACTTATTCGGTCCTCATCACAAACCGGAGGGAGAAAGTTATTCTGTTGGACCGGATAGCTTTAGTAATAAAAGAGGTTGGACAGATGATCCGGAACTTCCTACCTGGACGGATAATTATAACTTCGTATTGTTCGGTGTGGAATTATAAAGTAAATAGTGGTGTTCAATTAATCATTAATAATTATTGTATAATCAATTAGTGATTGTATTGTCAATTTTAATTTCAATAATTGCATGTTTCGTGAAAATATGCAACTATGTTTACTAAGGTGATATAAATGGAAATTCAACTTCTGAAGTAATTGTAGGATAAGGTGTGTTAAAAGAAATTCCGCAGGTATTAAATAAATATAGTGCAAATAAAGTGTTTCTTGTGGCGGATAAAAATACATACGCTGCGGCAGGTAAGTGTGTAGAAGAAATTCTGAAGGAAGCAGGGGTTGTTGTTGCAAACTGTGTCTTTCAAAAAGACTTCTTAGAGCCAGATGAAACAAATGTTGGACTTGCAGTTATGCATTATGAATCAGACTGTGATATTGTAATAGGTGTGGGTTCTGGAGTGATTAATGATATTAGTAAGATTGTTGCCAATGTGTCAGGAAAGCCTTATATAATTGTGGCTACAGCATCTTCAATGGATGGTTATGCTTCGGCAACATCATCTATGACACGAGATGGGCTAAAAATCTCACTTTCAAGTAAGTGTGCAGATGTTATTATCGGAGACTTGGATGTACTATGCGAGGCACCTACGAAACTAATGATTTCCGGGTTGGGCGATATGCTTGCAAAATATGTAAGCATCTGCGAGTGGAGAATATCATCACTTATCAATGGAGAATATTATTGTGAGGAGATGGCAAAGCTTGTACGAAACACGTAAGAGAAGACGATGAAGATTATCCTTTTATTTTTGTTGCACCGCAATGCCCACAGAACAGATACTGGGGATGCTACACCGAATCCCTGATTTCATTTTTAGACTATATCTGTGATACAATGCCCGTAGATAAGGAACGTATATATCTTACTGGTTTGAGCATGGGCGGAACAGGAACTTTTATGCTGGCAATGGTAGCACATGAAAAGTTTGCTACAATAGCACCTGTTTGTGGAAGCGGTATTTATTGGAACGCAGAGGTCTTGGTTGACATTCCTGTGTATATGTATCACGGCGATTGTGATGATATTGTTCCAATTCAAGAAAGTATCTCTATGCTGAACTCAATTAATAAACGTGGTGGAAACGCAAAATTGAAAATATGCTATGGAGTAGGCCATAATGCATGGGATGTAGCTTATGCTGGAGATGAACTCGTAAACTGGTTGCTCAGACACAAGAAACGAACTAGTGATTTTTAGATACGCCTTGATTCCTATAATGAAGCAAAGAAGAGGTTACTGCATGAGAAAGTGTAGTGTAAATTTAAAGTTATTTAATAATAGAATAGCTTGTGGGAAAACGAATGCTTAAGGAACCTCTAATTTCGGATAAATCAAACTTTTGAGAGTTTGCCAAAGTTATTGAGGTGCTAACCTGTAAAAAACCTCACTCAACTCCTTACGAATATGAAACAAGTATAAGAAGATATGTAACAAGTACAACCAAAAGAGATGCGACGTGAAGGACGTCGCATCTCTTTTGGTTTCTGGTTCTTACGTAAGCAGGATATTTAGGTTCTAAGTCAATAGTTGGGGTGGGATTTTGAATAAGAGAGACTGAATACGATTACTTTGTGTAGTCGTTTTCTTTTTGCGAAAAGGTGGGAGTGTTTGTACAATCCCACCTTGAAAGACAAACAACCATTCCATATAATAATACTTAAAGGAGTGTATTAAAAATGGCAACAATTGATGAAACTTTAGTTCGGCTTAGCAAGTCTGCTTTTCGTGCAAAATTTCATTTATCTGAAAAGGATAGAAAGTATATTGCTGAAAAAGGAATGGATACAATAAGAAGTCATGCTTTGGATTTTATTCGTACTCGTTTGGCACCGGCTGAAATTATGAATGATGGTAAACAAACGCCTATGCGTGGTCATCCTGTGTTTGTAGCGCAACATGCTTGTGCTTGCTGCTGTAGAGGCTGTCTCTTTAAATGGTACAAAATACCAAAGGGGATAGAACTTACAGAAGACCAACAGCAACGTATTGTTAATCTCGTTATGGCATGGGTCGAAAAAGAAATGAAACATCTGCAATAGGCCATGCAAAAGTGTATTCGGATAGTGTTGTATTTTGCGCAAAAAAGTGGCTGTTTTTCATTTTTGAAAGGAGGAGAAATTGGAGCAGTTAAAAAAGGAATGTTTAGCAGAAATCGGAAAACGTTTATATGAAAGCAGTGAGTGAGATGTTGGGACATGCATCTACAAAAGTTACTTATGATACATATACGCATCTGAGTAACTCAAAGAAAAAAGCACAGCAGACGATTGTTAAAATTAGATAAAAATCACTCAGTAAAGCAAAAATACTTGACAACCTCTTTTTTATCCGTTATTATAGCAAAGGTGATAAAAATGGATGAGATTTTAAAACAATCATTGCTCTATGATTTCTATGGTGAATTACTGACAGAACACCAGAAAGAAATCTATGAACAATTCATCGTAGAAGATTTATCCCTGAGTGAAATCGCAAAAGATGCAGGTATCAGCAGACAGGGTGTACACGATCTGATTAAGCGATGCAACAAGATTTTAGAAGAATATGAAGCAAAGTTGCACTTGGTAGATAAGTTTCTTTCTATTAGCGAAAAGGTACATCAGATAAATGGGCTTTTAGAAGAAACAAGGACAGATGAAAGTCAGTTGATACAGGATATTAGAAAGATTTCAGGAGAGATTATAGAGGAGTTATAGGATGGCATTTGATAGTTTGTCGGAAAAACTTCAGAATGTGTTCAAGAATCTTCGCAGTAAGGGACGTCTTACGGAGGATGATGTCAAAGCAGCACTGAAGGAAGTGAAGATGGCTCTCTTAGAAGCAGACGTTAACTTTAAGGTTGTAAAAGGATTTATAAAAGACGTTCAGGAGCGTGCCATTGGGCAGGACGTAATGAACGGATTGAATCCGGGACAGATGGTAATCAAGATTGTAAATGAAGAACTCGTGAAGCTTATGGGTTCAGAGACAACCGAGATTAAGCTGCAACCGGGGCAGGCGACCACCGTGATTATGATGGCAGGTCTGCAGGGTGCCGGTAAGACGACGACAACTGCTAAGATTGCCGGTAAATTCAAATTAAAAGGCAAGAAACCATTATTGGTTGCGTGTGATGTGTATCGTCCGGCTGCGATTAAGCAATTGCAGATTAACGGGGAGAAGCAAGGCGTGGAAGTATTCTCCATGGGAGAAAATCACAAGCCTGCGAATATTGCGAAAGCAGCGCTTGAACATGCAGCGAAGAATGGAAACAATATCGTAATTCTTGATACAGCAGGTCGACTTCATATTGATGAAGACATGATGGCTGAGCTACAAGAAATAAAAGAAACTGTGGACGTGCATCAGACAATTTTAGTTGTGGATGCCATGACAGGTCAGGATGCAGTCAATGTTGCAAGCAGTTTCAATGAGAAAATCGGAATTGACGGTGTTATCGTTACAAAATTAGATGGTGATACCAGAGGCGGTGCGGCGCTTTCGATTAAGGCAGTTACCGGAAGACCGATTCTCTACGTAGGTATGGGTGAAAAACTTTCCGACTTGGAACAGTTTTATCCAGATAGAATGGCTTCCCGTATTTTGGGGATGGGAGATGTTTTGAGCCTGATTGAAAAGGCAAGTGAGAGCATCGACGAAGAGCAAGCCAAAGAAATGACAAGGAAGATGAAAAAAGCTCAGTTTGACTTTGAGGATTATCTGATGAGTATGCAGCAGATGAAGAAGATGGGCGGACTTTCCAGTGTCATGAATATGATGCCTGGTCTTGGCATGATGGGAAATGCCAAAATTAAGGATGAAGACATGGATGCCGGCGAAAAGCAAATGGCAAGAACAGAATCGATTATTTACTCGATGACAAAAGAAGAACGCCGTAATCCGGATATTTTAAATCCATCAAGAAAACACCGAATAGCAAAAGGTGCAGGTGTTGATATCAGTGAAGTGAATCGTCTGGTAAAACAATTTGAACAGATGAAGAAAATGATGAAACAGCTTCCTGGCATGATGGGTGGCAGAGGTGGTAAGAAAGGAAAGTTTAGATTTCCTTTTTAACACATAGATAAAACTAACAAAACAAAAAAAGTAATGTGAGGTAAAGAAAAATGGCAGTAAAAATCAGATTAAGAAGAATGGGACAAAAGAAAGCTCCTTTCTACAGAATTATCGTAGCAGATTCACGTTCACCAAGAGATGGTAAATTTATCGAAGAAATCGGATACTACGATCCTACTAAAGAACCAAGTGTAATCAAAGTTGACGAAGAAGCAGCTAAAAAATGGTTAAACAATGGTGCTCAACCTACAGAAATGGTTGGAAAAATTTTCAAAGTAGCAGGTATTGAAAAATAATCTGCTCCAAAATAGTGGAGGTACAGGTAATGCGCGAATTAGTAGAAGTAATTGCAAAAGCATTAGTTGATCATCCTGAGGAAGTTGTTGTTACCGAAAAGGAAGAAGGAAAGGCACTTGTACTCGAAGTAAAAGTGGCTGAATCTGACATGGGTAAAGTAATCGGAAAGCAAGGAAGAATTGCAAAAGCAATTCGTTCCGTTGTAAAAGCCGCAGCAGCGAAGGAAGACAAAAAGGTAATCGTAGACATCGCATAATGCGGTGTCTTCGCTTTCTAAAAGGAGTTATATGGAACAATTATTACAGGTGGGAGTGATTTCCTCGACCCATGGTGTAAGAGGAGAAGTAAAAGTATTCCCGACAACAGATGACGTTAAACGTTTTAAAAAATTAAAAAATGTGATTCTTGACACAGGTAGGGAGCATCTGCCTTTGGAAGTGGAAAGTGTCAAATTCTTTAAGCAGTTTGCAATTGTGAAGTTTAAAGGGATTGACAACATCAATGATATTGAAAAATATAAGGGCAAGAGCCTTTTGGTAGATAGAAAAAATGCAGTAAAGCTTAGAAAAGACGAATACTTTATTGCGGATATGATTGGTCTTCAAGTATACACAGAAGATGGGGTAGCCTTTGGCATTCTGAAGGACGTGCTGGAAACAGGTGCAAATGATGTATATATTATTGACAGTATCAAGCATGGTGAGGTATTGGTCCCTGCAATTAAGCAGTGTATCTTGGATGTGGACATTGAAGGTCAAAAGATGACCATTCATTTAATGGAAGGGTTGGTGTAGTGGATGAACTTTCATATATTAACGCTATTTCCGGAAATGGTGATGGATGGACTTAACACCAGTATTATAGGAAGAGCTCAAAGCAAGGGCTTACTTTCTGTTGAAGCAGTGAACATTCGAGATTTTGCTGAGAATAAACACAATCGTGTGGACGATTATACTTACGGAGGCGGCGCTGGCATGCTCATGCAGGCGGGACCGGTGTATGGTGCATATAAACATGTGGAAGAAAAAGCAAAGAGTAAACCGCGTGTGATTTATTTATCACCACAAGGTGAGACTTTTTCTCAGGCAAAGGCAGAAGAATTTGCAAAGGAAGAAGAATTGATTTTCCTTTGCGGACATTATGAAGGAATTGACGAACGTGTCTTAGAGGAAATCGTAACAGACTACGTTTCCATCGGGGACTATGTGCTGACGGGGGGAGAGCTTCCTGCTATGGTTATGATAGATGCGATATCCCGTTTGATTCCGGGTGTACTGCATAATGACGTGTCAGCGGAATTTGAAAGTTTCCAGGATAACCTGTTGGAATATCCGCAGTATACAAGACCGGAGGAATGGCATGGAAAGAGAGTGCCTGAGATATTGATGTCGGGACATCATGCAAATGTGGAAAAATGGAGAAGAGAACAGTCCATTATAAGAACCGCAGAACGTAGACCGGATTTGTTGGAAAAAGCCAATTTAACACAAAAAGAAAAAGAATTTGTAAAAAAACACTTGAAAACAATAGAAGAGTGTGATAAACTACTTTAGGTTGTGAGAAGAAAGAGATGGTCCTCTGGTACGAAAGTGTATTAAGAACGTCCGAATAATAAGGAGGCACACAATGAACGATATTATCAAGAAAATTGAAGCTGAACAATTAAAAGCAGAAGCACCTGTATTTAATGTTGGTGATACTGTAAGAGTATACGGTAAAATCAAAGAAGGAAACCGTGAAAGAATTCAGGTTTTTGAAGGTGTTGTACTGAAAAAACAAGGTGGCGGCGCAAGAGAAACATTTACAGTTAGAAAGAATTCTAATGGTATTGGCGTTGAAAAAACTTGGCCATTACACTCACCAAACGTAGAGAAAGTAGAAGTTATCCGTAGAGGTAAAGTAAGAAGAGCAAAACTTAACTACTTAAGAGGACGTGTTGGTAAGAGAGCTAAGGTAAAAGAATTAGTAAAATAGTAAATGTGAGAGGGACAACTGCATACGATGAGTTGTCCCTTTTTGTGTGTTGGAAGTTATAATTGTAAGTAAGGAGAACAAGATGCATTTTCAATGGTATCCTGGTCATATGACAAAAGCAAAGCGTATGATGCAGGAAGATATAAAATTAATAGATTTGGTTATCGAATTAGTAGATGCCAGAATTCCGATGAGCAGTCGGAATCCGGATATTGATGAGTTGGGAAAGAACAAGGCAAGACTAATCCTGTTGAATAAGTCGGATTTGGCAGAAGACAAACAAAATGATGCGTGGGCAGCCTTTTTCAAAGAAAAGGGATATTCTGTTGTGAAAGTGAATTCGAGAAACGGTGGAGGGATTAAGTCCATTCATGGTGTAATTCAAGAGGCATGCAAGGAGAAGATTGAGAGAGACCGGAAGAGGGGGATTTTGAATCGCCCTGTCAGAGCGATGGTGGTAGGTATTCCTAATGTGGGGAAATCAACCTTTATTAACGCCCTTGCCGGGAAGGCATGTGCGAAGACCGGCAACAAACCGGGAGTTACGAAAGGAAAACAGTGGATTCGCTTAAATAAGAATGTGGAACTTTTGGACACACCGGGAATTCTGTGGCCGAAATTTGAAGACCAGACGGTAGGACTGCGTCTGGCATTTATCGGGTCTATCAAGGATGAAATTCTAAATACGGAAGAACTGGCTGCAGAGATGATTCAATTCTTAAAAAAATATTATTCTGGTGTATTATCTGAAAAGTATGATATAATAGAGTCCGATGACCCGTATCAGTGTCTGGCAGATATTGCAAAGAACAGACATTGCTTGCTTCGAGGAAATGAGCTTGATATGGTGAAGGCAGCAACCCTTTTTGTTGATGATTTCAGAAGTGGTCGACTTGGAAGACTTACATTAGAATTCCCAAAAGATTATGAATAAATAAGTGAAAGAAGGAGCATTATGGCGCGTAGATATCGCTATGAGCATTGGAAAAAGAAAAGAGCAAAAGAGAGACGGAAAGCGGCGCGTTTAGCCAATCAGACAGAATCGGAAAGAATCATACGTGAAGTTACAGGCTGGCTGGTTTATATTTTGATTGTTGTCTGTGCGACATATCTGATTGTAACCTATGTGGGTCAACGTACCAAGGTAAGTGGAGATTCTATGTTGAATACCTTGGAAGATGGCGACAATTTGATAGTAGATAAGTTGTCCTATCGGTTCCGCAAACCGGACCGTTATGAAATCGTTGTGTTTCCATATCGACATGCCGAAGATACATATTATATCAAACGTATTATAGGTCTTCCGGGAGAAAAGGTTCAGATTGTAGATGGCTATGTTTATATTAACGACGAAAAGTTAGACGAACATTATGGTCGTGAAGTCATTGAAGAGACAAAGTACGGAATAGCTGCAGAGCCGATTGTTCTTGGTGAAGATGAATATTTTGTACTTGGCGACAATCGAAATCATAGTTCCGACAGTAGAGAGTTCAGTGTCGGGGTGATACATGAAGACGAATTTATCGGCAGAGCGTGGATTCGAATTTGGCCATTCGAAAATATTGGGGTGATTTCGCATGATTAAAAGCATTAGTGAGATAAAGAAAGAATTTGAACAGGCTGACAGACAGACGTTGTTGTCTTTGTATGAAGTGTATGCAAATGATAATCGGGCGGGTGTTGTCAGCCTGATTTCGAAATATAAAAGGCAAGATGAAAAATTGGAAGCAGAGAAAAGACGTATTGAAGAAATGAGTATTTATGAACGTAAATATTCAGATTTTCAGTATATCTGCGGAATTGATGAAGTGGGGCGCGGCCCGCTTGCGGGTCCTGTAGTTGCAGGCGCAGTTATTTTGCCTAAAGATTGTGATATTCTGTATTTAAATGACTCGAAAAAGTTATCTGAGAAGATGAGAGAAGAGTTGTATAATGAGATTATGGAAAAGGCAGTTGCTACAGGAATTGGTATTGTAGGGCCGGGACGAATTGACGAGATTAATATTCTCCAGGCTACTTATGAGGCTATGCGTATAGCGGTTGCAAATCTAAAGGTACGTCCTGATTTGCTGCTAAATGATGCAGTTACCATTCCGGAGATTACGATTAAGCAGGTGCCGATTATTAAAGGTGACGCCAAAAGTATATCGATTGCAGCGGCAAGCATCATCGCAAAGGTAACAAGAGACCGTTTAATGATGCAGTACGAGGAAGTATTGCCTGGGTATGGGTTTGCAAGTAACAAAGGATATGGCTCCGCTCTGCACATAGAGGCCATTCAGAAACTGGGGGCCACACCTATACATAGACAAAGCTTCATCAAGAATTTTATCTAGGAGTGTTGTCTGTGCAAAATAAAAGGAAGCTTGGCGGTGATTATGAAAAAATTGCCGGAGAGTACTTGGAACAGCAAGGTTATCGGATTCTACAGTATAATTTTTACAGCCGATACGGAGAAATTGATATTGTTGCTATGCATGAAGGTTATCTTGTGTTTGTAGAAGTGAAGTTTCGAACGCATGTCGGTCAGGGCAGTCCATTGGAGGCAGTTTCACTTCTAAAACAAAGAAAGCTTTCAAAGTGTGCGGCATATTATTTGAAAAAGAATCATTTGGATGATGTACCGGTTCGATTTGACGTAGTAGGCATATTAAACCAAGACATTAAGCTTATTCAAAATGCATTTGATTTTTGTGGATGAATAGGGGAAAGAAAGTGACGAAATTAACATACAAGAACAAAAAACATATTTTCAACGAAAAACAGGTTGGAGAGGTAATGTACTTATCTTATCCTCTGATAGAAAATACAGGACTGGTCAAACATGGTTTTTCCACCCGTATAGGTGGTGTGAGCAAAGGTATATGGGATTCTATGAATCTCAGCTTTTCGCGTGGGGATGATGAGAATGCAGTTCGAGAGAATTTTCGGAGAATCGCAGAGGCAATCGGTGTTGAGGTAGAGAGTTTGGTTTTTGCGTCACAAACGCATACCACAAATATTAGAAAAGTAACAGCAAAGGACAAAGGAAAGGGCTTTTGTGTTCCTCTAGATTATCAAGATGTGGATGGGCTGATTACTAATGAACCAGGGATTTGTCTTACTACATTTTATGCAGATTGTGTGCCATTATTTTTTGTGGACCCGGTGCATAGGGCCATTGGGCTTAGTCATTCAGGATGGAGAGGAACTGTTGGAAAGATAGGCGCAGAGACCCTTCGCATGATGGAGAAAGAATATGGAACTCGTACTGAGGATGTTATTGCCGCAATCGGACCGTCTATTTGTCAAGAGTGCTATGAAGTTAGCGGTGACGTGATAGAGGAGTTTAAACAGGCCTTTGATAAAGTGTATTGGGAAGATATATTCTATCAAAAGAAAAACAAAAAGTATCAATTGAATTTGTGGAAAGCAAATGAGATTATTTTGGAATCATCTGGCATTCCTAAAAAGAATATTGCAGTCTCAAACGTTTGTACATTTTGCAATAGTGAATTGTTATTTTCACATCGTGCAACGAATGGCATGCGTGGCAGCCTTGCAGCGTTTATGGCAATCAAATAGGAGGGTGATAAGAATGGAAAATGTAAAAACATATTTAAGTGGAAAACTTCCGGGAGTAGTGGATTTTGCAATCGAAGTGATACTGGCGTTGGTGGTATTTGTTATTGGTGTGAAAATCATCAAATGGATTCGAAAAATCATCAAAAAGGCAATGGGAAAAGCTAACGTGGATCAAGGGATATGTCAGTTTGTAGATTCCTTGACGAAAATTGTGTTATATATCATCTTGATATTTTCCATAGGACAAAAATTTGGTTTGGATACAACATCTGTTGCAGCAGCGTTGGCATCATGCGGTGTGGCTGTGGGGTTGGCACTGCAAGGAAGTTTGTCAAATTTTGCGGGTGGAATACTGATATTGATGCTGAAGCCGTTTGTTGTTGGAGACTATATCATAGAAGACAATAAAGGGCAGGAAGGTACCGTTACAGAAATTCAACTTTTCTATACAAAACTTTTGACAGTAGACAATAAATCAGTTGTGATTCCAAATGGAATCTTGGCAAATACAAGTTTGACTAATGTAACACAACAAGAAACAAGAAGAGTGTTTTTATCCGTAAATATTTCCTATGATGCAGACTTGAAACAAGCAAAGAGAATCATTGAGGGTATTTTGCTTGCAGATGCAGATATTATAAAGGAACAGGACATAAATGTCTATGTAGATTCCCTTGGAGACAGCGCTGTAGTTATCGGAGCAAGGGGATGGGTAAAGAAAGAAGCGTATTGGACCACAAAGTGGAGATTGACAGAAGAAATCAAATTGAAATTAGATGAGAATGGAATCGAAATTCCATTTAACCAAGTGGTAATACACACGAAAGAGAAATAAAAAATCAGCTCTGCAAATTTTGCAGAGCTGATTTTCATTATAATAATCTTAAATAATCCAAAACAGAAAGCACGATGGCAACAAAGATGTACAAACCGGTAATCCAACCAAGCCATCCAACAACTGTTCCAATAAGTGGAAGTCCTGCAAGTAGTGAAAGTACCCAACCAATCACTGCTCCTACAACCAAGTAAATAACGATATTGATAATGAGGGCAATTACATTTTTCTTTCTTGAAAATGAAAATGGGAAAATTGTCTCTAGTATACTCATTGTAACTCCTCCTTAGTAAAAAATAGTAAAGCCGAAAATGGGACTCGAACCCACGACCTACGCATTACGAATGCGTCGCTCTACCAACTGAGCCATTTCGGCATAAAAAATAACCACATAAACGAGTATAATTGCAAAATATTACAAAGTCAAGAAAAAAACACTTGCATTTTTAGGGAATTTCTGAAATAATAGCAAAAGAACATAAAACAGAATATCTAGATGAATCTTGCAGGATGACTGCAAGGGGATAGAACTTTGGAGAATCTCATTGAATTGAGTGCCGAAGGTGCAAGCGTTAAGCGAAACTCTCAGGCAAAAGGACAAAGATGTACATATTTATAGGAAACTATTGAATTTTGCAGATTGTCGTTTGTCCAGACAGTCTGTTTTTTGTTTAAAAGAAAATCTAGGAGGAAATGACAATGAATCAAATTGTAGAAAAAATTACGGAAGTGAACAATGCCATCAATGGTTGGATTTGGACAGATTTCGGTTTGTATTTGTTACTGGCTGTAGGTGTTATCATGACAGTTGTAACAGGAGTGTTCCAAATTACACATTTACGCCATTGGTGGACAAAAACAATTGTATCTGTATTTAAGAAAGATAATACAGCTACAAAGAAAACAGATAAGAAATCTATTACACAGTTCCAAGCACTTTGTACAGCTTTGGCAGCGACAGTTGGTACCGGAAATATTGCCGGTGTTGCAGCAGCTATCTGTATTGGTGGTCCTGGTGCAGTGCTTTGGATGTGGGTAGCAGCATTTTTGGGTATGATGACAAACTATTCAGAAAATGTACTTGGTATTTTCTATCGTCGTAAGAATAAAGATGGCGAATGGTCCGGTGGAGCCATGTATTACCTAAAAGATGGTGTTGGTAAAATGAAAGGCTTGAAATGGCCGGCATCGATTTTGGCTGTTCTCTTTGCATTTTTTGCCATCTTGGCATCTTTTGGTATTGGTAATATGGGTCAGGTTAACAAGATTGTTGCAAATATGGAATCTGCTTTCTTCTCAAGTCTTACATGGGAAATGGCAGGAATCAATATGATCAACCTGTGCATCGGTCTTGCATTGCTCGTATTGGGAGGACTTATCATTATCGGTGGTCTTCAGAGAATCGCAACAGTTGCTGAACGTGTAGTTCCTTTCATGGCATGTGCATATATTGTATTAGGCCTTGTTGCAGTAGGAATAAACTATGATTTAATTGTTCCGGCATTCAAATCTATTTTCACACATGCTTTGGGTGTGGAGGCGTTGGTAGGTGGTGCCACAGGTTCTGCACTGAAATTAGTTATTGTACAGGGATGTAAAAGAGGTGTGTTCTCCAATGAAGCAGGTCTTGGTTCTTCAGTAATGGTTCACTCATCATCTAACGTAAAAGAGCCGGTAAAGCAAGGTATGTGGGGAATTTTTGAGGTGTTCTTTGATACTATGGTTGTTTGTACCATGACAGCCCTTATTGCACTTACATCAGGCATGATTAATCTGGAGACAGGTGTGGTAAATGCAGGAGTAGAAGACTCTACTTTAATTGGTAATGCATTTGGCAATGTGTTTGGACAACCGGGTGAATGGTTCGTTGCTATTGCGATGTTATTGTTTGCCTTTACAACTGTGCTTGGATGGTCACAGTATGGTTCAAAAGCTGTGGAATATCTGTTTGGAGAAAAAGCAGTAAAAGTTTATAAGGTGATTTTCGTATTGATGATTGTTTCAGGTGCAGTGATGACTTCATCTTTGGCATGGGATATTTCAGATACCTTTAATGGATTGATGATGCTTCCAAACTTAATTGCAGTAGTCTTATTGAGTCCGTTGGTATTTAAGATTACACGAAACTATATTGACCGTAAAATCAAAGGTAAAGATGTAAAACCAATCTATTCTTTTGATCCGGAAATTCAAGCAGCTGCAGAAGCAAGCACAAGCGAAGACGTAATTGAATAGAAATAATATTTGGAACAGAGGACTTTAACAGGCCTCTGTTCTTTTTGTTGACCAACTGGTGCAGGAGTGCTAAAATCTAAAGATAATTAGTTGATAAAAAGAAGGACAGAACAATGATAGAAATGCAATTGGGAGCTAATAGTTATCCTATCGAACTTGGAAGAGGAAATATAGATAGAGCAAAAGAATTTTTGGATTTAAATCGAAAGGTTCTGATTGTTACAGACGCGGGAGTACCACTAAGCTATGCGGAAAAGGTGGCACAACAGAGTAAAGAAGCATACATAAAAGTAGTTCCACAGGGAGAGGGAAGCAAGTCGCTGCAGACAGCGGAAAAAATCTTAACAGACATGCTAAAGTATCAATTTGGTCGTAAGGATTGCGTGGTAGCAGTAGGCGGTGGCGTTGTTGGAGACCTCGGTGGATTTGTGGCTTCTCTTTATATGCGTGGCATTGATTTCTATAACATTCCAACCACCCTGTTATCCCAAGTGGATTCTTCCATTGGCGGTAAGACAGCAGTAAATTTGGCAGGAATTAAGAATATCATTGGGGTATTTTATCAGCCGAAGGCAGTAGTGATTGACCCGGATACATTAGATACCCTGCCGAAGCGTCAGCTTGTCAACGGTTTGTTTGAAGCCATCAAGATGGGGGCAACAAGTGATAAGCAGCTGTTTGATTTGTTTCTAAATGATCAATGGAAAGAGAATCTTGATTTGATTATAGAAAAAGCTTTATTGGTGAAAAAGTATGTGGTAGAGCAGGATGAAAAGGAAAGCCATCTTCGTAAAATCTTAAACTTCGGTCATACCATTGGACATGGATTTGAAAGTGCAGCTCATGGAAGATATTTGCACGGTGAATGTGTGGCTCTTGGTATGCTGTATATGAGTAGTGAAGAAGTGCAGGAACAACTGTGTGAGATTTATGAAAACTTAGGCTTTGAGCTTCCGGAATTTTATTCCTTTAATCTGGAAGAAGTAAAAGAAGCAGTTCTTCATGATAAAAAAGCCAGCAATAGTAATTGCTCGGTTGTATTTGTCTCAGAGATTGGAAAGGGCAGTATTGAAGAGTGGCCGATGGAAGAGGTGCTCGAAAGATTGGAGTTTTAAACAATGAAAAATGTATTTGGAAATAGTATTACAGTAACGTTATTTGGTGAAAGTCATGGGGAACAGATAGGAGCAGTCATTGATGGAATTGCGCCTGGTATCGCTGTTGACATGGAGTTTATTTGTAAGCAACTAGAGCTCCGCAAACCTCATGGAAAGATTTCTACTCAGCGTGTAGAGGCAGATGAACCACATATTGTGAGTGGGGTGTTTGAAGGAAAAACCACAGGAACACCGATATGTATTCTTTTCGAAAACGGCAATACAAAAAGCAAGGATTATGCAAAAACAAAGAATCTGATGCGCCCAGGTCATGCTGATTTCACTGCAATTGAGAAGTATCATGGCTATGCAGATTATCGCGGAGGCGGACATTTTTCGGGAAGAATCACGACACCGATTGTTGCTGTCGGAGCAATCCTAATCAAGGCACTGCAGAACAAAGGTATTTACATAGGAAGTCATATACGAAAATGCGGTCCGATTATGGATAGAGAATTTGAAGATTATGCGTCAGATATTTCAGAATTGAGCAATAAACTATTTCCGGTATTAGATGAGAAAGCAGCAGAAGAAATGCGTGGCTTTATGGTAAGTGCAGCAGAGGAAGGCGACAGTGTTGGCGGTGTATTGGAAACCGTTGTGACTGGCGTTCCGTCAGGTGTTGGCGAACCATGGTTTGATACGATGGAAAGTATGCTTGCACATGTATTATTTAGCGTTCCGGCTGTGAAAGGCGTGGAGTTTGGTGAAGGTTTTGCTTTTGCAGATATGAAAGGTAGTGAAGCCAATGATGCGTTCGAAATCAGGGATGGCAAAGTGGTGACAAAGACAAACCACAACGGTGGAATTAATGGTGGTATTACAAATGGAATGCCAATCCGATTTAACACGGTGGTAAAACCAACTGCATCTATTTATAAAAAGCAAGAGACCGTAAATATAGAAACTATGGAAAATGAAATTCTGCAGATTCACGGAAGGCATGACCCTGCGATTATTCATCGCGCGAGGGTAGTGGTGGATAGCGTGACGGCGATTGTGCTGGCAGATATGTTAGCAGTACGTTTTGGGACAGACTGGCTTTTAGGAGAGAAGTAACATGAAAGTAATGGTTAATCCGGGAAGGGCGCAAGGAAATGTGCTTGCGCCACCGTCGAAAAGTATGGCGCATCGTCTTTTGATGGGGGCAGGGCTCGCTGACGGCATCTCGGTCATTCAAAATATTGATTTAAGTGAAGATATCAAGGCTACACTTGGGATCTTAGAAGCACTTGGGGCTGAATATATAATAGAAGAGTACAAGGTTACCATGAAGGGGACTGGCAGGAGAAGCTTGCAGACGGAGCAAGTGTTAGACAGCAAGGAAAGTGGAAGCACTTTGCGTTTCTTTATTCCACTTGTTTTGACAGGAGGCGAGGTTGCGGAATTTACCGGAGCCAAGCGTTTGTTTGAACGACCACTAAGTGTATATGAAGATATATGCAGGACGCAGGGAATTGTGTTTGAAAAAAGTGAAACAGGACTGAAGGTAGAAGGACAGTTGCAGGCATCACATTATAAGATACCCGGCAATATTAGTAGCCAGTTTGTTACAGGACTTTTATACGCACTCCCTTTGTTAGAGGGGGACAGTGTTTTGGAAGTGGTTCCGCCGATTGAAAGTAAAGCATATATTGCAATGACAATGGAAGCTCTGACGACTTTTGGAATCGAAATTCGTCAGGAAGGAAACACATACTATATCAAAGGAAATCAAACCTACCAGGCAAAGCATGTGACAGTGGAGGGAGATTATTCCAACGCTGCATTTTTGGATGCATTTAACCTAATTGGCGGAAATGTAAACGTATCAGGTCTTCGCGAAGACAGCCTGCAAGGGGATCAGATTTATAAACAATATTATGAAGTACTGAAAACAGAAAATCCAGTAATGGATATTTCTGAATGTCCGGACCTTGGACCGATTCTGATAGGAATGGCAGCGACTATGCACGGTGCTTGCTTTTCAGGTACGAAAAGGTTGCAAATTAAGGAAAGTGACCGTGGTGCAGTGATGGCTGAAGAACTTGAGAAGTTCGGCATTCAAGTGGATGTGAAGGAGAATGAGATTATTGTTCATCAAGGAAGTTTGCAACAGCCGAGAGGGGCGTTAAGTAGCCATAACGACCACCGAATAGCTATGACTTTGACAACCCTTTGTACGATTACAGGCGGTGTGATCGAGGGGGCAGAAGCTGTGAAAAAGAGCTTTCCAAACTATTATGAAATGATAGAAACATTGGGAATTCAAGTGACGACAGAAGTGTAAGACGGAGGAAATAGATATGAACTGTGAATTCAAAAGAAAATTACCGATACCAAAGAAGATAAAAGCATTGTACCCGGTAACTGATAAAATGCGCCAAGATTTTGAAGAGCGTGATGTGGAAATTAAGAAGGTATTATCAGGAGAAAGTGATAAATTCTTATTGATTATCGGACCGTGTTCAGCAGATTATGAGGAATCCGTTATGGATTATATCTATCGTTTGCGTCCGGTACAAGATAAGGTAAAGGATAAGATTATTATCATTCCCCGCATTTATACGAATAAGCCGAGAACTACAGGAGCCGGCTACAAGGGCATGCTTCATCAACCGGACCCATTGCATGATTCGGATATGTTGGAGGGACTTACCAAGATTCGTAAGGTGCACATGAGGGCATTAAGTGAAACAGGATTTTCTTGCGCAGACGAAATGCTATATCCGGAGAATCACAGATATTTATCAGATTTGCTAGCATATGTGGCAGTGGGAGCTCGCTCTGTAGAGAATCAACAGCATCGTTTGACAGCTAGTGCAATCAATGTGCCGGTTGGGATGAAGAATCCAACCAGTGGGGATTTATCCATTATGATGAACTCCATTACTGCAGCACAAAGCGCACATACCTTTATTTACAGAGGTTGGGAAGTGGAAAGTACAGGTAACCCATATGCACATGCCATTCTCCGCGGTGGTATGAATGCACAAGGTGAAAACATTGCGAATTATCACTATGAAGATTTGATGAAGGTTTATGATTACTATCAGAGTAAAGACTTAAAGAATATGAGTGTTGTGATTGATGCAAATCATGCGAACTCAAACAAGAGATTCTTAGAGCAGATTCGAATCAGTAAAGATGTTATGCATAGCCGCCGTGTGAACAAGGATATTCGTTCCTTGGTAAAAGGTCTGATGATTGAAAGCTACATCGTGGATGGGGCACAGCCTGCATCTTGTGGCACATATGGACAATCCATTACAGACCCATGTCTTGGATGGGAAAAAACAGAGAAGCTGATCTATGAATTAGCAGAGGAAATGTAAGAATGTTGGAACAGGCCACCGTGCCTACGATTTAGAATCGTAGGTAGGGTGGTTTTTAAAATTGCGCTACGTTGCTTGTGAGGTGCTAGCCTGTTAAAATTCTCTTGATTTTTCACTCCGTACGTACTAGAATGAAGTTCCACATAGATGATGGCGCTATATAAAGAAGCCGTCACAATTATAATTCAATTATATTTATTTCAAAATTCTAAAAAATCGTCTCATTATTCGAGAGTATTTCCAAAAAATAAGCAACAAAATAATAGAAACATAGTAAAAAGTCATTGTCTGTGGTTCGCGTATGCGTTAAAATATGTGTAGAGCTTCTTTATATAGTTTTACAGAAAGGAAACCTATATGAAGAAAAAGAGAAAAAAGAAACAACCCGATAACATCTCACAACACGAAGATGCAGCGTTAAAAGTAACAGCCCAGTTCTTTCGTGATGAGATTATGCCAGTCCTTAACATTGAAGGGACAGTAGTCAGTATTTTACCAACAGAAGAGATTCATTTGGAATTAAAGAAAGGATTTGAAGATTTTAATTATCTCATGGCTGATGATTCTATCAAGCATTTTGAATTCCAAAGTACCAATGAGGGTATCATTGGTTTGAAACGATTTCGTACTTATGAATCGCAGATGAGTTATAAGTATAAGAAAGCGGTCACTACATATGTTTTGTTTTCAGGAAAGATTAAAAATCCAATGACAGAATTTACAGAGGGTATCAACACATATCGCGTAGTGCCGATTATTATGCAAGATAAAAATGCTGACAAGGTGATTGCAGAACTAAGGCGAAAACAAGATGCCGGTGAGGAAATCACCAAAGCAGATTTGTTGCCGCTGGTGTTAAGCCCACTAATGAGCGGACAGATGACCCAGAAGGAACGTGTATCAGCCGCGTATGACATTACGCGGAGAGCAGAGGTGGATGTGGAGATTATTCGGAAAGTCGAGGCAGTGATTTATATTATGGCAGATAAGTTTTTAAATTCAAAGGAAATGGAACAACTCAAGGAGGAGATTAAAATGACAAGATTAGGGAAGATGTTATATGATGATGGAGCACAGACAAAGTTAAGAGAACAGGTGTCAAAGAAATATGCAAAAGGTGATTCAGTAGAAAAGATTGCTGATGACTTGATGGAAGAAATACATGTCATCGAGAAAATTATAAAAGAGTTATAATAATAAGACGAGTAGGAGGCGGTTCTTCTACTCGTTTTATGATTTAGAATCTTGGTATTTTTTGATGAAAATATTCGTATAGTATGATATAATATTTATAATAATTTTTGTCGAAAAAAAGGAAAGGAATTATTTATTATGCAAAAGACAGAACCAAAATACGAGGCATTGTTTACGCCTTGGAAAGTCGGCAATGTAGAGATTAAGAATCGCATTGTTTTATGTCCTACGGGTGGCACATCTCTGTTTGGATGGTTTGAACTTACTGGCTGTCACTTTGACAAGGAAGCAGCAAACCATTTTCTTGAAAGAGCAAAAAATAACGTAGGTCTTATTATCCCTGGTATTGCACCTTTGCGCGATACTTTCTGGGGAAAATGGCTTTGGCAAAACCCGAAAATGTTCAAAGAACTCAAAGAATATATGGATGAAATCCATAAAACAGGTGCAAAGTTGTTTGTTCAATTAACAGCAGGTATGGGACGATCTTGGGCAATCACCGAACTTGTAGCGCCCCTACATAAAAACAAATTCACTCGTACGCTCATTAAGCCGATTATTGACACTAATCATGAATTAGCTTCACCATCTGCGCAAAAATCACGTTGGGCACACGATATTGAGTGTCCGGAAATGACAGTAGAGCAGATACATGAAATCATTGAGGCCTTTGCGAAAACTGCTAAGCTTTGCAAGGAAGCAGGGGTTGACGGTGTGGAGGTACACGCTGTTCATGAAGGATATCTTCTCGACCAGTTTGCGATAGAATTCTTTAATAAGCGCACCGATGAGTATGGTGGAAGCTTTGAAAACCGATACCGCTTTGCAGCAGAGGTTGTTAAGGCGATTAAAGAAGCTTGTGGGCAGGACTATCCTGTATCACTTCGCTACTCAGTAGAATCGAAACTGAAAGATTTCTGTTATGGTGCAATGCCGGGAGAAGAATATACAGAAGTCGGTCGTAATATGGAAGAATCCGAAAAGGCCGCAAAGTATCTGCAGGATGCCGGTTATGACATGCTTAATGCTGATAATGGTACATATGACTCTTGGTATTGGGCTCATCCGCCTATGTATATGCCTGAGAACTGCAACCTTGAGGATGTAGCGCATATTAAGAAATTTGTGGATATTCCTGTTGTTTGTGCAGGAAGAATGGATGCTGAAATTGGTGCACAGGCAGTTGCTGATGGTCGTATAGATGCCGTTGGTATTGCTCGTCAATTTCTAGTAGACCCTGAATGGCTTACGAAACTCATCGAGGATCGCTTGGAGGATATCAAGCCTTGTATCTGTTGTCATAGCGGATGTTTTAACTTCTCGTCATCTAAGGGGCACGCAAATACACAGGATCTTAAGGATACCATGGGACTTTCTCGTTGCGCATTAAATCCAGAAACCATGCAATCGAAGAAATATCACCTTGAACCTGCCAAAAAGCAGAAGACCATCGCAGTCATCGGTGGCGGAATCGGTGGGATGGAAGCTGCTATCGCTTGTGCTAAGCGGGGACATAGCGTAACGCTGTATGAAAAGAGTGATAAGCTTGGAGGTGTGTTCCTTGCTGCTGCAGCTCCTTCCTTTAAGGAAAAAGATAAGGCGCTCATTGCTTGGTATATTCGTGAACTTGCGAAATATCCTATCACCGTGAATATGAACACAGAAATCATCGATGTAAGTACCCTTGATGCCGACGAAATCATCGTGGCAACCGGTGCAGTGGCAAAGAGAATTCCAGTTAAGGGTGCGGAAACAGCTGTAGAAGCCGTAGATTATCTGCTTGGTAACAAAACAGTTGGCGATAACGTTGTTATTATCGGCGGTGGACTTACCGGTTGTGAAATTGCGTATGAATTGTATTTGAATGGCAAAAAGCCTGTAATCGTGGAAATGCAAGATGACTTAATTACGACTCCTGGCATTTGCCTTGCGAACACCAGCTATCTGCGTGATTTCTTCAAGACCAATAATGTCCCTGTATATTTGGAAACCTCGCTTTCTGAGATTAATAATGATAGCGTAACTCTGAAGGACAAGGACGGTAAGACATTTAAGATTGACGCGGACAGCGTGATTCTTTCTGTTGGTTATAATCCGGCACCGCTTGCACCAAAGAGTAAACGCGTGCATGTGATTGGTGACGCTAAGAAGGTTGGCAATCTACGTACTGTTATCTGGGGCGCGTGGGATGTAGCAATGAAACTTTAGGAGATGGAAAGTTATGATGAAATTAACAGATGAACAACAAGCCATATTAGATGGCGCGCAGGGCGAAACTTTAGCCAAAGTTATGAAAACATTGGTGATGTATGGTGAAGCATTTGGTGCAGAAAAAATGGTACCGGTTACGTCAGAATACAATCACTTAGTTACTTCTTTTGGACTTAAGATGCTTGGTCCAGTGTATGATTTGATGAATCAGTTGTTGGAAGCAGATGCGGTTTCCAAACAAAAATTCTCAGTGGATCCACGCCCACTTGATCCGAAGGTACCTGCAAACTTTTTGCAGAAATTGATTTTTAATAAATTTATGTATTCGAAACAGGATTTCTATGAAGACCAGTTAAACAAGCTGGGACTTATGGAAAAGGATGCATTCACTTGTGCTTGCTATATGGATGCAGTAGGAAATCTTCCGAAAAAAGGTGAGGTGCTTAGTTGGGCAGAATCTTCTGCGGTTGTGTATGCGAACTCTGTTCTCGGTGCACGTTGCAACCGTAACTCGGGTATTATGGATATCATGGGTTCTGTTTTGGGATATGTGCCATATTTCGGACTTCTTACAGATGAAGGAAGAAAGGCATCTTGGATTATTGAGATCAAAACAGAAAAGAAACCAGAGGCACAGCTTCTTGGTTCTGCAATCGGTATGAAGGTTATGGAAGATGTTCCATATATCGTAGGCCTTGATAAATGGATTGGTACAGAACTTGACGATGCTGCTTGCTCATACCTCAAAGACTTTGGGGCTGCCACAGCATCAAATGGTGCCGTTGGATTATATCACATTGAAAATCTGACACCGGAAGCAAAAGAATCGGGTAAAGATTTAATCAAAGAAAACGCACAGGTTTATGTGATTGATGATGCAGAACTGGAACGTGTAAAAGAGAGTTACCCGGTTATCTGGAAGAATAAGGATGCAAAACCAAAGCTCTGCTTTATGGGATGTCCGCATATGACATTAGAGCAATTGAAAACATGGACAGAGCGCGTAGAAGCAGGTCTTAAAGAAGCAGGTAACAGTAAAGTTGTGATTCCAACAGTATTTACAACAGCACCAGCAGTGCTCAAAGAATTTGAACAGACAGAGTATGCAGAAAGATTAAAGAAAACGGGCGTTATTGTATCTTATATTTGTCCATTGATGTACATGAACAATCCATTATGTGCAAAAATGCCGGTTATCACTTCATCAAATAAGCTACGTACATATACAACATCTCGTTATTATACGGATGATGAAATCTTGGTACAGATTACGAAGGGAGGCAAATAGTCATGAGAGAGTTTAAAGGACGTGTAGTTACACCAGGCACAGTAACAGCTGAAGCAGTCGTTACTCATGAAGGATTTAATACTTTGGCTTCACTTCAAAAAGCATTACAATTTGGTGATAAGACAGTAACAGTCGGTGATCAAAATAATAAAGATTTGTACGGCAAATCAATCTTAGGAAAAGCTCTTTGCCTGCCACAGACTATTGGTTCGACCACGGGTGGTATGGTGCTTTATTGTGCATGCGCAATGGAAAGAGTTCCGGCATGCCTCTTGTTCTCAAATCACATTGATTCTCTTGCAGCAGCCGGAGCAATCCTGGCAGATGTATGGCTGGATAACATTTCCATGCCGGTAGTTGACTGCTTGGGAGATGAATTCCTGGAGTATGTGAAGGACGGAATGAAGGTTACTATTCAAGAAGATGGAGTGGTAGTTGTAGAATAAAGAGTGCAGAGCAGCCGTGGGTTGATAAGCTTTGCGGCTGTTTTTGTTGTGTATTACTGTAAAAATATAATGACATAAGTATATATTTTATGTTATACTTATACAGACGCTTTGTTATGTGGTTTGACAAAGTGTGTAAAGATAAAACGAAAGAAAGGAAAATGTTTTAGAATGGAAAACAAAAACGAATTTAAACCTTATATTCCGGCTGAAAAAATCACTCCGGAATTAACAGTTACTTCAATCGTTATGGGTATCATCCTCGCAGTCATTTTTGGTGCAGCAAATGCGTATCTTGGACTACGTGTTGGTATGACAGTATCAGCATCGATTCCGGCAGCCGTTATTTCTATGGGTGTTATCCGTGTGATTATGAAGAAAAACTCAATATTAGAGAGTAACGTTGTGCAGACTATCGGTTCTGCAGGTGAATCTCTTGCGGCAGGTGCCATCTTCACTTTACCTGCTTTGTTCTTATGGGCAGCAGAAGGTGTAATGGACAAACCGGGCATCATTGAGATTACTTTGATTGCATTACTTGGTGGATTACTTGGTGTATTCTTCATGGTTCCGCTTAGAAATGCGTTGATTGTAAAAGAACATGGTATTTTACCATATCCGGAAGGACAGGCTTGTGCAGAAGTTCTTCTTGCAGGTGAAGAAGGTGGCGCAAATGCAGCTACTGTATTTGCAGGTATGGGTATTGCAGCTGCATTCAAATTTGTTATTGATGGTTTGAAAGCAGTGCCAAGTGAAGTATCACTTCGCTTTAAAGGCTTTGCAGGAGAAATCGGTACACAAATTTATCCGGCTGTTATGTCAGTAGGATACATCTGCGGTCCAAAGATTTCTTCCTATATGTTCGCAGGTGGTGTTGTCAGCTGGATGGTATTAATTCCATTGATTGTACTTTTTGGTGGCGAAGCGATTTTATATCCAGGCACAGAGACAATCGGTGAAATCTTTGCGGCAGATGGAGCAAGCGGAATCTGGGGTAGCTACATACGTTACATCGGTGCAGGTGCTTTGGCAGCAGGTGGTATCATTAGTTTAGTAAAATCACTTCCTCTTATCGTTCGTACTTTTGCGGATGCGATGAAGAGTTTAAAAGGTGGAGTAGGTTCTGCTTCTACAAAACGTACAGAACAAGATTTGAGCATGAAGATTGTACTTGGTGCAATTTTAGTATTAACATTACTTGTTTGGTTAGTGCCGGCAATTCCGGTATCATTGGTTGGAGCAATTATCGTAGTTATCTTCGGTTTCTTCTTTGCAACTGTATCTTCCAGAATGGTTGGTTTAGTAGGAAGCTCAAATAACCCGGTATCAGGTATGGCGATTGCAACTTTACTCATTGCAACTTTAATCTTAAAGATTACAGGAGATGTAGGTGCTCATGGTATGCAGGGAGCCATCGCAATTGGTTCTATCATTTGTATCGTAGCAGCTATTTCCGGTGACACATCACAGGATTTGAAGACAGGTTATTTACTTGGTTCTACACCGAAAAAACAACAAGTTGGTGAAGTGATAGGTGTTGTTGCATCTGCATTTGCAATTGGCGGTGTTCTTTATCTTTTGGATGCGGCTTGGGGATTCGGCTCAGAACAACTTGGTGCTCCACAGGCAACTTTGATGAAGATGATTATTGAAGGTGTTATGGATAGTAACCTTCCATGGGGACTTGTATTCGTAGGTGTATGCCTTGCAATTGTGATCGAAATACTTGGTATTCCGGTACTTCCGTTTGCAATTGGTGTGTATTTGCCAGTACAATTAAACGCATGTATCATGGTTGGTGGTATCATTCGTTTATTCTTCGATAAGATGAAGAAAGAAGAGAAGGAAAAGGATGCAATTGTTACGGACGGTATTCTCTATTGTTCAGGTATGATTGCAGGTGAAGGTCTTGTTGGTATCCTTCTTGCTGTATTAGCAGTAGTAGGTGTGGACAGTGCAGTTGATATCAGCGGTGTGTTGGGCTTATCTCCGGCAGTAGCTAATATTGCAAGCTTAGTAGTATTCGGCCTTATGATTTTGTGCTTGCTCAAATTTACAATTTGGAAAAAGCGTGATAAAAAAGCGTAAGGGTGTTTCTGATGGCAAAAAAGAAAGAAGTCATAAATGAAAATTATCTGGAAAATATTCCGGTAAGACAGGAGGGCCTAAAGTGGGATGTAGATGAGAAGGGAATAGTTACCCTGTATGTGCATAACACAGGTCTTATGAAAAAAATCACACAGAAGCTTTTTAAAAAACCTGAATATACACAGGTTCATTTGGATGAAAATGGAAGCTTTATATGGCCACTGATTGATGGTGAGAAGAATATTGTCGAACTTGGTGTGCATGTCAAGGAGCAGTTTGGGGAAAAGGCAGAGCCTTTGTATCCGAGACTGGCAAAGTTCTTTCAGATATTAGAAAGCTATGGATTTGTGAGTTTTAAATAAGTAAAAGTAAAAGCAGTTGCGATTGTGATAATGTCGCAACTGCTTTTTGATTGAATTATTTATTGAATTCCCTCGGGATATTCAACTCCCTCAGGAAGTGGATCCCATTCGCATAATCCTAAGTCTTGTTTGAATTTTGCTTGTTCCATAGTGAGTGGTGGTAAATCTTCCTCTAAGTATTCTATAAGTTCCATTACTCCTTCGCCGGTAGTATTGTCGATTAGGAAGATGCGTTCGCAACCGGCATTTTCCATCCACTGTCTAACCATAGGAATGTTTGCATAAGGCGAATCGATTTTTGTAATGACCCCGATTAATGGACGTAAGATAAAAGAACGGAGGCTGGCGCTAAATACATTGAATGGCTCGTCTGCAGCCTGTACAATTGCGATAACGTCTGCTTCAAAGGAGAAGCAGGCTAAACCAACGCTAAAACGCTTGGATTCAGCGTATTCTCCGGGTGTGTCGATGGTGTTATCTTCTGTGGTGGTGTATTGAGTTTTTACATAATGAAGTTCTTCACCTTTTAGAGCCTGTGTAAGTGAGGTTTTTCCGGCTTCACTTCTTCCCATCAAAAACAATTTTTTCATAAGTCACCTGATTTATTTAACTTTTATGGATTTTGCAAACTGTAAATCCTAATTCTTGTTCAAAGAATTCTACAACTGATTCCACAGCAGATTGTACATCCGCTAACTTTCCTGAAATAATAAGAGAGCCGCAGAAGCGGTCCATAAAACAAACTTGTACATTTGCGCTTTTCATCGCCACATCTGCACCCACAACAACAGCTTCCCAAGGGGTGAAACGGATAAGACCTAAGGTTTCACCTGTGTGGTTCTCGCCTTCATGAACACCGATATGCAAAGCCAGGTTCTGATAGATACAAGGGTCTGACGGATTGATAATATGAGCCAGACAAATTTCCTTTCCAGGAACACGCACACGAGTCATGCGTAACTTTTTGCCGATTAACTGTTCAAAGTCATCATCAAAAATTTTTTCTAAAAGTTGTTCCTTCGTGATTCGAGTCATAGCAGCACGTCCTATCTCTTTGTAACCTTGCAGACTACATACTCTAAGGAATCACGGAAGTATTCCACGATTTCGTTCATGGCAGACATTACATCGGAAATTTCTCCGGTAATGATCAGAGTGCCTGTGAAACGGTCTGCAAATCCAAGGTAGATATTTCCACTTTTCACTGCGATATCCGATGCGATAACAGCGGATTCCGGTGGAGTCATATTCATAATTCCAATGGCAGAAGAGCCATAGTCCACTTGTGGATTCAAACCGAGTTTCTGATATATAATAGGATCCGGACCACCCATTACATGTGCAAATGTGATTTCTTTGCCGGCTACCGTTTCCTGTACAATTCTGATTTGGTCTTTATGTTCATTTGACATATGTACATTCCTCACTTTCGAAAGATATGCATTCTTATTAAAATCATACTAGTGATATGGTTGATTGTCAAGTTTTCTGTATCTAAATTATGTTTGTGTTTTAAAGCGGTATAAATGCAACAATAATTGCCAAAACCACGGCAGGAAGCATATTTGCAACACGGATTTTTTTGCCCCATACGAGATTGATACCTACACAGAAAATTAAAATGGACCCAATCATAGATAAATTGGAAAGTGCTTCCTGTGTCATAATCGGACTAATAAATCTCGCGAGTAAGGTAATGGAACCTTGGAATAATCCAACTGGGATAGCAGAGAAAATACACCCTTTTCCCATGGCGCATGTCATAACCATAATAATAATGAGGTCTAAGACTGCCTTGGTTGCAAGTATGGAAAAATCACCGGTGATTCCATCTTTAATAGCACCGACAATCGCCATTGCTCCAATGCATACTGTCAAAGATGCAACAACAAAGGCTTCTATAAAACGGCTGTCCTTTGCATTTCCGGTTTTACATTTCAGCCATTCACCAAAACGTTCAAATAGCTTTTCAATATTAAGAATCTCACCAATCAGTGTACCCATAGAGAGACAACCGACAATTAAAAGACTTCCGTTGCTGACAAGAGAATCCTGTTCAATGCGAAGCATAGATTCTAATGCACCTGCTATGGCAATAAATATAGTAGACACGCCGCAGGCTTTTGTCAAAGAGTCCTGTACGTCTTGCTTGAAAAAACGTCCAAACAATAATCCTAGTATACCGCCTACAAGAATGGCGCCGCAGTTGATGACAGTTCCCAAACCAATCATGATAAAACTCACTTTCTTACAAACATATTTGTATCCTAGCTTATACGATGGCTTGTGTCAAGTTTTGGGTACAATCTGATATCCCAAATCAGGCATGAGAAGTTTATTGATATCAAAATAGTAATGTGTTATTATAAGTGAATATTTCAAACATTCTAATATTTCAAACCATTCAATGGCAGTTCGCCAACTATATTCCAATGTTTGATGAATTTAAAAATGAAAAGAGGGATGCCTATGATTGTGAATAGGTGATTTTGGCTGATATGTTTTATGAAAATAAAAAAGAAACGAGCAGCCCGCTTGAGTTATATAACTGTACGGTGAAAACCCATTTCTTATTTAATATACTAAAACGACTACTCGTTTTTGTCAAGTTTAAATCTTGAAGAAAGGAAAAGAAATAATGAATAGAAAAGTTAATATTGTAGAAGATTTGGAAGGAAAAAAGATTGTAATGATTCATGATATCCGCTTTAAAGGGAAGAGGAGGGAGGAATGGAATGAAGTAGAGGAATACTTAAAAGAATATATTGGTGATTTTTATGAGATAGAAGAAACATCAGAAAAAATCTTTATATCTGATGATTTTCCTGACGAATATGCCAAGTCGGAAAGTAGACTTGCATTAAAAGGTGCAGTGGCTAAAGCTAAAGCAAATGCCACGCAAGGGATACCAGAATTAATACAGATTGCCACAAATGTGGAATACTCAGAAAATACGAAAAAGAGACATGAAAAAGACGCAAAATATGGGTGGTACAGATATGATGTTAGATTTGCGATTCCGGTGCATGATGAACTGTCGGGAGAAGTGTTGAGATACAATATATTTTTTGCCAGAATGTTGGTGAGACATGCAGAAGACGGAAAGAAGTATTTGTATGATTTGTTGGCTGTCAAAAAAGAACGACTGAGTTGAGATTTGCAGTAGGATGGGATGTACAGCAGTTATTCGGAATAGACGACCTCGGCAGTGTAGTGATACCCAAAGAAATACGCAGAACAATGCGCATACGTGAAGGGGAGCCATTGCGAATATGCATTGTAAAAAAATAAAACTTTTGAATAGATATGTATAGCAGTTATTCGAGAATTCGAATAGCTGCTTTTTGTGTATCTAGAAACGTTTCTGATACAGTTTCTCAACCAAATTAATCAGCGCATACAATCCCATAGCTAGCACACAAAGTATTACAATCGACATCAGTAGCCAATCCATCTTAAAGACCTGACTTGAATAAATAATCAGATATCCCAGGCCATTTCGCGCTGCGAGGAATTCACCAATGACAACACCAACGAGGCAAAGACCAATGTTGACCTTCATATTGCTAACAATTGCAGGAATACAACTTGGAATCACAGTTTTAGTAAGTGCTTGAAACTTCGTTCCCCTCAAGGTGTAAATCAGTTTGATCTTTTCAGGGTCCACTTCGCGAAAACTGGTGGACATATTCATGATACTGCCAAATATTGCGACGGACATACCTGCCACAATAATGGTCTTCGGAGTAGCTCCAAGCCATACGATTAATAACGGTGCAAGCGCAGATTTTGGTAAACTGTTGAGTACAACGAGGAATGGTTCGGTAATTTCCAAGAGTTTTTGGCTAAACCATAACAAAGTGGCAAGTAGAATGCTCAATAAAGTAACCAAAAGGAAACTAAATAACGTTTCATAAAGTGTAATTCCGATGTGCAGGAAAATACTTTTGTCAAGTACCATACCCCAGAAGCAGGACATCACTTTACTCGGGCTACTAAAGATGAAAGAATCAATGATTTCAAAGTAGGTGGTTAATTCCCATAGAAGCAAAAACATTACAAAAATAAACACACGAAAGAAGCGGACAAAAATCCGATCTTGTCTTTGCTTTTTCAGAAAAAGAAGTTGGGCATTTGAAACTTTATTCATGAACATTCAACTCCTTCCAAATGGTATCAAAATAGTCGTTAAATTCCTTTGTGCTTCGACGAAGCAGAGGGGTGTTTTTATCCTTAGGGAAGTGAATTGGCACTATGGTCTTGACGGAACCTGGGCGTTCTGTTAAGACTAAAACCTTATCTCCGAGGCTGATGGCTTCTGCTAAATCGTGGGTTACAAGGATGGCTGTTCGTTTTTCCTTGCGGATAATCTGACCGATATCGTCACTTACTGCAAGGCGGGTCTGATAGTCCAGAGCAGAAAAAGGTTCATCTAAAAGCAGTAAATCAGGTTCTAAAATAAGTGTACGGATTAGTGCAACACGCTGTCTCATGCCACCGGATAACTCGGATGGCTTTGCATTTGCAAATTGCTCTAATCCGTATTGTTTTAATAATTTCATAACTTTTTCTCTCGTGCCGGAGTTGATTTTGTGTTGTATCTCAAGACCAAGGACAATATTGCGATAAACAGTTCGCCATTCAAAAAGATGGTCTTTCTGCAACATATATCCAATATGACTTCCGTTTAGTATAACATTCCCATTTTCAGGAGGAATGAGACCGGAAATAATCGATAGTAAGGTGGATTTCCCACAGCCGGAAGGACCAACGATGCTGATGAAATCTCCTTGCTTTAGTGTGAAGGATAGATGAGAGAGTGCAAGTGTTTCACCCTCCATGCTATGATAAGAATGGCTGATATCTTGAAGCTCTAAAATGTTTTCCATGACACACCTCCTATAAATATAGTTTATTTTATGTAGAAAAATGGAAACGGTGCTTGAATGAAAGCAAAGAAAAGAGTATAATGCAACAGATAGAAAAAATATGGAGAATAAGATGAATTATCAAAGAGAACTAGAGAACAGAATTGTACAATTGCAGAAGGAACAAAAAGTTCCTAAATTGTTATTACACAGCTGTTGTGCACCTTGCAGCAGTTATGTGCTGGAGTATCTGTCTGAGTTTTTTGAAATAACGGTTCTTTATTATAATCCAAATATTTTCCCGGAAAGTGAATATACAAAACGTATCTTGGAACAACAAACATTGATTCATGATATGCCAACGAAGCATCCCGTATCTTTCATTGCCGGAGTATATGATAGTGAACGGTTTTATGCTATGGCAAAGGGCATGGAGAACTTAAAAGAAGGCGGAGCTAGATGTTTTGGGTGTTATGCCCTTCGCCTGGAAGAAACTGCTAAGGTGGCGAAAGAAGGCGAATTTGATTATTTTACTACCACACTAACCATTAGCCCGTTAAAGAACGCAGATAAATTGAATGAAATCGGAAACAAATTGGCTGAGAAGTATGGAATATCCTACTTGCCATCTGATTTCAAAAAGAAGAATGGATATAAACGCTCGATTGAATTATCGAAAGAGTATGGCTTATATAGACAAGATTATTGTGGCTGTGAGTTTTCGCAGCAGGAAAGAATGAATAAAGAATAGAGAGGAAATGAATCATGGCACAACTTTGGGGTGGAAGATTTACGAAAGAAACGGACAAGTTAGTTTACAACTTTAATGCATCTATTTCTTTCGACCAGAAATTTTATGAGCAGGATATCAGAGGCAGTGTTGCACATGTAACCATGCTCGCAGAACAAGGAATTTTAACAGAGGAAGAAAAAGAGCAGATTATTGACGGACTTCAAGGGATTTTGAAAGATGTTCAAGAAGGAACGCTAGAAATTTCCGATACATATGAGGACATTCACAGTTTTGTAGAAGCAACTCTGATTGATAGAATTGGAGAGGCGGGAAAGAAATTACATACCGGAAGAAGTCGTAATGACCAGGTTGCTCTTGACATGAAGCTTTATACAAGGGACGAAATCGATGCATTAGACGACCTTTTAAAAGAACTTTTGCAGGTATTGCTTCAGATTATGAAGGATAACACGGAGACCTTCATGCCAGGATTTACCCATTTGCAAAAGGCACAGCCAATTACCTTGGCTCATCATATGGGAGCATATTTTGAAATGTTCCATAGAGATCGTCTGCGTCTGACAGATATTTATGACCGCATGAATTACTGTCCATTAGGTTCGGGTGCCCTTGCCGGTACCACCTATCCGCTGGACCGTAACTTGACAGCAGAGTTACTTGGATTTTACGGACCAACCTTGAATAGCATGGATTCTGTTGCTGACAGAGATTATTTAATTGAATTATTGTCCGCAATGGCAACGATTATGATGCATCTGAGTCGTTTCTCAGAGGAAGTCATTATTTGGAATTCCAACGAGTATCGTTTTGTGGAAATTGATGATGCATACAGCACAGGCAGTAGCATTATGCCACAGAAAAAGAATCCGGATATTGCAGAACTGGTTCGTGGAAAGACGGGACGTGTGTATGGAGCGTTGATGTCACTCCTTACAACCATGAAAGGAATTCCGCTTGCATATAATAAGGATATGCAGGAAGATAAGGAATTCGTATTTGATGCCATTGACACCACAAAGGGATGTCTTGCATTATTTACAGGCATGCTTCGCACCATGAGATTTAACAAAGATGTGATGGAAAACAGCGCAAAAAATGGGTTCACAAATGCAACCGATGCGGCGGATTACTTAGTAAATCATGGGGTAGCTTTCCGTGATGCTCACGGTATTGTTGGACAGTTGGTACTTTATTGTATCGAGAAGGATATCGCACTTGATGATATGACATTAGAAGAATATAAGGCTATATCACCTGTATTTGAAGAAGATATATATGAAGCAATCAGCATGAAAACTTGCGTGGATAAGCGTACAACAATCGGTGCGCCTAGCAAGGAATCCATGGAAAAAGTTATCAAAATCTATGAAAATTACTTGCATTAATATAAGAATTGTTATAATATCAGTAGATATTATAACTGCACATTAGGCAGTTTCTGCGGAACCGCAGAAAACTGCTGTGCATCTGCAGAGCATAGTATGTGCGTAGCACATGCTATAATATCGTAAATTATTACGAAAAAGATACATACAGGAAGAGGGTTTTAACAATGGATAAGAAATTAAGAGTTGGTATTCTTGGCGCAACAGGTATGGTAGGACAGCGTTTTATCGCATTATTGGAAAATCATCCTTGGTATGAGGTTGTGACAGTAGCAGCAAGTCCAAGATCAGCTGGTAAAACATATGAAGAAGCAGTAGGCGGACGTTGGAAAATGACAACACCAATGCCGGAAGGCGTAAAAAACTTGGTGGTTGCCAATGTAAACGAAGTAGAAAAAGTAGCAGCAAGCGTTGATTTTGTATTTAGTGCAGTTGACATGTCAAAAGAAGAAATCAAAGCCATTGAAGATGCATATGCAAAGACAGAGACACCGGTTGTTTCTAACAACAGTGCACACCGTTGGACAAAGGATGTTCCAATGGTAGTTCCGGAAATTAATCCAGAGCACTTTGATGTCATTGAAGCACAGAAAAAACGTCTTGGAACAACAAGAGGTTTCGTAGCGGTTAAACCAAACTGTTCGATTCAAAGTTATGCACCGGTGCTTACGGCTTGGAAAGAATTTGAACCAACAGAAGTGGTGGCAACTACATATCAGGCAATTTCAGGTGCAGGTAAGAATTTCAAAGACTGGCCGGAAATGGTTGAAAATATTATTCCATACATTGGCGGAGAAGAAGAAAAGAGTGAACAAGAACCACTTCGTATTTGGGGTAAGGTTGTTGATGGAGAAATCGTAAAAGCTGACGGACCAGTTATCACAACACAATGTATCCGCGTTCCTGTATTAAACGGACATACTGCAGCTGTATTTGTAAAATTTGCAAAGAAGCCGACAAAGGAACAACTGATTGAGAAAATGGTGAACTTTAAAGGTCTTCCGCAAGAGTTAGAACTTCCAAGTGCTCCAAAACAGTTCATTCAGTATTTAGAAGAGGACAATCGCCCACAAGTTAATCTTGATGTGGATTATGAAAATGGAATGGGTGTTTCTGTTGGACGTCTTCGCGAAGACAAAGTGTATGATTTCAAATTCGTTGGATTATCACATAATACGGTTCGTGGTGCAGCAGGTGGAGCCATTCTCTGTGCAGAAACCCTAACCGCAAAAGGATATATTCAGGCAAAATAAGCGAGAAAAAGGAAAGTGTAATGCTTTCCTTTTTTTTATGCACATGATATAATAACAAATAGTATTTTGTAAGAATTGCAAAAGAGATGTAAAGGAACATATATGGGCAAATCAGTATTTATTGCAGAAAAGCCAAGCGTGGCTCAGGAATTTGCGAAAGCATTAAAATTGAATACGAGAAGGCAGGATGGTTTTTTAGAGGCAGACAATGCAATTGTGACCTGGTGTGTTGGTCATCTCGTCACTATGAGTTATCCTGAGGTTTATGATGAAAAATATAAACGATGGAGTTTGGAGACACTTCCGTTTATTCCAAAGGACTTTAAATATGAAGTTATTGCCAATGTGGAAAAGCAGTTTCGTATCGTAAGTGGCATTTTAAATCGCACAGATGTTGAGACTATTTATGTATGCACCGACTCCGGGCGCGAGGGAGAATACATATATCGATTAGTGGAACAGATGGCGGACGTAAAAGGGAAGATTCGCAAACGAGTCTGGATTGACTCTCAAACAGAAGAGGAAATTTTAAGAGGAATACGTGAGGCAAAGGACTTGGTGGAGTATGATAACCTTTCGGCTTCTGCTTATCTTCGCGCAAAAGAAGATTATCTCATGGGAATTAATTTTTCCAGACTTTTAACTTTAAAATATGGGAATACTATATCTAAATTTATGAACACTGACCGCACTGTATTGTCTGTGGGGCGTGTGATGACCTGTGTGCTTGGTATGGTAGTGCGCAGAGAGAGGGAAATCCGTGAATTCGTAAAGACACCTTTTTATCGTGTATTAAGCACCATACAATTGGGTGACAAATCCTTCGAAGGTGAATGGAAGAGTGTGAAGGGCTCACGCTATTTCGAAAGTTTTGATTTATATAAGGAAAACGGATTTAAAAAGAAAGAGAAGGCGGAGGAGCTGATTGCGTACCTAAGCGAAGAACAACCGCTTCAATGTACGGTAACTGCGATAGAGAAGAAAATAGAGAAAAAAGCACCGCCGCTTTTGTATAACCTTGCAGAGCTACAAAACGAATGCTCAAAGAGATTCAAAATCAGTCCGGATGAAACCCTGAGAATTGTACAGGAATTGTATGAAAAGAAATTGGTCACTTATCCGAGAACGGATGCCCGTGTGTTATCAACCGCAGTGGCAAAGGAAATTTCCAAGAATCTGAATGGTTTGGCTAAATATGATATGGCAAAACCATACTTGCAGGATATTTTACAGTTTGGGACCCACAAAGGCTTAGAAAAGACAAAGTATGTGAATGACAAGCAAATCACGGATCATTATGCAATTATTCCGACTGGGCAGGGGCTTTCTGCTTTGGCAAGCGTTTCCGCAACTGCAAAGCAGGTGTACGATACAATCGTGAGAAGATTTTTAAGCATCTTCTATCCGGCGGCTGTTTATCATAAAATGAGTATTACTACGCAGATGCGAGGGGAATCATTTTTCTCGAATTTCAAAGTGTTGGTGGAAGAGGGATATCTGAAAGTGGTTGGAGTAGGTAATGAAACAGAAGTGGATGCAGGTCTTTTTGAATTGCTCAAAACAGTGCAGAAGGGTTCTGTTTTACCGGTACAGGAGTTGGCTGTAAAAGAGGGTGAAACAACACCGCCGAAGCGATATAATTCCGGATCAATTATTTTGGCAATGGAAAATGCAGGACAGTTAATTGAGGATGAGGAACTTCGTGCACAGATTAAGGGAAGCGGTATTGGAACCAGTGCAACACGTGCTGAGATTCTCAAGAAACTGATCCATATCCAGTATTTGAGTTTGAATGGAAAGACGCAGATTATTACACCGACATTGTTGGGAGAAATGGTATTTGATGTGGTGGATAACTCCATTCGTTCACTTTTAAATCCGGAACTGACTGCAAGTTGGGAAAAAGGACTTACATATGTTGCGGAAGGACAGATTACTTCAGATGAATATATGGTAAAACTGGAGAGTTTTATTTCCAGTCGCACAAATAGTGTAATGGGCTTGAATAATCAATACCAGTTAAAGCAGTGCTACGACAAGGCAGTGCCATTTTATAAGTAAGGAGAACAAGTATATGAAAGAATTAACTGTGCAGGAATTGTATAATTTAAAAGAAACTATTGCAAAAGATATTTTTGAAGGAGTTACTTACCCATGGGAGGTGCTTCCGAAGATAGGAACATTTATTGTGGAGTTGGGAAATACTCTGCCGAAGGATGAATACGAAGAGGTTTGGGAGCATGTATGGATTGCCAAAAGTGCCAAAATTGCACCAACTGCATTCATAGGAGGGCCTGCAATTATCGGAAAAGATGCTGAAGTTCGACATTGTGCATTTATCCGAGGCAATGCAATTGTCGGGGAAGGTGCAGTGGTTGGAAATTCAACGGAGCTGAAAAATGTTATTTTATTTAATAAAGTACAAGTGCCACATTACAACTATGTTGGTGATTCTGTTTTGGGATATAAAGCGCACATGGGTGCAGGCTCTATTACCTCCAATGTAAAGTCAGACAAAACACTTGCTACTGTGAAAACAGCTCAAGGTGCAATAGAAACGGGACTTAAAAAGTTTGGCGCAATGCTTGGAGATGAAGTGGAAGTGGGATGTGGAACGGTGCTAAATCCGGGGACGGTCATTGGAAAGCGTGCCAATATTTATCCATTGTCCATGGTGCGAGAATTTGTGCCGGCAAACAGTATATATAAAAAGCGGGGAGAAATCGTGGAAAAATATTAAAAAGATTTAGGAAGATGTGCTTTCGCATCTTCCTTTTTTGTGCTATGATACAAGTACCTTTCCATTTAGGCACTCGCCTAACCAATTCCCTTATGATTTAGAAATAAAAAAGAGTTGACAATTTGAAACAAGTATAATAGTATAGGAATAGAAAAGCGAACATAAGTTCGTTAAAAAGGAGAACGAAGAACATGGCAAATGAAGATAAAAAAAGAGCGTTAGACGCAGCAATTTCGAAATTAGAGAAAGACTTTGGTAAGGGAACTGTTATGAAGCTGGGCGATGCGAATGCAAATATTACAGTGGAGACAGTGCCGACAGGTTCACTTAGTCTGGATATTGCTCTTGGTTTGGGTGGAGTTCCGAAAGGAAGAGTGATTGAAGTATACGGACCGGAATCAAGTGGTAAAACAACAGTTACCCTACATATGATTGCAGAGGTTCAAAAACGAGGCGGAATTGCAGGATTTATCGATGCGGAACATGCATTAGATCCGGTTTATGCAAAGAATATCGGTGTAGATATTGATGAACTCTATATTTCACAGCCGGATAGTGGTGACCAGGCGTTAGAGATTGCGGAAACAATGGTACGTTCAGGTGCGATGGATATCATTGTTATCGACTCTGTTGCAGCTCTGGTTCCAAGACAGGAAATTGAGGGCGACATGGGGGACTCCCATGTAGGACTTCAGGCAAGATTAATGTCACAGGCGCTTCGTAAATTAACACCGGTAATCAGTAAATCTAATTGTATTGTAGTGTTTATTAACCAATTGCGAGAAAAGGTAGGAATTATGTTCGGAAATCCGGAAACTACTACCGGTGGGCGTGCTTTGAAATTCTATGCGTCTGTTCGCATGGATGTCAGAAAAACAGAAACACTAAAGCTAAATGGCGAAATGGTCGGAAACCGCACGAGAATCAAGATTGTAAAGAATAAAATTGCTCCGCCGTTTAAAGAAGCAGAATTTGACATTATGTACGGAAAAGGAATATCCAAAGAAGGTGATATTTTGGACCTCGCTGCAAGTGTAGATATTGTCAATAAAAGTGGTGCATGGTATGCATATAATGGCGATAAGATAGGACAGGGCCGTGAAAATGCAAAAGTGTATTTGACACAGCATCCGGAAGTTATGGATGAGATTGAAGCAAAGGTAAGAGCTCATTATAATTTACTTTCTACAAGTGCAGAGGAAGTATAGGATGGAAGAACGTCTGAAAGCGGCAAAGCTGAAGGCACTGAGTTTGCTTACTGATATGGACCGGACAGAGGTGCAACTTCGTCAGAAACTGAAGCAGAAAGCATATGAAGATGATGTGATAGAACAAGCGTTGGATTATGTAAAATCCTTTGGTTATATCAATGATGCAAACTATGCACAGCGTTTTATAGAAAATCGAAAAAAAACAAAGAGCAGACAGGAGATTGCTGCAATGTTGAGCCAAAAAGGTGTCAGTCGCGAACTCATTGCTGAGGCACTCGAAAAATACTATGATTCTGAGGATGCATTGGAGGCCATCCGTTACCTGGCAGAGAAGAAACACTATTCTGTAGAACACTGTTCTGAGAAAGAAAAGAAAAAGATTTTCGATTATTTGCTTAGAAAAGGCTTCTATTATGATGAAATTCGTCAGGTAATACAAGTTTCTTTATGGAATGCTTGACATTGTTGTTAAAAGAGTATAAAATTTAACTATTGTATACGTACAATGAAAATTTAATAAGGAGGTGCTCCTGTGCTACCAGAAATTATTATAATAATTGCTGCGGTTATTGCACTTGTTGTAACATCGATAGTTACATATAAAGTAACAGTATCTAGGCTTGCAAAAAATGCAGATTCAAAGATTGGAAATGCAGAAAGCAGAGCAAGAGAAATTATCGATGAAGCGCTGAAGACAGCTGAAGCTACAAAGAAAGAAGCTCTCTTGGAAGTAAAAGAGGAGTCTATCAAGACGAAAAACGAGCTCGACAAGGAAATTAAAGAGAGACGGGCTGAAGTACAACGCTATGAAAAAAGAGTGTTATCCAAGGAAGAAGCTTTAGACAAGAGAGTGGAAGCGATTGAGCAACGCGAAGCAAATTTTGCAACAAAAGAAGAGCAAATGAAGCAGCGAGAAGCAAAAGTTGAAGAACTTAGCAAGCAAAGAGTACAGGAACTCGAAAGAATCTCAGGATTGACCTCCGAACAAGCAAAGGATTATTTGTTAAAAACTGTTGAAGAAGATGTAAAACATGATGCTGCGAAGATGATTAAAGAATTAGAAACGCAGGCAAAGGAAGAAGCAAACAAAAAAGCGAAAGAGTATGTTGTAAATGCTATTCAAAAGTGTGCGGCAGACCATGTCGCAGAAACTACGATTTCAGTTGTGCAACTTCCAAGTGATGAAATGAAAGGTAGAATTATTGGTAGAGAGGGACGTAATATTCGTACTCTTGAAACAATGACCGGTGTTGAACTGATTATTGATGACACTCCGGAAGCTGTTGTTTTATCAGGATTCGACCCGATTAGAAGAGAAGTGGCTCGAATTGCCCTCGAAAGATTGATTGTAGATGGAAGAATTCATCCGGCAAGAATCGAAGAGACAGTTGAGAAGGCACAAAAAGATGTTGAAACGATGATTCGTGAGGAAGGTGAAGCGGCAGCATTAGAAGTCGGTGTACATGGTATCCATCCTGAATTAATTCGTCTGTTAGGAAGAATGAAATTCAGAACAAGTTATGGACAAAATGCATTGAAGCATTCTATTGAGGTAGCTCAATTGGCCGGTCTGTTAGCAAGTGAAATAGGGCTTGATGTCAGAGTGGCGAAACGAGCTGGTCTTTTACATGATATTGGTAAATCAATAGACCATGACGTAGAAGGATCACATATTCAGATTGGTGTTGATTTGTGTAAGAAATACAAAGAATCAGCAGTTGTAATTAATGCGGTTGAATCACATCACGGTGATGTTGAACCGACATCGTTAATTTCTTGTATTGTACAGGCAGCAGATACAATTTCTGCAGCAAGACCTGGTGCAAGAAGAGAAACATTAGAAACATATACAAACAGATTAAAACAATTAGAAGAAATCGCAAACCAATATAAAGGTGTCGATAAATCTTTTGCTATTCAAGCAGGTAGAGAGATTCGTATCATGGTAGTTCCGGAACAAGTGTCTGATGCAGACATGGTACTAATGGCTAGAAATATTTCGAAACAGATTGAGTTTGAATTGGAATATCCAGGTCAAGTCAAAGTAAATGTAATTCGAGAATCAAGAGTTACAGACTATGCAAAATAATAAGATGAACCCTTACAGTAATGTGAGGGTTCTTTTTATTTATATAATATAGTATAATACTTGTAAGCTATTTTGGAGGTACGATACATATGGGAGAATTTAAGCGTTTGCGACGTGAGCTGAGTTATCAAGGGAAAATTCTGAAAGTGTATACTGATTATGTGGAAGTGAATGGCAGGGAATCCAAATGGGATTATGTTCATCATAATGGAGGGGCAGCAGTTGTTCCTGTTACAAATGAAGGAAAAATATTGATGGTAAGGCAGTATCGCAATGCACTGGACAGATATACTTTGGAGATACCGGCGGGGGCGTTGGATTCGACAAGTGAGAGTGGAATTGCATGTGTGGCCCGGGAATTGGAAGAGGAAACAGGCTATCGGTCAGATTGTATAGAGTGGTTAGTCACTACAAATAGTTGGGCTGCATTTACAAATGAAAAGGTGGAGGTTTATGTTGCTAGAAATTTAATTCCTTCCAAGCAGAAGTTTGATGAAGAAGAATCCATTGAGGTTGAAGAATATACTTTGGATGAATTGAAAGAAAAGATATTTCGAGGCGAAATAACCGATTCCAAAACAGTAGCAGGATTGTTAGCATATGCCGTTCGGTATGAGGGACAATAGATGTCCCTCACATAATAGGGATAATGAATTTCATTACAATAGGGTTGAGATATGTTTCGAAAATAATGCCAAACAAAAAAGCAGTTATGACAAAAAGTGTTTTGGCTTTGTTCCAATTTCTTGCTGGATATTTGTACCAATACACAAATAAGATACTATAACTAATCAGGTAACATATGATTTGCGGGAACAGTCCCGATAGGCAAAGCAATATTCCTTTTATGCCCAGTTGTATGACGGATGCTGCTGAAAAGATACCAAAGAAAAATCCTGCTAAAAACAGGCAGGATAACACAAATGCCTTTTTCCACTTTATGCAGCTGAACAGGCATAACAGAATGAGAGAAACCACTCTTTCCTTAACTACATACCATATATATTTTTCTGTAATAATGTTTGTTTGCAAATATCGTTGCAAATTTCCCTTGTTAAATAATTCGTCAGGTACAATACGTTGTCGAAAATTTATATTTTCATAAATAATACCAAGTAAAAAACCAACTGCTAAAACCAGAATTAGAAGTTGGTTTTTATTTTTTTTATATTTCTTCAAGATAAAAAGACCTCCGCTTTAAGATAATTCATTATATGATTGGCCCCTCTTTTTATTCGTTCTCGAAGCTATTTTTTAGATACTTTTTTAATTGAATCAGACATATCATACTGATCATAAGCTGGCTGACAAGTAAACTGTTGAGATAACCCGACATGCCATATATCGAAATGAAAAACCATACCCCACAGATGCGAATGGATAATCCACAGATATTGATAACAAAGGAACTGTTGGCTTTCCCTAGACCGTTTAAAATACTGATTAAGGTGCCGTTTAAATAAATAAAGGGACAAATCCATGCCAATGTTTGAATAAAACGTCCGGCAAGCTCACTGTCAAAGAGCAGGTCACCAACCAGATTACCAAAAAGAAGAAAACAGACGCCACATAGAGTGCCCAGGCCTGCAATAAAGAAGAACACCTTCTGAATAAGTTGTTTTAAACGTTCTGAGTTATCCACAGCTTGGATTTCGGCAACAGTAGGGAGCAGCATTGTAGAAACAGAATTTGTTATTGCCATTGGAAGCATGATGCATGGCAATGCCATACCTGTCAAAACACCGTAAGTGCTCAATGCTTCAGAATTAGAAAAACCATACTTTTGCAGAAAGAGAGGAATTGATATTGTTTCTATACTTTGTAAAATATTCATCAGTACACGGTTAGAAGTTAAAGGGATAGACAGGCTTGCCAGTTCCTTTCCAAGCTTCAGATTTTTAAAAAGATTTGAGGGTAAAAATGCGACATGTTTTCTGCTGAAAAAGTGGCGTATACAAAAAAAACAAGAAATACATTCTCCAAAGACAATACCGAAAACGGCAATGCCTACAGAAATAGTTTGATTGTTTTTTTGAAACAAACTGTAAATAATAAAAATACTTCCTACCCTGGCAATCTGTTCTATTAACTGGGAGAGGGCTGGAACCTTGGTTTGCTTTAAACCTAAATAGTAGCCGCATATACAACTGTGAATTGCTGCAAAAGGAAGCGCAAATGACATGATTTGCAAAAGTGTTTCGCAACGGAGGTCACCTAATACGTAGATAGACAGGGGAGCAGAATATTTATGGACAAACAGTGCTAAAAATAATGTCAAAGAAACAGAAATGATCAAAGCATGGTAGAGTAGAATGTTCGCCTCCGGTTTTTTGTGCTGTGCCGTTTTCTTTGCAACGCTCCGGGATAAAGCTGTTTCAATGCCGGCGGATGATAAAGAAAAACAAAGTGCGTAGATGGGAAAAATCAATTGATAGAGCCCCATTTGCTCTTCGCCAAATGCATGACTTAAAAAGATACGAAAAAAGAAACCGATAAATCGGGTTGCAAATCCGGTCAATGTAAGGACTAAGGTCCCCTTGATAATTGCGTTTTTAAACATATAATCACCTAATGCCAGTATCATTTAAAGATATTCTTTTTTGAGCCTTGACAGAACAAAAATAGGGTGCTATTCTACAAAAAGATTAAATCCTAGTAAAACACTAGGGATTATAGAAAAGAAGGTGAAACCTTGAAAATATCAACAAAAGGACGATATGGTTTACGAGCATTGATTGATTTGGCTCAATACAGTGAGATAGAACCTGTTTCCATCAGTAGTATTGCCATGCGACAGTCCATTTCTGAAGGGTACCTGGAACAGCTGATGTCATTACTGAAAAAAGCTGGATTGGTTAAAAGTATCAGAGGTGCCGGGGGCGGATATGTGCTTGCAAAAGATATCAATGAGATATCAGTGGGTGATATTCTACGTGCATTGGAGGGGAATTTGCAGCCAGTGGAATGTACGGCGTTTAACCCTGAAGATTCCTGTGAAGCAGCAGGTGGATGCGTTACAAAATATGTATGGCAAAGAATTAATGAGAGCATTAACCAGACAGTGAATGAGATTAGTCTGAAACAGCTCGTAGAGGAAAGTAAATCGGTACAAAACACAGTTTCATCAAGTCAGATGAAATGTAATCATTAGGAGAGAAGCGTATGGACAAATTGATATATTTAGATAATGCGGCTACAACAAAAACTGCAGCAGAAGTAGTGGAGGCAATGTTGCCTTATTTCACTGAATATTATGGAAATCCATCCAGTGTATATAGTTTCGCATCCCAAAACAAAGCGACGCTAACTAAGCAACGTGAAATTATTGCAGATGCGTTGGGGGCAAATGCTAATGAAATCTATTTTACAGCCGGAGGGTCAGAATCAGATAATTGGGCGTTGAAGGCTACAGCCGAGGCGTATAAAAATAAAGGAAATCACATCATTACAACCAAGATAGAGCATCATGCAATTCTTCACAGCTGTGAATATCTGGAGAAGGCCGGGTTTGACATTACGTACTTGGATGTAGATGAATATGGTGCTGTGAAATTAGAGGAGTTAAAGGCGGCAATCAGACCGACGACCATCCTGATTTCCGTGATGTTTGCTAACAATGAAATCGGAACCATAGAGCCGATTAAGGAAATTGGCGAGATAGCAAAAGAACATGGCATTTTATTCCACACAGATGCAGTACAGGCATTTGGCCAAGTACCAATCAATGTAGATGAATGCCATATTGATATGTTAAGTGCAAGTGGGCATAAGTTAAATGGACCAAAGGGAATAGGTTTCCTTTATATCCGTAAGGGTGTCAAAATCCGTTCCTTTGTACATGGTGGCGGACAGGAAAGAAAACGTCGTGCAGGTACAGAAAATGTACCGGGTATTGTAGGTATGGGCGCAGCAACTACAAGAGCAATCAATACCATGGTAGAACGTACTGCGAAAGAGATAGAATTGCGAGATTATCTTATCAGTCGCGTGCTGGATGAAATTCCATATACCCGATTAAATGGACATCCGCAAAAACGTCTTCCGAACAATGCGAACTTCAGTTTCCGTTTTATTGAAGGTGAATCATTATTGATTATGCTTGACATGAAAGGAATTTGTGCATCCAGTGGTTCGGCATGTACATCAGGTTCTTTAGACCCGTCTCATGTACTGTTGGCAATTGGGTTGCCGCATGAAATTGCCCATGGTTCCCTTCGCTTGACATTGAGTGAAGAGACAACAAAGGAAGACATTGATTATGTAGTGGACAATCTGAAAGAGATTGTGGCAAACTTAAGAAATATGTCACCATTATATGAAGATTTTGTGAAAAAGGAGAAAAAATAATGTATACAGAGAAAGTAATGGACCATTTTCAAAATCCAAGAAACGTAGGAGAAATTGAAAATGCAAGTGGTGTGGGTACAGTAGGAAATGCAAAATGCGGAGATATCATGAGAATTTATCTTGATATCGATGAAAATCAAATTATACAAGACGTAAAGTTTAAAACCTTTGGTTGTGGTGCGGCCGTAGCAACAAGCAGTATGGCGACAGAATTGGTGAAAGGCAAATCTATTTATGAGGCATTGAAAGTAACGAATTCAGCTGTTTTAGAGGCGCTTGATGGACTTCCGCCAGTGAAAGTGCATTGTTCACTCTTGGCAGAGGAAGCAATCCATGCAGCACTCTGGGATTATGCAGAAAAGAACGGAATTCAGATAGATGGTTTAGAAAAACCGAAATCAGATATCCATGAAGATGAGGAAGAAGATAGTGAAGAATACTAAAAAAGTAGTGGTTGGTATGTCCGGCGGAGTTGATTCCTCTGTTGCAGCATATCTCTTGAAAGAGCAAGGTTATGAAGTGATTGGTGTAACCATGCAGATTTGGCAGGAGGAAGAACGCGCTGTTGAGGAAGAAAATGGTGGATGCTGTGGACTTACTGCAGTAGATGATGCCAGACGCGTGGCGGCAGAGCTTGAAATTCCATATTATGTGATGAATTTCAAGAAAGAGTTTAAAGAGAATGTAATTGACTATTTTATTGATGAATATATGCATGGGCGAACACCGAATCCATGTATTGCTTGCAATCGTTATGTGAAATGGGAGTCTCTCTTAAAAAGAAGCATGGACATCGGCGCAGATTATATTGCAACCGGACACTATGCCAGAATTGAACAGCTCCCTAATGGCAGATATTCTTTGAGACGGTCTGCAACGCTTGCGAAAGACCAAACCTATGCACTTTATAATCTGACACAGGAACAGCTTGCTAGAACATTGATGCCGGTTGGAGCATACTCCAAAGATGAAATTCGTGAAATAGCGGAAAAAATCAATCTGAGAGTAGCAAACAAGCCGGATAGCCAAGACATCTGCTTTGTGCCGGACGGTGATTACGCCGGTTTTATAGAACAGACCTTAGAGGTGGAACTTCCTACTGGAAACTTTGTGACATTGGATGGGAAAGTGCTTGGCAGACATAAAGGAATTACCCATTATACCGTGGGACAGAGAAAAGGTCTCGGACTTGCTTTGGGGTATCCGGCCTTTGTTATTGAAATCAGACCGGAGACTAATGAGGTAGTGATTGGGACCAATGAAGATTCCATGTCGAACTATGTCAGAGCAAACAAACTTAATTTTATGTCCATCCCGGACTTAACAGAGCCAATGCGTGTGTTTGCGAAGATTCGCTATAACCACAAAGGTGCATGGTGTACCATAGAAAAGACAGGTGAAGATGAAATTCTTTGTACCTTTGAAGAACAGCAACGAGCAATTACGCCGGGACAGGCAGTTGTATTTTACGATGGCGATTATGTGCTTGGCGGCGGAACAATTATAGGAGACAAATAAGATGAAATCGGATTTTCATATGCATACAAATTTTTCAAAAGACTCGCAAAGTACTCCTGAAGAGATGATACAGGAGTCCATTCGCAGGGGCTTAAAAACGATTTGTATAACTGACCATCATGACATCAATTTTACAGAACCGGGATTTGAGATTGATTTTGCGAGATATTTCCCGACACTGCAAAATTTGCAGGCAAAGTATCGTGATAATATTGAGATTCTCATAGGAATGGAGTTTGGACTTCAACCGGAGTTTGGTGCGTTTGCGAAAGAACTTGCAGAAAAATATTCCTTTGATTTTATTATTGGCTCGTTACATGTTGTGGACGGAGAAGATCCATATTATGGGAAATGTTTTCTAAACAAGACAGACGAAGAAGGGTACCGTAGGGCATTTGAACTAATGTTAGAAAGTATGCGCAATGTGTCGGATTATGATTCTCTTGGACACATTGACTATGTGGTGCGCTATGGAAAACATCAGGACAAAGAGTATTCCTATGCCAAATATGCTGATTATTTGGATGAAATTTTGAAACATTTGATTTATAACGGAAAAGCATTGGAATTAAACACTGCAGGTTGGAAATACCGTTTGCCATTTGCACACCCGCATCAAGATGTCCTGAAAAGATATAAGGAACTGGGCGGTGATATGATTACTATTGGTTCAGATGGACACAGACCTGAGCACGTTGCCTATGATTTTCATAAGGTAAAAGCGTATTTGAAAACATGTGGTTTTGAATATTACACAGAATTTCGACAAAGAAAGCCATATTTTTGTGCACTTTACTAAAATTCAAAAAGCACTTGAAATTTTGTACCAAGTTTAGTACAATCTTATATGGAGTTGATTATTCTTTAACAAAGTTAAAGAGTATTCACCATAGATAATTATATTTTTAAATTTTTAGGAGGAAATTAATCATGGCAGTAAAAGTAGCGATTAATGGTTTCGGACGTATTGGACGTCTTGCATTCAGACAAATGTTTGGAGCAGAAGGATATGAAGTAGTTGCAATCAACGACTTAACATCTCCAGAAATGTTAGCACACTTATTAAAATACGATTCATCACAAGGTAGATATGAACTTTGTGACAAAGTTTCTTCAACAGAAGATTGTATCATCGTTGATGGAAAAGAAATCAAAATTTATGCAAAAGCTAATGCAGCTGAACTTCCATGGGGAGAAATCGGTGTAGACGTAGTATTAGAATGTACAGGATTCTATACATCAAAAGAAAAAGCATCTGCTCATATCGCAGCAGGCGCTAAGAAAGTTGTTATTTCAGCTCCAGCTGGAAACGACCTTCCTACAATCGTTTACAACGTAAACCACGAAACATTGAAAGCAGAAGATACAGTTATCTCAGCAGCTTCATGTACAACAAACTGTTTAGCACCAATGGCTGACGCATTAAACAAATTAGCAGCAATCAAATCTGGTATCATGTGCACAATTCACGCTTACACAGGTGACCAAATGGTACTTGACGGACCACAAAGAAAAGGTGACAAGAGACGTTCTCGTGCAGCAGCTTGCAACATCGTGCCAAACAGCACAGGTGCAGCTAAAGCTATCGGACTTGTTATCCCAGAATTAAATGGCAAATTAATCGGTGCTGCTCAACGTATTCCTACACCAACAGGTTCTACAACAATCTTAACAGCAGTTGTAGAAGGAAAAGTAACAGTTGATGAAATCAATGCAGCAATGAAAGCAGCAGCTACAGAATCATTCGGTTACAACACAGACGAAATCGTATCTAGCGATATCGTTGGTATGAGATATGGTTCATTATTCGATGCTACACAAACAATGGTACTTCCATTAGACAACGGAACAACTCAAGTTCAAGTAGTATCTTGGTATGACAACGAAAACTCATACGTAAGCCAAATGGTTAGAACAATCAAATACTTTGCTGAATTAGCATAATTTTTGAATATTAATATGACCTAAAGGGTCCGGTCGATTAGGACCG
>JAZUCE010000169.1:0-66783 GCA_045638905.1 Faecalimonas sp.
GGTAAAGCGATGGGAGGAGCATGGACCAGCATTTTTTGGGAAAATTCAGAGAAGTATTGTGACCCAGGCTGCCAGAATGTTAAAACCGGGTGGCATGATGCTATATTCAACCTGTACATTTGATCCAGAAGAAAATGAGGAAACCATTGAATATCTGATGCAGCAATATCCGGAATTTGAAATTAAGGGGATTCGTCCATATGAAGGGTTCGCATGTGGGAAACCGGAAGTAACTGAATTCAAAGATGAAAGTTTTGCAAAGACGGTTCGCATTTGGCCACATAAGATGCATGGAGAAGGACATTATCTTGCGCTTTTACAGAAAGGTGAAGCAAGGGAAAATTCTTGCGAAAGAACCAATAAAGAACGCATTAAAAAGATACCGGAAGAAATACGAGATTTCTTTCACAATATCCGCTGGGAGATGGATTGGAGTCGTTTGGAAATCTATAGTGAAAAGGTCTATTACATGCCGGAGGGAGTACCTAATGTAAAAGGAATTCGCTTTTTGAGAACGGGTCTGTATTTGGGTGATTTAAAGAAGAATCGATTTGAACCAAGCCAGTCTTTGGCAATGTGTTTGAAGCGGGAGGAATATCAGCTTTGCCTTAATATCACAGCAGATGATGAGCGTATTTTGAAATATTTAAAAGGTGAGACCATCGAAGTGAGTGATTTGGTTTCAGCAAAAGATAAAGGTTGGTTCCTGGTTCTTGTGGATGGGCATCCGCTCGGATGGGGAAAGCTTGCAAATGGTACGCTTAAAAATAAATATTTACCTGGTTGGAGATGGATGGCATAATGATTCGTTTAGATAAATTTTTAGCTGACATGGGCATTGGAACGCGAACAGAAGTGAAAAAAATGATTCGTCAAGGAAAAGTGACAGTAGACGGATTGTGTATCAAGAATCCAGATGTTAAAATTCACGCAGAGGAGCAAGTTGTGTCCTGTGATGGAAAGCGTGTGGACTATGTAGTGTTTGAGTATTATATGTTAAATAAACCGGCAGGCGTGGTTTCCGCAACAACAGACCAAAAGGAAACGACAGTTTTAGATTTGATTGATAATAGGAAAAGGAAAGATTTATTTCCGGTTGGACGTCTGGATAAGGATACGGAGGGGCTTCTTCTTATTACGAATGACGGAGAACTTGCTCACAGACTTCTTTCACCCAAAAAACACGTAGACAAGAAATATTATGCAAAAATTGATGGAAAAGTTGATGAAACAGATGTAGATATCTTTGCAAATGGATTGGATATTGGAAACGGAGAACATGCAAAACCATCAAAATTGCAGATTTTAATGTCGGGCGATATTTCGGAAATAGAATTGACTATACAGGAAGGAAAATTTCATCAAGTAAAACGTATGTTTGAAGCGGTCGGGAAAAAGGTTATCTATTTGAAACGATTATCAATGGGCAACCTTCGGTTGGATGAAAAACTGGAGCTGGGGGAATATCGTGCACTGACGAAAGAGGAGATTGAACATTTATGTTAAAAGATATTGACGCTGTTATTTTTGATATAGATGGAACCTTAATAGATTCCATGTGGATATGGACCAATATAGATGAACTGTTTTTAAAAAAATACCATTTGACAGAGCCGGAACATTTCCATGAAGGCATGGAAGGAAAAAGTTATTCGGAAACAGCGCAGTATTTTTTGGACTTATTTCCGGAACTTCCTCATACCAGAAAAGAACTGGAAGAAGAATGGAATGAGATGGCTTATGAAATATACACCACTGAAATTCAATTGAAGAAAGGAGCCTTTGATTTTATTCAAACATTGTATAAAGCAGGTATCAAACTTGGCATTGCGACAAGCAATTCGAGGAACCTTGCCGAAGGAACCTTAAAAAACAATCAAATATTTCACTATTTTGATTCCATATGGACGGCGGATGAAGCCATGGCCGGAAAGCCGGCTCCGGATGTATATTTAAAAGTGGCAGAAAGTTTGGGTGTCGTACCAAAACGCTGCTTGGTATTTGAGGATGTACCGAAGGGTATTATGGCAGGGAAAAACGCAGGAATGAAAGTGTGTGCTGTGGAAGATGCTTTTTCAAAACCGCAGGAAAACTTAAAAAGAGAATTGGCAGATTACTATATTCAAGATTTTGATGATATAAAAAACGAAACCTATGAGGTATTATAATGGAAAATGGATTTTTACCGATTTGCAGAAAGGATATGGAAGAACGTGGATGGCAACAGCTTGATTTTGTTTACGTGACCGGGGATGCTTATGTGGACCATCCATCATTTGGACACGCTATTATTACCCGTATTCTAGAATCTCATGGATATAAGGTTGGACTTATTGTTCAGCCAGATTGGAAGGATAAAAACAGCATAAAAGAATACGGTGAACCAAGACTTGGGTTTCTGGTTTCCGGCGGAAATATGGATTCCATGGTGAATCATTATTCTGTATCCAAGAAACGCAGAGCAAATGACGCGTATACCCCAGGGGGTGTTATGGGAAAACGTCCGGATTATGCGACTACCGTTTATTGTAATTTGATTCGGCAGACTTACAAGAAGACCCCAATTGTTATTGGGGGAATAGAAGCCAGTCTTAGAAGAATGGCGCATTATGATTATTGGTCTAATAAATTAAAACGGTCTATCTTATTAGATTCAGGAGCAGACATTATTTCTTATGGGATGGGAGAACGCTCTATTGTTGAAATCGCAGATGCTTTGGACAGTGGGCTGGCTGTAGAGGACATTACTTATATTGACGGTACCGTTTGCAAGGTAAAATCCTTAGAACAAGTCTATGATGCTTTGATTTTAGAGTCGTGGGAAGATTTGCAAAATGATAAACTCAATTATGCAAAGAGTTTTTACAAGCAATATTGTAATACGGATCCGTATACAGCAAAACGATTGGTTGAACCGTATTCAGAGCATTTGTATGTGGTACAGAATCCACCTGCGAAACCGTTGTCGCAGTCTGAAATGGACAGGGTATACAGCTTGCCTTATATGCGAAGTTATCACCCTTCCTATGAGGAACATGGTGGTGTTCCGGCGATTGAAGAAGTACAGTACAGTCTGATTAGTAATAGAGGGTGTTTTGGAGGATGTAATTTTTGCGCATTAACATTTCACCAAGGAAGAATTATACAGACACGGAGCCACGAATCGTTAATTGAAGAAGCAAAGAAATTTATATGGGACAGAAACTTTAAAGGATACATTCACGACGTGGGTGGACCAACTGCCAACTTCCGTGCACCTGCATGCGAGAAGCAGCTTACAAAGGGGGCTTGTACCAATAAGCAATGTCTATTCCCAACACCGTGTAAAAATCTGAAAGTTGACCATAAAGACTATTTGAAATTACTTCGTAAATTGCGCGAATTACCAAATGTGAAAAAAGTATTTATCCGTTCAGGCATTCGGTTTGACTATTTGATGGCTGACAAAGATGACAGTTTCTTTAAGGAACTATGTGAGCATCATGTAAGTGGACAGCTCAAAGTAGCACCGGAACATGTTGCAAATCCGGTTCTGCAGATGATGGGAAAACCGGATAACAGTGTGTATCAAGCTTTCACGAAAAAATATAAGCAAATAAATGAAAAATTAGGAAAGAAACAGTTTTTGGTGCCATATCTGATGTCATCACATCCGGGTTCCACAATGAAGGAAGCTGTGGCACTGGCGGAATATTTGAGGGATTTGGGCTATATGCCGGAACAGGTACAGGACTTTTATCCCACACCGTCAACCATTTCCACATGTATGTACTATACAGGAGTTGACCCGAGAACAATGAAGCCGGTTTACGTACCGAAAAATCCGCATGAAAAGGCAATGCAGCGGGCCTTGATTCAATACCGTAATCCGAAAAACTATGATTTGGTTTTGGAGGCTTTAAAAATGGCCGACAGAATGGATTTGGTTGGTTTTGATAAGCATTGTCTAATAAGGCCTCATCAAAGCAAACAGCACATGAAGTCATTAGGCACAAAGGCAGAACCAAATAAAACAATATCGAAAAAGAAAAAGGTTATTCGAAACATCCATAAAAAGAAGAGGTAAAACAATGAGAATCGCAGTTGTAACCGGCGCATCTTCCGGAATGGGAAGAGAGTTTGTTCGCCAAATCGAACATTTATATAAGGAATTAGACGAAATATGGGTTATTGCCCGCAGAAGAGAGCGTCTTGAGGAATTAAGAAGCCGCATGCTTACAAATGTGCGTATTTTTCAGGGAGATTTGTTGAAAGACGAGATTTATCAGGATATTTTGCAGGCTTTGGAAGAAAAAACACCAAATATACGTATGTTGGTGAATGCGGCGGGCGTTGGAAAGAAGGGGGAAGTCAAAGAACTTTCTTGTGATAGCCAGTTAGAAATGATTGATTTAAATTGCAAATCGCTTACGCGTATTACAAAAATTTGTATTCCGTATATGAAAAAAGGGAGTAGAATTATTAATATGGCGTCTGCTGCTGCATTTTGTCCGCAACCGTCATTTAGTGTATATGCATCAACAAAAGCTTACGTGCTTAGTTTTTCCAGAAGTCTTGGTAAGGAGCTTGAAAAAGAAGATATCTATGTGACGGCTGTCTGTCCGGGTCCTGTAGAGACAGAGTTTTTGGAAATTGCAGGTAAGACAGATAATCCTATCAAAGATGCTGCAATGGTACAGCCGGAAGCAGTTGTGAAGAAAGCACTTGTTGACGCAAAAAACAAGAAAGATGTTTCCGTTTATGGTGTGACAATGAAGGCAACAAAAGTAGCAACAAAATTGTTACCGCATCGTATTCTGATTGATGCAATGGACAAATTATGGTAAAGGTAGGTACAGGCATGAAAGTTAAAAAAGGTGATGCCGGTTATATTCATTCGCAAAAAATTAGGTGTAGCATCAAAACAGCAATAGAATTTGCTATTGTAATTGCATTATTTGTGCTGGGGATTGTCCAAACAGGCAGTCGGTTAAATTTATTAACTGTAGTAGCAATTCTGGGATGTCTTCCGGCGTCAAAGAGCTTGGTTGGATTAATTATGATATTGCCGCACCACACTATTTCAGTAGAAAAAGTAAGGGAAATTAATCAGTGTTCGCAGAATTTAACCAAAGCATATGATATGGTTTTTACAAGTGAGAAAAAAATCATGCCGGTTGACAGCCTTGTAATATCAGAAAACACAATTTGCGGTTATGCGTCTAAGCAGAAGGTGAATGTGAACGAGGCATCTGCGCATATAAAAAAATATCTGGATGCAAATAATTATACAAAGGTATCGGTGAAAATCTTTGATAATTATGAAACGTATGTCAAAAGAGTTGATGATATGAATCTCATTGCATCTGTTGATGAGGAAATTAAACACAAGGAAATCATGATTCGTCAAGTAATTCTGAGTCTATCGTTATAATGGAGAAGCTATGCAGGAAATTATCATAAAAGGGAATGAAGCGGGGCAACGTTTTGACAAGCTTCTTGCGAAGTATTTAAATGAAGCACCGAAGAGTTTTATCTATAAGATGTTAAGAAAAAAGAATATCGTTTTAAATGATAAAAAGGCAACTGGTAATGAAAAGCTAGAAGTGGGGGACTCTGTTAAGCTTTATCTTTCTGATGATACGATTGCAAAATTTTCAAAGCTTAAAATTGTAAGCACAGAAGAAAGCTTGGATATTGTCTATGAGAATGAACATATTCTTATCATCAATAAACCGGTAGGAATGTTATCGCAAAAGGCAGAGGCAAGCGATGTGTCTGCAGTGGAGCACATTATTTCTTATCTGTTGAAGAGCAGACAAATTACGGAAATTGAATTGCGTTCTTTTAAGCCATCTATATGTAATCGTTTGGACCGTAATACAAGTGGTCTTCTGGTAGCAGGAAAGAGCCTGCCCGGACTGCAAGGTATGGGAGATGTGTTTAAACATCGTTTGCTTAAAAAATATTACAGATGTCTTGTTGCGGGCAAGGTAGAAAAACGTCAATATATAAAAGGATATTTGACAAAAGATGAAATAATGAATAAAGTATGTATATTGGATAAAGAGACTGAAAACAGCCTTCCGATTGAGACAGAATATGAGCCGATTTGGACAAATGGACATTGTACACTTTTAGAAGTTCATTTGATTACCGGAAGGACCCATCAGATTCGTGCTCATTTGGCATCTGAGGGTCATCCGATTATTGGTGATTATAAATATGGCAGGTGTGCTGTCAATGATATGTACAAAGAAAAGTATGGATTGGAAAGTCAATTCCTGCACGCCTATCGACTGGAGATGCAGGTTTTAAGTGGGGCACTTCAGGAATTAAGTGAAAAACAGTTTGTAGCACCATTACCGCTGTTATTTCAGAAAATTTTAGATACAGAGAAAAAAGAAGGATAAGCACATGGGAACATGGAATTCAAGAGGTCTTCGAGGTTCAACACTGGAAGAGTTTCTTAATCGGACAAATGAAAGGTATTTGGAGCAGGGCCTTGCTCTTATACAAAAAATTCCGACACCGATCACGCCGGTTCAAATTGATAAAGAACATCGTCATATTACCTTGGCGTATTTTGACCAAAGAAGTACAGTTGACTATATCGGAGCCGTGCAAGGTATACCGGTATGCTTTGATGCAAAAGAATGTCATACAGACACATTTCCATTGCAAAATATACACGAACATCAAGTCACGTTTATGGAGCAGTTTGAAAAGCAAGATGGAGTTGCCTTTCTTATCATTTATTATAGTGCACGAAATGAATTATATTATATGCGGTTTCGAGAACTATATCAGTTCTGGGTGCGGGCAAAGGATGGCGGAAGGAAAAGTGTTCGATTTGAAGAATTAACGCCCCAATATTTTATGAAGTTAAAAAACGGTTTTCAAGTTCCATTTCTGGATGCAATGCAGATGGATATAGAAGAAAGAGACTAGGATAGGAGGACAGACATGAAACAACAGAATTTACATACCCCGGATGGTGTGCGGGATATATATAGTATCGAGTATAGAAAAAAACATGAGGTAGAAAGTAAATTACAGAAAGTATTTCAATTATTTGGATATCATGATGTACAAACACCGATGTTTGAGTATTTTGATGTATTCGGAAAAGAAGTGGGAACAATTCCATCAAAGGAACTGTATAAATTTTTTGACAGAGAGGGAAATACATTGGTTTTAAGACCGGATATTACCCCATCTATTGCAAGAATGGCAACCACATTGTATGATACAGAGAAACTACCTATTCGTTTGTGTTATAAAGGCAATACGTTTATCAACCATACCAGTTACATGGGAAGGTTGCATGAGACTACACAGGCGGGTGCCGAACTAATTGGAATTGACAGTGTGGAAGCAGACGCAGAAATGGTTGTTATGGCTGTAGAAAGTCTAAAGGAAGTTGGCTTGAGTGAATTCCAAATCCACATTGGAGATGTTGCTTTTTTTGAAAGTTATATAGCAGAAACCAAGTTGGAACAAGAACAAGAATTAAAACTTCGTGAATTTATAAAAAACAGAAATTATTTTGGTGTAGATGAACTGCTTCAAAATGCAAATGCACAAGTAGCCACAAAAAAAGCTTTCCAAAATCTGCCTGAGTTGATAGGCGGTGTTGAAATTTTGGAAGAGGCTAAAAAGTATGCTTTGAACAGGACTGGTATGGATGCAATCAAGCGATTGCAGGAGCTTTATAAGCTATTAACAGCATATGGAGTAGAAAAGTATGTTACATTTGACCTTAGCATGAGTGGAACCTACGGATATTACACGGGAATTATTTTCCGTGGTTATACATATGGAACGGGTGATGCCATTGTAAAAGGTGGACGTTATGACCATCTGTTGGAGAAGTTCGGAAAGGCATCTCCATCTATAGGGTTTGTCATTGTTGTGGATGAATTGCTGAATGCATTTGCGAGACAAAAAATATCGATTTCTTATAAGAGCAAAAATACATTTATTTTGTATGATGCGAGTAGACAGGCTGAGGCAATTAAGCTTGCAAAGGAATTTCGTTCTAGTGGGAAACCGACAGAATTAGTAAAGAAGAGAGTAGATAAGACAATCGAAGAATATATTTCCTGTGCAAAACAAAATCTTTGCGTCAGTATGATGTATTTGAGAGATACAAACGATATCGAGATGGTGAATTTGCTTACGGGCACGGGAAAAAGTGTGTCAAAGACGATAAAATAAAGCTGGAGGAAACAATATGAGATATTTGACATTTGCATTGACCAAAGGACGTCTTGCAAATAAAACAATGGAATTGCTGGAACAACTGGGAATAACCTGCAAAGAAATTCAGGACAAAAATTCCAGAAAGCTCATTTTTGTGAACGAAGAATTAAAACTTAAATTTTTCTTGGCAAAAGGCCCGGATGTTCCGACTTATGTAGAATACGGTGCGGCCGATATAGGTGTTGTCGGAAAAGACACGATTCTGGAAGAGGGAAGAAAGGTTCATGAGGTGTGTGACCTTGGTTTTGGAAAGTGCCGTATGTGTGTCTGTGGACCGAAATCAGCAGCGGATTTTTTGAAACATCATGAGCTGATTCGTGTTGCGACAAAATATCCAAAAATTGCAAAGGACTATTTTTATAATAAAAAACATCAGACAGTGGAGATTATCAAATTGAATGGTTCCATTGAATTGGCACCACTTGTAGGGCTCTCAGAAGTAATTGTTGATATTGTGGAAACAGGTTCTACACTTCGCGAAAATGGCTTGGATGTTCTCGAGGAGGTTTGTCCGTTATCTGCACGTATGATCGTCAATCCGGTTAGCATGCGGATGGAAAATGAACGTATTAAAGATTTGTTGACAAAGTTGCGTGCTGTCTTACAGGAGGGAAACTATGAGAATTCAAAAATTAGATGAGAACAGCAAAAAAAATATATTAGAAGATTTACTTAAACGTAGTCCAAATCAATACACCGAATACGAGGAACGTGTTGCAGGTATTTTGAATGCTGTAAGAAATCAGAAAGACCAGGCACTTTTTGATTTTACAAAAAAGTTTGATGGTGTTGAAATTGACGCGCAGACCATACGTGTTACCGATGAAGAAATTGCAGAAGCCTATGAGAAGGTGGATACTTCTTTGGTTGAGATTATACGTAAGGCAAAACAGAATATTGTAACGTATCATGAAAAGCAAAGACAGTATAGCTGGTTTGACAGCAAGCCAAATGGAACCATGCTAGGACAGAAGGTTACGGCACTCCAACGTGTGGGTGTGTACGTTCCGGGAGGGAAAGCTGTCTATCCATCCTCTGTGTTAATGAATATAGTTCCGGCAAAAGTAGCAGGTGTAGATGATGTTATTATGGTAACGCCACCGGGGAAGGATGGAAAAATTAATCCGAATACCTTAGTTGCCGCAAAAGAAGCCGGTGCAGACATTATATACAAGGTGGGTGGCGCTCAGGCAATCGGTGCACTTGCTTATGGTACCGAGAGTATTCCGAAAGTGGATAAGATTGTGGGACCGGGTAATATTTATGTAGCGCTTGCAAAGAAGGCTGTGTACGGACACGTAAGTATAGATTCTATCGCAGGTCCAAGTGAAATAATGGTAATTGCAGATGAAACAGCGAACCCAAGATATGTGGCAGCTGATTTGTTGTCTCAGGCAGAGCATGATGAACTTGCTTCAGCAATCTTAGTAACAACAAGTGAAAAACTGGCACAAGAGGTTTCTGAACAAGTGGAACAATTTGTGGAAGAGCTGAGCAGAACCGAGATTATGCGCAAATCTCTGGACAACTATGGATACATATTAGTTGCCGATACCATGGAAGATGTGATTGATATTGCAAATGAGATTGCGTCAGAGCATTTGGAAATTATGACGCAGAATCCATATGATATTATGATGAAGGTGCGCAATGCGGGAGCTATCTTTATCGGGGAATACAGTAGTGAGCCGCTGGGAGATTATTTTGCAGGACCAAACCATGTATTACCTACGAATGGTACAGCAAAATTCTTTTCACCTCTTGGTGTGGATGATTTTATTAAAAAATCGAGTATTATTGCATATTCCAGAGAGGCTCTGGAAGAGATACATGAAGATATTGAACGTTTTGCAGCAGCTGAGCAGTTGACAGCGCATGCAAATTCCATTAAAGTACGATTTGAAAAGTAGGTGAAAGTATGATGGAGAATAGAATTGCAAACATTGTCAGAAAAACAAAGGAGACAGATATTGATTTGACAATCAATCTGGATGGAAAGGGTAAAACCAATATTCATACAGGAGTTGGATTTTTTGACCATATGCTGGATGGTTTTGCAAGACATGGTTTATTTGATTTGGATTTACATGTAGATGGCGATTTGGATGTGGATTGTCATCACACAGTTGAGGATACCGGAATTGTTTTGGGACAGGCTATTGCAAAAGCACTGGGAGATAAGAAGGGAATCAAACGATATGGTAGTTTTATACTTCCAATGGATGAAACACTAGCACTTTGTGCCATAGATTTGTCCGGAAGACCATATTTGAATTTTCAGGCAGAATTTCCAAGTGGTAAATTGGATGATTTTAATACAGAAATGTTCCGCGAGTTTTTCTATGCATTGTCTTACAGTGCCGGAATGAATCTTCATTTGAAAATTTTAGATGAAGGAAATGCACATCATATGGCAGAAGCGCTCTTTAAAGCGTTAGGAAAAGCGTTAGATGTTGCAACTATGGAAGAACCTAGAATGACAGACGTATGGTCTACGAAAGGAAGTTTATAAAGTGAACAGTATTTTTATTCGGCAGGGAAAGGCAGTAGAATGGTTTGACAACGCAGATGTGATATCGCAGGATGTTGTGGAGTTAGCCAAACAATATGGTGAATCAGAGGCATATGAGTTATTTGTGTTTGATTTATCTAAAGATGATGACGAACACGAACAAAGTATTGATTTGATAAAAAAAATCAATCGTGTGATTCATATTCCGATGATTGCCGGCGGAAACGTTAAGAGAGTGGAAGATGTCAAAAAGATTCTGTATGCAGGGGCAAAAAAAGCAATTTTGAATTTTTCAAAAAGTTCAAATGTTGAAATGCTTGAGGAAGTTTCCAAGCGATTTGGAAAAGAAAAAATTGTTGTTGCCGTAGATGACATCCAAACATTCATTGATAAAAAAGAATATATTGAGGAATACGCGAGCGAAGTGCTTGTCATGAACTGTCCAAGTGAAGAGTTGCTCAGTGAGTGTTCCAAGCTAAAAACAGTTGTCATAACAGAAGGACATGAGATTAGGCGTATATTAAAAAGTGAATTTTTGCTGGAAAATAAAATGAATTTTTCGGAATTTAAATTAAATTCCGATGGTTTACTTCCGGTTATTGTACAGGATTATAAAAATGGAGAGGTGTTAATGCTTGCTTATATGGATAAGGATGCTTTTGAATACACCTTGAAGACCGGTAAAATGACCTATTATAGCAGAAGCAGAAAAGAACGATGGGTGAAGGGGGCAACCTCCGGTCACTATCAGTATGTAAAGTCTTTGACAATAGACTGCGATAAGGATACGTTGCTTGCAAAAGTAGACCAAGTTGGAGTTGCGTGTCATACCGGAGCGCCAAGTTGTTTCTTCCAAGCGGTTGTTGAGGCTGAAAGTGAAGAGTTAAATCCGCTTCAGGTGTTTGAAAGCGTATACAATACCATTATGGATAGAAAGATTAATCCAAAAGAGGGTTCCTATACCAATTACCTGTTTGACAAAGGGATTGATAAAATCCTAAAAAAAGTGGGAGAAGAGGCAACGGAGCTTGTTATTGCTGCAAAAAATCCGAATCCCGAAGAAATCAAATACGAACTTTCAGACTTCTTATATCACGCGATGGTGCTTATGGTTGAAAAAGGCGTGACATGGGATGACATTGTACAGGAATTAGCTGACCGTTAATTCTAGGAAAGAAAATAAGAGCATATACTATATTAATGGTATATGCTCTTTATTATGTTAGAAGGTGAATGTATGACAGAGGTTGAAAAAAGAAGGTTAAAACTCATACAGGATGTCCGAAAAAATTACAACGATAAAGATAGTCCTCCTGCAATTCATCCGAGATACAGGACGGCTTATCATTCTTTGTATAAGGAGGAAGCAAATGAAGAATCCGGTTCCAAAAGCTCCTTTATGTTTCGTTTGTTCCTTGCCGCCTTACTTTTTGCATGTTTTATCTTCATGGACTATAGCAAAGAAAAGATTGTAAATGTCAGTAGTCAAACTATTATAAACGAAGTTCAGAAAAATCTATTCGGCCAATAGTTCCCATTGTTCATATAACATTTCTAATTCCATTAGTATATCTGCCTTTTCGCGAGCTAAATCCTGACATTTCACGCTGTTTGTGAAGATGTCGGGATTTGTCATTTCAAGATCAATTGCAGCATCCCTTTCTTCCAATTGAGAGATACGTTCTTCTGTCTTCTTTAAATCATTTTGTCGTTTTCGTTCTTTTGCCTGTGCTTCTTTTTGCGCTTTCCAGTCTTGTTTTGTTTCGGATTCAGAAACAGATGAAGTTTCTGAGTGTTTTAAAGAAACAGAATAAGCGAGAGTTAATTCCTCTTTTTTTTCTAAATAATAATCATAGTTTCCAATGTAATTAACCATGGTCTGATTTACCAAATCAAGGATTCGCGTGGCAGTTTGATTGATAAAATAACGGTCATGGGATACATAAAGAACAGTGCCGGTATATTCATTTAGTGCTTTCTCTAAAATCTCTTTTGAAGCAATGTCGAGATGGTTAGTTGGTTCATCTAGGATAAGAAAATTCGCTTCAGACAGCATAAGCTTCGCTAAGGAGACACGACCTCGCTCGCCTCCACTTAAGTCTTTGATTAACTTATACACATCATCTCCTGTAAACAGAAATGCAGCCAATGTATTACGTATTTGTGTATTGGTCAGAGTAGGATAATCATCTGATATTTCATCAAAGATGGTTTTATTCATATGTAGTACATGGTGTTCCTGGTCGTAGTATCCGATTTTTACTTTTGCTCCTAATTTGAATGAACCGGAATCAGCTGAGATTACTTCATTTAATATTTTTAGCAACGTAGTTTTCCCCGTTCCGTTCGCGCCAACAATTGCAACATGTTCTCCGCGTTTGATATCGAATGATATGTCAGAAAATAAAGTGCGAGATCCGTAAGCTTTATAAAGCTTATGAATGGATAAAACATCATTGCCGCTGATGCAGGATGGCTCTAAAGAGAAATGTAACTCATCCCGGACCTCCTGAGGTTTTTCCACGCGTTCCATTTTATCTAATAATTTTTCGCGGCTTTCAGCACGTTTAATTGATTTTTCTCGATTAAAAGAACGCAATTTTTCGATTACAGCTTCTTGGTGTTTGATTTCCTGTTGTTGATTGAGATATTCTTTAATTTGTGCCTCGCGAATAATCTTTTTCTTTTCGGAAAATTGAGAATAATTTCCTTGAAACATCATAATCGTCCCGTTTTCCACTTCAATGACCTTGGAAACTACACGGTTTAAAAAATAGCGGTCATGAGACACTACAAGAACAGCACCTGAGTAATTTAGCAAATAATTTTCCAACCAGGTAATGGAATCCATATCTAAGTGGTTCGTTGGCTCATCTAAGAGAAGAATATCCGGTTTTGTTAAAAGTAGTTTACCCAAAGCAATACGTGTTTTTTCACCACCGGAAAGGGTATTTACTCCTTTTGTAAACTCGTTTTCTTGAAAGCCCAGTCCTTTTAATACGCCTATTAGTTCACTTTGAAAAGCATAGCCATTTGCTTGTTCAAATTGTTGCACTAGGAGATGATAGGAGTGCAGTCGTTCATCTAACATTGTGTCACTAAGATGTTTCATTTCATGTTCCATGGTGCGAATCTTGTGTTCCAAATCCAGGATTTCGGAACGTGCCGATTTGACCTCATCTAAGATTGTGTTGTCAGAACATAAATCCTGATGTTGAGATAGATATCCTATGGTTTTCCCTTTGGCTAAAATAATATCGCCACTATCGGTATCTAACTCTTTCATAATCATTTTTAAAATTGTAGATTTTCCTGCCCCATTTAAGCCGATTAAAGCAGCTTTTTCTCGTTCCTCTATATGAAATGAGCCTGATTTCACAATCGTTTGGTCACCAAATGCTTTTGAAATATTGTGGCATGCAAGAATCATATCTTACCTCCTGGATATAATAAAAGTATTCTTTTTCATTATACTGAAAACAGGATAAAAAACAATGAAAAAATTGACTTTAAATTCATAATTCTATATAATGAAAATTAAGTTATAAATGAACAGGAAGGTGATTCCGGTGGAAGAAAGAGAAATTTCCCAGGCAGTCATTCAAAGGCTCCCTCGATACTATCGTTATCTTGGCGACTTGCTTGAAAATGAAGTGGAACGTATATCTTCAAGTGATTTAAGTAAAAGGATGAATGTTACAGCTTCCCAGATAAGACAAGATTTGAATAATTTCGGTGGTTTTGGACAGCAGGGATACGGTTATAATGTTAAATTTTTGCATACTGAAATTGCAAAGATTTTAGGTTTGGATGAAAAACATAATTTTATCATTATCGGGGCCGGAAATCTTGGTCAGGCATTGGCAAATTACTCATCCTTTGAAACGAGCGGATTTAAGCTAAAAGGAATTTTTGACATAAATCCCAAACTAAAAGATGTTAAAATCAGAGGTATTCAGATTCGCATGATGGATAATTTGAAAGAATTTATCAAGGATAATAATATTGAAATTGCAGTATTGACTATTCCGAAGACAAATGCAATTGAAGTTGCTGATATGTTAGCAAATACAAATATTAAAGGTATTTGGAACTTTGCGCATACTGATTTGAGATTACCGAAAAGCATTATTGTAGAGAATGTTCATCTTTCAGACAGTTTGATGAAGCTATCATATAAAATAGGACATAGCGGAGAACATATGGGTGAATAATTGTCAGAGAGAACGTGCAGGTAAGTATGCATAAACATGCTTTCTTGCGCGTTTTTTGTAAGCTGAAGCTTGCATGGAAGCAAGGAGGAACTATGAAATATTTATTAACCGGGCAGCAGATGAGTGCGGCAGACAAATATACAATAGAAAATATTGGAATTCCTTCCATGGTGTTAATGGAGCGTGTAGCCCTAGAAACAGTCAAAGTTGTGGAAGAGGAAGCATTGAATTTAGAACGTGTTTTGGTTGTTTGCGGAAGTGGAAATAATGGCGGAGATGGATATGCTATAGCTCGTTTACTTCATCTGAAGGGATATGATGTGACAATTTGTTTTGTCGGAAATTCCGAACATCGAAGTCCGGAAAATCTAATCCAAAAACAAATTGCTGAATATTATCATATTCCGGTCAAGCAAGAAATTGGGAATGAAGAATATAGTGTAATTATAGATGCTATTTTCGGAACCGGTTTATGTCGTGATATTTCAGGAGAGTACGCTAGTGTGATAAAGCGATTAAATGCTATGAAGGGCTACAAGATTGCCGTTGATTCACCATCCGGTATTCATGATGAAACAGGGGATGCGTTGGGCATTGCATTTGTAGCGGACCTTACAATTGCAATTGCATTTGCAAAACGTGGGCAAGTGATAACTGCCGGGAATCCATATGTCGGTAAATTGCGTGTCGTTGACATTGGTATATATAAGGACGCAGTTTTGACAGATGAAACATTGACATATTGCTATGATTTTGAAGATTTTAGGGTGAAGTTTCCCAAAAGAATGGCAAATTCGCATAAAGGGACCTATGGAAAAGTGCTTCTGATTGCCGGAAGCAAGGGAATGTCAGGAGCTGCAATCCTGTGTGCCAGGGCAGCTTATGCGACAGGAGCAGGCTTGGTTCAGATATACACGCATGAAGATAATCGTGTCATTATACAAAAAACATTGCCGGAGACAATTGTGTCCACCTATACGAGCTATGACGAACAGGAGTTAGTTCGTCTTTTGGAGTGGGCAGATGTTGTTGGAGTCGGCTGTGGACTTGGTCGGAGTGATGAGGCGGAGCAGTTTGTGAAAAAAGTTCTTTCATATGCAAAAATTCCTTGCGTTATAGATGCAGATGCGTTAAATTTGATTGCAAAAGATATTTCTGTTTTGGAAAGTGTGAAGCAAGATGTTATTCTGACCCCACATATGAAGGAAATGTCAAGACTGCTGGCCTGTGACATGCACGAATTACATAACCGAAGGATAGAGATTTTAGAAAACTTTGTGAAACAATATCACCTTGTATGTGTTTTGAAAGATGCAAGAACATTAGTTGCAAGCGACACGGAAAATATGTTTTTGAATCTTACAGGCAACTGTGCAATGGCCAAAGGCGGATCGGGTGATGTTTTGACAGGTATTATATCCGGAATTCTGGCACAAAAAACAGGCGCATATGAAGCGGCATGCCTCGGGGTATATCTGCATGGTATGGCAGGGGATTATGCGAGAGATATAAAAGGCCAATACAGTGTGCTTGCAGGAGACATTGTAGAAAGTATTGTAGGAATATTGAAACAAATTTAAGAGGTGAGTTGTTTGAAAACTTATAGTAGGGTATATGCGAAAATCGATTTGGATGCGATTATTTCGAATCTAATGAACATGAAACATAAACTGCATCCGGAAACGAAAATTATGACCGTGATAAAAGCAGACGGATATGGACATGGTGCTGTGCAAATTGCGAACATATTGGAGCAGGAAGATTACATTTGGGGATTTGCAGTTGCTACTTTGGATGAAGCTATTGTATTAAGAAAAAAAGGCATTGGCAAGCCCATATTAGTGTTGGGATGTGTTTTCCCGGACCAGTATGAACAAATGATTGAACAAGATATACGAATGAATGTATATACAGTAGATATGGCGAAGAACATTTCGCAAATGGCTATTGAAAAAGGCAGAACTGCTTATATGCATATTAAATTGGACACGGGAATGTCAAGACTTGGTTTTGATGTTAGCGAAGCATCTGTAAAGGCAATTGCCGAGATTGCAGACATGAATCATGTATGTATGGAAGGTGTTTTCACCCATTTTGCAAAAGCAGATGAAACCGATAAAGAGTATACACAAAAACAGATTCGAGATTTTATTTGGATGACCACAAAGCTGAAGGGGATGGGTGTTAAATTTCAATATGAGCATTGTGCAAACAGTGCGGCCATCATTGATGTTCCTGAAGCAAATTTTGATTTGGTAAGAGCAGGTATTTCCATGTATGGTCTGTATCCATCTGAGGAGGTCCAAAAAGCGAATGTACCCCTTCAACCGGCATTGGAATTAAAAAGTCATGTTGCATTGGTGAAGGAAATCGAAGCCGGAACTGCAATTAGTTATGGAGGAACCTATGTATCAGAACATCCAATGAAAATAGCAACGATTCCAATTGGATATGCGGACGGCTATCCAAGGAGTTTGTCTAACATAGGCTATGTGTTAATCAGAGGAAAGAAGGCACCTATTGTCGGAAGAGTATGTATGGACCAGTTTATGGTTGATGTAACTGAGATTGAAGGTGTGTGCTTTGGCGATAAAGTTACCTTAATAGGAAAGGACGAAGAGGAAATCATTACAGTGGAAGAACTTGCTGAATTATCGGGCAGATTTAATTATGAATTTGTTTGTGATTTGGGAAAACGTATTCCGAGAGTGTTTGTAAAAGATGGAAAAATTATAGAACAAGTTGATTATTTTGTTTAAAAACAGCTTTGCTTGAATACATCCGAAAAAGAAGGAAATAATTAAAATATCTTAATTAATCGGAGTGTGAAAACAAGTGCAAATTAAACGAGGAGATATTTTTTATGCAGATTTAAGTCCGGTGATTGGTTCTGAGCAAGGAGGAATCCGACCGGTAATGATTATACAGAATGATATAGGAAACAGGCATAGTCCGACAGTAATCTGCGCTGCTATTACTTCAAAGATGAACAAAGCAAAGTTACCTACACACGTTGAAATTGATGCAAGCAAATGTAATTTAGTAAAAAATTCCGTAGTACTTTTGGAACAGGTACGTACAATTGACAAACAGCGATTGAAAGAATTTATCTGTCATGTGGATAATAAAATGATGGCACGAGTGGAAGATGCGTTGAGAATTAGTTTGGAATTACATAACTAATAAATCTGTACAAATCGTAAAAAGAGTGCTAGAATGTACAAGTATTTTAGATAAAGTGAAAGAGGGGACGAAGAATGTCAGGACATTCAAAATTTGCTAATATTAAACATAAAAAAGAAAAGAACGATGCTGCGAAAGGAAAAATATTTACTAAAATCGGTAGAGAACTCGCTGTAGCTGTAAAAGAAGGCGGCGGAGCAGACCCGGCAAACAATAGCAGACTTCGCGATGTAATTGCCAAAGCAAAGGCAAATAACATGCCTAATGATAATATTGAGAGAAGTATCAAGAAGGCAGCAGGTGATTCGGATGCTTCTAATTATGAACATATTACATATGAAGGATACGGGCCAAATGGAACGGCAATTATTGTTGAGACGCTCACAGACAACCGAAATCGTACAGCATCTAATGTGCGTAATGCATTCACCAAGGGAAATGGTAATATCGGTACATCCGGATGTGTGTCCTTTATGTTCGACAAAAAAGGACAAATCATTGTAGATAAAGAAGAATGTGATTTGGATGCAGATGATTTGATGATGACAGCTTTAGATGCCGGTGCAGAAGATTTTATTGAAGAAGAAGACAGTTTCGAAATTCTGACCGACCCGGATATGTTTAGTGAAGTGCGTCTTGCTTTGGAGGAAGCAGGAATTCCGATGGTAAATGCGGAAGTAACCATGATTCCACAGACCTATGTGGAGTTAACGGATGAAAAAGATATCAAGAATATCCAAAAGACATTGGACCTCTTAGAAGAAGATGACGATGTTCAGGAAGTTTATCATAACTGGGATGAATAGACCGATGGAGGAAAGATAAGATGAGCAATTATAGAATCGAAACAAAATGTATTCAATCAGGATACACACCGAAAAACGGCGAACCGCGAGTTATACCTATATATCAGAGCACAACGTTCAAATACGAAAACAGTGATGCTATGGGAAAACTCTTTGATTTAGAAGACTCGGGATATTTCTATACCAGACTTCAGAATCCAACTAACGATGCAGTTGCAGCAAAGATTTGTGATATGGAGGGCGGTGTAGCGGCTATGCTTACATCTTCCGGTCAGGCAGCAAACTTTTATGCAATCATGAATATTGCAGAGGCAGGGGACCATATTATCTGTTCTTCAGCCGTATACGGAGGTACATATAATTTATACGCACATACGATTCGTAAAATGGGAATCAGTGCAACATTTGTTGACCCGGATGCTTCAGAAGAAGAATTAAATGCAGCGTTCCAGGACAATACAAAGGCTGTTGTGGGTGAGACGATTGCGAATCCGGGACTAAATGTTCTAGATATTGAGAAATTTGCAAAGCTAGCTCATGCACATGGTGTTCCGCTTATTATCGACAATACATTTGCAACTCCAATTAACTGCAGACCTTTTGAGTGGGGAGCAGATATTGTTACACATTCTACTACAAAATACATGGATGGTCATGCAACCGCAGTCGGTGGTTGTATCGTAGATAGTGGCAATTTTGATTGGGATGCTCATGCGGAAAAATTCCCGGGACTTACTACTCCGGATGAAACTTACCATGGACTTGTTTACACAGAACGTTTTGGTAAAGCTGCTTACATAACAAAGGCAACTTCGCAGATGATGAGAGACTTAGGCTCCATTCAGTCTCCGCAAAACGCGTTTTTACTCAATCTTGGTTTGGAAACATTACATCTAAGAATGCCAAGACACTGTGAAAATGCTGTGAATGCGGCAAAATTTTTACAGTCACATGAGAAGGTTTCGTGGGTGAACTGCCCGTCTTTAGAAGGTGATAAGTACTATGATTTAGCACAGAAATACATGCCAAACGGAACATGTGGTGTTATTACATTTGGTGTGAAAGGTGGTAGAGATGCCTGCGTGAAGATGATGGATGCACTTAAAATGATTGCTATTGTAACTCATGTTGCAGACTCCAGAAGCTGCGTACTTCATCCTGCCAGTCATACACATCGGCAGATGAATGAACAAGAATTATTAGAAGCAGGTGTACAACCGGACTTAATTCGTTTTAGCGTTGGTACTGAAAATATTGAAGATATTATTGATGACTTAAAACAAGCCTTGGATTGTATTTAGGTGATGATGAAAGCTCCGCGTCATTGACGTGGGGCTTTTTGTGTAAATGCTCTTTATCTGTATAATATAACACGAAATTCACATACTAGAAAAAAGTTACATGAAAAGGTAGGAAGCATCTATGGAGAACGAAAAGCAACAAGAGATTATGGAAACAGGAACCATTGAGCTGGAGAATACAGATAAAAAACATAAAATCAAAGTGTTTACAATTATTGGCGAAATAGAAGGACATGATGTAGCATCAAACAATACCAAATCAACTAAGTATGACCATTTGTTGCCGCAACTTGCAGAGTTGGAGGAAAGCACAGAAATCCAAGGTGCACTTTTTTTATTAAACACCTTGGGAGGTGATGTGGAAGCTGGCTTGGCAATTGCAGAGATGATTGCTTCTTTAAGCAAACCTACAGTTTCATTAGTACTGGGAGGCAGTCATTCCATTGGAGGACCATTGGCTGTATCTACCGATTATTCATTTATTGTTCCGAGCGGAACAATGGTAATACATCCGGTAAGAACAAATGGAATGTTTATCGGCGTACAGCAAAGCTTAATGAATATAATTAAAACGCAAGATCGTATTACAAAATTCATTTCTTCGCACTCAAAAATTTCACAAAAACGGGTGGAGGAGTTAATGCTAAATCCAACTGAATTAGTGAAGGATGTAGGAACGATGCTAGAAGGAGAAGAGGCTGTACGAGAGGGAATTATTGATGCAGTGGGAGGTATTAAAGAAGCCTTTCAAAAACTACATGAATTAATAAATTAAGTGATGACACATGTTTCCAAAAATGCTATAATATTATAGTTAATAGATAAGGGGGATACTCATGGCATCGACAAGAAAGAGGAAAACAACGCAAAAAAAGCGGACTGTAAATACAAAAGCGAAAAGTGGTCAAAGTCAAAATTTTATGAGAGATGAAATTATCATATTAGTTTCATTGGCAATAAGCATCTTTTTATTGATTTCTCATTTTGGCATTGGCGGTTTTATTGGTGATGCAATATCTGCGTTTTTATTTGGGGTGTTTGGGTTTTTAGCATATATCGTTCCAATTCTACTTTTTGTAGCAATTACATTTTTTCTTTCCAATAAGGGAAATACAAACGCATATATAAAAGCAATATGCATCTTTGTTATCTTTTTTATGTGTTGCACATTATTTCAATTAATCATATACGATGGCTACCATTCTGAAATGACGCTTTCATCCATCTATTCAACCTGTAGTCTTAACAAAGATGGCGGAGGTGTTGTGGGTGGCCTGATAGTCAATCTGTTATGTCCGGCAATTGGGACTGTGGCTACATATATTGTTGTAATTCTGTTGTTTATTATTTCTTTTGTTGTATTTACCGGAAAATCCTTTGTTGGAATGGTAAAAAAAGAAGGCGAAAAAGTATATCAGAGTTCGAAAGAAAATGCGAAACGCAGAAGAGAACAGGCTGAGAAACAGCGCGCCGAGAGAGCTGCGGAAAAAGAACAGCAGCAAGAGATTAAACGTATCGATAAAATTACTTCAGGCGTTACCTTTGATACAACGATTGAAAAAACTACAGACGAAGTGGATGTGGATATGCATGAAATTAAAGCTCCGACTGAATATTCTGACTCACTCTTTGAGGCAGACGGACCTACAGAGCTTGTGATTGACAGAGCAGTTCCCGTTGAAGATGAAGACGAAAAAGATTTTGATAAACAGGACTCCGTAGGAAGAAAAAGGAAAAGTACAATTGAGAGTCGTGAAAATGCTGCGATAGAAGCTGAAAATGTAGAAAAAGAAATTAAAAAAAGTGCGGAAAAACCAAAGAAGGTTTATAAATTTCCTCCGATACATTTACTTACAAAAGGGAAAATGGCCGGTGGTGATTCGGATAGTTATTTAAGAGATACGGCGAGAAAATTAGAGCAGACATTACAAACTTTTAACGTAAAAGCAAGCGTTACAAATGTAAGTTGCGGTCCTTCCGTTACGAGATTTGAATTGCAGCCTGAGATGGGTGTAAAGGTAAGTAAAATTGTTGGGCTTGCAGATGATATCAAATTGAATCTTGCAGCATCGGATATTCGTATTGAAGCACCGATTCCGGGAAAGGCAGCAGTAGGTATCGAGGTTCCAAATAAAGAGAATACAGCTGTAATGCTGCGGGATTTGCTGGACACAAATGAATTCAAGACACATCCGTCTAAAATAGCATTTGCTGCCGGACGCGATATTGCAGGGAAAGTGGTTGTTGCAGATATTGCAAAAATGCCGCACGTACTGATTGCAGGTGCGACTGGTTCGGGGAAATCGGTTTGTATTAATACGTTGATAATGAGCATTTTATATAAAGCGACTCCGGATGAAGTCAAATTAATTATGATTGACCCAAAAGTGGTGGAATTAAAAGTGTATAACGGAATTCCGCACTTGTTGATTCCGGTGGTTACAGATCCGAAAAAAGCAGCCGGTGCATTGAATTGGGCTGTGGCAGAAATGACAAGACGATATCAATTGTTTGCAGATTATAATGTACGTGATTTAAAAGGATATAATGCAAAAGTAGAATCTGTACAAGATATTGAGGCAGAGGACAAACCGGATAAGTTGCCTCAAATAGTGATTATTGTAGATGAGCTTGCAGACCTTATGATGGTGGCTCCGGGGGAAGTTGAAGATGCAATTTGTCGTTTGGCACAGCTTGCGAGGGCATGTGGCATTCACTTGGTTGTTGCAACACAGCGTCCTTCAGTGAATGTCATTACCGGACTTATTAAGGCAAATATGCCGTCCAGAATAGCTTTTGCAGTATCGTCCGGTGTTGATTCCAGAACCATTATTGATATGAATGGTGCTGAGAAACTACTTGGAAAAGGTGACATGCTGTTTTATCCTGCAGGTTATCCAAAGCCGGCACGTGTTCAGGGGTCTTTTGTGTCAGACCAGGAAGTTCAGGCTGTTGTCGATTACTTAATCAGTACAGGGAATGTAGCTGAATACAATGAGGATATCACCAACCATATTAATTCATCAAATGGCAACGCTTCAGGTGCCGGTTTTGGCGGAGGAGCTGATGATAAAGATGAATATTTTGTTTACGCCGGTCAATTTGTAATTGAAAGTGACAAAGGTTCCATTGGAATGTTGCAGAGAAAGTTTAAGATTGGCTTTAACCGTGCTGCAAGAATTATGGACCAGCTTGCAGAGGCAGGCGTGGTAGGTCCGGAAGAAGGGACCAAACCAAGAAAAGTTTTAATGTCAATGGAACAATTTGAAGAATACATTGACGAGTACGTATAAATACAAAGGGAACATGAGGAGGATTCATAATGAAAACGGATATTCAGATTGCACAGGAAGCAGTAATGAAACCAATTAAGGAGGTCGCAGCTAGTATTGGAATCAAAGAAGATGATTTGGAGCTGTATGGTAAATATAAAGCAAAATTATCAGATGATTTATGGCAAGAAATTAAAGATCGACCAGATGGGAAATTAGTACTTGTAACAGCAATTAATCCAACACCGGCAGGGGAAGGGAAAACAACAACCTCTGTGGGACTTGGACAGGCAATGGCAAAATTAAATAAAAAAGCAATTATTGCCCTTCGCGAACCTTCTTTAGGGCCATGTTTTGGTGTGAAAGGTGGAGCAGCCGGTGGCGGATATGCCCAAGTAGTACCAATGGAGGACTTAAACCTTCACTTTACCGGTGATTTTCATGCAATCACATCAGCAAACAACTTATTGGCAGCAATGCTTGACAATCATATTCAACAAGGAAATGCGCTTCAAATTGATCCGAGACAAGTTGTTTGGAAACGTTGTCTGGACATGAATGACCGTGTGCTTCGTAATGTAGTTGTTGGTCTTGGAAATAAGATGGATGGAATGGTACGTGAAGACCATTTTGTAATTACAGTTGCATCAGAAATCATGGCCATTCTTTGTCTTGCAAGTGATATCAATGATTTAAAAGCGCGTCTTGGAAAAATTGTAGTGGCATATAATTTTGCGGGAGAACCTGTTACGGCGGAACAATTACAGGCAACCGGAGCTATGACTGCGCTGCTTAAGGATGCAATCAAACCAAATCTTATTCAGACATTAGAGCATACACCGGCTTTAGTACATGGTGGACCATTTGCAAATATTGCTCATGGCTGTAACAGTGTGATTGCTACAAAAATGGCATTAAAATTAGCTGATATTGCAATTACGGAGGCAGGATTTGGAGCAGACCTCGGTGCTGAAAAATTCATGGATATCAAATGCAGAATGAGTGGCTTGAAACCGGATGCAGTTGTTTTGGTTGCTACCGTTCGTGCGTTAAAATATAACGGCGGAGTTGCTAAAAAAGATTTGAATGAAGAAAATTTAGAAGCACTAGCAAAAGGAATTGTAAACTTAGAAAAACACATTGAAAATGTACAAAAATTTGGTGTTCCAGTAGTTGTTACTTTGAACTCATTTATTACAGATACAGAATCTGAATATGAATTCATACGCAATTTCTGCGAAGAAAGAGGATGTGAATTTGCACTTTCTGAAGTATGGGCAAAAGGCGGTGAAGGCGGAGTTGCTTTAGCAGAGAAGGTGATCCATACATTAGAAACCAAGGAAAGTAATTTCAAACCAATTTATGATGATGAACTTTCTTTAAAAGAAAAAATTGAAACAATTGCAAAAGAAATCTATGGTGCTGATGGTGTTGAATTTGCTCCGGCAGCGGATAAGCAGTTAGCTAAGATTACAGATATGGGATATGGAAACTTGCCAATCTGTATGGCGAAAAATCAATATTCGCTTTCAGATGACGCAGCATTACTCGGAAGACCAACAAACTTTAAGATACATATTCGTGAAGTCTATGTGAACGCAGGTGCAGGGTTTGTAGTTGCTCTGACAGGAGCAATAATGACCATGCCAGGACTTCCAAAAGTACCGGCAGCGAATGGAATTGACGTTAACGAAGATGGTGTAATTACAGGATTGTTCTAGGAGATAAGGATAGCTATGGCACAATTAATTGATGGAAAAATTATATCTACACAAATTAAGGATGAATTAAAAGCAGAGGTTGCTGAATTAAAAGCGAAAGGTATCGTACCTTGCCTTGCGGTAATTCAAGTAGGAAACGACCCGGCATCTTCCGTATATGTAAATAATAAAAAGAAAGCTTGTGCATATATTGGGATAGAATCTCTTTCTTATGAATTGGAAGAAAATATTTCACAAGAAGAATTGCTTGCAATTATTGATGAATTAAATCATAACGAGATGGTAAATGGTATCTTAGTGCAGCTGCCGTTGCCAAGACACATTGATGAAAATACCGTCATTCATACAATCGCTCCGGAAAAGGACGTAGACGGTTTTCATCCGGAAACCGTAGGTAATATGTGTATTGGAAGCAAAGGTTTTCTACCATGTACACCGGCAGGCGTGATTCAATTGTTAAAACGTTCCAATATTCAAATCGAAGGAAAAGAATGTGTTGTCATCGGCAGAAGTAATATTGTTGGAAAACCTATGGCAATGTTATTACTTCGAGAAAATGGAACAGTAACCATTACTCATTCCAGAACAAAAGATTTGCAAGAGATAACAAAACGTGCAGATATTCTTGTGGCGGCAATTGGGAAACCGAAATTTGTAAGTGCTGAGTATGTAAAAGAGGGTGCGGTAGTTATTGATGTGGGTATTCATCGAAATGAGAACAACAAACTTTGCGGGGATGTAGATTTTGATGATGTAGTAGGAAAAGTAAGTGCCATTACACCGGTACCAGGCGGAGTAGGGCCAATGACAATTGCCATGCTTATGAACAACTGTGTAGAAACTGTACGACAATAACAGAATGAATATTGAATTTTTACACAAATAAAGTTATGATAGAACTAATGAAAATAATATGATCGGAGGCATATCATGTATCAAATTAAAAGAGCGGAAATGTTGGCAAATAATATCTATCTTATGGATGTAGAAGCGCCAAGAGTAGCAAAACATTGTGAACCTGGGCAATTCGTAATCGTCAAAATTGATGAAAAGGGTGAAAGAGTTCCTCTTACAATCTGCGATTACGACAGAGAAGCAGGAACAGTAACGATTGTTTTACAGACAATTGGTGCATCAACAGAAAAAATGGCACGTTTAAAAGAAGGAGATTATTTCAGAGACTTTGTTGGTCCTTTAGGATGTGCATCAGAATTTGTAAATGAAGATATTGAAGAATTAAAGAAGAAAAACATACTTTTTGTAGCCGGTGGTGTTGGTGCTGCTCCGGTTTATCCACAGGTAAAATGGTTACATAATCACGGAGTAAAAGCAGATGTTATCGTTGGCTCTAAGACAAAAGATTTATTAATCTTAGAAGAAGAAATGAAAGCGGTAGCAGGAAATTATTATCCATGTACAGATGATGGTTCTTACGGACATGCCGGTATGGTAACATCAAAGATTGAACAATTGGTAAATGAAGAAGGCAAAAAATACGACCTTTGCGTTGCAATCGGACCAATGATTATGATGAAGTTTGCGTGCCTTACAACAAAGAAATTGGAAATCCCTACAATTGTAAGTATGAATCCAATTATGGTGGATGGAACTGGTATGTGTGGAGCATGTCGTCTGCAAGTGGGAAATGAAGTTAAATTCGCATGTGTTGACGGACCGGAATTTGATGGTCATTTGGTAGATTTTGACCAGGCAATGAAAAGGCAACAAATGTACAAGACAAAAGAAGGCCGTGCATTGCTGAAAGTTCAGGAAGGTGATACACATCATGGTGGATGTGGACATTGTGGAGGTGACGAATAATGGCTGATGTATTAAAGAAAGTTCCTGTAAGAGAACAGGACCCAAAGGTACGTGCAAAAAACTTCGAAGAAGTGTGTTATGGATATAACAAAGAAGAAGCAATGGAAGAAGCTTCTAGATGTATTGGTTGTAAAAATGCAAAATGTGTGCAAGGTTGTCCGGTAGCGATTGATATTCCGGGATTTATCAGCAAAGTTAAAACCGGTGAATTTGAGGAAGCATATAAAATCATTGGTAAATCATCTGCACTACCTGCAGTATGTGGTCGTGTGTGCCCGCAAGAATCTCAGTGTGAAGGCAAATGTATCCGCGGATTAAAGGGTGAACCTGTATCTATCGGCAAATTAGAAAGATTCGTTGCAGACTATGCGTTGGAAAATGATATCAAGCCTGAAAAAGCAGAAAGTACAAATGGCCATAAAGTAGCTGTTATCGGTTCAGGCCCTGCTGGCCTCACCTGTGCAGGTGACCTTGCAAAAATGGGATATGAAGTAACTGTATTTGAAGCATTACATGAACTTGGCGGTGTACTTGTGTATGGTATTCCGGAATTCCGTTTGCCAAAACAGAAAGTTGTTGCAAAGGAAATCGATAAAGTAAAAGAATTAGGCGTTAAATTCGAAACAAATGTTGTAATTGGTAAATCAACTACAATTGACCAATTAATCGAAGATGAAGGCTTTGAAGCTGTATTTATTGGTTCGGGTGCAGGACTTCCAAAATTCATGGGTATTCCTGGAGAAAATGCAAACGGTGTATTCTCAGCAAACGAATATTTGACAAGAAACAACCTGATGAAAGCTTTTGATGAGTCCTATGACACACCAATTGCTGCAGGTACAAAAGTTGCGGTTATCGGTGGTGGAAACGTAGCAATGGATGCTGCAAGAACAGCACTTCGTCTTGGTGCTGATGTACATATTGTATATCGTCGTAGTGAAGAAGAACTTCCGGCCCGTGTAGAAGAAGTACATCATGCAAAAGAAGAAGGTGTTATTTTTAATCTTTTGACAAACCCAACTGAAATTCTTGTAGATGAAAATGGGTATGTAAAAGGTATGAAATGCGTGAAGATGGAACTTGGAGAACCAGATGCTTCCGGAAGAAGACGTCCGGTTGTAGTGGAAGGTTCTGAGTTTGAAATGGAATTAGATACTGTTATCATGTCACTCGGTACATCGCCAAACCCACTGATTTCTTCCACAACAGAAGGTTTAGAAGTGAATAAATGGAAATGTATTGTTGCAGATGAAACAAATGGTAAAACAACAAAAGAAGGAGTTTATGCCGGTGGAGATGCTGTAACCGGTGCTGCAACCGTTATCTTAGCCATGGGTGCAGGAAAAGCAGGAGCACAAGGAATACATGAATATTTGAGCAATAAATAAGATATAGGAGGGACGAACATGTATGTGTTTGCCCCTCCTAGTTTATTGTAGGAAAATTATGTTTATTTTACGAATTAAATTGTGTCAAATTCTCATATTTCTGATATAATAATACAACGAGATAATTTCACGGGAGGTTCATTATGCAATTAGCAATTTTAACGGCGCTGGGCGTTGGTGGCGCAACCATTGCCGGTGTTTTGATCGGATTTATCTTTCAGAAAGTTCCACATAAATTTAATGATGCTATTTTAGGTTTTGCAGGAGGAATTATGCTTGCAGCCGCGGTGCTGGGCTTAATAATTCCATCTTTGGACGAAGGAAATGTATGGATTACAGTTTTTGGTATCATATCAGGTGCTATTTTTTTAAATATAGCGGATAAAATCACTCCTCACTTGCATCATATTACGGGGATTGATCAAGAAACTCATTCAGAAGCGCAGAATTCCCTAAATAAAATCATGTTGTTTGTTATCGCAATAGCAATACATAATCTACCGGAAGGAATTGCGGCCGGTGTAGGATTTGGCAGTGATGATGTTGGTAATGCCATTACAGTTGCTGTTGGTATTGCACTTCAAAACATTCCGGAAGGTATGATTATTGTATCGCCATTAATTATGGCAGGTGTTTCCAAATGGCGCGTTTTTTTGATCGCAAGTTTTACAGGAGTAATTGAAATAATAGGGACAATGATTGGTTTTACGGCAGTGTCCGTAGCTAATGCGATTTTACCGTTTGCATTGGCTTTTGCAGGCGGAACTATGATTTATGTAGTCAGTGATGAAATGATACCTGAAACACATAGTCATGGTTATGAGAGAATGGCAACTTATTCTCTTATTTTTGGCTTTATCACCATGATGATTATGGATTATTATATTGGATAAAAGGGAGCAGATGGACCATGTATTTATATGAAACTCATGTTCATTCATTGAAGGGGAGTGCGTGTGGACAATGTACACCACAGGAAATTGTGAAGGCTTATAAAAAGGCAGGGTATGCAGGACTTATTCTTACAGACCATTTTATAAAGGGAAATACTAGTGTTCCTCGAGATTTGGAATGGGAAACTAGAATGCATAGGTATTATGATGCCTATCTAGAAGCAAAAGAAGAAGGTAGTAAATTGGATTTTGATGTATTTTTTGGGATTGAACATCATTATGGAAAAGGGAAAGAGATACTAATATATGGTATTGATTTGGACTTTTTATTGGCTCATCCGGAATTGAATACAGCCAAAATTGAAGAATATGCGGACTTAGTGCATGAATATGGTGGAATTCTGGTTCATGCCCATCCACACCGAGTAAGAGACTATATTGTTCCTGACATTGCTCCACGTTATGATGTATGTGATGGAATCGAGGTCTATAATGCAAGTGACGAGGATGAAATTAATGAACTAGCAGTGCATGATGCTATTAACTTAAATAAACTTATGACTTCAGGCGGTGATGTTCATAGGGTGATAGATGAACCAAAACTTGGTCGAGCAGGTGTTGGGTTCGAAAGACGATTGAAAGATGGTAAAGACTTTGTTAACGCATTAAAAAATGGGGAAGGTCAGATCATGTTTAACGGAGAAATGAGGAAAAAGCAATGAAAATAACAGTGATTACTGTTGGAAAGATAAAAGAAAAGTATTTAAAAGATGCTATTGCAGAATACAGCAAACGCCTTAGTAAATATTGTAAATTAGAGATTGTAGAAGTTGCTGACGATAAGACACCTGATAATGCTAGCGAAGTAGTAGAAGACAGCATTCGTTCAAAAGAAGCAGAACGAATCTTAAAACATGTGAAAGACGATGCTTATATTATTACGCTTGAGATTAACGGAAAACAGTTGTCATCAGAAGAGTTGGCTGACAAGATAGACAAACTTGGTGTACAAGGCACAAGCCATATCATCTTTATTATTGGCGGTTCTATTGGACTGGGGAAAGAAGTGCTTAACAAGTCCAATTATGCACTTAGTTTTTCAAAAATGACATTTCCACATCAGTTGATGAGGGTAATATTGTTGGAGCAGGTGTATCGAAGCTATAGGATTATAAATGGAGAACCATATCATAAGTAAATGTACTTTCAATACAAGAAGGTACCTACTATGAAAAAGTTAAGTTATCTATTCGCATGGCTAGTATCTTTTATAAGAAATTGAAACGTGATAAATATAATAAACAAAGGAGAAGAAATCATGAACAACATAGATAAAAGTATTTATGCAAAAAAAGCAATGGATTTATTTAAGGAAGGTTATAACTGCTCACAGGCAGTCTTTCTTGCATTTGAAGACAAATTACATATAGACCGAAATGTAGCACTTAAGCTTAGTTCCTCTTTAGGAGGGGGAATGGGACGCTTGCGCGAAGTTTGCGGAGCGGTTTCCGGAATGTTTTTAGTTGCCGGTGTATTGTATGGATATGATGATCCGGAAGATTATGATAAAAAGATGGAGCATTATGCGAGAATCCAGCAGCTTGCAAAGGAATTTGAAGCGAGTAATGACTCCATTGTTTGCCGAGAACTTCTGGGGTTGGGTGTTGGAAAGGATAGCCCTGCACCGGACCATCGCACAGAAGAATATTACCAAAAACGCCCATGCGCCGAACTTGTTGGCATAGCTGCTGCAATTATGGAACAATATATTTTGGATAATACAATTATAGAATGATATTAATTAAGCTCCTTGCAAAACACAAGGAGCTTTAAAAATGGGTTACTATTTGTCTTCATGTTTACGTAGTCCCATCTTATGCAGCACATGAACAACACGTTCACGAGGTGAACAGTAGTTGATTAATATAGAAACGATAACACCAACAGCTGTATCTAAAATACGATTTAGAGAATATGACATGTATGTATCAACAGGAGTGTTTAATAAGATAATGCATAAAACAACACCGCCTGGTTGGATAGCTCCCGGCCATTGAAAAAACAAACTGGTCAAAACTAATAAAATAATTCCTACAAAGATAAATGCTAAGAGTAGCATATGGTGTCCACCATCTGGATAAAAAAGAATATAGACAGGAAATAGGAGCATTCCGATGACACCACCGAAAACAGTACCAAACAAACGATTCCCACCATTTAACTTGGAATCCTCCATATCTCTTCCCATTCCAAACACAGCACCAATACAGGCAAATGTCGGATTGCGTTTAATTAAAAAATATAAAAAAGCAACTAAGGTTGCTGATATTGCAGTTTTCATGTTGCGCATACCGATATGTGGTCGAAACTCGGGCTGCATTTGTTGTTCTTTTTGTATTTCAGACATAAGTTATCCTCCAGTTAAAAATTACATTCGTAATTATAGCATCATTAATTGTAATTACAAGCCCTTTTGTCTTCCTTTTTTCTTTTTTTTATGATAGAATTTAATAAAAGTTTTTTGTAAAAACATAAATATAGGAGGAATACATATGGTAAATCATATTGTTATGTGGAATTTCAAATCGGAAATAAAGGAAGAAGATAAACCTGTAATACTGACAACCATGGAAGAACAGTTGAAATCACTTGTTGGTAAGGTTCCGGGATTACTGAGTGTTGATTTTATTAGCAATCCGTTATCATCAAGTACACATGAAATTGCGCTTGTTACCACGCTTGAAAAAGCAGAAGATATTGCGGTTTACGCAACACATCCTGTGCATGTATATGTTGCTGATAACTATGTACGTCCGTACGTTAAAGACAGAGCATGTTTGGATTATTAGTTTGATATGATAAAAAGGAGAGAGCACATATGAAGAAATTTTTTAACGAATTCAAAACTTTTATTAGCCGTGGAAATGTTATGGATATGGCAGTCGGCGTTATCATTGGTGGCGCATTTCAAGCGATTATAGGTTCATTAGTGAACGATGTTGTTATGCCTATATTAAGTGTAATTACAGGTGGAACCGATTTTTCGGAGTGGAAGATTACATTAGTAGAAGCAGCAGGTGAAGACATTCCGGCTGTCACTTTGAATTATGGTAATTTTATCAATGCAGTTATTAACTTCTTATTGATGGCTATTGTAATCTTTTGTTTTGTCAAAGCTATGAATAGTCTTACGACAAAACTTCAGCCAAAGAAAGTAGAAGAAGCACCAGCAGCACCGACAACAAAGAAGTGTACATATTGTAAATCAGAGATTGCAATTGATGCAACGAGATGTCCACATTGTACCTCAGATTTAAATGAATAAAAAACAACAAAAAAATCTTTGACAACAGCAGGTTGTTATGTTATCATACTTAGGTATGAAAAGCCGAGGTTCGGTAATTGGATACTCCAGCCATTACTTAATCTTAGGCGTTTATAAAAAGAAAATAGGAGGAATAAAGCATGATTTCTAAAGAAAAGAAACAAGCAATTATGGCTGAGTATGCCAGAACAGAAGGCGATACAGGTTCACCGGAAGTTCAAGTAGCTGTATTGACAGCTAGAATCAACGAATTAACAGAACACTTTAAAGCAAATCCAAAGGATCATCATTCAAGAAGAGGTCTTCTTAAAATGGTAGGTCAAAGAAGAGGTCTTCTTGCTTACTTAAAGAAGGTTGATATTGAAAGATATCGTTCATTAATCGAAAGATTAGGATTAAGAAAATAATTAAAGTATTCAAACTTATACAGACACACAACACAACAACTAAGACGTAAACAATTGTTTACGTCTTTTTTCTTGCTTATTTACAAGTAACATGGTAGAATCAAAGAGATAGTTTGCTTTAGGAGGAATTCGTATGAATAAAACACCATTCGTTACGAAATCGAAGTTAGATGAAATCATGAAAGAATTTCCGACACCATTTCATTTGTACGATGAAAAGGGGATTCGCGAAAATGTAAAAGCATTGAAAAAGGCATTTTCTTGGAATAAAGGATTTAAAGAATATTTTGCAGTAAAAGCAACACCAAATCCATTTTTGATTAATATATTGAGAGAATATGGCTGTGGATGTGATTGCTCGTCATATACAGAATTGATGCTTTCCGAAGCAATTGGTGCAGTTGGTGAAGATATCATGTTTTCTTCAAATGCGACACCGGCAGAAGAATTTGTTTATGCAGACAAATTAGGTGCAATTATCAATTTGGATGACTTTACACATATCGATTTTTTGGAAAAAACTATTGGTCATATACCTGAACAAATCAGTTGCAGGTATAATCCGGGTGGATTGTTTAAAATCAGTAATGATATTATGGACAATCCGGGAGATGCTAAGTATGGAATGACAACAGAGCAGCTCTTTGAAGCATTTAAAGTATTGAAAGCAAAGGGAGCAAAAGAATTCGGTATTCATGCTTTTTTGGCAAGCAATACGGTCACAAACGAGTATTACCCAATGTTGGCTAAAGTTTTGTTTGAAGTAGCAGTGCAATTACAGAAGGAAACAGGAGCTCATATTAAATTTATTAATCTGTCCGGAGGAATTGGTATTCCTTATAAACCAGACCAACAGCCAAATGACATTATGGCTATAGGAGAAGGGGTACGAAAAGTGTATGAAGAAGTCCTTGTATCGGCTGGAATGGGTGATGTGTCCATCTACACTGAACTTGGACGCTATATGATGGGACCATATGGTTGTCTTGTTACCAAGGCAATTCATGAAAAGCATACACATAAAGAATATATTGGCTGTGATGCATGTGCTGTAAATTTAATGCGGCCGGCAATGTATGGTGCATATCATCATATTACTGTTATGGGTAAGGAAACTGAACCTTGTGACCATATGTATGATATAACCGGTTCACTCTGTGAAAATAACGACAAATTTGCTGTTGATCGTATGCTGCCGAAAATTCAGTTGGGAGATACGCTTGTTATTCATGACACCGGCGCCCATGGATATGCAATGGGGTACAACTATAACGGCAAATTGAAATCAGCAGAACTTCTTTTACAAGAAGATGGCTCGGTGAAATTAATTCGAAGAGCTGAAACTCCAAAGGATTATTTTTCTACCTTTGATTGCTTCGATATTGGTGAAAAACTGTGCTTATAAAAAATAGGTGGTGTACAAATGAAATTTATTGAAAAAATCTTACCCAAATACGCATGGCTGCCATTAAGTGCATCGGTTGTTTTAAATATTTTGGTTTATTGGGGAAATCGACTCATTACATCAGATATGAAACACTATGACATTAGTAGTGCAATTGATGAAATAATACCATTTTTTGCACCGATGATAACCATTTATATACTGTCATATATAACCTGGGTAATCGGCTTTGTTGTAATTGGCCGTGAAAGTAAAGAGGTTTGTTATGAGGTGATGGCAGGTGAACAGATTGCAAAGATACTGTGCCTGATTTGTTTTATTGCAATGCCGACAACAATGGTTCGAGCAAATATACAAGGGGATGGATTGTTTGAATGGCTGACGAGGTTGATATATACCATGGACAGCCCGGATAATTTGTTTCCGTCCATTCATTGTTTGGAGAGTTGGATTTGCTTTAGGGGGGCAATGAGATGTAAAAAAGTTGGAAATGGATACAGAACATTTATGTTTATCTTTGCCATTTTAGTTTTTGCATCCACGGTACTTGTAAAACAACATGTATTTATAGATATTATAGGCGGTATTGCAGCTGTTGAAATTGGGTTATACATTGCAAAAAAAATCAAAGGAATTTTAATAAAAAAACATGAAAGACAAGACTAAGAATGTTTTATGGTTTGCTGTATTTGTCGCACTCATAGTTGTGACAATATATGCAATTATAGGACAAAATGAAGAGTTTACGCTAGAAGGATTTATTGCTTTTATCAAAAGTGCATCTTGGTATTGGGTTTTGCTTGCCTTTGTCAGCATGACAGGATTTTTTGTTTTTGAAGGATTGGCACTTTATGTGTTGTGTAGGGATTTGGGATATAAACAGAAGAGATGTAGGACAGTTGGTTACGCTGCGCTGGATGTTTATTTCTCAGCTATAACACCTTCAGCAACAGGGGGACAGCCGGCATCTGCGTATTACATGATGAAGGATAAAATTCCGGGTGCAGTAACAACAATTATTCTTCTTGTGAATTTGACATTATATACCATTACCATTATTATAATAGGTGTGTTATGCTTTATTACAAGATTAAATATCTTTATGAATTTTAGCCCATTATCAAAAATTTTTATAATAAGCGGTTTTTTGATACAGTTTGCGCTAATTGCAATTTTTGTGTTACTTGTTTGTAAAGAAAAAGTTGTTATGAAAATTGCATCTGTAGTAATGAAGATGTTACACAAGCTGCATTTAATGAAAAATATTGAAGAAAAACAGCAACATTTAGTTCGCGTAGAAAAGCAATATAAAGAATGCGCAAGCATGATTATGAGTCATAAAAAAACATTGCTTGTCGCGTTGGGATATAATCTATTGCAAAGGATTTCTCAAATTATGGTTACGGTCTGTGTGTACTTTGCTACACAGGGCACCGTTTCAAAGGCATATGATGTGTTTGCGACGAGAGGATATGGTGTATTAGGAGCAAACAGTGTTCCAATACCGGGGGCAGTAGGGGTTTCTGATTATTTGTTTATTGACGGATTTAAAAATATTATTGAGAATCCGACAAATGTAGAATTGTTTAATCAAGGAATTTCTTTTTACTCTTGTGTATTAGTTTGTGGTATAATAAGTTTAGTTATCTATATAAAGGAACGATTGAAAGGAATGAAACAAAAGAAAAATGATAGGATTTTATGATTATACGGTGATACTTACATATTTGTCGCTTGTATCAGCGTGTGCGGGAATTATGATTTCTTTAACTGGCGGGGGACATCCGTTTATAGGAACGCTATGTTTGATGATTTGCGGATTGTGCGATGCTTTTGATGGCACCGTTGCCCGTTCTAAAAAAGATAGGACAGAAAAGGAGAAAGAGTTTGGAGTTCAGATTGACTCTTTGTCGGATTTGGTCGCATTCGGCGTGTTACCTGTGTGTATAGGAATGGCATTGTACAGACGCGACTGCTTTATGGGAGCAAACATTTTGGCACGTGTTCCATATGTGGCAATTTTGATTATTGGAGCAGTATTTGTGTTATGTGCATTGATACGTTTAGCATACTTTAATATTACCGTGGAAGAAACACAGGGAGCGAAAGCAAGTGGTAAAAAGTTCTATTACGGATTACCGGTTACTGCTGTGTCATTAATTTTTCCGGCATGTATTTTACTTATTCATTTCTTTGATTTTTTATCATTTGTTTACTACATACTATTAGTTGTTGTTGCATTACTCTTTATTGTGAAATTCAGATTAAGAAAGCCAACGCTTAAAGAAGTTTGTATGATGGTTGCTTTTGGAGCAGTTGAATTTCTGATTGTTCTGGCTGCTACAATATGGATGAGGCGAAGATAATTATGAGTGGAATTTTGAAATTTTTATATCATACAATACCGGGAAGAGTTGTTCTGAAAGTTCTTGTAAGCCCCACAATTTCTAAAATTGGAGGGGCTTATATGGATTCTAAGGTATCCAAAATACATATCCGGAATTTTATTAAGAAAAATGCAATTGATATGTCACAGTATATTCCTTGTGAATATTCTTGTTTTAATGAATTTTTTACAAGGAAAATAATAGAAGAGAAAAGACCTGTTGCAATGGAAGCGGATAAGTTTATTTCGCCTTGTGACGGGCGTCTTTCGGCGTACAGAATTTCAGAAACGTCTGATTTTTATATCAAAAACAGCCATTACAAGATTGAAGATTTGTTGAAAGACAGTACTAGTGCACCTGACTACAAGGGTGGAGTCTGTTTGATTTTTCGCCTGTGCGTAGATGATTATCACAGATATATTCATGTTGATAACGGTACAGTTATCGAAAATAAAGCTGTAGAGGGAATTTTACACACAGTAAGACCTATTGCGGTGAATCAATATCCTGTGTTTGTGCAAAATAGTAGAGAGTATTCAATTATTGAAACAGAGCATTTTGGTACAATTGCCCAGATTGAAGTTGGAGCCTTGATGATTGGGAAGATAAAAAATCACCACAAAGAAGGCGAGGTAGTCAAAGGGACAGAAAAAGGAATGTTTTTGTATGGTGGCTCAACAATCGTAGTGTTATTACAGGCAGGAAAGGTTGATATCCCACAAGAATATTTTGAAGCAACGGAACAAGATTTAGAAACAAGAGTGAAATGCGGAAGTGCAATTGGAAGATTAGGAGGAACCATCCTTGAGCAATAAGATAGTTTTGATTGATGGTCATAGTATTTTAAACCGCGCGTTTTATGGAGTACCTGATTTAACGAATTCAGAGGGGCTTCATACAAATGCAATATATGGATTTCTGAACATTTTATTTAAAATTTTAGAAGAAGAAAAGCCGGAATATTTAACAGTTGCATTTGATGTTCATGCACCGACGTTTCGCCATGAGATGTATCCTGAATACAAAGGGACAAGAAAGCCGATGTTAGATGAACTTCGCCAGCAGGTACCTGTCATGAAAGATGTTTTACAGGCGATGGGGGTTAAAATTATTGAAAAGGCTGGTCTGGAAGCAGATGATTTACTTGGCACCATTTCAAAACGCTGTGAGCAGGCCGGGATGGATGTTTCAATCATTTCCGGTGACCGTGATTTGTTGCAGTTAGCAACGGAAAAGGTTAAAATTCGTATTCCAAAAACAAAACAAGGAAAAACAGAAATAGAAGATTATTATGCCGAAGATGTCAAACGCCGTTATGAAGTCACACCAGAACAATTTATTGATTTAAAGGCTCTTATGGGTGATTCGTCGGATAATATTCCAGGCGTCCCTAGTATTGGGGAGAAAACCGCAACAAAGATTATTGTTGAATTTTCTTCTATAGAGAATGCTTTTGCACATGTATCTGAGATTAAACCACCTAGGGCTTCTAAGGCATTGGAAGAACATTATGACTTGGCACAAATGAGCAAAGTATTGGCTACAATTAATGTGAATGCGGACTTAGAGTATGATTTAGAAGAGGCAAAATTAGGTAATTTGTATACGGAAGAAGCTTATGTTTACTTTCAAAAGCTACAATTTAAAAATTTGTTGACACGTTTTGAAGTGTCCGGTCCGGCAAATAAAGTGGAAGATTCATTTCAAGTTATTACTTCAAAAAAGGAAGCAGAACAAATCTTTGCCGATGCGAAAACACAGAAGGTAGTTGGTATATCTTTTTATAAGGACACAACGAATGTTTTACCGCTTTTTGTTGAGTATGCGCAGCTTTCGGGTATAGGTATATCCTTTGGAACGGAACATGTGTATATGATAAAAACGGAAAATGACATTTCAATCTCTTATTTGTTAAGTGAAATTATAGCCGTGTCGAAATGTGTCGAAAACTTATCTTGTTTTCATATAAAAGATGCAATGGAGTATATTCCTGATGTCAACCAAACTGTGTGTTTTGATGGGATTATAGCAGCCTACTTATTAAATCCATTGAAAAGTGATTATGATTTTACTGATGTTGCAAGAGAGCAACTCAATATACTTATCGATGATAAGATAGATGGTTTGCAAAAGGGACTCTATGAGGCGTATGTAGCTTTTGCATGCTATGAACCGCTGAGCAGAAAACTTGCTGAAACTCAAATGAAGCAATTGTTCAATGAAATTGAGATGCCATTGGTGTTTACGCTTTATGCGATGGAAAAAAATGGAGTTAAAATTGAGGCTCCTGCGTTAAAAATATATGGCGACCAACTTGCGGCTAAAATTGTGGAATTAGAAAAGCAAATATATGTTGCGGCAGGGGAACAGTTTAACATTAACTCGCCAAAGCAATTGGCTGTAATATTGTTTGAAAAATTAGGGTTACCAAACGGAAAAAAAACAAAAACAGGATATTCAACATCGGCAGAAGTTCTTGAAAAACTAGCTGTAGATTACCCAATTGTCTCTGATATCTTGGAGTATCGCCAGCTTAGCAAGCTTAAATCGACCTATGCAGATGGTTTGGCAAACTATATCCAAGAAGATGGGAGAATACACGGTAAATTCAACCAAACTATTACAGCAACCGGTAGAATCAGCAGCACGGAACCAAATTTGCAAAACATTCCAATTCGTATGGAATTGGGACGATTGATTAGAAAAGTGTTTGTGCCTGAAGAAGGTTATCTTTTTATTGATGCCGATTATTCTCAGATTGAGTTGCGTATTCTGGCTCATTGTTCCGGTGATGAACAGTTGATTGCTGCCTACAAGGAAGCAAGGGATATACACCGCATCACTGCATCACAGGTTTTTCATATCCCATTTGATGAAGTGACCGATTTGCAGAGACGTAACGCCAAGGCTGTGAATTTTGGTATTGTATATGGAATCAGTTCCTTTGGCTTGAGCCAGGACCTTAGCATTTCACGAAAAGAAGCAGCTCAATATATAGAAAACTATTTTCAAACCTATCCGGGAATTAAAAAATTTCTAGATGACGCAGTGGAAAACGGTAAGGAAAATGGTTATGTAACGACTCTGTTTGGACGTAGAAGACCGATTCCTGAATTGTCATCCGGTAATTTTATGCAACGTTCCTTTGGAGAACGTGTGGCCATGAATTCACCGATTCAGGGAACGGCTGCAGACATTATGAAACTTGCAATGATTGGCGTGTATAAACGAATGAAAGAAGAAAAATTGAAATCACGTCTTGTTTTACAAGTGCATGATGAATTATTAATCGAGGCTTATGAATCAGAGGTAGAAAAGGTGAAACAAATTCTTACTGATGAGATGGAACATGCGGCAACACTTCGTGTGCCACTTGATATAGATATGCATACAGGCAAGAATTGGTATGAGGCAAAATAATGAAAGTAATAGGAATTACAGGGGGAATCGGTTCTGGAAAGAGCCGAGTTCTCTCTTATATGAAAGAAAAATACGATGCGTTCATTTGCCAAGCAGATCATGTAGCATGGCGTTTGCAAGAACCAGGACAAAAATGTTACACCCAGATTGTAACTGATTTTGGTCAAGAAATATTAAAGCAAGACCAGACGATTGACCGTACAAAATTGGGACAAATTGTTTTTTCTGACAGCGTCAAATTAGAAAGATTGAATCAGATTATGCATCCTTCTGTGAAGGACTACATATTACAATGTATTCAAAAAGAACAGAAAAATAAAACTTTGTATTTTTTGATTGAAGCGGCATTGCTTTTAGAAGACAATTATAATTTGATATGCGACGAAATGTGGTATATTTACTGCGATGAGAAAGTGCGTAGAGAACGTCTAAAGTTAAGCCGCGGATATACGGACAAAAAAATGGATGCAATTATGGCTTCTCAATTATCAGAGCAGACATTTCGTGCGAATTGCCATAAAGTGATAGATAATAGCGGAAGTTTTGAAGAAACCTGTTATCAAATTGAGAAGGCAATGAATTGTTAGGAGAAAGAAAATGAGATTATGTAGCATTGCAAGTGGAAGCAGTGGGAATTGTATTTATATTGGCAGTGAACATACGCACTTGTTGGTAGATACGGGAATTAGCAAGAAGAGGATAGAAGATGGGCTTGATGAAATAGGTGTTAAAGGCGAGGATATTAATGGGATATTGATCACACATGAACATATAGACCATATTCAAGGTTTAGGTGTATTTGCGAGAAAATATGAAGTTCCGATTTATGCATCAAGAGGAACCATACGAGGTATACAGGCTTGTAAAACAATTGGAAAGATGCCGGAGGGCATTTTACATGCGATAGAGACAGATGCTGTTTTTGAAATTGGCGACTTGCAAGTGAAGCCATTTTCTATTTCTCATGATGCCAATGAGCCGACAGCTTTTCGCATTGAAAGTGAGAACAAAGCCATTGGAATAGCGACAGACTTGGGTATGTACAATGAATATATTGTGGAAAATCTTCAAAATTTGAATGCAGTATTATTGGAGGCAAATCATGATACGCATATGGTAGAAGTTGGTCCGTATCCATATCATTTAAAACAACGTGTGTTAGGTGCAAAGGGACATTTATCTAATGAGTTGTCAGGAAGATTACTTTGTGATATTCTACATGATAATCTGAAATATGTTTTACTTGGGCATCTAAGCAAGGATAATAATTATGCAGAGCTTGCTTATGAAACCGTAAAATTAGAAGTTACACTGAGTAAACAACCGTTTCATGGAAACAACATTCTGATTATGGTTGCAGACAGAGATAAGATGTCAAAAATTTTGAATGTTTAGAAAAGGAGAAAAGCTATGAAAAAATGTATTATCACTGTAGTCGGAAAAGATACAGTAGGGATTATTGCAAAGGTTTGTACATATTTGGCGGATAATGGTATCAATATTCTCGATATTTCACAAACCATTGTACAAGGTTATTTTAACATGATGATGATTACAGACATGAATGAAACAGAAAAAGATTTTGGTACAGTGTCTGGAGAATTGGAAATCATTGGAGAAAAAATCGGCGTAACTATTCGTTGTCAAAGAGCCGAAATCTTCGAAAAAATGCATAGACTTTAATAGCAGGAGACTGAAAAACTATGATAAATATTTATGAAGTCACAGAAACAAATCAGATGATTTCACAGGAAAATCTAGATGTGCGTACAATCACATTAGGTATCAGCCTTATGGATTGTATAGATTCTGATTTGAATAAATTAAATGAAAACATTTACAATAAAATCACACGTATTGCAAAAGACTTAGTTTCGACTGGAAAGGAAATAGAACAAGAATTTGGAATTCCGATTGTAAACAAGCGTATCTCTATCACACCAATTTCATTGATTGGCGCGGCTGCTTGTAAGACCAGTGAGGATTATGTAACTATTGCGGAAACTTTAGATCGTGCAGCACACACAGTGGGCGTTAATTTTATAGGTGGATATTCCGCGCTTGTTTCCAAGGCAATGACAAAGTCTGAAGAATTATTAATCCGTTCCATCCCACAGGCACTTGCGGTAACAGAGCGCGTATGCAGTTCCATTAATGTAGGCTCAACAAAGACTGGTATCAATATGGATGCTGTAAAGCTTTGTGGAGAAATTATTAAGGATACAGCAGAGGCAACGAAAGACAGAGACTCTCTTGGTTGTGCAAAACTGGTGATTTTCTGTAACGCTCCGGACGACAATCCTTTTATGGCGGGCGCTTTCTTAGGTGTAACCGAAGGCGATGCGGTCATTAATGTGGGCGTAAGTGGACCTGGTGTTGTAAAACATGCCATTGAACAGGTGCGAGGACAAGGATTTGAGGAACTCTGCGAAACTATTAAGAAAACAGCATTTAAGATTACTCGTGTAGGGCAACTTGTAGCAGGAGAAGCTTCGAAGCGCCTCAATATACCATTTGGTATTATCGACTTATCGTTAGCGCCAACACCGGCAATCGGAGATAGTATTGCAGAAATTTTAGAAGAAATTGGTCTGGAAAGAGTAGGAGCACCGGGAACAACTGCTGCGCTTGCCATGTTAAATGACCAGGTGAAGAAGGGCGGTGTTATGGCATCTTCTTATGTCGGAGGCCTCAGCGGTGCGTTTATTCCGGTCAGCGAAGATCAGGGTATGATAGATGCAGTAACTGTAGGAGCATTATCCTTGGAAAAACTTGAGGCGATGACTTGTGTATGCTCGGTTGGACTTGACATGATTGCTATTCCGGGAAAGACAAAAGCAACGACCATTTCCGGTATTATAGCAGATGAAATGGCAATTGGTATGGTGAATCAAAAGACCACAGCCGTACGTCTTATTCCTGTAATTGGTAAAGATGTGGGAGAAATTGCTGAGTTTGGCGGACTTCTTGGTTATGCACCGATTATTCCAGTGAATGAATTCGATTGTAGTGCATTTGTAAACCGCAAAGGAAGAATTCCGGCGCCGATACACAGCTTTAAGAATTAGAGAATATTGTTTTGATTTTAGACATTTGTAATTAAATGAGCATGCAGTTGTACGTTACACACGTACAATTGCATGCTCATATTCATTTATAAAAGATGTTTTGAATTTATCGGTTACAACAGATTCATAAAGGATTGACGCATAAATATCTTGGTTTAGCATTTGAATTGCCGAATCCGGCAAATCTTTTGTTAAGGTCAATCTTGTTAATTGTGGGAGGGTAGAAGTACTCTTAATTATTGTCAAAACATCAGAATCAGCTTTTCTAAATCCAAGCACTCTTGCATATTGAATATTTGTATAATCTGTTTTCTTAATTCCAAGTAATATATGCAACAGGGCGCGACTGATTCTTGAATATGTCACCTCTTTGGTCTTTAGCAACTCGCAAAACTGTTCATATGAAACAAAATTATTTAATTGATTGCATATGCGGTTTGCAAGTTCTTCGGAAACATCGGCATATTCTATCAAAGATGTTTTTGTTTCATTCAGTAGTCTATATTTTAAAAGCAATGAAAAATCATTTACATATATTGGGTATCTAGTTTGATAATTATCTTCCAATATTGCAATGCTATTAGATGGAATCTGCTTGTATAAATCTGCAAAATTACCGTTTGCAATAGTTTGTCGTAAAGCAGTAGCAGAACTAAATTGTTCTTGTAAGCCCGTGTCATGATACTGAGAAGATATTCGCTGAATCGTATATGGCTTAATTTTGCTTTTTAAACGATATAAAGCTTTTATATATTCGATTCCAAGAATATTGTTAGGTTGTTCTAAGACTTCAGTATAATTTTCTGTCGGATAAATATCTGAAATAGCATGCTGTCTTGCAAGCGGAAAAGAAAGACCACTACGCAGATATGTCTGCAAACATTCTTTATATTCCTCTGGTTCATTGCATAAAAACTCCGCTAATTTGCTTAAAATACTAATATCTCCACATTCGCTTCCGAAACAAATCGCATCCACGCAACCCAGACTATTTAATATCGAAACTGCACCATAAGCAAATTGCTCTGCAGTGCCAGTTGCGTAGGAGACAGGAAGTTCAATCACAAGTGAAGCCCCTGCTTGCAGTGCCATTTTCGCACGTAGGTGTTTGGGCATGATGGCAGGTGCCCCTCGTTGCACGAAATTTCCGCTCATAACAACAATGACAGCATCCGCACCGGTTAGTTTTTTTGATGTTTCAATATGGTATTGATGACCATTATGAAATGGATTGTATTCTGCAATTAAGCCTACAATTTTCATAGAACTGCTCCTTTGCTACATAATACGTAGATTATACAATATAACAGTAATATTTGACAAGCACAGCAAATAAGAGTTAAAATTAATAAGATATATGCAAAAAATAAAAGGGGGAGGTATTTACGAGTATGGAATTGATATTGGAATTGCTTGAAAACAGGCAGTATAAAGAATTAAAAACAGAGTTGGAAAATATGCACCCCGTCGATATTGCAGAAATGTTGGAAGAATTTGACGAGAAACAAGTTCTTTTTATTTTTAAGTTGTTAGGCAAGGATGAAGCAGCTGAGACGTTCACTGAAATGAACAGTGATATGCAGGAGATGCTAATCAATGCCTTGACAGATTCTGAGATTAAAGAAGTCATGGACGAAATGTATCTGGATGATACGGTCGATGTCTTAGAAGAAATGCCGGCGAATGTGGTTGACAGACTTCTGATGGCAACAGATGAAGAGACGCGACAACAAATCAACACACTTCTTAATTATCCGGAAGATAGTGCAGGAAGCATTATGAATGTGGAATACATTGCGTTTCAGAAGGATATGACAGTGGAAGAAGCGATTTTAAAAATTCGTCAGGTAGGATTGAATCGCGAAACAATCTATACATGTTATGTAACGGAAAAGCGCAAACTAATCGGTGTTGTATCCTTGAAAGAATTGTTGGTTAGCGGAGATAGTCGTTTGATAGAAGAGATAATGGAAACCAAATTGCTCTATGTAAATACACATGATGACCAGGAAGATGCTGCAACAATGATTAATAAATATGGGCTGATAGCAATTCCGGTTGTAGATAAAGAAATGCGCATGGTTGGTATTGTAACAGTAGATGATGCGATTGATGTCATGGAAGAGGAAACAACAGAAGATATGAGCATGATGGCCGGTATTGTTGTTCCAAGTGAAGAAAACTATTTTGCAACAACCACGTGGGAGCATGCGAAAAGTCGTTTTCCTTGGTTACTGTTTCTGATGTTATCTGCAACATTGAGCGGGCTTGTGCTTGGACACTTTGAAACAGCACTTCTTGCGATGCCAATCTTAAATACCTTTGTTCCAATGCTTACAGGGACAGGTGGTAACTGTGGTTCACAAAGTTCAACTTTGATTATACGTGGACTTGCAACAGATGAAATTGACTTTAAAGATATCTTGAAGGTTATTTTCAAAGAACTGCGTGTTGCTTCGTTGGTGGGAACCATGCTTGCAGTTGTAAATGGTATACGTGTTACTGTTATGTATCATGACCCGTTACTGGCTTTTACCTTAGGTCTTACTTTACTGTGTACAGTAGTGTTGGCAAAAACAATAGGCTGCATTTTGCCTCTTTTAGCAAAAAAATGTGGTTTGGACCCTGCTTTAATGGCGGCACCGCTTATCACCACTTTGGTAGACACGGGGACGATTTTAATCTATTTTACAATTGCAACAAATATATTTGGAATATAATGGATTGTTCTTAAAAAGAGACAATCTATGCCCTTGTATACAAAATACGAATGAGTTATAATCAATCTATATGAGAAAAATGAAAGGAGTCATTAAGTCATGGGATTTATTGATGTAATTAAAGAAAAGGCTAAACAAAATGTAAAAACCATTGTTCTTCCGGAAACAGAAGACAAAAGAACATATGAAGCCGCTGAAGCAGTTTTACGTGATGGCACAGCAAAATTAATTCTTGTTGGAAGCAAAGAAGAAATTGAAAAGAATGGTGCCGGATTTGATATTTCAGGTGCAACTATTGTTGATCCTGCAACTTACGAAAAAACAGAAAGTTATATTGCAAAATTAGTAGAACTTCGTTCGAAAAAAGGTATGACAGAAGAGCAGGCTAGAGAATTATTGCTTAAGAACTATTTATACTACGGTGTTATGATGGTAAAAATGGGAGATGCTGATGGTATGGTTTCGGGTGCTTGTCACTCAACAGCAGACACATTAAGACCATGCCTGCAAATTTTAAAAACAAAACCGGGTACAAAATTAGTTTCTGCATTCTTTGTAATGGTGGTTCCTGATTGTGATATGGGTGCTGACGGTACCTTTATTTTTGCAGACTCAGGTTTGGAACAGAATCCGGATTCGGAAAAGCTTGCAAATATCGCTATTTCTTCTGCGGAATCATTTAAAACTTTAGTAGGCGTAGAACCAAAGGTTGCCATGCTTTCACATTCTACAAAAGGCAGTGCAAAACATGCGGACGTAGATAAAGTATTGGAAGCTACTCGTATTGCAAAAGAATTAGCTCCTGATTTGATGTTAGACGGAGAATTGCAATTGGACGCAGCTATTGTTCCGGAAATCGGAGAATCAAAAGCTCCGGGCAGCAAGGTTGCAGGACATGCTAATGTTCTTGTATTCCCGGACTTAGATGCCGGAAATATCGGATACAAATTGGTACAAAGACTTGCCAAAGCAGAAGCTTATGGTCCATTGACACAAGGTATTGCAAAGCCGGTTAACGATTTATCACGTGGATGTAGCGCAGCAGATATCGAAGGCGTTGTAGCAATTACAGCCGTACAGGCTCAGGCAGAAGAAAACAATTAATACGGAGGATAATGACAATGAATGTTTTAGTAATTAACTGTGGAAGCTCATCATTGAAATTCCAATTAATCAACTCAGATACGGAGGCAGTTTTAGCAAAGGGATTATGTGAAAGAATCGGTATCGATGGTAGATTGACTTACCAACCGGTAGGTGGGGAAAAGAAAACAGAAGATAAGGCAATGCCAACACATACAGAGGCTATTCAGTTTGTAATTGATGCTTTGACAGACGAAGAACGTGGTGTTGTAGGAAGCCTGGAAGAAATTGGAGCTGTAGGACATAGACTAGTACACGGCGGAGAGAAATTTGCTTGCTCAGCTGTAATCACGGACGATATGTTAAAAGCAGTAGAAGAATGTAATGATTTAGCACCGCTTCATAATCCTGCAAATTTAATTGGTGTAGATGCATGTAAAAAATTAATGCCGAACACTCCGATGGTTGGTGTGTTTGATACAGCTTTCCATCAAACAATGCCTGAAAAAGCATATATGTATGGATTGCCATCTGAATATTATGAGAAATACAAAGTAAGACGTTACGGTTTCCATGGAACAAGTCATAGCTTTGTTTCAAAAAGAACAGCAGAGATTTTGGGAGCATCCTATGACAATCTAAAAACAATTGTTTGTCATTTGGGTAATGGTGCAAGTATTTGTGCGGTGGAAAATGGAAAATCTGTTGATACATCAATGGGTCTTACACCACTCGAAGGTCTTGTTATGGGAACACGTTCCGGTGATATTGATCCGGCCATCTTAGAATTCCTTGCCAAGAAAGAAGATATGGATATCACAGCTCTTATGAATATGTTAAATAAGAAATCCGGTGTGCAGGGAATGTCTGGTCTGACAAGTGACTTCCGTGATTTGTGGGCAGGCGCTGAAGCAGGCAATAAACATGCGCAGACTGCATTAGACGTATTCTGTTATCGCGTAGCAAAATATGTTGGCAGCTATGTGGCGGCTATGAATGGTGTAGATGCAATTGCATTTACAGCCGGTATCGGTGAAAATGATGGCGGTGTAAGAGAACGTGTGTGTAAGTACCTTGGATACTTAGGAATTGAAATTGACACGGATGCAAATAAAGCACGTGGTGAAGAAGTGATGATTTCTACACCGGATTCCAAAGTAAAAGTTCTTGTTGTTCCTACAAATGAAGAACTTGCAATTGCTCGCGAAACAGTTGCTTTGGTTTAAGAATTTTTTGTAAATATTTGTTGACAAACAAAATTTACATGATATAATAATTGAGGTGTGATAAGGAGAACTATATGTTAATTAACCTGTCAGACGTGTTATCTGAACTTCATAAGCCGATTGACCAGTGTGTGCCGTTGGAATTAACGGAAATAGAAACGACATTGGGAAGCATGCCTGTTATTGAAAAAAGTGATGTTCACATCGTTGTCAAACATGTGAAACAGAAGGAACTTACAATTGATGGTGCTTGCCGTTTGACGGTCGAGATTCCGTGTGATCGCTGTCTTGAGCCGGTTCCGACTGAATTTGATTTGACGTTTTCTAAAAACATAGACTTGGCGGCTGATGAAAATCAGGCAGATGAATTGGATGAAAAAAATTATATTGACGGATATAATCTTGACGTAGACAAGTTGCTCTATAATGAGATGTTGATAGGATGGCCGATGAAAATTCTATGTAGTGAGACTTGCAAAGGGATTTGCAATACATGTGGTCAAAACCTAAATAAGGGAACTTGTAACTGCGAAGATACAAGTCTTGACCCTAGAATGTCAGTTATCCGCGATGTGTTTAAGAATTTTAAGGAGGTGTAACCTATGTCAATTTGTCCAAAGAATAAATCTTCAAAAGCAAGAAGAGATAAAAGAAGAGCAAACTGGAAAATGAGCGCTCCAAATTTAGTTAAATGCAGCAAATGTGGAGAATTAATGATGCCACACAGAGTATGCAAAGCTTGCGGATCTTACAACAAAAAAGAAATCGTAGCTGTAGATTAATTATGAATTAGTCAAAAAGGCGTGAAAGCAAAAGCTTTTGCGTCTTTTTTTGTGAAATAATATTGATTTTTATGGGAATGTTTAGTAAAATTACGTTATCGGTCAGGAGGAGAAGAAATGTCAGAATTAACAAGAATAGCTGTTGATGCTATGGGCGGAGACAATGCTCCAAGTGAGATTGTTAAAGGTGCGGTTGATGCCATTCGTTTACGAAAGGACATTGAAGTACTTTTAGTTGGCCAGGAAGAGGTTGTAAAAGAAGAACTTGCTAAATATACATATAATGAGGAGCAAATTAAGGTGATTCATGCATCAGAAGTCATAGAGACTGCAGAACCACCTGTTATGGCGATACGTAAAAAGAAAGATTCTTCTATTGTTGTTGCAATGAACCTGGTTAAGAGAGGGGAAGCGGATGCTTTTGTTTCAGCGGGAAGCTCCGGTGCAATTCTCGTAGGAGGACAACTCATTGTCGGACGTATTAAAGGCGTGGAAAGACCACCGTTGGCTCCATTAATACCTACAGCAAATGGAGTTTCATTACTCATTGATTGTGGAGCAAATGTAGATGCAAGATCTTCGCACTTGGTACAATTCGCAAAGATGGGTTCTATCTATATGGAACATGTAGTTGGAATAAAAAATCCGAAAGTTGCAATTGTAAATATAGGTGCAGAAGAAGAAAAAGGAAATGCACTTGTAAAAGAAACATTTCCACTGTTAAAGGAATGTGAAGATATCAATTTTATCGGCAGTATTGAAGCTCGTGATATCCCACAAGGGTTGGCAGATGTTATTGTATGTGAAGCATTTGTCGGCAATGTCATTTTAAAATTGTCCGAAGGACTTGCAGGTGTTTTAATTAAGAAGATTAAAGCCGGCCTGATGTCAACACTTAAGAGTAAAATTGGCGCGGCACTTGCTTTACCGACATTAAAGAACACGTTAAAGGCTTTCGATACAAGCGAGCATGGCGGGGCACCATTACTTGGATTAAATGGTCTTGTCGTGAAGACACATGGAAGTGCAAAAGCAGTCGAGGTGTATAATTCTATTATTCAATGTGTTACGTTTAAAGAACAAAGAATCAATGAGAAGATTCGTGAACGTATCCAAATAAATGAATAAAATCCAAAATAAAGGGAGAAGAAGAAATGGAATTTGAAAAATTAAAAGAGATTATTGTTGACGTATTAAATGTAGGAGAAGAAGACGTGAAAATGGAAAGCACATTTGTTGATGACTTGGGTGCAGATTCCTTAGACATTTTCCAAATCATTATGGGAATTGAAGAAGCATTTGATATTGAAATCGAAAACGAAGACGCTGAAAAAATTGTTACAGTTGGAGATGCTGTTGAACAAATCAAAAATGCAATCAATTAATTATATTTAGAAAAAGCCCAAAAGGGCTTTTTCGCATGTAAAGAAAAGAATGAGGATTATATGAAACAAAGATTGAAAGAGTTACAAAATAAAATCAATTATCGTTTTCGCGATGAAGAGTTGCTCTTGTCTGCATTAATGCATAGCTCTTATGTGAATGAAAAACATTTACCGAAACACAAATGCAATGAACGTTTGGAGTTCTTAGGTGATGCTGTCTTAGAACTCATTTCCAGTCAGTTCTTATTTTTTACACATCGGACAACTCCTGAGGGGGAATTAACCAGAATGCGTGCAAGTATGGTGTGTGAACCGTCTTTGGCGTTATGTGCAAGAGACATTGAATTGGGTAGTTATTTGTTGCTTGGAAAAGGGGAAGAAGTGACGGGTGGAAGAGAAAGAGAATCTATTATTTCGGACGCCGTGGAAGCATTAATCGGTGCAATTTATTTAGATGGTGGTTTTGCTAGTGCAAAAGAGTTTATCCATAATTTCGTTTTGAATGATTTGGAAAAGAAAAAACTCTTTTATGATAGCAAGACTATCCTGCAGGAAACTGTGCAAGGTCTTGGAAAACAGATTGTTTATCAACTTGTCAAGGAAGAAGGTCCTGACCACAATAAGTCATTCACCGTAAATGTGTTAATTAATGATGAAAACTATGGTGAAGGAAACGGTAAAACAAAGAAAGCAGCTGAACAAGAAGCCGCTTATCACGCAATAAAAAAGTTACGCAATAAAGATAAAAAGTAGGTGTCATATGTATTTAAAAAGTATAGAAGTGCAAGGATTCAAATCATTTGCAAATAAAATCATATTTGATTTTCATAATGGTATTACCGGGATTGTAGGACCAAATGGTAGTGGAAAGAGTAATGTTGCGGATGCTGTTCGCTGGGTTTTGGGAGAACAGCGTGTAAAACAGCTTCGTGGCGGTAATATGCAAGACGTTATTTTCTCCGGAACAGAACTACGTAAACCATTGAGTTATGCGACTGTATCTATTACTATGGATAATGCAGACCATCATTTACCAATTGATTACAATGAGGTTACCATCACAAGAAAGCTATATCGTTCGGGTGAGAGTGAATATTTAATAAATGGAAGTATTTGTCGCTTGAAAGACATCAACGAGATGCTTTATGATACCGGTATTGGTAAAGAAGGTTATTCTATTATCGGACAAGGTCAAATTGATAAGATTTTAAGTGGAAAACCAGAAGAAAGACGTGAGCTCTTTGATGAAGCTGCCGGAATTGTAAAATTCAAAAGACGTAAGAATATGTCTGTGAAAAAGCTGGAAGAAGAGCGCCAAAATCTTGTCCGTGTCACGGATATTTTGTCAGAATTAGAAAAGCAGATTGGACCATTACAGAAACAATCCGAAACAGCCAAAGAATATTTGAAGAAAAAAGAAGCCTTAAAACGTTATGATATTAATATGTTTTTATTGGAAACATCACGTTTAAAGGCAGAGATTAATGCTCTGGATGAGAAAATTAAAATTACTCAGGATGAACTGGATAGTGCAACTGCACAATATGATTTGACCAAAGTTGAATATCAAGCAATTGAAGTACAGACAGATGAGATTGATGTAGCTTTAGAAACAGCAAAGCGTCAGCTGAATGAGACCACTTTGCTGAAACAACAGTTAGAGGGTCAAATCGAAGTATTAAAAGAACAAATCAATACGGCAAGAATGAACGATGAACACTTGGCGCAACGTTCCCTTGCTATTGTTGCAGAGTTGGACGAAAGAGAACAGCAATTAAAGACTCTTTCGGAAGAAAAAGAAGAATTAGACAAACAAATTTCTGAGAAAAAAGCAGAACAGTTGCAAGCGCAGGAGACCCTAATGCGCACACAGACACGAATTGCAGAATTAGCCGGGGCTGTGGAAGATGGCAAGAATAACTTAATTGAGCTTTTGAATAACCGTTCATCCACAAAAGCGAAAATTCAGAAATTTGATACCATGCTGGAACAGATTCAAGTGCGAAAAGCGTCACTTTATCAGAGATTAATAGCTGCTGAGAGTGAGGCTGTTGAACAGGACGAATTTATTAAACAGTATGAAGATGAATTGAAAGAAATTTCAACCACCATTCTTTCTTATGTTGAGGAAAACAAAAACAACGAAGCAGAAGTTGAAAGATTACAGTCAGAAATCAGCAAAAAGACAGAGGAACTGCAGCATACTCAAATCACATATCACAGAGAAGAATCTCGATTGGAATCACTTAAGAATTTGACGGAACGTTATGATGGTTACGGCAATAGTATTCGAAAAGTGATGGAAAAAAGGGAACAGGAAAAAGGCATTCTTGGCGTTGTCGCAGACATTATTAAAGTAGATAAAGAATATGAAATTGCAATTGAAACAGCACTTGGCGGTAGCATACAAAACATTGTTACCGACAATGAAGAAACTGCAAAACAAATGATTCAATATCTGAAACAAAATAAATTCGGACGCGCAACATTCTTGCCGCTAACGAGCATGAATGGCAATAATGCAATGAAACAAAGTGACGCTTTAAATGAAAAAGGTGTTATCGGTGTTGCCAGTTCACTTGTTCATGTAGAAAACAAGTTTATAAAACTTGCAGAAAACTTGCTTGGTAGAACTATCGTGGTGAAACACATTGAAGACGGTATAGCGCTGGCAAAAAAATATAAGCAAACACTACGTATTGTTACTCTGGAAGGTGAACTTATTAATCCGGGTGGAGCGATGACCGGTGGTGCATTCAAAAATTCCAGCAACTTACTTAGCAGAAGACGTGAAATTGAAGAAATAGAAAAGAAAGTAGCTGTTCTTAAAAAAGAAATCCAGCAGTTGGAACATGATTTAGAATGCTTTAAAGAAGTACGTACAGCTTATTATGCAAAAATAGAGTCTGTAAAAACACAACTCCAAGAAGCATACGTTGTACAAAATACGGCTAAAATGAATATGGACCAGATGATTTCAAAGAAAAATGATGCAAAAGCTTTGGTAAAGGAAATTCAGTTAGAAGGCGAAGAGTTGGATGCTCAGGTTGCCGAGATTAAAGATAATCACGAATCTATCTTGGTTGAATTAGAGTATTCGGAAAAATTTGAGCAGGAAATCACTTCAAATTCCGAAACAAATCAAAAAGATTTGGAAGCTGCAAGAGAGCTGGAATCCACCCAATTGCATGAAGCGGAACAGGCTCATTTGGTTTACGCGTCCTATGAACAGAAACTTCAATTTATGATTGAAAATGAAGAACGTATCATGGATGAAGTTGTAAAATTCAAAGAAGAATTGGCCGGACTTGATGCCAGCAAAGGCAGTGCCTCAGAAGAAATCCGCAAAAAAGAAGAACAAATCGAAGAGATAAAAGCTACGATTGAAAATTCGAAAGAATTGTTTGTGGAGATTAACGCTGAAATTCAGAGATTTACTTCCGAAAAAGAAGAGCTGAATAAAAAGCACAAAGAGTTCATTGAAAAGCGTGAAGAATTATCAAAACATATGGCTGAGCTTGATAAGGAATTGTTCCGCTTGACAAGTCGTAAAGAGGGCTATGAAGAGGCTTCGGAAAAACAAATTAATTATATGTGGGAAGAATATGAACTCACATATAGTAGTGCAATGCAGCTTCGAGATGAGGATTTGACAGACTTGGCATTTATGAAAAAGGAAATCCAACGACTCAAAAACGAAATCAAAGCACTCGGCTCTGTCAATGTCAATGCAATTGAGGACTATAAGAATGTGTCTGAACGTTATGAATTCATGAAGACACAACACGATGATTTGATTGAGGCGGAAGCTACATTAATTCAAATTATTGAAGAATTAGATGCGGCTATGCGTAAGCAGTTCAAAGAAAGCTTTGAAGAAATCAATAAAGAGTTTGATAAAGTATTCAAACAACTTTTTGGTGGCGGAACCGGTACCCTGGAACTCATCGAGGATGAGGATATTTTGGAAGCAGGTATCCGAATTATTGCACAGCCACCTGGAAAGAAACTTCAGAACATGATGCAACTATCCGGTGGTGAAAAAGCATTGACTGCAATTTCATTGTTATTTGCAATTCAAAACTTGAAACCATCTCCGTTCTGTCTTCTTGACGAGATCGAAGCGGCACTTGATGATTCAAACGTAGACCGTTTTGCAAAGTATTTACATAAGCTGACGAAACATACACAGTTTATCGTAATTACACACCGTAAAGGTACTATGACGGCGGCTGACCGTCTCTATGGTATCACGATGCAGGAAAAAGGTGTTTCCGCACTGGTTTCCGTTGATTTACTAGAACATGAACTAGATGATTAGGAGGATGTATGTCAGAAGAAAAGAAAGGGTTTTTCAAACGCCTTGTTTCAGGATTAGCCAAAACAAGAGATAATATTATATCCGGAATTGACAGTGTGTTTCACGGATTTTCACACATTGATGATGATTTTTACGAAGAATTAGAAGAAATTTTAATCATGGGTGATTTGGGTGTTCATGCAACCATGGATATTATTGAAGACCTTAAACGTAAGGTGAAGGAAAATCACATCAAAGAGCCTGCAGATTGTAAGCAATTTCTTATTGAAAGCATCAAAGAACAGATGGATGTGGGTGAAGCTGCTTATAAATTTGAATATCAGACATCGGTCATACTTGTGATTGGTGTAAATGGTGTCGGTAAGACAACTACCATCGGTAAATTGGCCGGTAAACTTCGTGAAGATGGGAAAAAGGTAGTTCTTGCAGCGGCAGATACCTTCCGTGCTGCAGCGGGCGAACAATTAAAAGAGTGGGCACATCGTTCAGATTCCGATATTATCGGAGGGCAAGAGGGTTCAGACCCTGCATCGGTAGTATTTGATGCTGTTGCCGCAGCTAAAGCTCGAAAAGCAGATATCCTTCTTGTTGATACTGCCGGCAGACTTCATAATAAGAAAAATTTGATGGAAGAGCTTCGCAAAATAAACCGGGTATTAGAACGTGAATATCCGGAAGCACATCGAGAAACCTTGATTGTATTAGATGGCACAACCGGACAAAATGCTTTGGCTCAGGCAAAAGAATTTAAAGATGTGACAGACATTAGTGGTATTGTTCTTACAAAAATGGACGGAACAGCCAAAGGTGGTATAGCTGTTGCTATTCAGGCAGAGCTTGGTATTCCGGTGAAATATATCGGTGTAGGCGAAAGCATCGACGATTTACAAAAATTTAATTCGGACGATTTTGTAAACGCTTTGTTTGCAACAGAAGAATAGTGGGAGGAATTTATGTTAACCCTAGATAAGTTTGAATTGGCAAGTGAAGTTGTAAAAAAGGTCACAAAGCCAACAAAATTAGTATATAGTGAATATTTAAGCGAGCAGACCGGTGGAAAAGTATTTTTAAAACCGGAAAACATGCAACATACAGGCGCATATAAGCTTCGCGGTGCTTATTATAAAATAAGCACTTTGACAGATGAAGAACGTGCAAAAGGAATAATCACGGCATCAGCAGGTAACCACGCTCAGGGTGTTGCTTATGCAGCAAAAGAATTTGGCTGCAAGGCAACCATTGTGATGCCTACAGTAACTCCTCTTATTAAAGTGAATCGTACCAAAGCATATGGTGCGGAAGTTATTTTGCATGGCGATGTTTACGATGATGCATGCGAAAAGGCAAAACAGCTTGCAGAAGAAACCGGGTGTACCTTTGTGCATCCATTTGATGATGAAGATGTTATTACCGGACAAGGCACCATTACTATGGAAATTATACAGGAACTACCGACAGTTGATTACATATTTGCGCCGGTTGGCGGCGGCGGTCTTATCAGTGGAGTCGCAACACTTGCAAAGATGTTGAATCCTAAAATCCAGGTAATTGGCGTGGAGCCAATTGAGGCTGCAAGCATGTCGGCATCTTTGGAAGCCGGTGAGGTTGTTACACTTGATAGTGCCAATACCATTGCAGATGGTACAGCTGTAAAAACGGTTGGCGAAAAAGCGTTGGAATATGTTAAAGAGAATGTAGATATGATGCTTACTGTGGAAGACGATGAACTTATCGGTGCGTTTCTCGATATGGTAGAAAATCATAAGATGGTGGTAGAAAATTCGGGACTATTGACTGTAGCTGCATTGAAACAGCTGGATTTGAGAGGCAAGAAGGTAGTAGCGATTTTAAGCGGCGGAAATATGGATGTGATTACCATGTCCTCCATTGTACAGCATGGCTTGATTCAGAGAGATCGAATCTTCTCTGTATCCGTATTGCTTCCTGATAAGCCGGGTGAATTGGTACGCGTTGCTGATACTATTGCTAAGGCACAAGGTAATGTTATCAAACTGGAGCATAATCAGTTTGTCAGCACCAATCGTAATGCGGCTGTGGAGCTTCGTATTACCTTAGAATCCTTTGGTACAGAACATAAGAGAGAGATTTTAAAAGCACTGGAAGATAATGGATATAAACCAAAAAGTATTAGTGCAAAATTGTACTAGGAGGAGTTGTATGGAGTATAGAAAGCCAAAAAAAGGGGAAATCTACAAACATTTCAAAGGCAATCTGTATGAAATTCTTGCAATTGCAAAGCATACGGAGACCATGGAAGAGATGGTTGTATATCAAGAGGCTGATGGGGAAGCCGTTTATGTCAGACCACTTTCCATGTTTGTAAGTAAGGTGGATAAAATGAAATATCCGGACGCACATCAAAGCTATCGATTTGAATTGCAGGAGCAAAAACTTTCTATTATGGATTTTTTGGATTTATCTACCGCAACAGAAAGAATCAACTATCTGGAGATGAACAAAGAAGATATGGATGACAATTTTTTGAGTACTGTTGCTCACTGTCTTGATTTCGTGGAAAAAAGCGAGACTTTCGAGGAACGTTATCGAGAATTAATTCACTATCTGAAGGTCATTGAGAGATATGAGATAAAAAGATAATAAAAAGGAGACGAAGTTATGAAAAAAGTAGTTAGTTATTTATTGGTACTTGTAATGATGCTGAGCTTAGCTGCATGCGGTTCAAAATCAGAATCAAGCAACGAGACAGGAAAACCACAAAAAGAGGAAAAAGTTGACGTTTATGAGCTCTTGGAAAAAAGTGTTGAAACAATTGATCAAATTCAGTCATTAGAAGCAGAAGTTAAATTGGATGCAACAGCAACCGTAGATGGAGAAACAAAAGATGTTAAAGCAACACTTGGTTTGGAAGCAAGTAATCTTTTCAAAGAAGGTATGGTGGTTTCCGTTCCGGTAGATGCTGCAATTCCTGATTCTGAGCCGATTAAAGGGAATCTTTACTGGGTAGATGGATTCATTTATATGAATCTTATGGAACAACAAATGAAAATTGAAGCACCGATTGATTTTGCAGAGTTAACGACAGCTTTAGAAGGATTAAAGGATGAAGATGCAACTGAAACCGAATCAGAAACCATTTCTAAGGAAGATAAAGAAAAGATAGAAAAAATTGCAAATCCGCAAGCTAAAAAAGATGGCAATAAATATCTTGTATCGTTTGAGCTTGATTGGGATGAAGTTGTGAAAATGATGAAAGAGGAAGAGCTTGACGCAGAAAGTGCTGAAAAATTAGAAAGCATGAAGTATGAAAAAGCAAGCTTCTCTATTATTATCAACAAAGATTATGTGTTTGAAGAATTAACTATGAGCTTAAAATTAAGTGGGGATGTAGAAGGAAACACAGCTTACGCTACCGTTGATGCAACAATCAAATTTAATACAAAGAATATTACAATCGACTTACCGGATTTCAGTTCATACATGGATTTATCCGCGTTGTTAGGAATGACTGATGAATTATAAAAATGAGAAAGAATGGCTACGTTTTGTGGTCATTCTTTTGTTTTTGTTTGCCTTTTTTTTGTAAATATGATACAGTAAATCGATAAGCATGAAAATGATTTTGGAGGATAATAAAATGGATAAAATTAAAATGACGACACCATTGGTTGAGATGGATGGGGATGAAATGACCAGAATTCTCTGGCAAATGATTAAAGATGAATTGTTGACTCCATTTATTGAGTTAAATACAGAATACTATGACTTGGGCTTAGAACACAGAAATGCGACTAATGACCAAGTAACAGTGGACTCTGCTAATGCGACAAAGAAATACGGTGTAGCTGTAAAATGCGCAACCATTACACCAAATGCAGCTCGTATGACAGAGTATGACTTGAAAGAAATGTGGAAGAGTCCAAACGGAACCATCCGTGCTATGTTAGACGGAACCGTATTCCGTACACCGATTATTGTAAAGGGAATCGAGCCATGCGTGAAGAACTGGAAAAAACCAATCACAATTGCAAGACATGCGTATGGTGATGTATACAAGAATACAGAAATGATTATTCCGGGACCTGGTAAAGTAGAACTTGTATACACAGCAGAAGATGGAACAGAAACACGTGAAGTGGTTCACAATTATACAAAAGCAGGTATTGCGCAAGGTATGCACAACATTGACGATTCTATCGAAAGCTTTGCAAGAAGCTGCTTTAACTATGCTTTAGATTTGAAACAAGATTTATGGTTTGCAACCAAAGATACTATTTCAAAGAAATATGACCATACATTCAAAGATATTTTCCAAGAAATCTTTGATAACGAGTATGCGGACAGATTTAAAGATGCTGGTATTACATACTTCTATACTTTGATTGACGATGCTGTAGCACGTGTAATGAAAGCAGAAGGTGGATTTATTTGGGCATGTAAGAACTATGATGGAGATGTAATGAGTGATATGGTATCTTCAGCATTTGGTTCTCTTGCTATGATGACATCTGTTCTAGTATCACCACAAGGCTACTATGAATATGAAGCTGCTCATGGTACGGTTCAACGTCACTACTACAAGCACTTAAAAGGCGAAGAAACATCAACAAACTCTGTTGCAACTATCTTTGCTTGGACAGGTGCTCTTCGTAAACGCGGTGAATTAGATGGCAATCAAGAATTGATGAATTTTGCAGATAGATTAGAGAAAGCAACCCTTTCTACGATTGAAAGTGGTAAGATGACAAAAGATTTGGCACTGATTACTTCCTTAGAAAATGTAACGGTGCTTAATTCAGAAGAGTTCATTAAAGAAATTAGAAAGACATTAGAAAACTAGAGGTTAGATACATTGAGAAAACTGGCTTTAAGCGATGATATTCTATTAAAAATTGAAAAACCGGCTCGATATATTGGAAACGAAGTAAACTCTGTTATGAAGAAAAAAGAGGATATCGATGTTCGATTTGCTTTTGTTTTTCCAGACGTTTATGAAATTGGCATGTCGCATTTGGGCATTCAAATTCTTTATGATATGTTAAATCGTAGGGATGATGTATGGTGCGAACGTGTTTATTCGCCGTGGACTGATTTGGATAAGATTATGAGAGAGGAAAATATTCCTCTCTTTGCATTGGAATCCCAAGATGCAATCAAAGATTTTGACTTTATTGGTATTACCATTCAGTATGAAATGTGCTACACCAATATCTTGCAGATTCTCGACCTTGCACAGATACCAATGTTTGCCAAAGACCGTACAGAGGAACATCCAATTGTAATTGGCGGAGGACCATGTACCTATAATCCGGAACCGTTGGCAGATTTCTTTGATATTTTTTACATTGGTGAAGGTGAAACAGAGTTTTACAATTTGATGGATAAATATAAAGAATGGAAGGCGTCTGGGAAGTCAAGAAAAGAATTCTTGGAAATGGCTGCTGAAATTCCGGGGCTATATGTACCTTCATTCTACGATGTAACATACAAGGAAGACGGAACGATATCTTCCTTTGCGCCAAACAACGCACATGCAAAATCGGTTATTCAAAAACAGATTGTCATGGATGTTTCCGATACCTATTATCCGGAAAAACCGGTTGTACCGTTTATCAAGGCTACACAGGATAGAGTGGTGCTTGAAATTCAACGTGGCTGTATTCGAGGCTGTCGTTTCTGTCAGGCGGGTATGTTGTATCGCCCGACCAGAGAACGAGATGTGGAAGTTTTAAAAGACTATGCATATAAAATGTTAAAAAACACAGGGCATGAGGAGATTTCTTTAAGTTCCCTTAGTTCCAGTGATTACTCACAGCTTCAGGAATTGGTAACATTTTTGATTGATGAATTTAAGGAAAAATCCATTAATATTTCTTTGCCTTCTCTTCGAATTGATGCATTTTCTCTGGATGTTATGAGTAAGGTTCAGGATGTAAGAAAGAGTAGTTTAACTTTTGCACCGGAAGCTGGTTCTCAGAGACTTCGTAATGTGATTAATAAAGGCCTTACAGAAGAAATTATTTTGGAAGGCGCAGGACAGGCATTTGAAGGTGGCTGGACTCGCGTGAAACTATATTTTATGTTGGGCTTACCGACAGAAACCGAAGAGGATATGAAGGCCATTGCACATTTGGCGGAAAAGATAGCAAAACGCTACTATGAGATTCCGAAAGACCAAAGGAATGGAAAATGTCAGATTGTTGCGAGCACCTCATTCTTTATTCCAAAGCCATTTACGCCATTCCAATGGGCAACCATGTTGAACAAAGAGGATTATATTGCTAAGGCTAATGTTGTTAATCATGAGATGAAAGCACAGCTCAACCATAAGAGCCTGAAATACAACTGGCACGAGGCAGATGTGACTGTTTTAGAAGGCGTGTTTGCTCGTGGTGACAGACGTGTGTCTAAGGTATTATTAGAGGCATATAAGCTGGGTTGTATCTATGATTCATGGGGAGAACATTTCCGTTATGACTTGTGGATGCAGGCATTTGAAAATACAGGTGTTGATGTGGCGTTCTATAACCTTCGTGAGCGTGATTTGGACGAAATTCTGCCTTGGGACTTCATTGATATCGGTGTTTCTAAGGAGTTCTTAAAACGTGAGTGGAAGAATGCGTTGGCGGAAAAAGTGACACCAAACTGTCGTATGCAATGTGCCGGCTGCGGTGCTATGAGTTTTGGAGGAGGTGTGTGCTTTGAAAGCTAGAATTAAGTTTCGTAAATACGGATGTATGAAATTTATCGGACACCTTGATGTGATGCGTTTTTTCCAAAAGGTTATGAGACGTGCAGATATTCCTATTGCATTTACAGGTGGGTTTAGCCCACATATGATTATGTCATTTGCTAATCCGTTGGGAGTTGGAGTAACAAGTGATGGCGAATATTTTGACATCGAATTAACGGAAAGTATTGATATGAAGTCTGCGGTAGAACGCATGAATCAGGTCGTAGTAGAAGGTATTGAGATTGTAAACATGGTGTCTATTTCTGATGATAAAAAACAGACAGGAATGTCTATCGTGGCAGCCGCTGATTATTTGTCAGCTTTGAAGGAAGGTGTATTTCCTGAGAATTGGAAAGAGAAAGCAGCACAGTTTATGAGTCAGCCGACCATTTCTATTCTTAAGAAAACCAAAAAAAGTGAAAAAGAAGTAGATATAAAACCTATGATATACAAGTTCGAAGTGCGTGACGAAAGCGTCTATATGCAGGTGGCTACCGGAAGTGTAGAAAACTTGAAGCCGGAGCTAGTAATGCAGGCACTTTGTGCATATTTAGGGATTGATTCGGAAACAGTTTCCTTTGCTCATCATCGTTTGGATGTATATGCAAACATAGGAACTGAAGAAAAGAAAGAATTCGTAAGTTTGGATCAGGTAACAGAATGAATCGAAAACTGATTATTACAAAATTAAGAGAAAAAATAATAACTGCTGTTTTGGAAAATGAAAAGATTGTAGAATTTCATTGCTCTGAAGAGAATGAAACTCAAGGGATTCAACTTGGTAATATCTATGTGGGGCGTGTGAAAAATATTGTTGCAAATATTAATGCTGCATTTATTGAAGTTGTGCCAGGCGAGGAATGTTATTATTCCATAGATGAGAATCCAACACCGATTTTCACAAAGAAGATAGGCAAGAAGCCTTTATGCATTGGCGATGAACTTTTGGTTCAGATTTCCAAGGAAGCGGTAAAAACAAAAGCACCAACAGTCACAAGTAAGTTGAATTTGACCGGAAAGTATGCAGTCTTGACTTATGGTGACACGCGAGCAGGTGTTTCTAATAAAATAGAAAAAGCAGAAAAAGAACGTCTGTTGGAATTAGCAAAAGCTTATTCAACAGACTCTTATGGCATTATTATGCGCACTAATGCAAAGGATGCCGATAATGAAATGTTGCAGGGGGAATTACAACGCCTTGCAATAGAGTATGAGCTGTTAGTGTCTCAGTCCAAAACAAGAATATGTTTTTCAGCATTAAGAAGTGCTCCAAAAGAATATTTGACAGAACTTCGAAATATTTATCAAGAGGGATTGACAGATATTATTATTGAGGATAAAGTGATTTGTCAAGAGGTAAAAGACTTCTTAGAAAAAGAGCAGCCTGAGGATTTGGATAAGCTTCGGCAATATGAAGACAAACTATTGCCTCTTCATAAACTATACAGTGTTGAAACTTATTTAACAAATGCTTTAAAGGAATATGTATGGCTGAAATCCGGTGCGTATTTGGTGATTCAACCGACAGAAGCATTAACTGTAATAGATGTGAATACCGGAAAGTGTATCAGCAAGAAAAAAGACGATGAAGCCTATCTGAAAATCAACATAGAAGCGGCTAAAGAAGTTGCAAGACAGATTCGCTTAAGAAATTTGTCGGGGATTATCCTGGTTGACTTTATTAATATGGATAGAAAGGAATCCATGGATGCGTTGCTGGATATATTTGAGGGAGAATTGAAGAAGGACCCAATTGCAACAACTCTTGTTGATGTGACAAAATTACAGTTGGTTGAGGTGACAAGGAAAAAAGTAAGACGCCCACTTCATGAAGTGATGTCTTAAGGAGGAATAAAACATGAAAAAGGTAGTAAAATTTGGCGGAAGCTCTTTGGCCAGTGCAGAGCAATTTAAAAAAGTAGGAGATATTATCCGTGCGGAGGAAAGCAGAAGATATGTAGTGCCATCTGCACCTGGAAAACGTTTTTCAGCAGATACAAAGGTTACCGATATGCTATATCAATGCTATGATTCGGCTGAAAATGGAAAGGATTTTTCGGCACAATTAGAAGCAATCAAAGCAAGATATAACGAGATTATTGAAGGCCTTGAACTTGATTTGTCTTTGGATAAAGAATTTGAAGTAATCAAGGATAATTTCGTAAAGAAAGCAGGAAGCGATTATGTTGCATCCCGTGGTGAATACTTAAATGGTATTATTATGGCAAATTATCTGGGGTATGATTTTATCGATGCTGCAGATGTGATTTTCTTTGATGCAGAAGGTCGTTTTGATGATGAGAAGACCAATGAAATTCTTTCTGCTAAATTAGACAAGATAGAAAAAGCGGTTATCCCGGGATTTTATGGTGCTATGCCGGATGGAAGCATTAAGACTTTCTCTAGAGGAGGTTCTGACCTGACAGGCTCTATTGTAGCAAAGGCTGCAAAGGTTGACTTGTATGAAAACTGGACAGATGTTTCCGGATTTATGATTGCTGATCCGCGTATTATTAATAATCCAAAGACGATTGAAGCTATTACATATAAAGAACTTCGTGAGCTTTCATATATGGGAGCAACTGTACTTCATGAAGATGCTATTTTCCCTATCCGCAAAGAGGGTATTCCGATTAACATCCGTAATACCAATGCTCCTGAGGATAACGGAACATTGATTGTAGAAGCAACCTGCAGACATCCGAAATATACCATTACCGGTATTGCCGGTAAACAAGGATTTGCATCCATCACCATTGAAAAAGCGATGATGAACTCAGAAATCGGTTTCTGTCGTAAAGTTCTTCAAGTGTTTGAAGACAATGGTATTTCTATCGAACATATGCCATCCGGAATTGATACCATGACTGTGTTTGTGCACCAATCTGAATTCCAGGAAAACGAACAGAAGGTACTTGCAGGAATTCACCAGGCAGTACAACCGGATAATATTGAGCTGGAATCTGATTTGGCGCTTATTGCAATCGTGGGACGTGGTATGCGTTCAAAGCGCGGAACTTCAGGACGTGTATTCTCAGCGCTTGCTCATTCACATGTCAATGTTAAAATGATTGACCAAGGTTCCAGTGAGTTGAATATCGTGGTTGGTGTTCGCAATCATGACTTCGAAAATGCAATTAAGGCGTTGTATGATATTTTCGTGGTAACAAAGCTGTAATTTTGAAATAATAATTTGTTTTCTTATTTTTGTTGTATATTACTGGACAATTTAATGTTACGAAAAAGTTACAAAAGTTACGAAAATTATTGACGAAAGATGTCCTCTCAGTATAGAATACTAGATGTGTATGACAAAGTACATAAGAGAGGAATTATAATGAAAGCATATATTCATAAGCATATAAAATTGATTTTGATAGTAACCGCTTCGCTTATAATTATCGGTTTGGCTATAGCAAGTCCCGTGATTATTGCGAAAATGCAACCTGTTCTCTCAGAGTCGTTAAACGTGGTTCAGTGTGAATTGAAAGAAACTGTATACGAATATACCGGAAAAGAAATTCAACCTAAAATATCAAAAATCACTTTTGAAGACAAAGAACAACAAAAAGTTGTAAAGAAAAAAGCAGATTTTCATATTGTTAAATATATTGATAATGTGAAAGTCGGACAAGCAGGAGTTAAAATAGCCCTTGAGGGTTATCAAGGAACACTTGTTATTGAGAATGTTTTTCAGATCAAACCGGCGTCAGCGAAGGGTTTGAAAATTGCATCTTCAACAAAGGAAATGATTGAGCTATCTTGGGATAAAACCATCGATGTAGATGGATATCTTCTATACAAAAGTGCAGATAACGGACAAAATTATGTACAAATAGCTGATGTTAAGGCAGATAATGCATTGAATTATCAGGATAAAGATATCCAATGTAATGCCGTATATATGTATTATGTTTGTGCGTATGTTCAGATAAAAGAAGAACTTGTTTTAGGAGATGCATCCGACACTGTAAAATGTTATACTTCATTGGAAAATCCGGTGATTTCATCCGTTACTCGCACATCTTACAATACATTACAGGTGCAATGGCCGGTTGTAGCAGGTGCTGCGGGCTACCAAGTATATAAAAGTGATACCCAAGACGGCGAATATCAATGTATTGCGGAAATTACTGATGGCACAGTAGGGACATATGTGGATTCAAGCTGTGAATGTGCAAAGACATATTATTACTATATAAAGGTTTGTCAAAAAACTGAATTTGAAACACGATATGGTGAAGCATCACCGGTTGTATCGGGAAAAACTACACCAAACAGAGTTAGTCTTAGTGGTTCATCCAAAGAAGGGAATACAAAAGTTGTATTAAGCTGGAAAAAAACAAACGGTGCACAGGGATATGAAGTATATAAAAACGGCAAACACGTATATACCTTAGAAAATGCAGACAGCTTATCGTGGTCTGATTCCGGACTTTCAAAAGAAGCAGAAGCAAGCTACAAAGTAAGGGCTTACTGTTTGAAAAACGGTTCTAAAATATATGGTTCTTTTTCCGTAATATACGAGAAGGAAGTGACCATAAATTACGATTACAGTGCGGTGTCATCGGACGTATCTGTTTTAACGCAGTATGTTGGTCGTTCCTATGTGTTTGGTGGAACATCTCCAACTAAAGGTTGGGATTGCAGCGGATTTACACAGTATGTATTCAAGAAGCATTTTGGAATCAGTTTACCAAGAACCTCAGGCGAACAAGCAGGAAGAGGTAAAAGTGTAAGTAAAAATAATCGTTCCGAATGGAAGCCTGGTGATTTGTTGTTCTATAAGGAAAACGGTAGAATCAGTCATGTGGCAATTTATTTAGGGAATGGTCAGATGATTCATGCGCTTAATTCTAAGTATGATACCTTGATTCAGGGCGTAGACTACTACGAATCATGGGACAGAAAAACATCCTTGTATTGTGTGAAAAGAATTTTTTAATATAAAACTTGACGAACCTCACTTTGCGTGATATACTACTTGAGTATGCCGCACAGTGAGGTTTACAAGTTTACATGGAAATGTGTTTACATAATGACATGTAACACCACAACTGGCGAGTAATGATAATAGGAGGTGCCATATGTACGCAATTATAGCAACAGGTGGTAAACAGTACAAAGTAGCCGAAGGCGATATCATTAGAGTGGAAAAACTTGGTGTAGAAGCTGGAGAAACTTTTA
>JAZUCE010000170.1:0-3840 GCA_045638905.1 Faecalimonas sp.
TGATAAAGAAGGATTCCATAGCACTTACTTTTCCTTGGATAAAAACTTTTCCAAGCTTTGCAAGGCAACATCTGTCTTTGACAATTTGTGCTCGGTAGCATATTCAATGATTTTCTTGTAAAGATCCTCAGATAAGCGAATTGTAATGGTCTTCCGTTTCGCATTTTCCATCTTTGGTCTTCCAGTTCTCATTGCACTACCACCTCCACACACTTACATTATAATTATTGTAAGACAAGAAGTCAAGCCTAAGTGCTAGAAATCCTTCAGATTTCTTATTAATCAAAAAACCGTATCAACCATGGCACTAAAAGCACTCAATTGATTCCGGGACTTGAATTTTTCTATTTATTTCTATATAATTAATACAATAACTATTGAAAAGGAGGTGCCACTGTGAGAGTAGATGTTACTGTTTCTAAAGATATCCTAGATTGGGTTATATCCCGCATCCGCATGGAGGATATTTCCACCACAGTGGCACAGCGTCTTTTGCAATGGTATAACGGCGAAAAGACTCCCACATTCAACCAGGTCGAAGAAGCTAGTCGTGCAACAGGAATCCCTCTGGGCTATTTCTTTTTGACCATTCCTCCAAAAGAAGAATTGCCTCTTTTGGACTATCGAACCGTAGATAGCCTTGAATTACAAAAGCCAAGCCGAAATCTGGTCGATACCATTCATAATATGGAGCAAATTCAGGACTGGGTCAAAGAAGAACTTCTGCGCTCCGGTGCATCTGCGCTCCCCTTCGTTGGATCTCTCAAAAACGCCAAACAAAGCACTCAGTTTGTCTCCAAGATCAGAGAGCTTTTAGATTTACCCATCGATTGGTTTAGCTATTCCAAAACCTCGGACGATTCCTTTAGGTATATCCGAACAAAAATTAGCAATACCGGTATTATCGTTATGATGAACGGCGTTGTTGGAAACAACACTCATCGTCCGTTGCCAATCGATGAATTTCGCGCCTTCGCTTTGGTTGATAACTACGCACCGCTGGTATTTATCAACTCCAACGATTCCACTAGTGGCCGACTGTTTTCTCTGCTTCACGAGTTTGTCCATATTCTCATAGGCAAGAATAGTTTCTATAACGATCGTTACAGTGCGCATGGCCAGGTCAATCCTGCTGAAACAATTTGTAATGCAGTTGCTGCAGAGATACTTGTACCGGATGCGCTCTTTGTTATTAAGTGGAATGAAGCAATCGCCCAGAGCAATGCCGAAACAGCAATTACATCTTTGGCACGATTTTTCAAATGCGGAACGACTGTCATTGCAAGAAAAGCATTGGATCATGGTTTTATTACCAAGCCGATCTATACAAAAGTTGCACAACTCGCAGTGCAGATGTATGATGAACTTAGGAAGAAAGCCAAGGAATCTCCTGGCGGAGATTTCTATAAAACCGCAGTTAGCCGAATTGATCAGCGCTTTTTCAGAATGCTTGTTGGTAGTGTAGCAGAAGGACGCACATTGCACAGTGAGGCTTTTAGGCTAACTAACACAACTCGATCCACCTTCCATGAACTTAGAGAACAGGCAGGAGGTGGATTCTGATGGCACAAGAAAAGTTTTTGATCGACGCCAATGTGTTTGTTACACCATATCGTCAGTACTATCCTTTTGACCTTGCCCCCAGTTTTTGGGAAAGGTTGGAGGAGTTAATCAAAGACGGAACGATTGTTGTGATGGACATGGTCAAGGCCGAAATTTTGCAAGGTACTGACGATTTGAGCACCTGGATGGGCTCTCTTGAAATTGGGGATTTTCTGGATAAGCGTCAGCCCGAGATCATTGCAAAGTACGCAGAAGTCCTTACCCACTTGCAAACCAGTCCCTGCTATCAAGAAGCCGCCCTTCATGAGTGGTCAAGAGCTACCGTTGCTGACCCTTGGCTTATCGCTGCCGCTGCAGCAAAGGGGTATACCATTATTACTTTGGAAACCTCCAACAAAAATCTTTCACCCACCAATCCAGTCAAGAGGCCTAAGATCCCGGACGTTGCAAGAGCACTGGGAGTAGACGCACAAAGTCTGTTCTACTTGATGCGTAAATTAAACTTCAGATTGTAAAACAACCATCCATTGGCACAACGCGCCAAGGATGGTTGTTTTCTATATGGCTATATAGTTTTACTTTAAAATCCGCAGCTTTGTACGAATACAAAGCAACAATACTATCAAGCAAATAAACGTATGATAGTGTAAGTATGTCAACAGCATAGAGAATGTTTATCAATTAGTAACGAATAGGTATTTTCGATTTGTAAACTGCAAACACCCTATAGTTATTTTTGTATATTAATTCCTTGATACTCCGTTTAGCAATATCAAACTCTGTCATAGGAGAAATATATACACGAGAAATTGTATTATCGCCAAATGGAACAGTGAGAAAAGGCGCAACTATTCCATTTTTAATACAAAAATCTTTTGTTATGCTCTTTCTAACGTTCCTTCCTTCGCCTAAATCGAATGGCAACCTGTAGCCATCCTCTTCAGCCTCAATAACGAATCGGTATTCTTTTTCTCCTTCAAATTTCGGATGCTTATAGAACACACCATAGAGGTCAATATAGCGTTTTAAGTACCACATTGCCATTTCGCGACTGGTTTGCACCCCCACAGAATTATCCATACTGCTTTCCATTATCTCAAGCAGTGCTTCAACTTCTTCTTCCTGTTTTTTCAGATTATAAAGAACCTTTCCATAATGTATGGATGTGGTATCGCTATTTGGAAGCATTTCCCCCACATATTCTAAAAAAGACTCTATCCTAATTCCAATATTATAACCTTGATACGAGCCGTTTTTAACATAGTAATTCCACATATTCAAGGAATCAGCATCACTGCAGGTACAGAAAACAAACGATCTCACAGGTTTCTGCTTTTTTGACCAATTGATATTATACTTTATTTTTGTTACATTGAGGTGCTTAATATCTGTAAAACTATTACTATCAAGCAAGTCATTAATTATACTCTCACATAATGGAAATCTATCTTTGTTTTTATCAATAAAATCTAGCAGTACTTTTACAAAATACACCCCTTCAGATCTATCGTTCATATAACAAATGTCTGTAAAACGAAGGCTGTGACCATTAAGGATTCCCAAAAACCCTTCAGGCGAGGTGTAATGATATACCACTTTATCCTCCGGGAGAAGTTTAATACCATCCTTGTGATAATCAAACACAAAACTTGAGTGATAATTAAACATGCGTTTTACCCCTTCTCTGTATGTTCTAATTTATACTTTTTAAAGAAGAATCAGTTTTCTCTGCCATTCCAGCCCATTTCGTCATAATATCATCTTTTTTATATTATACTTGTAAACTACACTTTTGAAAAGTGTTTTTATTTAAGAAGAGGTTTCGCACACATTTTGGTGCGAAACCTCTTTTTCTTATTCAACTAATCCGTACTTGACTTTGATGCGGTCGAGTTTTTCCAGCATTGGCTCGGCGGCAAGGAAGATGAAGATCACCGTTGCGGCAGCGCGGATCAGATCCATGGGAAGGCCCGACACATAGTAAGCTTTCAGCATTTCCCAGTTGATGCTTTGGGAATTGTACATCAATGCTGCGGCGGGGTTCATAATGCCGCCGTAGATGATCACTGCCGCAAATGCACCGAAGGTAGCAAGGCTACCCCGGCTGCGGCGGAGCAGGCCTTTACGGAACAGTACACCTGCCAGGAAGCCGATAATGCCCATGCTGAACATCTGCCAGGGCATCCAGGGGCCTTGGGAGAACAGTACGTTGGAAACCATCATCGTCACCGCACCCACCAAGAAGCCTGTTTCACCACCGAAGGCCACACCGGAGAT
>JAZUCE010000171.1:0-2949 GCA_045638905.1 Faecalimonas sp.
GATGGAGAATGGAGCGATAAGGTTTCATACTATTATCTCTTTAGTTTCTATGATGATTATGGTGTAGATGCATTCTATCCGTCTGGTGTTTATGAAGGAAGCGTTAATGTAACTCTTACGCCAAACAATCCTGACTATACAGTAATGTATCATACTGGTGATGGTCAATGGAAAAAATACACAGATGTTCTTGAAGTCGAAGAAGACACCAATATTACAGCTAAGGCTGTTGAATTTGAGGCGGATGGAACAACTATTAAGTCCGAGGGAGCAGAATACGTCTTTACATACAAAATAAAACCGTTACCTCCTGAATTTGCACCAGAGAGCACACAGTTTACAAATGCAAACAAAATTACAATTTACACGCCTGAAAGCACAGAGTCTAATACGGACGATTACGACCTTTATTACACGCTTGACGGAAGTGATCCTACAACCAGCACCACAAGAATTCATGCAAATGAAGCATCTGACTCTGCGGTGATTGATATTACAAAATATACTGTTGTAACAGCAGCGGTTCTCAAAAATGGTGAAAGCTGGTCAAGTGTTGTTAAACATTCATACGATATTGTAACATTAAAACCTGTTAAACCTCTTACGACACTTCTTCCGGGATATTATATCCATGAAATAGGCGGCGAAGGTTTTTTAACTCAGTTTATGCCTGTACCCCAGGGAACTCAAATTTACTACACCATTTCCTATGATGGCGGATTATGTCCTGATCCAGTTCCAAATACATCCGGAACATATCTTTATGACGGTACAGCGTTTATTGATATTAAGGGTAATACAGTTATAAAAGCAGTTGCAGTTAATGTTTTTGGTGTAAAGAGTGATGTAGGTATTTTCTCTTATACCATAACTCCACAGGCACCGAAAGCTGCTCCTTCCGCAACAATCAACGAAGCAAAACTTCCTGTTGTTCCTGTTGATGCAGTTAAAGGAAGCACTGTGAAATATAAAATCGGCAACTTTGTAAATGAGTTTGACAACAATGATGCAGAAAGATTTTATATTGACACAGAAACCGGTATGGCATACCGCGATAAGGAGTGCACTGAACAACTTGGATATTTAAACACAGGCGTAAATTCCGGCAGTGTCACATTGGAGATTTCTTCTACACTTGATGGCGTCGAAAGCGATACCAACAGATATACATACGCAATCTCAAATAACCCAGTTCTTGCTCCGCCTTATGCAGACAAGGAAACAGGAACTTATGAGGAAAGAAAAATTGATGATGACAATAATATTCTGAAGGTAATGCTTTATTCACTCAACAGTGGCGGAAAAATTCAATACAGAATTGATAACGAAGGCGAATGGGAAGAATATGACGTCAATGGTCTCTTGTTTAAGGAAGACACCATTTTGCAGCTTAGATATGCAAAGAACGGCAATTATAGTTCTGTAGTAAGTTATGTATATAATTTCGTGCCACTTGCGCCGATTATTGAACTTCCTTCTGGAACATATCTTGAAAGCGACGGCAAGACAACAACAATCGGATATGATGACAATATTCCTACCGATAAGAACTACAGTATATGGTACAGACAAAACGGCGACAACAAAGACTTCAGATACACCGGTCAGGAAAGAGCTATTACTCATACTATGTCATTTAAGGCGTATGTTTTGAATGAGAACACAGGAAGAGTTAGTAAGAATACAATTCATTACTACATTATTGAATCGGGCAGTGCAGCAAGCGGAAACGTTTATATTGCTTATCCTTACGATGCAGACAGAATCAGTGCACATCTGCTCGGTACCGGAGATTATGCAGAAGGTATAAAGCTGTTATCTCAAAACAAGACCGCTGATATTCACTATTATTACACATACACAAAGAAATCAGACGGACAGACTATAACAACCAATACCACTGTTTATGATGTTACCCGCCCGATTATCCCTACGGCTCTTATGGATGATATTACAATTTATGCATGGCTTGAGGATGAGGATGGAAAAATTGAAGGCAGCGACGGAACCTTCAAGATTGATTTTGTTCACTTAGACATTCCTACCACTTCTCTTGAGGCAAGTGGCAAAGTAGAATTTTCAAAGGGCACAAAATATACTCTGAAGGATTATCCAACAGATGAAAATGTTATTTTGTACTATACGCTTGATGGAAGTGATCCTACAATCAGCGATAACGCAAACCGTAAGGCATATAGCGGTGAAGAACTGACATTAAATAGTGCAACAACAGTTAAAGCCGTGTATTTCAGTGCGTGCGGAAAGTGCAAGGATATAACCGAAATTGCAAACTGTCATGATGGTGTCTATGGTCAAATTGGAACATATAAATATACGATTCCTACAACAATTAACACCGGCGGCGGTGGCGGTGGTGGCGGAGGCTCCACTATTGATAAGACAAGAAAGTACACTAAAGATATTTTTGGCAATGAGCATCCGACGCACATTGGTTATATCAATGGATATCCTGACGGCAGCGTTCAGCCTGAAGGCGATATTACAAGAGAAGAAATCACCTCAATTCTTTATCGTATTACTAATCATCAATACGAGAAACCTTTTGTAGCAACAGGTGACGCATTCCCTGATGTTGAAACAGGACGATGGTCTGCGCATGATATTGAGTATATGGCAGACAAAGAAATAGTTTACGGTTATCCTGATGGCGAGTTCAAGCCTTCAAGAAATCTGAGTCGTGCAGAATTTGCAGCACTTATTTTCAGATTTACAGGAATTGAAAAAGCCAACATCAAAAATCCGTTTACAGATTTAGATGATACACATTGGGCTTATGATGAGATTCTGGCACTTACACACAGCGGACTTATTGAAGGCTATCCTGATAAGACATATAAGCCTGAAAATAACATCACTCGTGCAGAGGTTATGACGGTTATAAATAAACTTCTTGGTAGAAAACCTCTGGAGAGCTATGTTAAATCACTT
>JAZUCE010000172.1:0-2282 GCA_045638905.1 Faecalimonas sp.
TATGGATACGCTTAGAAATTGGGAACGAAACGGTTTACTTCAGGTAAAACGGAAACAAAATGGATATCGTGCTTACACAAATGAGGATATTGAGCGATTAAAAATGATACGCACACTCCGCCTGGCGAACTATTCATTAGAGGCTATCCTGCGAATGCTCCATGCTCTTGAGCATAATCCACAGGTCGATATGAAACAGGTATTAAATACACCTCGGGCAGATGCGGATATCGTCTCTGTTTGCGATAGGCTGATTGTATCTTTGCGAGAAGCGGAGAAAAATGCCGAAAAAATGATAAATATACTTTTAGAGATGAAAGAGAGCTTTTCTTAACCCTCCACTATAACACCAACCTTTTGTTTGCTGTTATGATAGCATAGCAAGAACAAAAGGAGGACAAATTAATGAATCAAACAGAAAATAATTGGAAAAGCAAGATGATGCTTTTTCTTGCCAGTCAATGTATTACCTTATTTGGCTCGATGATTGTACAAATGTCAATCATTTGGTATGTAACTTTGAAGACATCAAGTGGGGGATGGGTAGCAGCGTTTACTATATGCTCTTATCTGCCACAATTTTTGATTTCCTTTTTTGCAGGAGTATGGGCGGACAGATACAATCGTAAAAAGCTGATTATTCTTGCTGATGGAGTAATTACAATTGCTACTCTTATCATGTTTTGGGTAATGCCTATGATTTCTTCGGATTTCGTATTGCTAAGTGCTTTACTGGTAATTTCGATTATCCGTTCTATAGGAGCAGGTGTTCAGACGCCAGCAGTGAATGCAGTTATACCACACCTCGTACCAGAGGAGTATCTGATGAAGTATAACGGGATGAATGCAACCATGCAATCAATAGTTCAGTTTGCAGCGCCAGCTGTCGCAGGTACGGTATTATCAGTAGGAACATTTCGTTCTACGCTTTTTATTGATATAGTGACAGCACTCATTGGTATAGGTTTATTATCCTGTGTATTGTTACCAAAACAAGAGGTGTCAAATGAAAATGTATCAGTTTTGTTTGAGATAAAAGCTGGAATTTCTTATGCATTTTCTGATAAGGTTATTGGTAAAATACTAATTGTTTATGGACTGTTCATACTGTTAAGTGTGCCTGCTGGATTTATGGCCACATTGCTGATTAGTCGAGTGTATGGAGATGTGTATTGGTATTTAACTGCTGTTGAGCTTGTTGGTTTTGCGGGAATGGCTTTAGGTGGTGTGCTAATGGGAATGTGGGGAGGATTTAAGAGTAGATCAAAAACATTTGCCTTTGGATTACTGATACTCAGTATTATGACAATTGGTATGGGTGTATCGTCATATTTTATTCTTTACCTTGTGATGATGTTTGTATATAGTATTGCACTTACCATGATACAGACTGCAACTACTACTATTATACAGGAAAAGGCAGAGAGCTCTATGCTAGGACGCGTATTCGGATTAATGGGAGCAATGTATTCGGGATTCCTTCCTATAGGAATGGCAATCTTTGGACCACTCGCAGATATACTGCCATTGCAATGGATTATGGTTGGTAGCAGTTTTGCTCTTGTTTTAGTGACTGTTTACTTACAAGTAAAATCTAAATTGGATTTGTAGATGACAAATTCCAATTTATAGAACAGATAGAGAAACTTGAATAGGTCGAAGAGATATATAAGAACTGTGATTTATACCAAGTTGCAACTTCAAGTTGCGAAAATGCAAACCTAAGTTGGTGGTTTTCTTTTCATTTACAATTTAAAATTAATTGCGAATAGGAGGTAAATGATATGAGTTTTGCAGAAAATCTTAAATTAATTAGAAAAGAAAGAAATTTATCACAAGAAGAATTAGCCGAAATTCTGGAGGTGAGTCGTCAGGCTGTTTCAAAATGGGAACAGGGAGACGGATACCCTGAAGTGGAGAAATTGTTGTTATTGTCAAGCAAATTGAATATTTCATTAGACAATTTAATGTCAACAGAATTTGCACAGAAAGCTAGTAATATTCAAAGGATGGAAGCTGGCTTAATTACGATAACATCACCATATGAAAATGCAATTGTAACTTGTCACAAAGTTGTGTCTTCTGGAAAAATGGCTGGTGGAAAAACATCACCAAAGTATGCTCTTTTTGGTGCAAGCAACGGGATAGACATTTTTGGTGGAGAATCAAGAACTTTTTTAGGTTGGTATGCGAATGAAGATGAAATTTCGAAAGAAATTAAGGAAATTCATAATGCTATAATTAGTGGTATTGCCACATATACATTGAAATACAGTGTAAAA
>JAZUCE010000173.1:0-1503 GCA_045638905.1 Faecalimonas sp.
TGCCGCTATATCATATCCTTCAAGGATTAGATAAGTGCCATAAGCATTCTTTTGTTGATGCCCTCTCAAATTCATCAGCTTGGTTCCCATTTTTAACTTAGGATCCTGACCGTACATAAACATAGTGTTGTCCTTACCGCCTTTATTCAAAACAAGTGTACTCTTTACAGTTTCACCCGAACCTTCACAACGAACACTCTTGATTTCGTATACGTCAGGTTGCTTTGCAGGAGTTTCCTGTTGCTTAGTCGGTTGAGGTGTCGTTTGTTGTGGTGCAGGTGTAGTATTTCCCTGTTGCGGTGGATTCTGTTGTTTTTGATTACCCTGACTATTGTTTTGAGGTCTTAACTTATCAGCAATTTCCTTACCGAACAGTTTTTCAACTGTACTGTAATAAATCTTATCCAATCGCTGATACTCATTTTTCTCAATAACACGTCTTCCGTATTCGTCAACAAGATTCACCCATACAGGCTCGAAATTATACAAATACCTGCCAATGTTCCACTTGACAGCACATCTTTTAAAGGAATCGGAAAGCCCGCCTTTGATTGGCTCAATATCGGTATTTTCCGCACCATCTGTTTTGCTTATCCACTCATGTCTATCTTCATCATATATGGAGATAGTACAAAGCTGTGAATTTACTTTTTTAGGCTTCTTACCCTCATCTTTTGGTTCTTCGGTATAACAATGCCACTGACCATATTCGTCTTTCCAGTTGTACTGTCCTACAACTTCATCGAGTCTATCGGATATAGCTCTTGCATCAAGATATGGTACTACCTTTCCGCTTTGCTTATCCTTACTTGTGAGCTGTAATTTCCAACTGACATCTGATGCCGGGAATGGCATACCGAACGCTTCAAAATGTCTGTTTACATCCATAATCATTATCCTCCGATTTTGTAGTTAATAAAGTCCGCCAATGTCTTGCCTGTTGAAATAAGAACATTATCGTAGTAATACTTTTCGTCCTTATCCTTCAAAAATTCAAGCATATTTCTGTATTCCATATTCAGTTTTGTTCTGTCCGGCTTATAATAATCATTATTATCCGGCATAGAAAAGATGAAATTAGGAATACCATTCAACTGCCTGAGCATTCTGATTTTAGGCATTGTGTTGCCTCCGGTACACATATCAAATCCCTGCACATTTGAGAAGGGATATTTATATAACTTCGTATTATCTCGAAGCGTACCCATTTCGGCTACTGCGACCTTTACACTCTTAAACTTGAATTCCTTGTCAATAAAAAAACCAAACAGCAGTCTTGGTATAGGAAAATTCTCGTAAGTTGTTTTCTCGTAAGTCAAATCAATACGAAATCTCCCAACATCAATAACTACATATTTGGTGCCTTCATGAGTTTCACGATATGCCACACAACGTTCGGGAAGTATTCCCGTCTGGACTGTGCTTATTTCAATATTTTTCTCAAGCAGTTTTGCAAATGTATCTGCAGAGATTATCTTATGGCTTACCGTATCCCCTCTGTAA
>JAZUCE010000174.1:0-63118 GCA_045638905.1 Faecalimonas sp.
CGTTAGCAGCAACAGCAGCGTCAACTTTTTTCATAGCTGTTTTAACTCTTGATTTGATTGCTTTATTTCTAGCAGCCTTTGTTTCGTTAACTAAAATTCTTTTCTTTGCTGATTTAATGTTAGCCAATGTGAACACCTCCAATAATTGCAATTTTATTGTTTTACTCGTGTTCGATAGAGCCGGACACGGAACGTTCTACCGATACATACTGGTATATTTTAAGATATGAAAACTTAAATGTCAATACATATTTCATCTTTTTTTGTGAAAACTAGAGATTATCTGAAGAACATAGTGAGGGAGAAAATATGTTGAGTAGTTACGATATTCATACAGATTTGGCATTGGAAGACAAGGAGCGTTATGAATCGGATGATGTGGAAATTTCCGGTGTAAGTGTTGAAGAGTTCTATGATGAGGAACAAGATATTCGTGTGACGGAAGTGAAGATACTGACAGAAAATGGTGCAAAGGCAATGCGTAAGCCGATTGGCACATATATTACCATGGAAATGTCAAACCTGGTTCTTCCGGATGAAGAATACCATCAGGCCGTTGCCGGTGAATTGGCAAAATACATTAGCAAGATTTTAAATCTGGATAGAAATGAATACACTGCGCTGGTTGTCGGACTTGGAAATCGTGAGGTTACACCGGATGCATTAGGCCCTCGTACTATTGAGTGCCTGAATGTCACAAGGCATATCGTAAAAGAGTATGGGAAATATGCATTTGGTGAGGACGGAAGTCAGATGGTTAGTGCGATTGCACCGGGTGTAATGGCACAGACAGGTATGGAAACCTATGAAATTATAAAAGGGATTGTGGAAACGACTTCTCCTGATGTGGTGTTTGTTGTGGATGCATTGGCGGCCCGAAACACCAAGCGTCTGAATCGTACCATTCAGATAGCGGATACCGGAATTCATCCGGGTTCCGGTGTTGGGAATCATCGAAATGAAATTAGCAAGGAAACATTGGGGATTCCGGTAATTGCAATCGGTGTTCCAACAGTAGTGGATGCGGCAACTATCGTTCGCGACACTATGGAAAACTTAGTTTCATCTCTAGATGATGACAAGAAATATGAGATGCTTCAAGAACTTATTGCACCACATCTGTATGGGATGTTTGTAACTCCAAAGGATATAGATGAATCCATCGAGCGCATTGGTGAAACGATAGCGGAAGGTTTAAATTTACTTTTCCGTTTGCGGGAATAGGTATATGAACACTCTGAATCACATATATTGTTGAGATTAGAGGAGTGATGTTATTGAATCGAAATTTTAGGAAAGTAATAATATCGGCTGTCATTGTGTTGATAGTTGGATATGTTTTTCTGCAAAATAATCACAATTTCATACAATCTTACGCAGAGAAAATGTTTTATCCAAACATGGTTTATGCAATTAAGGGAGAGAACAAGCTTGTGCTTTCTGATATGCTGTTGAAAAGCATTTCTCCATTTTATCGTTATGTCAATGAGCATCAAATCAGTACTGCAGAGGTGGAGGATGAATTAACATATGAGATGATTCTGATGCGACAGGAAGAGGAAGAGGATGTTGAAATAGCAAACCAGGAAGTGGTTTTGGAAGAGGTGCAGCCTGTCGGTACAGACATTTCTATGGAGAAATTAAAAGATTATAACTATTTGTTGAGCAAATTTTATACAGTTGACAGTACAACCAGTGTGGATGACCAATTGTTAAATGCAGAAAAGTTCCTCAGCAAGGATGTGAAGATAGACACAAAGACAAAGGGGCCAAAGGTCCTGATATTCCATACCCATTCTCAGGAAGCATTTAAAGATTCTGCGGAAAATGATAGGAAGACAAGTATTGTCGGAATAGGTGAATATTTGGCAAAGCTTTTGAATGAAAAAGGTATTGAAACCATACATCACACTGGCGTGTATGATTTGATAGACGGGAAATTAGACCGAAGCAAAGCCTACCAAATGGCAGAGGCAGGGGTAAAAGAAATCCTGAATCAATATCCAAGTATTGAAGTTGTTATAGATTTACATCGCGACGGAGTGCCGGAGACCACGCATTTGGTGACGGAGATAGACGGCAAAAAGACAGCAAAAATCATGTTTTTTAATGGACTGAGCAGGTCAAGAACAAACGGAAACATTTCCTACCTTCCCAATCCATATATACAGGATAATCTGTCTTTCTCCTTTCAAATGCAGCTTGCTTGTGAGGAAGCATATCCGGGGTTTACAAGACGAATTTACTTGAAAGCATATCGCTACAGTCTGCATATGATGCCAAAATCCCTGCTTGTCGAGGCCGGAGCACAAAATAATACGGTAGAAGAAGTGAAAAATGCAATGGAAATACTTGCAAATGTACTGGGGGAAGTGTTACTATAAAATGTATGAGAGTGTGCCCAGACACACTATATGTTGTAAAAGAGAGGTTTTAGAACGAATGGCAAAGAAAAATACATATGATGCGGACAGTATTGCGGTACTGGAAGGTTTAGAGGCGGTACGAAAAAGACCGGGAATGTATATCGGAAGTGTATCCACAAAGGGGTTAAACCATCTGGTTTATGAAATCGTGGACAATGCGGTGGATGAGCATTTGGCAGGCTACTGTGATTCCATTGAGGTTTATTTAGAAAAAGATGGCTCGGCTACGGTTATTGATAATGGACGTGGTGTTCCGGTAGGAATGCATGCAAAAGGAGTTCCGGCTGCACGTTTGGTTTACACTACCTTACATGCAGGTGGTAAATTTGACGACTCCTCCTATAAGACAAGTGGTGGTCTTCACGGTGTAGGTTCTTCCGTAGTAAATGCACTTTCTACATATTTGGATGTGGAGATTTGTAGAGATGGTGCCATTCATCACGATAGATACCAAAGAGGTATACCGGTTGTGAAATTGGAAAATGGCTTGCTTCCGATTCTTGGAAAGACAAAGAAAACGGGAACAAAGGTTAATTTCTTGCCGGATCCGACTATTTTTGAAAAGACGAAATTTAAATCAGAGGAAATAAAAAGCCGTCTCCATGAGACAGCATATTTGAATCCTGCACTTACAATTACCTTTGAAGACAGACGTGGTGCAGAGGTGGAACGTGAGATTTTCCACGAAGAAGATGGTATTCTTGGCTTCATTCGTGATTTGAATCAGAAGAATGAGACCATTCACGAACCAATCTATTTCAGGGGACAGGCTGAAGGCATTGAGGTTGAGGCTGTTGTTCAGTATGTGAACGAATTCCATGAAAATGTACTTGGTTTCTGTAACAATATTTTTAACGCGGAAGGCGGTACACATTTAACCGGATTTAAGACCACGTTTACAACGGTTATGAACCAGTATGCAAGGGAACTTGGAATCTTAAAGGAAAAGGATGCCAACTTTACCGGTGCAGATATTCGTAATGGTATGACTGCCATTGTGTCTATTAAGCATCCGGACCCGCGTTTTGAGGGACAGACGAAGACGAAGTTGGATAACCCGGATGCAGCGAAAGCAACCAGCAAGGTTACCAATGACGAGATTATTCATTTCTTTGACCGTAATCTAGACACATTGAAAAAGGTGCTTAGTTGCGCGGAAAGAGCAGCTAAGATTCGTAAGACAGAGGAAAAAGCAAAGACGAACCTTTTATCAAAACAGAAATATTCATTTGACAGCAACGGTAAATTAGCAAACTGCGAGAGCCGTGATGCAAGCAAATGTGAAATCTTCATCGTGGAAGGGGATTCTGCGGGCGGTTCTGCAAAGACAGCCAGAGACCGTATGTATCAGGCAATTTTGCCAATTCGCGGTAAGATTTTGAACGTAGAAAAAGCAAGTATTGATAAGGTGCTTGCCAATGCGGAAATCAAAACCATGATTAATGCATTTGGTTGTGGATTTTCTGAAGGCTATGGAAATGACTTTGATATTACAAAACTTCGTTATGACAAGATTATTATTATGGCCGATGCCGATGTGGATGGTGCGCACATTTCCACATTGTTGCTTACCTTGTTCTATCGTTTCATGCCGGAATTGATTTTCGAAGGGCATGTTTATATTGCCATGCCTCCATTATACAAAGCTATGCCAAAGAACGGCGAAGAAGAATATTTATACGATGACAAAGAACTGGAAAAATATCGTCAACGTGTAAATGGTCCATTTACTTTGCAAAGATACAAAGGTCTTGGAGAAATGGATGCGGACCAGCTTTGGGAGACCACACTCAATCCAGAGACACGTGTTATGAAGCGTGTAGAGATTGAGGATGCCAGAATGGCTTCTGCGGTAACAGAAATGCTGATGGGAACGGAAGTTCCGCCAAGACGAGCATTTATTTATGAAAATGCGCAAGAAGCAGAATTAGACGTATAGGAGGCGACAAAAGATGAAAGGACAAATGACATTGCCAACAGAGCAGATTATTAGAACTGAATACTCTGATGTAATGAAAAAATCTTACATCGATTATGCGATGAGTGTTATTATTGCCAGAGCGCTTCCGGATGTGCGCGATGGTTTAAAGCCTGTTCAGCGAAGAACTCTTTATGATATGCATGAATTAGGCATAAAGTATGACAAGCCATACAGAAAATGTGCCCGTATTGTTGGAGATACCATGGGTAAATATCACCCACACGGTGACAGCTCCATCTATGAGTCTTTGGTAGTGATGGCTCAGGATTTTAAAAAGGGCATGATTCTTGTTGATGGACATGGTAACTTTGGTTCCATCGAAGGAGATGGAGCAGCTGCCATGCGTTATACAGAGGCGCGACTTGCAAAGATTACGCAGGAAGTATTCTTGCAGGATTTGGATAAAAACGTGGTAGACTTCATGCCAAACTTTGACGAGACAGAGAAGGAACCACAGGTTCTTCCTGTTCGTATTCCGAACCTTTTGGTAAACGGTGCAGAAGGTATTGCCGTAGGTATGGCAACCAGCATTCCAACTCATAACCTTGGTGAAGTGATAAATGCAGTTAGAGCATATATGTTAAACAACGAGATTACCACAAAAGAACTGATGCAGTTTTTGAAAGGACCGGATTTCCCAACGGGCGGTATCGTAGTAAATAAAGATGAGCTTTTAGAAATCTACGAAACCGGAATGGGCAAAATCAAGGTTCGCGGTAAGGTGGAAGTGGAAGAAATGAAGGGCGGAAAGAAACGCCTTGTGATTACAGAGATTCCATATACCATGATTGGTGCAGGTATCGGTAAGTTTTTAAATGATATTGCGGCGCTTGTGGACGCAAAGAAGACTGGCGATATCGTAGATATTTCCAACCAGTCTTCGAAAGAAGGTATCCGTATTGTTCTGGAATTAAAGAAGGATGCAGATGTAGAGAACTTGAAAAATATGCTCTACAAGAAAACCCGTTTGGAAGATACCTTTGGTGTAAATATGCTCGCAGTTGCTGATGGAAAACCGGAAACTTTAGGTTTGAAAGCAATTATTGAGCACCACGTAGATTTCCAATTTGAACTTGCAACTAGAAAGTACAAAACCTTGCTTGCAAAGGAATTGGACAAGAAGGAAATCCAGGAAGGTTTGATTAAAGCCTGTGATGTAATTGATTTAATTATCGAGATTCTACGCGGAAGTAAGAGTGTGAAGGATGCAAAAGAGTGTTTGATTAACGGAACAACCGATAACATCAAATTCAAGTCTAATATTTCAAAGAAAATGGCATCTATGCTTCGTTTTACAGAGAGACAGGCAACTGCTATTTTGGAAATGCGTTTATACAAATTGATTGGCTTGGAAATTGAAGCTCTTCAGTTAGAACATGAAACCACACTCAAAAACATTGCGAAATACGAAGATATTTTAAACAACTATGACTCTATGGCAAATGTGATTATTGAAGATTTAGAGTCTGTGAAGAAAGCTTATGAAAGACCACGTCGTACTGCAATCGAGAATGCAGAGGAAGCGGTTTTCGAAGAAAAGAAGATTGAGGAGCAGGAAGTGGTTCTTCTTATGGACCGTTTTGGTTATACAAGAACGGTGGATGTGCCAACCTACGAAAGAAACAAAGATGCTGCAGATATGGAAAGCAAATACGTAGTTTCCTGCTTAAATACCGGACGAATTTGTATGTTTACAAATACCGGTAAGATGCATCAGTTGAAGGTACTGGATGTTCCGTTTGGAAAATTCCGTGACAAGGGTACACCAATTGATAATATGAGTAATTTCAACAGCGCAGAGGAAGAGATTGTCTTTATCTGTGATGAAAATCAGTTCCGTATTGCGAAGCTTCTTTTTGCCACCAAGAATGGTATTGTGAAGAAGGTTGACGGTAGTGAATTCTTAGTAGCAAAGCGTACCATAGCTGCCACCAAGCTTGCTGATGGTGACGAACTTCTTAGTGTACAGATTATCAATGCAAAACAAAGTGTTGTTATCCAGACACAAGGCGGATATTTCTTACGTTTCCATGGCAGTGAGATTTCTGAAATGAAGAAGACTGCAGCTGGTGTGAAGGGTATCAAGCTTCAGAAGAAAGATGTAGTTGAAAATGTATATCTCTTTGAAGAAGGTAAAGAGTCAAAGGTGATTTATAAAGACAAGGAACTTACCTTGAATCGATTGAAACAGTCCAGCAGAGGCGGAAGCGGAAATAAGCAGAGAGGATAAGAATGAGATTAAAAAATGTTCTAATAGTCGTAAATGACATTGAAAGATCCAAGAAATTTTACAAAGAATTATTTGGTTTAGATGTCATCTTGGATAACGAGGGAAATGTAATTCTCACAGAAGGTCTAGTGCTTCAGGATGCAAAGGTATGGAAAGAGTTTATTCAGAAAGATGTTGTAAAATGTAACAATGCAACGGAATTGTACTTCGAAGAGAAGAATATTGAAGCATTTGCAAAGAAGCTGGAAGCCTATGAAGAGCCAATAGAGTATGTGAATCCTTTGATGGAACACTCGTGGGGACAAAAAGTTATTCGATTCTATGATCTGGATGGAAATCTAATTGAAGTAAGAACACCGATGTGATTTCATATATTCCATTTTTTATAGGAACAATGATGAGGAGGAAGATTTCTCATAGTAAAAGGGACACACTTTGTGTCCCTAATTTTTATTGTACATCTTCAACTTTCGCTTCGAGAGGAGTTTCTAAAACAGCAGGATTGCGCATCAATTTTCGCAATTCGCGAAGTGCTAATGCAAAATATAATCCATCACAAAAACGCTCATCCGATACCAAGCTAAATCCCATACGTTTTTGAATCACAACTTCATCTTTTACAGCAACAGGAATCATTTTCTCTTTTCCCATTGCAAAAAAAAGACCATTTGTTCCAAACTCACAGGTGTGATGAAATACATGATTGATTCCAAGGGATTTTAGATTGGTAATGTATAAGGAGGTATGAAACGGGCTAAATTCAATAATGGATTTCGGCAGCATATTGTGTTTGTCCATCCACTTTAATGTACCGGCGACAATGTTTAAAATGCCGGTAGGTATGGATGTAAGTATACGTGCAAGTTTATCTGTTTCGTTTTCTTCCTGACGAAGAGTAGTTTCTTTGCGAATTGCCTGATTAATGGCATCAGCAATTTCCAAAATTGTTTCAGTTCCCTCAAAACACAATTTTATGGTTGTATCCGGACAATCAATGCTCAACTCAGGATGTATGGTAAAACTAACCCATATTTTTTTCCTGGCGTACATTTTCCCATTCATGACAAAACGATTTAAGCGTGGTTTTAACGCAAGCATACGTACTGCACCGGCAATTAAAATATGCATATAACCCAGCTTAATGCCTTGTGATTCTTTTTCTTTTATGTAACGATCCCATGCTTCGCAGTTAAATGTATCTTCATACATGTTCATGGAATCATATCGTTTCTTCATTAACACTCCGGTAATAAGTTGCATTGGGTCAACATTTTTAATTCTTCGTCCATCAGGTCTTTTATTAAACATAAACTACCTCCAAATAGGATAATATCGTTTTTTATACTCTGTTTATTTTACATGAATCTACAAAAAAAGACAAGGATATCAATAAAATACCCCTTGATTTTTGTAATAAGAAGTGCTAGTATAAAGTTAACTTAAGAAGTTGTCGACAGGAAAGTGAACCGAAAGGTTCACTTTTCTTTGTGTGATAGCGTTCATGGAAAAGAACAAATCAAAAGGAGGACTTCATGTCAAAACGAGAATCATATGAACAACAAACGGAACAACTTTTACTTCCTATCATTGAAAAGCATGGATTTGAGCTTGTAGATGTAGAATACGTAAAAGAGGCGGGAACATGGTATCTGAGAGCGTATATTGATAAACCGGGTGGAATCACGGTAGATGACTGCGAAGTAGTAAGCAGAACCTTTTCAGATATCCTGGATGAAAAAGACTATATCGAAGACAGTTATATATTCGAGGTAAGTTCTCCCGGACTTGGAAGACCATTAAAGAAAGAAAAAGATTTCGCCAGAAGCATTGGTGAGGAAGTGGAGATTCGCACCTATCGTGCAATCGACAAACAAAAAGAATTTATCGGCATTCTTGTGGAATACGATAAAGATACAGTAACGATTGAATATGAAGACGAAACCACACAGGTATTTGACAGAGCAGATATCGCGTTGATTCGTTTGGCATTAAATTTTTAATTTAGGAGGAAAAGAAAAAAATGAACACAGAATTACTGGAAGCGTTGACGATTCTTGAAAAAGAAAAGGAAATCAGCAAAGAAACATTATTGGATGCAATTGAGAATTCATTGATTAATGCATGCAAGAATCATTTTGGAAAAGCAGATAACATCAAAGTTATCATGAACCGTGAAACCTGCGAATACTCTTTATATGCAGAAAAAACTGTAGTTGAAGTTGTAGAAGACGAAGTTATGGAAATCAGTCTTGTAGATGCAAAAATGAGAGATGCAAAATATGAACTTGGCGACATCGTTCAAATCCCAATCGAATCCAAGTCATTTGGACGTATTGCGACTCAAAATGCAAAGAATCTGATTCTTCAAAAAATCCGTGAAGAAGAAAGAAAAGTGGTTTACGATCAATATTTTGAAAAAGAAAAAGATATTGTTACAGGTATTGTACAACGTTATGTTGGTAAAAATATCAGCATCAATTTAGGAAAAGCAGATGCACTTCTTACAGAAAATGAGCAAGTTAAGGGCGAGGTGTTCAAACCTACAGAACGTATCAAACTTTACGTTGTTGAAGTTAAAAACACAACAAAAGGACCTAAGATTTTGGTATCCCGTACACATCCGGAACTCGTAAAACGTTTGTTTGAGTCAGAAGTTACTGAGGTTCGAGAAGGAATTGTGGAAATCAAGAGTGTTTCAAGAGAAGCAGGTTCTCGTACTAAGATTGCAGTATGGTCAAATGACCCGGATGTAGATCCGGTTGGAGCATGCGTTGGTATGAACGGTGCAAGAGTAAATGCAATTGTCAGTGAACTTCGCGGTGAGAAAATAGATATTATTAACTGGGATGAAAATCCGGCATACTTAATTGAAAATGCTTTAAGTCCTGCAAAAGTTATTTCGGTAGCGGCTGACCCAGATGATAAAACAGCAAGTGTTATCGTTCCGGATTATCAGTTATCACTCGCTATCGGTAAAGAAGGACAAAACGCCAGATTGGCAGCTCGTTTAACAGGATATAAGATTGATATCAAGAGCGAAACTCAGGCGATTGAATCCGGTGAACTTCCGGCGAACTGGATGGAATTAGCGGAAGCTTACGAAAACGAAATGTATGATGAAGAAATGTAGTCAGGAAGTGAACTGAGTGAGTGGAAATAAAAAAGTACCTATGCGTAAATGTGTAGGGTGCGAAGAAATGAAAAATAAAAAGGAAATGATGCGTGTTTTGAAAACAACGGACGAAGAGTTTGTCATTGATACAAGCGGAAAGCAAAACGGCCGTGGAGCTTACTTGTGTCAATCGAAAGAATGCTTTGCAAAAGCAGTAAAGAATAAAGGATTAGAGCGTTCATTTAAGCAGTCAATTCCAAAAGAGGTATACGAGAAATTGGAAAAGGAGCTTGATACACTTGAAACTGAGTAAAGCATTATCTTTGATTAGTCTTGCAACAAAGGCTGGTAAGAGCGTGAGCGGAGAATTTGCAACAGAAAAGGAAGTTAAAACCGGTTTCGCTGAACTTGTGATTGTGGCAGAAGACGCCTCAGAGAATACAAAGAAGAAGTTTAAAAACATGTGTGAATTCTATGAAGTGCCAATCTATTTTTATGGAGATAAAGATACCTTGGGGCATGCAATGGGAAAAGAATTCCGTGCAAGTCTTGCGATAACAGACTTGGGATTTGCAAAGGGAATTATCAAACATCTAGATGCATAGAGGAGGTAGTGAATATATGACAAAAATGCGTGTACATGAATTAGCAAAATCACTAGATAAAACAAGCAAAGAAATAATAGATTTTTTGAGGAGTAACGATGTGGCTGTAGCCAGTCATGCAAGTTCCTTAGAAGAAAAACATGTGGAAATGGTTCGTGCAAATTTTGCAGCACCAAAAGTTGAAGCTAAACCTGTGGAGAAAGCAGAAGCTAAACCTGAGGTTATACCTGAGACTAAGCCGGTAGAAAAGAAAGTTGAAGTTGCGACACAGACAGAAACACCGGCTGAATTGCCAAAAAAGAAGAACATTGTTCAAGTGTTTCGTCCACAGAACAGTCGTCAAAACCAGGGACGCCCGGGACAAGGTGGACGTCCAAACGGAAATCGACCAAATAATCAACAAGGACGTCCGACACAAGGTCGCCCAGATTCAAGACGAAGATATGATGACGGTCAAGAAGGTTTAAGACAAGGATTCTCTTATGGTCAACCGGTAAAACCGAATCCAAATAGACAGCCGGTACAAAAACCTGTAACACCGGCGGCACCTGTAACCCCGGTAAAACCGGCAACTAGTGCAGTGACTGCTGCACCGGCTCCAAAGTCAGAGGTGGTAGAAAAACCGGTTGAACAGATGGAAAAACCAGTTGTATCTGTAACACCGGAAACAGCTGTAACAGTTGCTCCGAAAACAGAGGTTGCAGAAAAGCCACAGCGCAAAGAAGAACAGGTAGAAAAACGTGAGCATACTTTTGAGGAACGTCGTGTGGATAGACGAGAAGAACGTCGCGATGACAGACGTAATGACCGTCGTGACGACCGTAGAGATGACAGACGTGATGACCGCCGTGATGACCGTAGAGATGACAGACGCGACGACAGACGCGATGACAGATTCGACAGTCGTAGAGATGATAGACGTGACGACAGACGCGGAGATCGCCGTGATGACAGAAAAAAAGGTGACAGAATGTCTATTCCGGAACCTATGGTTAGTGAACAAAAGCCACAGCGTAAGAATCAAAAAGATAACTATAAGAAAAAAGATAAAGAAAAAGATTATCGCAATGATGAACAGGATGAAAATGTAAGAAGCGGAAAGAATAGAAAGAACCAAAAGACGGTTCCGCTTCAACAAAAGCCTCAACCAAAACCGGTAGAAAAGGTTGAAGAAAAAATTAAGATGATTACCATCCCTGAGGTTTTGACAATTAAAGAATTAGCTGATCATATGAAGATACAGCCATCTGTCATTGTGAAAAAACTCTTTATGCAAGGCAAGATTGTTACATTAAATCAAGAAATTGATTTTGAAACAGCTGAAGAAATTGCAATGGAATTTGAAGTACTTTGCGAAAAAGAAGAAGTTGTGGATGTAATTGAGGAGCTATTAAAGGAAGACGAAGAGGATACCAGCAAGATGAAGAAGCGTCCGCCTGTTGTCTGTGTAATGGGACACGTTGACCATGGTAAAACATCGCTTCTTGATGCAATTCGTAATACAAGTGTTACAACAGGTGAAGCAGGTGGTATTACACAGCATATTGGTGCTTATGTTGCCAATGTAAATGGGGAAAAGATTACTTTCCTTGACACACCGGGACACGAAGCGTTTACAGCAATGCGTATGCGTGGTGCAAACTCAACTGATATCGCAATCCTTGTTGTTGCCGCAGATGATGGTGTAATGCCTCAGACTGTAGAAGCAATCAGCCATGCCAAAGCGGCTGGTATTGATATTGTTGTTGCTGTGAATAAGATTGATAAACCAACAGCAAACATCGACAGAGTAAAACAAGAACTTACAGAATACGAATTGGTTGCCGAAGACTGGGGTGGAAGCACAATCTTTGTTCCTGTATCTGCAAAGACAGGTGAAGGTATTGAGGACTTAATGGAAATGCTTCTTTTAACAGCAGAGGTTGCTGAGCTTAAGGCGAATCCAAATCGCCGCGCAAGAGGTCTTGTAATCGAAGCTGAGCTTGATAAAGGAAAAGGTCCGGTTGCTACTGTGCTTGTACAAAAAGGTACGCTGCGTGTTGGTGATCCGATTGCAGCCGGTGCGGCTTACGGTAAAGTCAGAGCTATGATTGATGATAAGGGAAGAAGGGTAAAAGAAGCAGGTCCTTCTACACCGGTTGAAATTCTTGGTCTTAACGACGTTCCGAATGCAGGTGAAATATTTGTTGGATGCGGAAATGAAAAAGATGCAAGAAGCTTTGCAGAGACCTTTATTGCTCAGAATAAGGCAAAATTAATTGACGATACAAAGTCAAAAATGTCATTAGATGATTTGTTTAACCAGATTCAGGCTGGTAATGTTAAGGAATTGAATATCATTGTTAAGGCTGACGTACAAGGTTCTGTTGAAGCTGTAAAACAAAGCTTAGTGAAGCTTTCCAACGAGGAAGTGGCAGTAAAAGTTATCCACGGTGGCGTTGGTGCTATCAATGAGTCAGATGTTACTTTGGCGTCCACATCAAATGCAATTGTTATTGGATTTAATGTTCGTCCGGATGCTACTGCGAAAGAAACAGCAGAACGCGAGGGCGTTGATGTTAGATTATACAGCGTAATTTACAACGCTATTGAGGATGTTGAAGCGGCTATGAAGGGTATGCTTGACCCAGTCTTTGAAGAACAAGTACTTGGTCACGCTGAGGTTCGTCAGACATTCAAAGCATCAGGTGTAGGTACAATTGCAGGTTCTTATGTGTTAGATGGTATGTTTGAACGTGGATGTTCTGCACGAATTATCCGTGATGGTATCGTTATTCATGATGGTGCACTTGCATCGTTGAAGCGATTTAAAGATGATGTAAAAGAAGTTAGAGCAGGCTACGAATGTGGTTTTGTATTTGAACGCTATAATGATATCAAGGAAGGCGACCAGGTAGAAGCTTATAAGATGGTAGAAATTCCAAGATAATTTTAGAAAAGAGGAATTGTTTTGAGAAAGAATAGTATTAAAAATACAAGAGTCAATGTAGAGGTGCAAAGAGAATTGAGCAACATTATACGTGGGGGCATCAAAGACCCACGTGTTGCTCCAATGACATCCGTTATTGCGGTAGAGGTTGCACCGGATTTAAAGACTTGCAAAGCATATGTCAGCGTTTTTGGCGATGAAAAAGCTCAAACAGATACCATAAAAGGGTTGCAGAGTGCAGAGGGCTTTATTCGTAGAGAATTAGCCAGAAAACTCAATATGCGCAACACACCGGAGATTCGATTTGTAATAGACCAATCGATTGCATATGGTGTGGCTATGTCAAAGAAGATTGATGATGTGACAAAAGATATCAAAGACGAGGATGAATAGTATGTTAGAGCGTGTTTTATCACAGGTAAATACAGTTGCCATTGGCGGTCATATTCGGCCGGATGGAGATTGTGTTGGGTCTTGTATGGGACTTTATCAGTATATTAAGAAATCTTATCCAAGCATTGAGATAGATGTTTTTTTGGAAGAAATTCCGGAATGTTTTGCAATGTTTGATGTGGTAAAGGAAATACGTCACGAAATAATTGCACCTAAAGAATATGATTTATTTATTGCTTTGGACTGCGCGGATAAAAGCAGACTTGGTTTTTCTGAATGTCTTTATGACACTGCAAAGAAAACGATGTGTATTGATCATCACATCAGTAATCGAAAGTATGCAGACGAAAACTATATTGTCGCAGAAGCAAGCTCAACGGCAGAACTTATCTATCGCTTAATTGATAAGCAAATGATTGACACTGGGATTGCAGAATGCCTGTATTTAGGTATTGTGCACGATACCGGAGTGTTTCAATATTCATCCACGACAGCGGAAACCATGGAAGCGGCAGCTGACTTGATGCGCAAGAATATTAATGCAAATAAGATTATTGACATCACCTATTATGAGAAAACCTTTGCGCAGAACAAAGCGCTGGGATTGGCGTTGTCGAACAGTTATTTGTGCTTGGATGACAAGTGCATTGTGTCATATTTGACCCAAGAAACGATGCTTGCACTTCAGGTAGGACCTAAGGATTTAGAGGGTATTGTAAGCCAACTTCGTGTTACTCAAGGCACAGAAGTTGCCATTTTCATGTACCAGCTTGATGAAGATGAATTTAAAATCAGTTTACGCGCCTCAGGATATGTTGATGTCAGCAAAGTAGCGCAGGTATTTGGTGGCGGTGGTCATATGAAAGCAGCCGGTTTAACTATGAAAGGCAATATACAAGACATAATCGATGCCTTGACAGAAGAGATAGGTAAACAGTTATGATACATGGCGTTTTGAACATTTACAAAGAAAAAGGATATACATCTCATGATGTCGTTGCAAAGCTTCGTGGAATCATAGGGCAGAAAAAGATAGGGCATACAGGAACGCTCGATCCGGATGCAGTTGGTGTCCTTCCGGTTTGTCTGGGAAAGGCAACGAAACTCTGTGATATGCTGACGGATAAAAATAAGACCTATGAAACGGTATTACTTCTTGGCAAGAAAACCGACACCCAGGATGTTTCCGGCACAATTTTAGAAGAAAACGACTTCCGTCATTTATCTGAAAATGATGTGACAAACGTGATTTCTTCCTTTGTTGGAGAATATATGCAGATTCCGCCGATGTATTCTGCATTAAAGGTAAATGGAAAGAAGCTTTATGAGTTGGCTCGTGAAGGAATTGAGATTGAGAGAAAACCCAGACTGGTTCACATCTTTCACATATGTATAAAGGAAGTTGATCTGCCACGTGTAAAAATGGAAGTAAGCTGTTCAAAAGGGACCTATATTCGTACTTTATGTCATGATATAGGAGAAAAATTGGGCTGCGGAGCTTGCATGGAAGAATTGGTCCGCACAAAAGTGAGTTGCTTTTATTTGCAGGACAGTGTGACGCTGGCTCAGGTTCAAAAAATGAAGGAATCCGATGAATTAGAGCATATTATCACTGCAATTGATACGATGTTTGCAGAGTACGAGGCGGTGAGCTTGAAAAAAGAATATCAGTCGTTTGTCTACAATGGGAATGTGTTTTATCCAAAGCATTTGCAACAGAATATAGAGCTTTTTGACGGGAAAAATATTCGGGTTTATGATGACAACGGCAGATTTATTGCCATATATAAATTTTTAAAAGAAAAACATTTGTTTCAAATTGAGAAGATGTTTTTTGATAAAAACGATCAGGCATAAGAGGAGAATCATGCAGTACATTAAGGGTATTGATAAGTTTTGCGGAGAGAGAGATACCGCGATTACATTTGGCAAATTTGATGGTTTACATCAGGGACATGATTTATTAATCCAACGTGTAGAGGAACACCAGAAGAAAGATGGTGTGGATGGAGTTGTTGTAGCGTTTGATATGAGTACTTTGTATCCGGATGTTTTAATGACGAATCAGGAAAAAGCGCAGTTGTTGGAAGAAAGAGTAGCATACTTTATAGACTGTCCATTTGATGCAAAAATTTCCACCATGGAAGCAGAACACTTTATCAAAGAAGTGATTGTGGAAAAATTTCATGCCAAATATATTGTCATAGGAAGCGATTTCCATTTTGGTTATCAGAAGCGCGGAGATGCTCATATGCTGCAAAAGTTTAGCACAGAATACGGTTATCAGCTCGAAGTTATTCAAAAGAAGTGTTATGAGGGAAGAGAAATCAGCAGCACATATATCAAGGAAGAATTAAAAAAAGGAAATATAGACCTTGCGAACCGACTCTTGGGACGCAAGCGAGAGAGTAATTCTTAGAGTTGCTCTCTTTTTATTTTTTTATGTAATAATGAATAAAATATGTTATACTAATTGCTAGGATAAAAAAGAAGTGGGAAAGAAAGATGTCAAAAGAATTAGAAGCGTATTACAACAAATTTTGTGAGGATAAGAGATTAACAAGAAGGCATGGAAATGTGGAATACATAACATCCATGAAATATATCCATAAATATTTGGAACAGATGCCAAAACAGGCCAAAATTCTTGATATAGGTGCAGGAACCGGAAGATATTCCATAGCGCTTGCGAAGGAAGGCTATGATGTGACAGCTGTTGAGTTAGTCAAATACAATTTAGGTATTTTAAAGCAAAAAAAGAGTACTGTAAAAGCATATCAGGGAACAGCACTGAATTTAAAACGTTTTCAAGACCACAGTTTTGATATGACATTGCTTTTTGGACCTATGTACCATTTATATAGTTTTGAAGATAAGGTAAAAGCCCTTTCAGAAGCGAAAAGGGTTACCAAACCAAGTGGCATAATTTTAGTTGCTTATTGCATGAATGAATATAGTATTGTTTTACATGGATTTAAAGATAACTACATTAAAGAGAGCATACGGACGGGAAAAGTAAATGCGGATTTTCGTGTTACACCAAAGCCGGAGGATTTATATGACTATGTGAGATTGGAAGATATCAATGCGTATAACGAAGCAGTAGGCCTGGAACGCATACAGATAGTCGCTGCAGACGGACCTGCAAACTACATGCGACAGACTTTAAATGCCATGGATGACGAGACCTATGATTTGTTTATTCAATATCACTTGTCGACCTGTGAGAGAGCTGAGCTTATCGGTGCGAGTGCGCATACTTTAGATATATTACGAAGGATATAGATTGGAAGTTGATAAGATGAAACGTGACGTAGATATGAAAGATATTTCGGATGGAAATTTATATGATTTGAATGATATGGTGAAGGCAGATTGTGGTGACTGCAAAGGATGTTCTGCGTGTTGTCAAGGCATGGGACAGTCCATTATCCTTGATCCTTTAGACATTTTCCATCTGACAATGGGGCTAAATACTACTTTTGAACAGCTCTTGGCTGAAGCAATTGAGTTGAACTTAGTGGATGGAGTGATTCTGCCCAATTTAAAAATGAGTGATACCACGGATGCCTGCAGTTTTTTAAACGAAGAAGGTCGGTGTTCCGTGCATGCATTTAGACCGGGAATCTGTAGATTGTTTCCATTGGGAAGATATTATGAAGAACATGATTTTAAATATTTCCTTCAGGTGCATGAATGCAGACATCCAAGCAAATCAAAGGTAAAAGTCAAAAAATGGATTGACACTCCGGATATACAAAGAAATAAGCAATTCATCATCGATTGGCATTATTTTGTTACGGATATACAAGAACAGCTTTTGGGTGTCGCAGATGAACAATTGGTGAAAAAGATAGATTTGTTTATTTTGCAGCACTTCTATATGGAACGCTATCATGACACAGAGGATTTCTATGAGCAGTTCCAAATACGTCTTACCAAGGCAAAGGAGATATTATCCGGCATCATAGGAAGGAAGAACAACATATGATAAAAAATTACGTTGCTTTTGACTTGGAAACAACGGGACTTGATGTGGAAAAAGATTGCATTATCGAAATCGGCGCATTAAAGGTTGTTGACGGCAAAGTAAAAGAACGATTCATAGAGTTTATCAAACCTGCAAAACCAATTTCACCATTGATTACAAATATTACGGGAATCACAAATGAAATGGTTGCCTCAGCAAGAAATCAGAAGGAAGTCGTTTGTGATTTTATCGATTTTTGCGAAGATTATATTTTGCTCGGCCACAATCTGATGTTTGATTATAGATTTATAAAAAAACAGGCAGTTCAATATGATATTAGTTTTGAAAAGAAGGGACTGGACACATTAAAAATTGCAAGAAAAGTGTTAAAACAAGTGGAATCAAAAAGTCTTGGCGCATTGTGCGAATACTATGACGTTGTAAATGCCGCCGCACACCGGGCTTATCATGATGCACTGGCAACGGCAAAGGTATATCATATGTTGGCACATGATTTTGAAAACGGGAATGAAAAGATATTTGTGCCGGAACACTTACAATATAAACCACGAAAAACACAAGCCTGTACTGCAAAACAATTAGAGTATTTGCGTGTCCTATGTTCTTATCACAATATTAAGATGCAGGAGCATCCGGAGACACTTACGAGAAGTGATGCGTCAAAAATGATTGACCATATTATCTTAACTTACGGCAAAATGTTTTAGGAGACATATATGAAACATGATCATTTGGTAGTAGGAATTCTTGCTCATGTGGATGCAGGAAAAACAACCTTGGCAGAGGATATTTTATATCTCTGTGGGAAAATAAGAAAAATCGGCAGGGTAGATCATGGCGATTCTTTTTTTGATACCAATGAAATCGAGCGTTCCAGGGGGATTACTGTCTTTTCTAAGCAGGCAGAAATCACGTTGCATGAGAAAAAAATGACTTTGTTAGATACGCCTGGACATGTCGATTTTTCAGCAGAAATGGAACGTACCCTACAGGTGTTAGATTATGCCATTTTAGTTATCAGTGGTCCGGACGGTGTGCAAGGGCATGTGCAAACCTTGTGGAAATTATTGCGTCACTATGAGATTCCATGCTTTATATTTGTGAATAAAATGGATCAGGCGGGAGCTGACAAGGAGAACATACTTGCCGAGTTGCAGAATCGTCTGGATGATAAATGCATTGATTTTTCTCAGGATTGTTCTGAAGAATTTATGGAAAGTATAGCAATGTGTGAGGAAAATCTGCTAGAACGATATTTGAATGGGGATGCAATTGTAGAAAAAGATATCCGGGAACTAATTGCCAGAAGAAAACTGTTTCCATGCTTCTTTGGTTCTGCCTTGAAAATGCAGGGGATTGAAGAATTCTTAATGAAACTGAATCAATATACCAACGTGCCGAAATATGGGGAAGCATTTGGAGCAAAGGTATACAAAATTTCAAGAGATAAACAAGGAACGAGACTCACACACCTAAAAATCACAGGTGGAAGTTTGAAAGTAAAAGATTTGATAAAAGAGGAAAAAGTAGATCAAATTCGTCTGTACTCGGGAGCAAACTACACCACAGTTGATGAAGTGTTTGCAGGTGCTGTCTGTGCTGTGAGTGGCTTGGCTGAGACGCAATGTGGGGAAGGCGTCGGCGAGGAAGACAGATTCTACACACCGGTTCTGGAGCCTGTGTTAAGCTATCAGATTCAATTGCCGGAAGCCAGTGATGTACATGGCATGTATGTTAAACTAAAAGCATTGGAAGAAGAAGAGCCGGAGCTTCATATTGTGTGGAATGAACAGTTGAATGAAATTCATGCGCAAGTGATGGGGGAAGTGCAGATTGAAATTTTAAAGAATGTAATCGAAGAACGGTTTGATGTACAGGTGGAATTTGGAAGCGGTCATATTGTTTACAAAGAAACCATTGCAACGGCTGTAGAAGGAGCGGGCCATTATGAGCCGCTTAGACATTATGCCGAAGTACGTTTGCTGTTAGAACCTGCAGAACGAGGAAGTGGCTTACATTTTGAATCCAAAGTCAGTGAAGATGTATTAGATAAGAATTGGCAGCGCCTGATTCTTACACATTTGGAAGAAAAACAACACAAAGGTGTGCTGACAGGTTCTGATATCACAGATATGAAAATCACGCTTGTGAATGGACGCGCACATTTGAAACATACGGAAGGCGGAGATTTTCGTCAGGCCACATATCGTGCAGTGCGTCAGGGACTAATGCGAGCTCAAAGCATACTATTGGAACCAATATATGAATACCAGCTGGAAATCCCATCTGATATGGTTGGACGTGCCATGTCAGATATCCAAAGAATGCATGGAACTTTTGCGACGCCTGAGATTGTAGGAGATATGTCGGTTCTAAGAGGAACCGCACCTGTTGTTTATATACGTGATTATCAAAGGGAAGTGATTGCATATTCGAAAGGATGTGGCAGACTTTTCTGCACATGGAAAGGCTATGATATCTGTCACAATGCGGATGATGTTGTTGTGCAAGCAGCATATGATTCAGAGGCAGATTTGGAGAACCCAAGTGGTTCCGTGTTTTGCAGTCACGGAGCAGGTTTCCATGTTCCGTGGTATGAAGCAGAACAATATATGCACACGGAAGGCCTTTTAACGAAACAGGAAAAGCAAGAAAAAAGTGTAACGACTTCCATGCATACGATAACGATAGATGACGCGGAGCTTCAGTCGATTTTTGAACGGACTTATGGAAGTGGCAAGAAGAGACATGAACAAGGTTCTAGAACCATTACCGCCTGTTCTGAACCGAAGAAAAACAAAAAACAGGAAAAACTTCCTGAAATTCTCTTGGTCGATGGATACAATATTATTTTTGCATGGGATGAGTTGAAGGAACTGGCGGAGGCAAATATTGCAGGTGCAAGAGGAAAGCTGATGGATATTCTCTGTAATTTTCAAGGTTACAGAAAGAATATTGTAATTCTGGTTTTTGACGGATATAAGGTACAGGGAAATCCGGGTGAGGTTCTCAAATACCATAATATATATGTTGTGTACACAAAGGAAGCCGAAACGGCAGACCAATATATCGAAAAAACAGTACATGATATCAGCAGAAAATATGATGTGCGTGTTGCAACCTCAGATGCACTGGAACAGATGATTATAATGGGTCAAGGTGCCAGACGAATGTCGGCGAAAGAATTGTGGGAGGAAATTCGAATTGTCAATCACGAGATTCGCGAGGAACATTTGGAACAAAGCAAGTCGAGTGGCACAAATTTGTTTGAGGCATTACCGACACATTATGCTGATTTTATGGATGATGTTAGAATGGGGCGCCGAGAGTTCGGCGAATTAGAAGAAATGAAAGAAGGTGAATAATCCATGAACATGTATGACTTGATTACAAAGAAAAAACAAGGTATGGAACTGACCAATGAAGAAATCAGCTATATGATTGATGGCTACACCAATGGCAGTATCCCGGATTATCAGATGTCGGCTATGACAATGGCAATCTGTTTTCAAGGTATGACAGATGAGGAGACAAAGAATCTGACCCTTGCCATGGCACAAAGCGGTGATATGCTGGATTTGTCTGAGATACATGGAATTAAAGTGGATAAACATAGTACCGGGGGCGTGGGTGATAAGACTTCCTTGGTACTAGGACCTATGGTGGCATCCTTGGGGGTTGCTGTGGCAAAGATGTCCGGAAGAGGACTTGGCCATACAGGAGGCACCATTGACAAATTAGAAAGTTTCACGGGATTTACAACCGGTATTTCCAAAGAGCAGTTTATCAAAAATGTAAATGAGATACACATTGCAATCGCAGGTCAGACAGCTGACCTGGCTCCGGCTGACAAAAAGCTCTATGCGCTTCGTGATGTCACAGCAACGGTAAACCAATTATCACTGATTGCAAGCAGTATTATGAGCAAGAAACTGGCTTCCGGTGCAGATGCCATTGTCTTGGATGTAAAAACCGGAGATGGCGCGTTTATGAAGACCATGGATGATTCAGTTGCTTTGGCTGAGGCTATGGTGAGTATCGGAAAATTAGCAGGTAAACACATGGCTGCAGTTATTTCAGACATGGACCAACCTCTTGGCAATGCAGTCGGAAACATTCTGGAAGTAAAGGAAGCTATGGATACCTTGAAAGGGAATGGTCCAAAAGATTTAGAAGAGCTTGTATTAACTTTAGGTAGTTATATGGTTTTTATGGCAGGAAAGGCTGATTCACCGGAAGATGCCAGGGGTCAACTGAAGCAAACGATAGAAGATGGTTCGGCATTTAATAGCTTTAAGCAATTTATCGTTGCACAAGGCGGCTCAGAGGAGGAAGTATTACATCCGGAGTTATTACCTACGGCAAAATATGTCGAAGCTGTAAGCGCTGAGGAAAACGGATATGTCAACAAAATATGGACCGAGGAAATCGGACGTATTTCCTTGTTGCTTGGTGGTGGAAGAGAAACAAAAGAGAGTTGCATTGATTTGACAGTCGGCGTAATCTTGAATAAAAAGCGTGGAGATGAAGTACAAAAAGGAGAAGTGCTCGCAACCATCCATGCCAACGATAAAGAAAAGTTAGCTGTGGCAAAAGAAAGGCTGCAAAAGTCATATGTCATAACAAGTGAGCCAACGGAAAAAGAATCTGTCATAAAAAAAATCATTTTCTAAAATAATTTAAAATGCCCACACATATATTTACTATAAAAGTATATGTGTGGCTTTTTTATGGACAAAATGAATCTAAAAACGCGAATCACAGATGCAACAGGTCTTCCCAAAGATGTACTGTTGGGGGTTCCGCTCATCACCGTTACGGGACAGACAGAAGCCTGCATTGAGAATTATCGCGGCTTATTGGAATATACTGACAAACTTATACGCATTCAGACAAAAACAGGGAAAATACATATCACGGGTAGAAACCTTCAGATTCAATCATATACAAACGATGAAATGAAAATCACAGGTCATATTATGCTCATTGAATTTCACGAGGGAGGTTAGAAGTGTTTACATCATTATTTCGCTATTTACAGGGATATTTAAAAATATGTGTAACAGGATACTCACCGGAACGCTTTCTCAACTTATGTAAGAATAAGAAAATAGATATTTGGAAATTAGAATCCGAAAAAAATGCGTACAGCATGTATATTCGCATTCGCGGATTTCGCAAATTAAAACCAATTTTGAAAAAAACAAAGACCAAAGTTACAATAGAAGGGCGTTTCGGTATGCCCTTCTTTTTCCATAAATACAGAAAAAGAAAGCTGTTTTTTGGTGGCGTTTTTCTATGTGCATTTTTAGTCTATCTATGCACACTTTTTGTATGGGAAATTGATTTAGAAGGAAACCAAACTATAACTGATGAAGTGATTTTGGAGTTTTTGGAAACTAAGGATATTAGGCATGGAATGTTGAAAGCAAACATACATTGCGAGAAAATAGCAAAAGAGATTAGAAAAAAATTTGATGACATTATTTGGGTGTCGGCCTCAGTAGAAGGGACAAAGCTTTTGGTTCAAGTGAAAGAAAATACGGATACCTTTCAAATAACAGAAGAATCCGACGCTCCAAGTGATATTATTGCAAATAAAGCGGGAATCGTGAAGAGCATCATTACAAGAAACGGTGTTCCGCAAGTCAAAGTGGGCGATGAGGTACGGCCCGGTGATGTGCTTGTTCTCGGAACAGTGGACGTTTTAAATGATGCAAAGGAGGTCATTTCACATCGCTATGTAAAGGCGGATGCAGATATTGTCATAGAACGTGTCGTAGAAGAGGAATATATAATAGAGCGCAAATATAAAACAAAGCAGTATACGAACAAAAAACGACAGCTCTTGTATTTCAAACTGGGAAATAGAACGTTTTATTTTGGTTTTGGAAAAAATAAATTTAAACACGCAGAGATGCACACCTATGAGGAACAATTAAAGATGGGTGAAAATTTTTATTTGCCATTTTCCTATGGGAGTAAATCAATCAAGGAATATAAACTGATTACAGCGGAATATACCAAGGGGGAAATGGAAAACTTATTGTTAGAGTATTATGAAAGAGTATGTAGAGAATTGGAAGAAACGAATGCGACAATTTTAAATCAACAGCATGAACTCATAGAAGAAAAAGCCGGGATGAAGATTCGTTATACAATATCCTTGTTGGATGCAGTGGGTGAAGAAAGGAAAATGATTGATTTCTAAGGTTTTACTATGGTACAATATAAAGAACTATGAAATAAGAGTGAGGAACATGATTCATGAGTATTTTAGAAGAATATATAGAGATTCCTGCTGAACACGAGAGTAATATTTTTGGACAATTTGACGCCTATGCAAAGAAAATAGAGAGAACCTTACATGTGAGCTTAATTGTACGTGATGGTCAGGTGAAGATTCTTGGAGAGTCCGTTCGTGTAAATCAGGCAAAACGTGTACTGGAACAATTAGTAACGCTATCAAAACGAGGCAACTCAATTAGTGAACAGAATGTGGATTATGCAATTTCTTTGGTGTTTGAAGACCAGGAAAAGGAATTGGTTGAAATTGATAAAGATATTATTTGCCATACACTGCAAGGGAAACCAATCAAACCGAAGACTGTGGGACAGAAAAAATATGTGGATGCCATTCGTAAGCAAATGATTGTGTTTGGCTTGGGTCCTGCAGGTACAGGAAAGACTTATTTGGCAATGGCAATGGCAATTACTGCGTTTAAAAACAACGAGGTTGGACGCATTATTCTGACTAGACCGGCCATTGAGGCGGGTGAAAAATTAGGATTTTTACCTGGGGATTTACAGAGTAAAATCGATCCTTATTTGAGACCACTGTATGATGCTCTTTATCAGATTATGGGCGCAGAAAGTTTTATTAAAAATTCAGAAAAAGGTCTTATCGAGGTGGCACCGCTTGCCTATATGAGAGGACGTACCTTAGATAATGCGTTTATTATCTTAGACGAAGCTCAGAACACTACGCCTGCACAGATGAAGATGTTTTTGACACGTATCGGTTTTGGGTCAAAAGTTGTGATAACAGGTGATGCAACGCAAAAAGATTTGCCGGCAGGTATGATCTCCGGTTTGGATGTGGCTACAAAGGTTGTGAAAAACATCGAGGATATATCCATATGTAATTTAACCAGCAAGGATGTTGTAAGACATCCGCTGGTTCAGAAAATTGTAAAGGCATATGAAGAATTTGAAAACAAACAACAACGTTCTAAAGAGAGAAGGAAAAAATAATGACATTATTTTTTGAAGAAGAAGGTAGCTTATTGCTGGAGTTACCGTGTAAGGAATTGGCAGAGAAGGTAATAGAAGCCGCCTTGGATTATGTGAAATGTCCATATGAAACGGAGGTCAATTTGCTTTTGACCATGAATGACGAGATTCAGGAGATGAATCGTGATTTCAGAGGAATTGACAGAGCAACTGACGTGTTGTCATTTCCGATGATTGATTATGAAACAGCCGGAGAATTTGATTTTTTAGATGAAGTGATGGATGCATTTCATCCGGAAACCGGCGAACTTATGTTGGGCGATATTGTAATTTCGAAAGAAAAGGTGATTGCTCAGGCAGAGGAATACGGTCATTCTGTTGAGAGGGAATATGCGTTTCTAATCGCGCACAGCATGTTACATTTGTTTGGCTATGACCATATGGAAGACGCTGAGCGTGCAGAGATGGAAGCAAAACAAAGAGAGATATTAGAGCAGTTACAGATTTTAAGATAGAGGTTAATTTATGAGCAGTGAACAAAAGAAAAACAATAGTTTTCTGATACAAGGCGCAATTTTGGCTGTTGCAGGTATTATTACGCGTTTAATTGGACTGGCATATCGTATTCCGGTTAACAACATTCTCGGAGATGAAGGCCAAGGTTTTTATGGCTGTGCATTTTCCATTTATAATATAGCCTTGTTGCTGACATCTTACAGCTTGCCTTTGGCAGTATCCAAACTTGTTTCGGCTCGAATTGCAAAGGGTGAAGCAAAAAATGCGATTCGCATTTTTAAAGGTGCACTTCTTTTTGCGACCATTGTCGGAGCACTGGTTTGTATGATTGTCTACCTTTTTTCTGATTTTATTGCAGGAACAATCATGTCCCTACGTTTAAGTACCTATGCTTTGCGTGTGCTTGCACCATGTTTGTTTGTGGTGGCAATAATGGGCGTTTTTCGTGGATATTTTCAGGGACTTGGGACCATGGTTCCAACAGCAATTTCGCAGATCCTGGAACAGATTGTCAATGCAATTGTCAGCATCATCGGCGCAAGCTATTTGTTGGAAATGGGAAATATAATTGCGGATTCAGAAAACGAACCGTCATTACCATTTGCCTTGGGAGCAGCCGGTGGAACATTAGGTACATTGACCGGTGCAGTATTTGGCCTGATATTCCTTTTGGTGTTATTTAAGCTATATTATCCTAAAATAAAAAAACGTTTGGTTGCTGATGCTTCATCCGAACAAGAAGGCTACAAAGAAATTTATACCGTGCTGATATTAACGATTGCACCTGTAATTTTAAGCACGGCAATTTATAATATCAACGACACTATAGACCAAGGTATTTTTAGTTCCGTTATGATTTCTCAAGGACACACGGAAACGGAGACTGCAAAGCTACTTGGAATGTTCACGGGAAAATATAACACCCTAATTCATATACCGCTTGCTGTTGCAAACTCCCTTGGTGCTTCTTTGATTCCGAGCCTTACGGCAGCCGTGGCAAGGGGAACATCAGACGAGATTCGCGCTAAAATCAAGATGGTTATTCGCTTTGTAATGTTGATTGCAATTCCGAGTTGTCTTGCATTTATTGCGATGCCAAATCAGATTATGTCGTTGCTTTATGTGGGCAATATTGATATTCCGGCCAGACTGCTTCGAGTGGGGGCTGTTACGGTAGTGTTATACTGCCTTTCAACTGTTACGAATTCCATTTTGCAGGGATTGAACAAAATGTCAACACCGGTGAAGCATGGTGCCATTTCACTTGCTGTACATTTGGTTGCAGTTATCATTATGTTGCTCGTATTTCGATGGGGTATTTATTCCCTGGTAATCGGAAATATCGTGTTTTCACTGTGTATGTGTCTTTTGAATGCAAGAGCGATAAGACTTGTATCCGGCTACCGGCAGGAGTATAAAAAAACCTTTGTTTTGCCGCTTGTTTCTGCCGTTATTATGGCAATTGTAATTCTTGTCTCATGGAATCTATTGGTGTTGATTGCAAGCGATAAAATAGCAACATTGATAACTATGATTATTGCTATGGGATGCTATGTCGTTTGCTTGTTGAAATTAGGTGCATTAAGTGAAGAGGAAATAAAGGCATTCCCAAAAGGGAACATGATATTGCGTATGCTGCAGAAAATGAAGCTGGTAAAGGCTGAGTAATTTGTATAAAACACAAAAAATAACCAATACTGTATAAAAAAAGGAGTGTCCTTATGAACAAGAAATATAGTATTGGTTTTTTAGTGGGAGTTATTGTTTTTATCGCATTATTTGCTGTGATATATCGAATGAGTCATGACCATGCATTGGAGAAACATCAATTACAACAAAACAAGACTGTGGCAGAAACAGAGCTTTGTTATTATTTAATGTCTGTAGATGGATATGTCACCGTTTTTAAATCAGACAAAAAGACCGTATACGAATATACAACAATACGGGTTGATGAGCTACCGAAAGAGATTCAAGAAAAACTAGTTAAGGGTTTAAAGCTTACATCATTGGGACAAGTGTATGGTTTTTTGGAAAATTATTCAAGTTAATACAAATTTATGGACGAGAAAAAACTTATAGTGTAATATGAGATGAGATGAAAGAAAGGATAATGAAAAGATGACAGAAGAAAAAATTGAAAGAATTAATGTGTTAGCTCGCAAGTCCAAAGCAGAAGGACTTACAGAAGAAGAAAAGGCAGAGCAACAGGCACTTCGAAGAGAATTTATTGATGATTTTAAACGGAATTTAAGGGGTCAGTTAGATTCTATTTCTGTGAAAGAAGAAGACGGTACAATTACAAATTTAGGTGAGAAGTATGGAAACAAAAAAGGACATTAGAAAACGTGTTCTTGAGATTAGAAATGGTCTTCGTATAGATGAATTAAAAAATAAGAGCCATATCATCTGTAAAAAGTTAATGTCTCATCCTTTTTTCTTAGAGGCGGATGTCGTTGGTTGCTATCTAGACTATCGGAACGAGGTTCAAACAAGAGAAATTATAGAACAGGCATGGCGGATGCAGAAAAAAGTGGCTGTACCAAGAGTGGAAGATGATGAAATGAGCTTTTATTATCTTTCCTCTTTTTCTGATTTGAGAGAAGGATATCGGGGGATAATGGAACCGAATGAGCATACAATTGCGGATATGCACAATGCACTCGTAATTATGCCAGGTGTGGCGTTTGATAAAAGAAGGAATCGAATTGGTTACGGAAAAGGATTTTACGATAAATTTATGAGCAGGCATTCCGGGGCTAAATCGATAGCAATTGCCTTTGAATGTCAAATCGTTGATGAAATAGAAAGAGGATTATTTGATTATTGTCCGGATATTCTAATGACAGAGGAGAATATTTATGATGAATAGCTTACCAAAGGATGCCATGTTATGTTTAAGTGTCGTTAACACAAAATTAAGAGATTACTATCGAAATCTTGATGCATTGTGTGAGGATATGGGGATAACAAAGGATGAATTGATATGTAAGTTAAAAACAATTGATTACGAGTATGATGAAGCCACGAATCAGTTTGTTTAGAGAGGAATATGTACATGAATGAAATGCAGCAATACATAGAACAAATGGATATTTTGAAGGAAGCACCGACAACGGAACCGGAGCGCCAATATTATTTTATCAAAAAAGCCCGAGAACTAGTGGGAAAGGTGTCAGATGAGGCAGGAAGACCGTTGACATTTTGCGTGACCACCTTCGGTTGTCAGATGAACGCACGAGATTCCGAAAAATTAGTCGGTATATTAGAACAGATTGGCTATCAGGAAGAGCAGGATGAAGATAAAGCCGATTTTGTAATTTACAATACTTGCACGGTTAGGGAGAATGCCAATCTGCGTGTTTACGGACGCTTGGGACAATTAAAACATGCCAAAAAGAAAAATCCTCATATGATGATTGGACTTTGCGGTTGCATGATGCAGGAACCACAGGTGGTTGAAAAACTGAGGAAAAGTTATTCTTTTGTAGATATCATATTCGGCACCCATAACATTTTTAAATTCGCGGAGCTTATTGCAACACGTCTTGAATCAGACAGAATGGTAATTGACATTTGGAAAGACACGGATAAGATTGTAGAGGATTTGCCGAGTGAACGTAAATTTTCTTTCAAATCCGGTGTTAATATTATGTTTGGATGCAATAATTTCTGCAGCTATTGCATTGTTCCGTATGTGCGTGGAAGAGAAAGAAGCCGTAATCCAAAGGATATTATTCGAGAAATTGAAAAACTTGTTGCAGATGGAGTTGTCGAGGTTATGCTTCTCGGACAAAATGTGAATTCCTATGGAAAAACCTTGGATGAACCTATATCTTTTGCACAGTTACTGCAAGAAATTGAAAAGATTGAAGGCTTGGAACGAATTCGATTCATGACATCTCACCCAAAGGATTTATCTGACGAACTCATTGAAGTAATGATGCATTCCGAGAAAATCTGCAAGCATTTACATTTGCCTGTGCAATCTGGCAGTACAGAGATTCTTAAGAAAATGAATCGTCGTTATACAAAGGAACAATATTTGGAGCTTGTTAGAAAAATAAAAGATGCAGTGCCGGATATTTCACTTACCACAGATATTATTGTTGGTTTTCCTGGTGAAACTGAGGAAGATTTCCTGGAGACAATGGATGTGGTAAGAAAAGTGCGTTACGACAGTGCGTTTACATTTATTTATTCCAAACGAACAGGCACACCTGCTGCCGTTATGGAAGATCAGATTCCGGAAAATGTCGTAAAGGATCGCTTTGACAGATTGCTGAAAGAAGTGCAGGATATTTCAGCAGAAGTTTGCAGTGTACATGAGGATACTGTTCAAGCAGTCTTAGTTGAATCTGTGAATGACCATGATGATACACTTGTCACCGGGCGAATGAGCAACAATCTTCTTGTTCATTTCAAAGGAGATGAAAGCTTAATCGGAACGATTGTGAATGTACATTTGAAAGAGTGTAAGGGATTCTATTATTTGGGAGAACTGGTATAAAATCCATAGATAAATATATGTAAAACGTCCAAACTATGTGTTATAGACATGGGGAGGGCGTTTTTTTATGTTCTTTAAACGATTAATGGAATATGGATTTTTGTGGTTGTTGGGTGGAAGTATATATTATTCTATTGAATTATTATTTCGTGGATATTCCCATTGGAGTATGTTTGTTTTGGGAGGTATATGTATGGCTTTTTTTGCATTCCAGGGCAGCGCCGTGGCATGGAGTGAGCCAATGTGGATACAGGTGATACGATGTACAATATTTGTAACTGCGTGTGAATTTATTACCGGAATGATTGTCAACAAGTGGCTGCAATTAAATGTGTGGGATTATAGTAATCAACCCTTTCATTTATATGGCCAGGTATGCGTATCCTTTGCATGCCTGTTCTCAGGACTCTGTGCTTTGGGTATTCCCTTAAGCGGATATCTCTTGTATTGGATATTTGGTGAAAATAAACCAAAATATAGGGTGATTTAAAACATAGAAAACATTTGTATTTTCTTTGAAATTGGGCTATAATTTACTCTGTATGATTATGTAAAAACAAAGGAGAAAAACCGTGGCAGAATTAACACCGATGATGCAACAATATATGGAGACAAAAGCACAATATAAGGATTGCATTTTATTCTATAGACTTGGCGATTTTTATGAGATGTTTTTTGATGATGCATTGACTGTGACCAAAGAGCTGGATATTACATTGACAGGAAAAAGTTGTGGTTTAGAGGAGCGTGCACCTATGTGCGGAGTTCCGTATCATGCAGTAGAGGGATACTTAAACCGACTGGTTCAAAAGGGATATAAGGTTGCCATTTGTGAGCAGGTAGAGGACCCTAAGTTTGCAAAAGGCATTGTAAAACGTGAAGTTGTCCGTATTGTGACACCTGGAACGAATTTGAATATGCAGGCGTTAGATGAAACAAAAAATAACTATATTATGTGTATCGTCTATATTGACGAACATTTTGGAATGTCGGTAGCGGATGTAACAACCGGTGACTATTTTGTCACAGAATTGGACAGCTGTCGAAAGCTAATGGATGAGATTGCCAAATTTTCACCTTCGGAAATCATTTGCAACGAATCCCTCTTGGTGAGTGGCGTTGATTTGGAAGATTTGAAGAACCGCTTGGGCATTGCCGTATACTCTTTGGACGCTTGGTATTTTGATGATGCCATGTGCGTTAAGGCATTGAAAGAGCATTTTAAGGTTGCTTCCCTAGAAGGATTGGGACTGGCAGATTATAATTGTGGAATGATAGGTGCGGGAGCTCTGTTACAATACTTGTATGAGACACAGAAAAATTCACTTGCGCATTTGTCACATATTAGCTGTTATACCAGTGGAAAGTATATGTTACTTGACAGTTCTTCAAGAAGGAACTTGGAATTGTGTGAAACCTTGCGTGAAAAACAAAAAAGAGGTTCTCTGTTGTGGGTATTAGACAAAACCAAAACAGCGATGGGTGCACGTATGCTGCGCAGTTTTGTAGAACAACCGTTGATTGAAAAAGAAGATATCTTGATGCGTCTAGATGCGGTAGCCGAAATGAAAGACAATGCCATCTGTCGTGAAGAAATCAGAGAATATTTATCACCGGTTTATGATTTGGAGCGTTTAATCAGTAAGGTTACTTATCAGTCGGCAAATCCCAGAGACATGATTGCTTTTCGAAGTTCCTTGGAAATGTTGCCGCATATCAAATGTATCCTTGCAGATATGTCCACACCGCTGTTAAAAGAATTATATGACAGTCTGGACACTTTAGATGAATTGTGTACGTTGATTCAATGCGCTATTCAAGATGAGCCGCCTCTTGCCATGAAGGAAGGCGGAATTATCAAAGAAGGATATCACGAGCTTGTAGACCAGCTTCGCAACGCCAAAATAGAAGGTAAGACATGGCTAGCCGAAGTAGAAGCAGAAGAACGTGAAAAAACAGGAATTAAAAACCTGAAAATCAAATACAACAAAGTTTTCGGATATTATTTGGAGGTTACGAATTCATACAAAGATTTAGTACCTGATTATTATACCAGAAAACAGACCTTGGCAAATGCCGAGCGTTACATCACACCTCGCCTGAAAGAATTGGAAGATATGATTCTTGGTGCAGAGGACAAATTGTATGCATTGGAGTATGAATTGTATTGTGACGTGAGAGAGCGTATTGCGGCGGAGGTTTTGAGAATTCAGCAGACTGCAAAAGCCATTGCACAAATTGACGTGATTGCTTCCCTTGCGCTTGTGGCTGAACGAAATAATTTTGTAAGGCCGGAAATCAATGAAAAAGGCATTATCGATATCAAGAACGGACGTCATCCGGTTGTTGAGAAAATGATTCCAAATGATATGTTTATAGCAAACGATACATATTTAGATGACAAAAAGAATCGTGTTTCCATTATCACAGGTCCTAATATGGCCGGTAAATCAACCTATATGCGCCAGACAGCTTTGATTGTGTTGTTGGCACAGATTGGCTCATTTGTACCTGCAGAGAGCGCAAATATCGGTATTGTTGACCGTATCTTCACCCGCGTGGGAGCGTCTGATGACTTGGCATCCGGACAAAGTACTTTTATGGTGGAGATGACAGAGGTTGCAAATATTCTTCGTAACGCAACAAATAAAAGTTTGCTGATTTTAGATGAAATCGGCCGTGGAACAAGTACCTTTGACGGACTAAGTATTGCTTGGGCTGTGGTGGAACATATCAGCAACAAAAAATTATTGGGAGCAAAGACTTTATTTGCAACTCATTATCACGAATTGACAGAATTAGAAGGTAAAATTGATAGTGTGAACAATTACTGCATTGCCGTGAAAGAACAGGGAGATGACATTGTATTCCTGCGTAAAATTGTGAAAGGCGGTGCGGATAAGAGCTACGGTATCCAAGTTGCAAAGCTGGCAGGTGTTCCGGAAAGTGTAATCACCCGAGCAAAGGAAATTGTGAATGAGTTAGTGGATGTGGATATTACGAACCGGATTCGTGATATCTCCGTGCAGACTACAGAAGCTTCCAAAAAAGTCAAACATTATGATGAAGTTGATTTGGCACAAATGTCCTTGTTTGATACCGTGAAGGATGATGATGTTTTAGAAGAACTGAAACAAATTGATGTCAGCAATTTGACACCGATGGATGCATTAAATACAATCTATCGTCTGCAAAACAGACTAAAGAACAGATGGTAGCATTAAAGGAGTAATATGACAAATATACAAGTTTTGGATCAAATTACAATTGATAAAATTGCAGCCGGTGAGGTAATTGAAAGACCTGCATCTATTGTAAAAGAGTTGGTAGAAAATGCAATCGATGCAGGAGCAAGCGCCGTCACAGTTGAAATTAAAGAGGGTGGAATCTCTTTTATTCGTATCACTGACAATGGATGCGGTATACCAAGAGAAGAGGTTGCATTGGCTTTTTTGCGCCATTCGACCAGCAAGATTCGTTCCGTTGAAGATTTATCCACAGTTGCTTCTTTAGGCTTCCGTGGTGAAGCTTTATCGAGCATTGCTGCGATTGCACAAGTAGAATTAATTACCAAAACAAAAGATGCTTGTTACGGAACGCGTTATGTGATTGAAGGCGGACACGAGAAAAAGCTGGAAGATGCCGGTGCAAAAGACGGAACTACATTTTTGGTTCATCAAATTTTTTATAACACACCTGCAAGAAGAAAGTTTTTAAAAACAGCGATGACAGAGGCGAGCTATGTAAATGAACTGATGGTTCGTATGGCTTTGTCTCATCCAGAAGTTTCGTTTGAATTCATAAATAACGGACAATCCAGATTACACAGCTCCGGAAATGGAAGATTAAAGGATGTGATTTATCAGGTTTTCGGAAGAGAAATCACGCAGAATCTTTTGGAGGTGGATGAGGCAATTCCGGGCTTAAAAGTAACAGGGTATATCGGAAAGCCATTGGTTTCAAGAGGAAATCGCAATTACGAAAATTATTATATTAATGGGCGATATGTAAAAAGCAGTATCATAGCCAAAGCGATTGAAGATGCTTATAAAGATTTTACCATGCAACACAAATATCCATTCACCGTATTACATTTCACAATGGATGGAAATGATTTAGATGTCAATGTTCATCCGACAAAGATGGAGCTTCGCTTCAGTAGACAGCAGGATGTCTATAATTTTGTCTATATGGCGGTGAAAAATGCTTTAAGTGAAAAAGAGCTGATTCCAAGAGTAGAGCTTCCGGTGTCAAAGCCGGAGACGAAACCGGATATAAAGCCGGTGCACGATGTACCTAAGGAACCGGTATTACCAGAGAAAAAAGACCTAGACTATTTCATGAAAAAAATGCAGGAAAGGGTTGCTTCTTATCACAAGCAGGCGTCACAGGCAGAGGTAAAAGAAGTTCATTCTGTACATCGACCATCGGAACAGATTTCCCGTATTCAAGAATCGGTAAATTATCGAAAGACACAGGAAACAGCAGATGAACCATCCAAACCGCAACAGTTAAATATGTTTGAAGAAAAACTATTGTCGAAAGAAGCTGTGGTCGAACATAAAATTATTGGCCAAGTTTTTGACACATATTGGCTGGTGGAATTCAATGAACAATTGTATATCATAGATCAGCATGCAGCGCATGAGCGTGTGTTGTACGAAAAGACCTTGCAGAGCATGAAAACACGAGAATATACCTCTCAATATTTAAGCCCGCCAATCATCCTCAATCTGTCCATGCAGGAGGAACAAGTACTGAAGGAGCACATGGATACATTTGCGAAAATTGGTTTTGAAATTGAAGCATTTGGTGGGGATTCTTATGCGGTACGCGCAATTCCTGACAATCTTTTCGGAATTGCGAAGAAAGAACTTTTTATTGAAATGTTAGACCAATTGTCAGAAGGGATCAGTTCTTCTGTTGCACCGGACATGATTGTTGAAAAAGTGGCATCTATGTCCTGCAAGGCGGCAGTAAAGGGAAAATCCAAATTATCTTATGCGGAAGTAGAAGTTCTGATTAAAGAACTGTTGAAGCTGGAAAACCCATACCATTGTCCACATGGTCGTCCTACGATTATTGCAATGACAAAACGAGAGTTAGAAAAAAGATTTAAACGAATTATTTAGGAGCACTATGAAGAAACCATTAATTATATTGACAGGACCAACTGCAGTTGGGAAAACAAAGGCCTCAATAGGACTTGCAAAGGCATTAAACGGAGAAATAATTTCTGCGGATTCCATGCAGATTTATAAGCATATGGATATTGGTTCTGCCAAAATACGTCCGGAAGAAATGCAGGGAATTAAGCATTATTTGGTTGACGAAATAGAACCGGACGAGGAATTTCATGTCGTGCGTTTTCAAGAAATGGCAAAACAGGCATTAGAAAAAATATATTCCCAAAACAAGATACCTATTGTGGTTGGCGGAACCGGTTTTTATATTCAAGCATTACTTTATGATATTGATTTTACGGAAAGCAACGAAGATACTTCTTATCGAAAACATTTGGAAGAGCTTGCCAATGAAAAAGGTGTCGCTTATGTACATGAATTATTGGAAAAGGTGGATCCGAAGGCGGCTGAAAGTATACATGCAAATAATATAAAAAGAGTCATTCGTGCACTGGAATTTTATCAACAGACAGGGGAGAAAATTTCGGAACATAACGAAGTCGAGCGCACAAAAGCATCCCCATATGATTTTTGTTATTTTGTTTTAACAGATGAAAGAGAAGCCTTGTATGAACGTATTAATCTGCGTATTGACGAAATGATGCAGGAAGGACTTGTAGAAGAGGTACGCTCGTTGAAAGAAATGGGTTATACCAGGGATATGGTTTCCATGCAAGGGCTTGGATACAAGGAGATTCTTGACTATCTGAATGGAGATTGCAGCTTAGAGGAAGCGGTTTATATTTTAAAACGCGACACAAGACATTTTGCCAAACGTCAATTGACATGGTTTCGACGGGAACGAGATGTTATTTGGATTCCAAAAAATGAATATGAACATAACGAAGAAAAAATATTAGAAATTATGTTAGCACACATACGAGAAAGGACAACAATTTCATGTTAGATATATCAACAATGTATGAGAAACTTGGTATTTCAAAAGCCGTATTAGAGTTCGGAGAAAAGATAGAAGGAACTTTGAAGGAACGTTTTAATGAAATAGACCGAGTTGCAGAACTTAATCAATTAAAAGTTATCAATGCCATGCAGGAATGTCGTGTCAATGAAGGCTGTTTTAATTATGCAAGTGGTTATGGTTACAGTGACCGTGGAAGAGATGTATTAGAAGAGGTATATGCAAAGACCTTCCACACCGAAGCGGCCCTTGTTCGTCCGCAAATTACTTGTGGAACACATGCATTAGCACTTGCCCTCAGTGCAAATTTAAGACCGGGAGATGAACTTTTATCCCCGGCCGGAAAGCCTTATGACACCTTGGAGGAAGTGATAGGTATCCGCCCATCGAAAGGTTCCCTTGCAGAGTATGGTGTAAGCTATAGACAAATTGACTTGTTGGAGGATGGCAGCTTTAATTATGAAGCAATCCGCAACGCGATTCATGACAAGACAAAATTAGTTGCCATTCAACGTTCCAAAGGTTATCAGACAAGACCAAGCTTCTCCGTTCAAAAAATCGGAGAATTGATTGCTTTTGTGAAGTCAATCAAACCAGATGTCATTTGTATGGTTGATAACTGTTATGGAGAATTTGTAGAAACGATAGAACCAAGTGATGTGGGTGCGGACATGATTGTCGGTTCCCTCATTAAGAATCCGGGTGGAGGACTTGCACCGATTGGCGGTTATATTGCAGGAACAAAGGAGTGCATTGAGAATTGTGCTTACCGTTTGACTTCACCGGGATTAGGAAAAGAGGTTGGAGCTTCTCTAGGTGTAATGCAGTCCTTTTATCAAGGTTTCTTCCTTGCTCCAACAGTGGTAGCCGGTGCACTGAAAGGTGCTATATTTGCTGCGAATATTTACGAGTCACTTGGATTTCCTGTTATTCCAAATGGCAAGGAGAGCAGACATGATATTATTCAAGCAGTAACTTTTGGTAATCCGGAAGCTGTTATTGCGTTCTGTAAGGGAATACAGGCCGCTGCCCCGGTAGATAGTTATGTATCCCCTGAACCATGGGCAATGCCGGGATATGATAGCGATGTTATCATGGCTGCCGGTGCATTTGTACAGGGTTCATCCATTGAATTAAGTGCGGATGGTCCTATTAAACCACCTTATGCAGTATATTTCCAAGGCGGTTTAACCTGGTCTCACGCAAAGTTGGGAATCTTAAGGTCATTAGAGGAATTAGTGCGAAGAGGATTAGTGACATTATGAAGCAAAGAAAAGTAATTATCATCGGCGCCGGTGCATCAGGAATGGTGGCTGCCATTTCAGCTGCGCGAGAGGGTGCAGATGTTATTTTGATTGAGCATAAAGACCGAGTAGGCAAGAAAATATTGTCTACGGGAAATGGTCGTTGCAATCTTACAAATGAATACATGGATGCAGCCTGCTTCCGCGGGGATGATACAAGTATTGTTGCAAAGGTATTGGCACGATTTGGTTTTCCTGAGACCATTCAATTCTTTGAAGAATTAGGCGTAATTTGGAAAAGCAGACAAGGGTATGTGTATCCGCTTTCTGATCAGGCATCCACTATCTTAGATGTGCTTCGCATGGAATTAGAGCGGCTACAAGTTACGGTGCTGGTGGATACAAAGATAACATCCATTCAAAAGAATAGCAAAGGTTTTGTCCTTTGTACCAATCATGGAACTTATTGCGGAGATGCAGTAATTCTTGCAACCGGAAGTAAAGCGTCCCCTGTTCTTGGCTCAGATGGGTCGGGATACCGTTTAGCAAAACAGTTTGGTCATCATCTTTCGCCGGTTGTTCCGGCACTGGTACAGTTGAGAGGAAGGGGCGAATTGTTCAAACAGGTTGCCGGTGTGCGAACTCAGGCAAAGGTAACAGCATATGTAGACAATCAAATGATGAGCAGCGATACCGGCGAATTGCAATTAACAAATTATGGCATTTCTGGAATTCCGGTATTTCAAATCAGTCGCTATGTCTCAAAAGCATTATACGAAAAAAAAGCCGTGAAAGTAGAGCTTGATTTTATGCCGGGAATGTCTGATTCTGAATTCAATAATTATGTTTTTGAGCGTCTGGACAGACATGGATACAAGACGGTATTGGATTTTTTTGTAGGTGTGTTCCACAAAAAAATAACCGGCATGCTTTTAAAAGAAGCACGTATTTCGTTGCAGGATATGATGCACAATGTTTCGGCGGAGAAAATCAGACAGTTGATTTTCTTAAGCAAACATTTCAGTGTAGATATACTGGACACAAATGATTTTGAACAGGCACAGATATGTGCCGGCGGCGTAAAAACGACAGAGATTAACCCTGAAACAATGGAATCAGTATATGAATCAGATTTATATTTGGTAGGGGAACTTTTGGATATCGATGGTATTTGCGGTGGATATAATCTCCAATGGGCATGGTCTACGGGATTTATTGCCGGACAAAATGCCGCGAAAGGAAGGTAGTTATGATTCGAATCGGACAATTAAAATTAAATCCGAATCACTCTGAAAAAGATTTGTTACGAAAGATTGCAGCTATCTTGTCTCTCCCTGAAAAAGATATTTTGGATTATCAAATCAAGAAACAATCTATAGATGCGAGAAAGAAGCCGGACTTAAAATTCGTTTACACTGTCGATGTGAAAGTCAGTAATGAACAGAAGATTTTGAAAAGGCAAAAGAATAATCAAATTTCCCTTGTGAAAGAATCAGCCTATGTGTTCCCGCAAACAGGTACTGTTACCTGTAAATACCGACCAATTATCATTGGTTTTGGACCGGCAGGCATGTTCTGCGCATATCTTTTGGCGCAGCATGGTTATCGACCAATTGTATTTGAACGTGGGGCGTCAGTGGAAGAACGCGAAAAGGATATTCAAGCGTTTTGGGAGACAGGCATTTTAAAAGAGCAATCTAATGTACAGTTCGGAGAAGGCGGTGCAGGAACTTTTTCAGATGGGAAATTAAATACCTTGGTGAAGGACGAGCATGGTCGCAACAAAAAAGTACTGCAAATTTTTGTGGATAATGGTGCCCCAAAAGAAATCCTCTACGCAAACAAACCTCACATAGGAACCGATGTTTTAATTCATGTTGTTCGAAAAATGAGGAATCAAATTCTTGCATGGGGTGGCGAGATCAACTTCCATAGTCAGTTTGTTGATTTCACTTTGGATAACGGCAGTTTATGCAGCGTTACTGTTTTAAATGAAGGGCAAAAGAAAGTGTATCAAACGGAACAGCTGGTTTTGGCCATCGGGCATAGTGCGCGAGACACCTTCTCACTCTTGTATGAGAAAAACTTACCAATTGTTGCGAAACCTTTTGCTGTAGGCGTGCGTGTAGAGCATACACAACAGACCATCAATGATTCTCAATATGGTTGCAATTCTCCGTACAAACTACCGGCTGCGGCCTATAAAGTAACTGCCAATTTGCCAAACAAAAGAGGTGTGTATTCTTTCTGTATGTGTCCGGGAGGTTATGTGGTAAATGCATCTTCTGAAAAGGAGCACCTTGCAGTGAATGGTATGAGCTATCATGCGCGAGATGGAGTGAATGCCAATAGCGCAATTATTGTGAGTGTAACACCGGAGGATTTCGGGAGTGAACATCCTCTGGCAGGGGTCAATTTTCAGAGAGAGCTTGAAAAAAAAGCTTATGAAATTGGTGATGGGAAAGTACCTGTACAGAAATTTGTTGACTTTTGTAATAATCGGACAACAAGAGAATTCGGCAACGTAAGACCGCAAATCAAGGGAGCATACTGTTTGGCAAATGTAAGGGCCATTTTCCCTGATGAAATTGCACAATCTATTGAACTTGGTATAAAATCGTTCGACAAACAAATTCATGGATTTGCAAATGATGACGTTGTACTTTCCGGAGTAGAAAGCCGTACATCTTCTCCTGTGCGTATCACAAGAAATGAAGAACTGCAAATTGAAAACACAGGGATTTACCCATGTGGAGAGGGTGCCGGCTATGCGGGCGGAATTACATCCGCTGCGATGGATGGGATGAAAATCGCCGAAAAAATTGCACTAAAGTTTGCACCATTCGACGCGGTTTGACCTAATATCTTCAGAAAAAATTAATAGGCATGCCCTATACAGTTAATTCAAATTATGATAAAATAAATAGAGTTTTGGAAAGAAACGAGGTTATATACTTATGAGAAAATCTACATCTAAAAATGCATGGGTATTATTAATATTGATGCTTGCAGGCATCGTGATTGGTGGCCTTATCGGAACACTTGCAGATGGTGTTGCAGGCCTGGACTGGTTAAACTATGGTCAGTCTTTTGGATTTGACAAGCCAATAGAGCTTAATCTGGGTGTTCTTATTATCACCTTTGGTTTATCTATCAAAATTACAATTGCAAGTATTTTGGGTATGATTCTTGCAGGTATTGCCTATCGTTTTGTATAAGAGGAAATGATTGCCAGAGAGAGTCCGTAAAAGAAAATGATGGATTCAATTAGTAAGGAGCAACGTCCTTATGAAAAATGTTTGAAAGATGGAGCTACATCTTTAACAGATATAGAGTTACTTGCCGTTCTGCTTCGTACAGGAGTTAAAGGCCTTGATGTGTTAGAGCTCTCGAAGCATATTTTAGGCCCACTTTGTGGTGAACAAGGACTCTTGAATATCCACAATCTGACATTGGAACAGCTACAGGCAATCAAAGGAATCGGAATGGTAAAAGCAGTTCAAATCCTCTGCATTTCTGAATTAGCCAAACGCTTGGCAAAGGCAAGTGCGAAGGATGGATTGACATTTGCAGTACCTTCAAGCATTGCAAAATACTACATGGAAGAGATGCGACATCAGAAGCAGGAGCACATGAAGCTTTTGATGCTGAACACAAAATCAAAATTACTTGGAGAGACGAATATATCAAAAGGTACAGTAAACGCGTCTCTGGTTTCTCCGAGAGAACTCTTTATAGAAGCGTTGAATAAACAGGCAGTATCAATTATCTTAGTTCATAATCATCCAAGTGGTGATCCGACTCCCAGTAAGACAGATATTCTTTTGACCAAAAGAGTAAAAGAAGCCGGCGAGTTGATTGGTATTGAATTATTAGATCATATTATAATCGGGAATAATTGTTATATTAGCTTTGCAGAACAGCAACTTTTATAACAGAATGAAGGGATAGAATGTTTGGAAATGTGTACGGTCTTGATCTCGGAACATATGAGATCAAGGTTTATGATAAAAAGAAAAATACAATATGGAAAGAAAAAAACGCCATTGCAATAGCAAACGAGAAAGAAGTCTTTTCCGTTGGTGATGATGCATATGCCATGTTTGAAAAAGCACCTTTTAACATTGAAATTCAATTTCCAATGAAAGAAGGAGTGATTTCACATTTCTATAACATGCAGCATCTGTTGCATCATTTGCTGAAGAAGGAACAACGTTTCATGAGAGGCGCCAAATATATTGTTGCAGTACCAACTGACGTCACTGAGGTCGAAAAAAGAGCATTCTATGACTTGGTTGTCCACTCAAATGCCAAAGCCAAGGAAGTTCGTATTGTAGAGCGCGGCATTGCTGATGCAATTGGATTTGATTTGGATGTCAAAAATCATCCGGGTGTGTTAATTGTTAATTTTGGTGCCGAGACGACTGAAATTTCTATTTTGTCTTATGGCGGTGTTGTTTTAAACAAATTGCTCAAAATTGGAAGCATTACCTTGGATAATGCGATTATTAATGCAGTACGATATGAGAATGAATTTTTAATCGGACATTTGTCAGCAGAAGAGTTACGTAAGGAATATGGTGTTACTTCAGATGAAGTGTCACAGGATTTCAAAGTGGCAGGGCGAAATTTATTGACACGTATTCCTGAACAAAAGCATATCGCCGGTAATATTGTTTATGAAGCAATAAATGAACCCTTAAAAACATGTATGCATGAGATTCATTCACTTCTTGAGAGGACACCTCCTGAGGTACAACGTGTGATTCAAAAAAATGGAATCTATGTATCCGGTGGCATGGCTAATTTAAAGGGATTAAAATCATATATGGAAAAAGAAATAGGAACTTCCGTACATATCGCTGAGGAACCGGAGCTGTGTGCTGTAAGTGGCTTGAAGAAGATTATTGAATCAAAAGAATTCATGAAAATAACTTACTCAATGTTAGATGAAAATTATAGGTGGATGAGATAGTAATGAGGAAAAACAAACAGTCAAATTTGTCAAGTAAACATATATTGCTGATTCTTTGTTGTGTATGCGTTCTGCTGATGGGCTTATCTCTTATTACAGATAAGGTGGGCGGACCGCTTCGTGTGGTTGCCAATTATACAATTGTTCCCATGCAGAAAGGCATTAATACGATTGGAGAATGGATGAGTGACTTTACGCAAAATTTTGCAACTATTCAAGAGTTGCAGGATGAAAACAAAGCATTAAAAGCGGAAGTAGACGAACTCACAGTAACCAACAGTCTCTTGCAACAAGAAAAAGCTGAGTTAGAACGATTGCGTGAGCTATATGCCCTTGACAATTTGTATTCTGAATATGAAAAAATAGGTGCACGTGTGACGTCCAATGATTCCGGAAACTGGTTTAGCTCCTTTGTCATTGACAAGGGTGCTAATGACGGGATTGCTGTTGACATGAATGTAATGGCCGGTACAGGTCTTGTTGGTATTGTGACGGAGGTTGGTCCGAATTGGTCCAGGGTGCGTGCCGTTATCGATGATGCCAGCAATGTAAGCGCCTTAATTCTTACAACATCTGATACTTGTATCGTAAACGGCGATTTAACATTAATGCAGGATGGAAGGATCCGTTTTGAACAGCTTGCCAACAACGGAACTGAAATTAAAGTCGGGGAACAGGTTGTTACGTCGCATATCAGTAGTAAATTTCTACAAGGAATTCTAATTGGCTATGTGAGTGAAATTCATGTGGATTCCAACAACTTAACCCGTTCAGGTTACATTACACCAGCTGTGGATTTTGAGCACTTGAGAGAAGTACTCGTTATCACAACTACCAAATCTGATTTATTGGAGGAATAATATTGAAACGTAAAATTGTTACCGTTTGTATTATTATTATATGTTTTATATTAGAATGCACGGTATTCCAAAGCATGTCTTTAGCCTCCGTCTCACCGAATTTATTGATAGTAGTAACTTCTTCCTTCGGTTTTATGAGAGGAAAAAGAGAAGGTATGATGGTAGGTTTTATAGCAGGTTTAATATTTGATATCATGTTCAGCGATTTGATAGGTTTCTATACCTTGATATATACTGTTTTGGGTTACGCAAATGGATTTTTCAATAAAATATTTTATGCGGACGACATTAAACTTCCTCTTATCCTAATTGCGGCAAGTGATTTTGTGTATGGTAACATGGTATGTATCTTTATGTTTGTCATGCGAAGCAGATTTAACTATCTGTATTATCTAAAAAGTATTATTATACCTGAATTGATATACACGATTTTAATTACACTTTTGTTATACCAAATGATTTTATTTATCAATAAAAAGTTAGAAGCAGAAGAACAAAGGAGTGCTAGTAAATTTGTTTAATAGTATAAAAGAATTTTTTGCAAATATATTTAAGTCACGAATGCTTGTCCTCATCATGGTGTTTAGTGTACTGTTATTTGTTATTGTTTTCCGCTTGTTTCATTTGCAGATTGTAAATGGACAAGATTACCTGGAAAATTACACACTGTCTATTCGTAAGACAATCACAAAAACAGGAACACGTGGAAATATATATGACAGAAACGGAGAAATCCTGGCAACAAATCGACTGGCTTATTCTGTGCAAATTGAAGATAACGGTTCATATAGCGACCGTACACAAAAAAATGAATACATCAATGAGACCATTCATACAGTTATTGATATGATTGAGAAAAACGGAGATTCTGTTGTGAATGATTTTGGTATTGTAATAGATGATAATAACCAATATCAATTTCTATATGCAGAAGGAACAAAACGACTGCGTTTTCTGGCTGATATTTATGGTTATGCCTCTATTGACAAGCTCAAGGAGAAAGGTCTTGCTGATTCGACTGCCGAAGAAGTGATGGACTTTTTATGCGCCAACAAACGTAGTGGTGATTACGGGTTTGGTGTTGATGTAGACAAATATGGAAAGCAGAGAGCCTTACAGATTGTTACTGTTCGCTATAGCATGCATTTAAACAGTTATCAAAGATATATTGCCACAACCATAGCATCTGATGTGAGTGCTGAGACCGTTGCATCAATTAAAGAAAACATGGTTAATCTGCAGGGAATAAGCATTGGTGAGGAATCCCTCCGTGAATATAAGGACAGCATGTATTTTGCATCTATCATCGGTTATACCGGTAAAATTTCTCAAGAGGAATATAATGCACTGTCTGACGAGCAACAGAAAAAATACAGCCTGACTGATACTGTAGGTAAATCCGGCATTGAGCATGTTATGGATGAATATTTGCAAGGAACGAAGGGCGAGGAAGTCATCTATGTAAATGATGTCGGGAAGATAATTGAAACAGTAAGTGTTACAGAACCGAAAGCAGGCAACGACGTATATTTAACACTTGATAAAAATATGCAAATTACTGCATACAAATTAATTGAGGAAAAGCTTGCCGGAATTATTTTGCGTAAAATATCTAATATCTTAGACTATACAAGGAATCCAAACGGGGAAGCATCAGATGTAATTGTCCCGATTGGCGATATTTACTATTCATTTATCGGAAATGAAATCTTAGATACGGATCAATTCGCAAAAGAAAATGCAAATTCTACAGAAAAAAAAGTATATGCATTATTCTCGAAAAGACAAGAAACTGCGATCAATAAGCTTATGAAAGATTTGCAGAATCCAAATGCACCGGCATATCAAGATTTGTCAAAAGAGATGCAAGCTTATATGTATTATCTGACATCAGAATTATTGCCGAACACAACAGGCATTTTAATAAAAGATAAGATTGATACCAGTGATAAAACTTATAAAGCATGGAAAAATGAAAAAATAAATTTATACGAATATTTAAACTATGCAATATCGAAGAACTGGGTTCAAACATCAGTGATACAAAAATACACGGATTCAAACGGTAAATATTCCGATTCAAACGAAGTTTATCAGGGAATTTTAAAGTATTTAGAAGATTATTTGAAGACGGATAATGCATTTGAAAAACTAATTTATCGTTATATGATAAAAGACGGCACAGTTTCCGGGAATATGATTTGTATATTATTATATGACCAAGGTGTTCTGGAATATGACGAAACATGGTATCGACGTTTACTAAGTGGATATAGTTCCTACGAATTCATGAAAACGAAGATTGAAAGTCTGGAGATTACACCGGGCATGTTGGGCGTAGAACCGTCAACAGGCTCCATGGTTATGACAGACACGGCATCCGGAGACACAATTGTTTGTGTATCCTACCCGGGATATGATAACAATCTTTTGGCAAATACCATGGATGTAAAGTATTACAATCAGGTTTATGCAAATTCTGCTTTGCCATTTTACAACAAAGCAACACAGGAATTAACTGCACCTGGTTCTACCTTTAAACCGTTAAGCTCCATTGCAGGCTTAACCGAAACAGTGATTTCTTCAGGAACCATTGTTTCTTGCAACGGACCATACGAAAACATCACACCAAGTCCAACCTGTTGGATTCATCCAAATGGTCATGGAAGCTTGGATGTAGTGGGAGGCATTGCCAATTCATGTAACAACTTCTTCTATGAAGTTGGTTGGCGTTTAGGTACAACTGATAAAGGTAACTATTCATCTAGCTTTGGTTTGTCGCGTTTGGCAAAATATGCAGAAATGTTTGGCCTTTCTGAGACATCCGGACTGGAGATTGCGGAAAGAAATCCTATTGTCAGTACAGAAGATGCAGTACGTTCTGCAATTGGACAAGGTACAAACACATATTCAACCAGTCAGATAGCGAAGTATATTACAGCTGTTGCAAATAAAGGAACAGTTTATAATTTAACTTTGCTTCAAAAAGTCGTGGATAAAAACGGAGATACTGTTATAGATTACAAACCAAGCATTTACAATGAGGTAAAGGATGTAAGTGAAGATACATTCCAACTTGTTCATCAAGGTATGGTGAAAATGGTTGCAAAGGATTCCCGTTTTAGCAAGCTTCGCGAAGCAGGAATGCAAATGGCCGGAAAAACCGGTACTGCGCAGCAGAGCAACACCCATGCCGACCATGTACTTTTTGTAGGATTCGCACCAAGCGAGAATCCGGAAATCGCATTGTGTGTACGTATTGCAAATGGTTATAGCTCAGGTTATCCGGCTGAGATAGGAAGAGATATGGTGCTCAAGTATTTTGGGCTTGCTGATGATTCTCAATTGTTGTATGGCAAGGCCGGCGTGCTAGGTACAGAATCACATGGAGATTAAAGATAAAGAAACAAAAGATACGCCGAAATACCCACAAGTACAAGCAAAATGAGAAGGAGGATTTGAAACATGGGTGAAGTGATTGTAATCACCTCTGGAAAAGGTGGCGTTGGTAAGACCACAACAACAGCAAACATTGGTGTTGGTCTTGCAAAGTTAAATAAAAAAGTAGTAGTGATTGATACGGATTTAGGCTTACGTAACTTGGATGTTGTGATGGGGCTTGAAAATCGTATCGTATATAACCTTGTTGATGTGATCGAAGGCAATTGTCGCATGAAACAGGCTTTGATAAAAGATAAACGCTATGAAAACTTATATTTGTTACCATCTGCTCAAACAAAAGATAAATCTGCAATATCTCCGGGACAAATGAAAAAGTTAACGGAAGAACTTGTTGAAGAATTCGATTATGTTCTCTTGGATTGTCCTGCAGGAATCGAACAAGGCTTTCAAAATGCAGTGGCAGGGGCAAGCCGTGCTATTGTAGTAACAACACCGGAAGTGTCCGCAATTCGTGATGCAGATAGAATTATCGGACTCCTGGAGAAACATCATATAAAAAGACCACATTTGGTTATTAATAAAATTCGAATGGACATGGTGAAACGTGGAGACATGATGTCTGTTGAAGATGTGACAGAGATTCTTGCAATCGATTTGCTGGGAGCAATACCGGATGACGAGAAAGTGGTTGTTGCTACTAATCAAGGGGAACCGGTGATTGGAATGGATTGCCTGTCAGGTAAAGCATATATGAATATCTGTAAACGTATTATTGGTGAAGAAGTACCGTTTTTGAATTTGGAATCACCTTCCGGATTTTTTGGTAAACTTTCTAAAATTTTCAAGAGTAATTAGGAGGTGCAAAGATGAAAAACGGTTCTGTTTTAATTGCAAAAGATAGATTAAAATCGCTGCTCGTTTCAGACCGCACATGTTGTACACCAGATACTTTTGAAAAAATACATACGGAATTATTCCAAACGATTTCCAAATACTTCGAGGTTGTTCCCGAGGAATTTGATATTAAGATGACAAATACTTATATACACATTACATTAGCAGGAGAAGATTTGTGAAGCTATTTAGAAAATATAATTTCAAACATTACAACTTTATACTTGTGATAGCTGTAGTGGCTTTATCTGTTTTAGGGATTCTTGCAGTTGGAAGCGCATTGCCTTCATCCCAATCAAAACAAATTATCGGTGTTGTTTTGGGCGTACTTGCAATGATTGTTATTTCCCTGATTGACTTTGAATGGATATTGAATTTCTATTGGCTTATCTATGGGATCAATATTCTTCTTTTGCTCAGTGTAAAGTTCTTTGGAGCAAATTATAACGGGGCTCAAAGATGGATTGACTTGGGATTTACGACTTTACAGCCTTCTGATTTAACTAAAATATTTTTGATTTTGTTTTTTGCAAAATTTCTGATGAATCATGAAGGTCGTCTAAAAGACATAAAAGTTATTATCAAATGTATTGCTTTGGTTCTTCCATCTTTATATTTGATAATCACCCAGCCGAACCTCTCCAATACCATATGCATTTCAGCTGTTTTTTGTGTGTTAATGTACTTGGGTGGTTTGAGCTATAAGTTTATAGGAACCGTACTGGCAGTGGTGATTCCTTGTATTGTTATTTTTCTTGGAATTGCCCTTATGCCAAATCAACCATTTTTGAAACCTTATCAGCAAGAGCGTATTCTGGCTTGGCTGAATCCGGATGAACATTCATCAGACACAGGATATCAACAACAGAATTCCATCGTTGCCATAGGTTCAGGGCAACTAAAGGGTAAGGGATTAAACAATAACACAACAACATCGGTGAAAAACGGTAACTTCCTTTTAGAGGCAGAGACAGATTTTATTTTTGCTATCATAGGCGAAGAATTAGGCTTTGTCGGATGTTGTATCGTAATATTTTTACTATTGTTTATTATTATCCAATGTATTATAATTGGAATGAAATCGCAAAGTTTATCGGGACAGATTATATGTGGCGGAGTTGCTGCTTTAATTGGTTTCCAGAGTTTTATAAATATGGGCGTTGCGACCGGAGTTTTACCGAATACCGGTTTGTCGTTACCGTTTGTCAGCGCCGGTTTAACCTCCATTGTATGTTTTTACATGGGAATTGGATTTGTATTAAATGTAGGCTTACAACCGAAAAAATATTAAAGGAGTCTTTAAGATGAATATAGGGTTAATCGCACATGATTCAAAAAAATCTTTAATGCAGAATTTTTGTATCGCATATAAGGGCATTTTGTGTAAACACAATTTATTTTCAACCGGGACTACCGGACGTTTGATTGAAGAGGTGACAAATTTATCTATACATAAATATTTGGCCGGGCCACTTGGTGGAATGCAACAATTGGGAAGTCAAATTGGACAAAATGATATAGATGCATTGATTTTTTTGCGCGACCCGATGGAACCCAAACCACATGAGCCTAACGTAAATGATGTTGTTCGTTTGTGTGATATGTACAACATCCCAATTGCAACTAATTTAGCAACTGCTGAACTTATTATTTTAGCACTTGACAGAGGAGATTTGGATTGGCGTGAGATGTACAAATAGAATGTTTAGAAGACGCAGGAACAGGAAACGGGAACTGCTGATTAAATTTGCATGTGGCATTGCTTTTTTGCTTCTTGTTGTTTTTATTGCACTTTTTCTGTCAAAGACAGGTGATCGAGTTGTAAAGTATGAGGAATCTGCATACAAAAGAACTTCTTATTTTTCCGATTTTTTTGCAGAAGACCTTTGTGTAACGAATGAGGAAGTCAAATTTGATGCATTTTATACCCATGATGTATTTAAAGGAGCTCTTTTGTTTAATATTGATACAAAGGAAGTGCTTTTTTCTCAGAATGCAAACAACAGGCTGTTTCCTGCAAGTACAACCAAAATAATGACAGCGTATTTGGCATTAAAATATGGCAATTTGAATGATTATGTAACAATAAGTAAGACGGCAGTAGATGTACCTTCCGATTCGTCAACAGCGCATCTTCAAGTAGGAGATGTGTTAACGTTGGAGGATTTGTTATACGCGTTGATGTTACCTTCCGGAAATGACAGCGCCGTTGCAATTGCAGAGCACATATCCGGAAACACCGATGCCTTTGTAAAATTAATGAATGAAGAGGCAAAAATTTTGGGTGCCAGCAATACACATTTTGTAAACCCACATGGTTATCAAGATAAAAATCATTATACAACAGCGTACGACTTATATCTTATCTTTAATGAATGTATTCAAAATGAAACTTTTCTTGATATTATTGCTTCTAAAACTTGGACTACAAGCATTGGTCAGAAGAATGGAACAAAGAGAGCTGTGACGTGGGGACAGTCTAATCAATTTATAACAGGAGCAAGAAAAACACCGAAAGGAATCACATTTTTGGGTGGGAAAACCGGAAATACCTATGACGCCGGTTCATGTCTTATAATGTATGGTAAGGATTCCGATGACACAGCATATATTTCTGTTATGATGGGTGCAAGCTCAAGACGAAATTTATATGATAATATGACATTTTTGTGGAGTGCAATAGAATAAAAAAGGGTTCTTATACAGAACCCTTTTTATTATCACTGATACGTCCAAAGAATGTTGTCAGATACAATCCACACAATCCGACAAGAATATAGACAATGCGTGAAAGTAAAGTCATATTCCCGAAAAGGAATGCAACAAGATCAAAACGAAAAACACCTATTAGCAGCCAGTTGAGTGCACCGATAATTACCAGTGTAAGGCTAATAAAATCAATATATTTCATGTATGTTTCCTCCTTGTTAATTGATTCTAATAAAAATTATAACCAAAATATAGAAAGATATACGTAAGGTTTTTATTATGTACAACAAATATTCTGATTACCTCAAAAATAAATATGGTGAAAAAATCTACAAATTACCAATAAATTTGCCGATTACCTGCCCAAACCGAATGGATGGCAGAGGCTGCAGTTTTTGTGCTGATGTTGGAACTGGATTTGAAGCCATGGCTTCGTCGTTTTCGGTTACGGAGCAAATGAACGCGACAAAGGAACACATTACAAGAAAATATAAAGCACAAAAATTCATTGCTTATTTTCAAAATTACACCAATACATTTATGCATATAGAGGATTTTGAAAAATATATGATAGAAGCGGCACAGGACAAGGATGTGGTCGAATTATCCATCTCTACACGTCCGGATTGTATCAACGAGAGCTATCTTGATGTTCTGTTACAGATTCAAAACAGATATCCTGTTGCAATCAACATAGAGCTGGGATTACAAAGCGTCAACTATCATACCCTTGACGCTATACATCGAGGGCATGGACTGGCTGAATTTTTGGATGCTGTTCTTTGTATTAAAAAGTATCCTTTTACCATATGTGCACATGTAATTCTAAATTTACCGGGAGATTCTTTGCGTGATGCAATAGAGACAGCCAAAGTACTCTCTGCATTACACATTGATATCGTGAAGCTGCATTCATTATATATAGCTAAAAATACGATGTTGTCCAAACAATATAGAGATGGTACAATAAAGATATGTTCTAAGGATGAATATTTGGAACGCGTGATTGCATTTTTAGAGTATTTGTCTCCTGAAATAGTGGTTGAAAGACTGTTTAGCCGCATTCCTGAGGATGATGCTGACTTTTCAAATTGGGGGACAAGCTGGTGGAAGCTTCAGGATGAATTATTCGAAAAAATTCAAGTGAAAAATACCAAACAAGGTGAGAAATTTAATTATTTAAGCGGGAGTGCTTTGAAGAAATTATGACAAGCGAGAAAAAGAAAACAAATATTGTAAAATATCCCAAAAACAAACATTTAAATATTGGTATTATTATATTTGGTATCATTTTTGTTTATCTTGTTGGAACAATTGTGATGTATCTTACTGCACCTAAAATCACTGTTTACGAGGTGCGACAAGGTTCAATTTTGAAAGATAATGCCTATACAGGCTTAGCTCTTCGAGAAGAAACTGTGGTATATTCTGATGCAGCCGGGTATGTCAATTATTACGCTGAAGACAATAGCAAGGTGAAAGTTGGGACAAAAGTATATACACTTTCACATGACAAGCTTGAGTTTAAGGAAGTTGTGAAGGATGAATCAGACCAGCAGCTTTCTTCCGAGGAAAAATATGCATTGTTATTAAAAATTCAATCCTATAATCAGCAGTTTCGTGAAAACGATTTTTCCTCTATACATCAGCTGAAACATGAAGTGCAAAATTCGTTAAATAAAATTAACAGTCAAAGTAAGGCTGAGCAATTAAACACCTTGATTTCCAACGGTACAAATTCAGCTTTACTCGTGAAAGATGCACAAAAAGATGGTATCATCGTCTATGCAACCGATGGTATGGAAGGTATATCCACAGAGAATATTACCATGGAGCAACTGAAAAAGAAAAATTATAAAAAAACAGAATTTTCAAGCAACCGGCAGATCACACCCGGTGAACCTGTTTATAAATTAATTACAAATGACAAATGGATGTTGTTGATGGAGGTGTCCAAGGAAACTCAAACTGCATTAGCAGAAAAGAAGTCTGTTATAGTCAATTTCAAGAAAGACAATCAGGAAATGCGTGCTTCGATTGCTTTTTTAACACAGTTTGAAAAACCTGTTTTATGCCTCACATTTCAAAACTCCATGATTCGTTATATTCAAGAACGATATCTGGATATTGAGTTGATTTTAGAAGACGAAACAGGACTAAAGATACCGAAAACTGCAGAAACTTCAAAGGATTTTTATGTGGTTCCAAAATCCTATCTGACAGTCGGTGGCAACAGCAGCAGTGATGGTGTCATGAGGCAACAAGTAAATTCAGATGGTGAAAAAATTACCGAATTTATGAAAGTGACAATCTATTATGAAGAGAATGAATTGGTATATCTCGACCCAAATGTTTTCGAAGATGGTGATGTTTTGTTAAAACCGGATTCTTTGGAAACTTATCAGTTAGAAGAAACCCGTTCATTAAAAGGTGTTTATTGCATCAACAAAGGATATGCTGCTTTTAAGCAGATTCAAATTCTTTGCGAAAGTGATGAGTACTACATCATTGAAGAGGGAAATAGTTTTGGCTTGTCAAATTATGACCATATTGCTTTAGACAGCACAGACATTGAGGAAAATGATGTTGTTTTTTAAGGAGGACACCATGCTGGCAAACAATTTAAAAGAAGTGGAAGCTAAGATACAGGAAGCATGTACAAAAGCAGGACGCTCCAGGGACGAAATAACACTGATTGCAGTGAGTAAAACTAAACCGGTTCCAATGTTGGAGGAGGTTTATAACTTAGGCATTCGTAATTTCGGTGAAAATAAAGTTCAGGAACTAACAGATAAATATCCGCAAATGTCAAAAGATGTCATTTGGCATTTGATTGGACACTTACAACGAAATAAAGTAAAGCATGTAATTGACAAAGCAAGTCTTATTCACTCTGTAGATTCCATTCGTCTTGCGGAAACAATCGAACAGGAAGCTTCAAAAAGAAATAGAATTGTTGATGTTCTGCTGGAAGTCAATGTTGCAGAAGAGGAGAGTAAATATGGTTTCCGAGTTCATGAGGTAATGGATGCCGTAGAGTGTATCGCGAAATTTCCACATGTACGTATAAAAGGACTTATGACAATCGCACCATTTGTCGAAAATCCAGAAGAAAATCGAATTGTTTTTTACCAATTGCGGAAATTATCTGTTGACATAGCAGCGAAAAACATTGATAATGTTAGTGTCAATATTCTTTCAATGGGTATGACAAATGATTACCAGGTAGCAATTGAAGAGGGTGCTACCATGGTTCGCGTAGGAACCGGTATTTTTGGTCAACGTGAATATCAGATTTAATATAGGGAGAGTGTAAATATGAGTGTATTAGACAAATTTTTGTCCATAATGAAATTGGATGACGAAGAAGATTACGAAGATGATTTCTTCGGTGATGACGATGAATTTGAAGAAAAAGAGAAAGAAAAGAAAAGTTCTTTCAGAAAAAAAGATGAATTAGATGACAAAAAGACAAGATCGTCTTTTGCATCGGCTTCAGGTAAAGTTACACCTATGCGTCAGTCAGCGAAAAGGGGAGCAAGTATGGAGGTTTGTGTTATTAAACCAACAGCAGTTGATGAAGCACGTGAAATCACAGAGACTTTATTGGGTGGCCGTACTGTTATTTTAAATTTGGAAGGATTAGATCTTGAGATTGCACAAAGAATCATTGATTTTACATCTGGTGCTACATTTGCTATCAATGGTAACTTACAGAAAATATCAAATTATATTTTCCTTGTAACACCTACAAATGTTGAGATTTCAGGAGATTTACAAGATTTACTAAATTCTTCTTTTGATGTTCCGACAATTAAAACAAGATATTAGAGGTACTTATGTTACAAAAAAGATTGATAGAGTTATCGAAGATTGCCTATCAAAGAGATATTGTTACATATTCGGATTTCTTAAATTTGAATGAATTAAATATTCTTCATACAACACCAAAGCAGGATTTGTATGCCCGTTATGAAACGTATGGTGGTTATGAATTTTCAGAGCGTCAGATGGTTGCATTTCTACCTGATGCTCTTTGTTATGAAAAGAATTATCCGATTTCAGCTTTGAAAATTGAACCATTGCAAAAGAAATTTGCAGAGAGCTTGAGTCATCGGGACTATCTTGGTTCCATCCTGAATTTGGGCATTGATCGCAGTAAGCTTGGGGATATTTTAGTGGAAGATGAGTATGCAATTCTCTTTGTTCATCAATCATTGAAAAACTTTTTATTCGATGAACTAACACGAATACGACATACTATGATCAAATTGACAGAAATAGAGGCTGATGATGTTTCCTACCAACCAAAGGTGAAAGAAATATGCGGTACGGTTCCATCTCTTCGCCTGGACAGTCTGCTTTCACTTGCGTTTTCTTCCTCGCGTAGCAAGCTGGTAGCATATATAGAAAACGCAAAAGTTTTTGTAAACGGTAAGCTGATTACTTCCAACGGATTTCAAATTAAAGAGGATGATATCGTTTCTGTTAGAGGTCTTGGACGATTTCAATTTAAGGAATCTATGTCACAAACGAAAAAAGGACGATTTTATGTCAAATTACATCTTTATATATAAAAAGGAGTATGAAATATGATCTATACACTGGCAATTCTTGCAATTATTTTTGGAGTTGCATTAGACCAATTAACTAAATATCTTGCAGTTACTTATATTCAGGGCAATACCATTACAATTATAGAAGGCGTGTTTCAATTGCGTTATCTTGAAAACACCGGCGCAGCATTTGGAATTCTTAATAATCAGCAATGGTTCTTTTTGATTATTACATTCCTTACACTGTTCTTTGTTTTTTTTGTCTATATAAAAATGCCAAAAACAAAACATTTTGTGCCGCTTCGAATCTGTTTGGTTGTCTTGGTGGCAGGTGCAATTGGAAATATGATTGACAGAATACGCTTTGGATATGTTGTGGATTTTCTCTATTTCCAGTTAATAGATTTTCCGATTTTCAATGTGGCTGATATTTTTGCCACACTTTCAACAATTACTTTGATTATATTGTTTTTGTTTTACTATTCCGAAGAGGATTTCGATATGCTCTTCCAGGTTTTCAAGAGAAAAAAAGAAAAACAGGAGTAATTTTATGGCATTAGAATTTGTAATTGATGAAAGCGCTTCAGGGGAGAGAATTGATAAGTTTCTTTCGGATTCCTTACCAGATTTATCACGTTCATATATACAAAAATTAATTAAGGACGAACAAATCACAGTCAATCAGAATCAGGTAAAAGCAAACTATAAGTTAAATACAGGTGATATATTATCGGTTGAAGAACCGGAGCTAAAAGAACCGGACATTGAAGCAGAAGATATCCCGTTGGATGTGTTGTATGAGGATGCTGATTTACTTATTATTAACAAACCAAAGGGGATGGTTGTTCACCCGTCAGCAGGTCATTATTCGGGTACTATGGTAAATGCATTAATGCATTATTGTAAAGAAGGATTATCCGGAATAAACGGCGTGATGCGACCTGGAATTGTACACCGTATCGATATGGATACCACAGGTTCTATCTTAGTTTGTAAAAATGATTTTGCTCACAATGATATTGCAGAACAATTGAAGGTTCATTCCATAACACGAGTTTACCATGCTATTGTTCATGGTAATATAAAAGAAGAAGAGGGTACGGTTAATGCTCCCATAGGCAGACACCCGATAGACAGAAAAAAAATGAGTATTAACGAGAAAAATGGAAAGGAAGCCGTTACCCATTACAAGGTATTAAAGCGTTTTGGGAACTATACTTATATTGAATGTCGTTTGGAAACCGGACGTACACATCAAATTCGTGTGCACATGGCAAGCATTTCACATCCTTTACTTGGTGATGCTGTATATGGCCCTGCTAAATGCCCATATAAGCTTCAAGGACAAACCCTACATGCCAAAACAATTGGTATTAAACATCCAAGAACAGGAGACTATCTTGAAGTCGAAGCTCCTCTGCCAGAATATTTTACAAAACTTCTTGAAAAATTAGAAAGTTCTATACATTAACAACAAATTATTGTATAATTGTTATATGAAATCAATACAAAAAGGAGCGTTGTAAATATGGCTGAAAATAATACAATTATCACAATTGGTCGACAATATGGAAGTGCAGGACATGAGATTGGTGCAACTATTGCTCATGACTTGGGAATACCATTATATGATAAGGACATGTTGAAACGCGCTGCAAAAGAAAGCGGATTTTGTGAAGAATTATTCGAGAAACATGACGAAAAACCAACCAACAGTTTTCTGTATTCGTTGGTTATGGATACATATTCTTTGGGCTATTCACCGACAGCCTATGCAGATATGCCATTGAATCATAAGATTTTCCTTGCCCAATTTGACACCATCAAAAAGATTGCAAGTGAAGGTCCTTGTGTAATGGTAGGTCGTTGCGCCGACTATGCGTTGGAAGGCTTCGATAATGTTGTAAACGTGTTTATTTATGCTGACTTAGAAGCACGTATCCGAAGAGTAGCACGTATTTATGATATTACTGATGCAAAGGCAAAGGATATCATTGTTAAGACAGACAAGAAACGTGCTAGCTATTATAATTATTATACAAATAAAACATGGGGAGATGCCAAGAGTTACGACTTGTGTTTGAACAGTGCTAAGCTGGGTGTTGGCGGTACGGCAAAGGCAATTATGGATTATGTGAAACTGAAAGAGAAGATTGGGAAAGCGAAGCTGTAATGTAAAGGCCTATAGAGGATGAAAACTCTATAGGCCACTTTATTTTGTAAAATCAGCTTAAATGCGTTCCGGCCATCCGGTAATGTTTCCATTTATAATTGCCGTAAACATTCTGTTTCTTGCACCCGGATGTTCCTGATTTAATTGCTTTACCAAATCCTTTGCATATTCTCGTTTTGTGAAGCCATCAATCGGACAACGGCTTTTTGCAACAGGGAGATTGTATTTATTTTGAAAACCAATCACATCTATTTCATCTACATACATCATGGGACGAATCACTGTCAAATCCATGCGATCTAAATACGTCTTTGGAGAAAAAGAATGAAATCTGCCTTCAAAGATGAGAGAGAGCAGCATAGTTTCAATAATATCATCTTTATGATGCGCATAAGCCACCTTATTGCAGCCCATTTCTTTTACAGCATCATTTAGTGCACCTTTTCTCATTTTTGCACAAAGAGAGCAAGGATTACTTTCTTTTCGTTCTTCAAACAAAATATGCGCAATTTCAGTATCTACAACACGATAAGGCACTTCCAATTCTTCGCACAGCTTGCGTAAAGGCTCCGTATCAAACTTTTCATAGCCAAGGTTAACCGTGATAGCACTCAGCTCGAATTTCTTTGGATAAAAGCGTTTTAGACCGTGCAGAGCATAGAGTAGAGTGAGACTGTCTTTTCCACCGGAAATTCCCACTGCAATATGATCACCTTCTTCAATCATTTGGTAATCATCAACGGCCTTTCTTGTATAACTAAGTAATTGTTGTAGTTTCATCTATGATATCCTTTCTTTGGTAAATATCCTTTTGTAATAGTATCAAACATATGGTATAATATTCAAGTCAAAAATTAAAAACATACGAGGAATATTCTATGAAAAAAACTAAATTACCTTCTAAATTTTGGTTTGCGCTAACTATATTTAGTTTGGTTGGGCAAGTGGCATGGGTTGTTGAAAATATGTATTTCAACGTATTTATCTATAAAATGTTCCACGCCAGTGCGGATGAAATATCACTGATGGTATCAGCCAGTGCAATTTCTGCAACATTAACAACCATTTTAATAGGTGCATTGTCTGACAAAATCGGAAAACGGAAATTATTTATCTGCAGCGGATACATATTGTGGGGAATATCTATATGGAGTTTCTCGTTAATACGCATGGATATTATAGACAAACTATTTCCAATGACCGTTTCAGCGGCATCTGTTGGTGTTTCGCTTGTCATCATTATGGATTGTGTTATGACATTCTTTGGTTCAGCCGCAAATGATGCCTGCTTTAACGCATGGCTGACAGATGTCACGGATGATACAAATAGAGGCGCGGCAGAAGGAATTAATTCCATGATGCCATTGGTTGCGATTTTGGTTGTGTTTGGCGGATTTATGGGCTTTGATCTAAATAAGGCTGAAAGCTGGACCCTCATATACCAGATTATAGGAATTGTTGTATTTGTACTTGGTATACTTGCTTTTTTCTTAGTAAAGGATGTCCCTGTAGATACAAGTAATAATAAAAATTACTTTGGAAATATTTTTTATGGTTTCAGACCGTCGGTAATAAAGAAAAACAAATTGTTTTATATAATCCTGACAGCCTATGCAACATTTTGTATTTCCATACAGATATTTATGCCGTATTTGATATTATATTACAACGTATCGTTAGGATTAGAAAACTACGTTCTTATTATGGCACCTGCAGTCATAATTGCAGCTATTGTAACTGCATGTTACGGAAAGGTATACGACCGTTTTCATTTTAAAGTAGCTGTTATACCTGCGATTAGTATCTTAATGACAGGATACGTTTTGCTATATCTATTCAAAGCAATTCCGCTTGTATTTATAGGCTCCTTATTTATGATGAGTGGATATTTAATGGGAATGGCCGTGTTTGGTGCCATGCTACGTGATTATACACCTGCAAATCGCGCAGGAATGTTCCAAGGACTTCGTATCGTAGGTCAGGTGCTTATTCCGGGTATTGTGGGTCCTGCAATTGGTGCGGCCGTCTTAAAAAATGCAGATACGGTACTAAATGACGATGGTACCTATTCATTTATACCAAATGTAAACATATTCTTAGCTGCACTTATAGCAGCATGCTTTATATGGCTTATTTTAGCCGTTATATTCAAATATGTAAAAAAGGTGAAGGGAGATTAGGGCAGATATGAAATTTGTAATACAGCGCGTTTTAGAGGCTTCTGTGAAGGTCGAAGATAATGTTATTGGTCAAATCGACAAAGGATTTGTGGTTTTCATCGGTGTAGGGCAGGATGATACCAAGGAAATTGCAGATAAAATGGTAAAAAAATTAGTTGGTCTTCGCATTTTCGAAGATGAAAACGGAAAGACCAACCTGGCTTTAGCTGATGTGAATGGACAATTATTGTTAATTTCACAATTTACTTTATATGCAAATTGCAAGAAAGGATTTCGTCCAAGTTTTACAGAATCCGGAGCACCGGACTTGGCCGAAGAATTATATGAGTACATCATTGCACAATGCAAACAATCCGTGCCTGTGGTTGAGACAGGAAGTTTTGGTGCGGATATGAAGGTCAGCCTGGTAAATGACGGGCCATTTACTATTGTATTAGATTCTGAGAAACTCTAATTTTCTCGTAGTCTTACGGCTGAAGCGGCCTGCCTACGACGGTCTTCATCAATCGCAGCATAATGTTTACGGGTGGTATTTACGTCTTTGTGGCCTAAAACGTCAGCAACAAGATAAATATCACCTGTTTCTTTATATAAATTCGTACCATAGGTGCTGCGAAGCTTATGAGGCGTAATTTTCTTATTTGGCGTTACCTGGCGAGCATATTTCTTTACCATATTTTCAACAGCCTGTACGCCAATACGTTTCTTCTGCATAGATAGGAACAAGGCGTTTTCATGTGATGGAAGAGGAGTGGTAGCTGCTCTGTCCGTTTCCAGATACAGCTCCAATGCATCGCGTACTTCGTCACCAAAATAGACAACCATTTCATTTCCACCTTTTCGTGTTACTTTTATACCGTTGTTTTTAAAATCCACATCATTAATGTCTAAACCGACGCATTCTGAAACACGAATTCCGGTACCTAATAATAAGGTTAAAATTGCAAGATCACGTGTTTTTGTCTTGTCATAATATACTTTTTTCTGACCTGTTAATTGGTTTCCACATTCCTCAACGTAATCCAACAATTGCACAACCTCATCTATATCCAAACGTATAATTGCTTTATCATGAATCTTTGGCTTATCAACAAATACAGTTGGATTTTGTGCAATGAATTTGTGTTTATAAAGATATCTATATAGGCTGCATAAGGCAGAAAATTTGCGTGCAAGACCACGTTCTGTGTTTGTAATTTGTTTATCTTCAGGTGACTTATATACCTTTAAATAATCCAAATATTCCTCGATATCCATGGAATCAACGCGTTCTAAATCATGTACAGTAAACTGATTTGTTTCAAAAGAACGAAATTGCGGATTGTTTTCAATTAAAAAATAAAAGAATACTCGTAAATCATAAGCGTAAGATATTCGTGTTTTTGAAGATGTTGACGGTTCAATAGCACGAAAATAATCTTTGACAAATGAGGGAAGAGTTTTTAAAACTTCACGCAAACGTAAAGTATTATCAATATAAGATTGCTCGTAATAGGTTTTTATGTCTTTAGCCATGAGAAGTGGTTCCTTTCATAAAATATAGCTATAGTATATCATTTATGGTTTTATTTGTCTATATCTTTTGGAAAAATCGGTGTTTGTCGTATAGATGTATTTCGTAAATAAAAGGCTGGTACCAGGCATTCAAGCCTTTGTAACAGCCTTAGGGAGAGCTACTCTCACGATGTTTTAATGAATTTCTGTATCAAAATATACAACTAACAAATGTTGTCCCGCATGAATGGTTTCTGAATCTAACGAATTTAATTCTTTTAATTCCTTTACATATGCACGTGTGTCTTGGTAGGAATCCTTACAGTTTTCTTCAGCGATACTCCATAAGGAATCGCCTTCTTCAATTGTAATGCTTTTATAATACTTATATTGTGGTATATCTGTAGCCGGATCTTTTGCGGTTGAAAAAATGCTTCCAAATACAATGCTTCCAATTGTAATCACAAATACAGCCACCAAAAGGAAAAACATTTTACGTTTTGCTACTTGCTTTTTTCTCTTTATCAATGCTCTTTTTTGTCTTTCTTGTATTGTCATCTTATGTATCCCCCTATGTAAAACATATTATTTATCGAACATATTTTCCGAACGGTTGTTCTGTTTATGAACTCAGTATAATACACGAACAAATGTTTGTCAATAAAAATCGAACATATTTTCTAAACATTTGTTTGCTTTTTTTTATTTCCTATGTTAAGATACAAATATACATAATGATTTAAGGAGGTCATTCACCATGGCTCAAGGTAAGATTAGCAAAAAACAATTGGAAATTTTAGAATACATAAAATCAGAACTTTTACGAATTGGTTACCCACCGGCAGTTCGTGAAATATGCGAAGCCGTGAACTTACGCTCTACTTCTTCTGTTCACGCACATTTGGAATCCTTAGAAAAGAATGGTTATATCAGACGTGACCCTACAAAACCACGTGCAATTGAAATTATAGATGATACTTTTAATTTAACAAGACGTGAAATGGTGAATGTACCTATGGTAGGACATGTTGCTGCAGGCGAACCTATCCTTGCAGAGCAGAACATTTCCAACTACTTCCCTATCCCAATGGAATTTATGCCAAACAATGAAACATTTATGTTGACTGTTAAAGGCGAAAGCATGATTAATGTAGGTATATTTGATGGAGATTATGTACTTGTAGAAAAATGCAATACAGCGAGAAACGGTGATATGGTTGTTGCTCTTGTTGATGATAGCGCAACTGTTAAGACATTCTATAAAGAGGATGGTTACTATCGTCTTCAGCCGGAAAACGATTCCATGGACCCGATTCTTGTGTTTGACTGCCAGATACTTGGTAAAGTAATTGGCGTATTTAGATTTTTATAAAGCTTGTATAGATGATTTAGTAAATATGAAAAGTATGTTTAAAGAGCGGTCCCATAGCTGGGACCGCTCTTTTATTCGCATCAGTATGTAATTAAAATCTAGCATAAATTTTTAATCACTCACACTCTCACAACGTACAGTGACTCTCTGCTTACCGCCTATTGTGCATGTAAATAACGTAAAATCCCATTCTCCGGATGTCATATCCTCCACTGCACTTCCATCCAACAACAGAATTTCTTTCACTTCATAGTTATACGTTTTTCCCAACACATCTACAAATATAATCTTATCGCCATTTTCTAATACATTGAGTTTGCCAAAATGACTATTATAATTATGAGCTGCTATAATCATATCATTCATTTCCACACTTCCGCTATATCTGCATGGTGCTTTTTTTAATTTTTTATAATTCCACTCTTGAATAATCGGCAACTCCACTCCTAACTTTTCGATTATAATTCTACCGCAAAAAGCTTCTTCATCTACTATTACAATTGGATTCTCATCGCTTTCTGGGACAATATTCAATTTTTCGGAAATGTTCATGTTGTCAAGAATCTGATTCGTGTATTCTCCTGCCGCCCTGTCTTCCCTCATATTGATAACAGTCCAACCGCCTGCCAAACCAAGCAGTAATATGCCACTTGCCAGCAGAACGACTCCCCGTCTGCGTCTATTCCTTTTCATTTTTCTTCTTCCTCAGTTCCACAACGCCTAAAACAACTAAGCACCCACCTGCTATAGCAAGCATCAGAATCGGCCACCATAATTGTCCGGTTTGCGGAAGTTTGCCACCTGTTTGATTTGTATTTGGAATTACAGGCTCAGGTTCAGTCGTATTCTGCTCTACCTTTGGCTCTGCAACAACTTCATATTGTACCTTGCCATTAATTGTCTGTGGTAAGAAAACAAAATATGGATTGAATCTATACTCCTGTTCCTCCTGGCAAAAGACCAACCAGATCGCACGGTCTAATGTATCAAAAACAACTTCTCCATTTTGACTATGGACCGTCACACTCTCAATCTGATTCTTCTTCACATATTGATAAACTGCATTTGCTGCTTCTGCTGTCGGATGCTTTACAAGGCCTGCTATAGAGATTCCCGACTCCATAAAGGCCTCTGTCGGAATATAGTCTGTTCCATTTATATCAGCTACTTTGCAGATAGATACATTTATGCCATCTATCGTCTGTTTATGTTCATCATACAATTTGACCGT
>JAZUCE010000175.1:0-8960 GCA_045638905.1 Faecalimonas sp.
CCTATGGATACCGTAATTTTAACCGATTCAGAAAAAGAATTTTACATATATTTTCATACCAAAAACGAAAAAAATCAAACATCAAAAAAGAGGTAGCATAGCTATCTATACTACCTCAAAAAAATTCTTTACAGGATTTTCACCCCAACTCTTGACAAAGAGCCTAATTTTATTTGACTGTAATAACTACTTGTTCTGTCTCAGGCAGCCATTCAACTGCCGCCCCAAGCTCTTCCGATATAAATCTGAGTGGCATATATGTTCTGTTATTTTCAATCAATGCCGGCGCATCAAGCTTCACTTTTTCATTGTTAACAAGTGCATATCCATCACCCATTGTAATAACAATCTTAATATCATCTTTTACAACTGTAACAACCTCAGGAGCTGCTTCATCCCATAAAACCACGGCTTCTAAGCTTTCAGCAACAAATCTTATCGGCAACATTGTGTAATTGTTTACAATCTTTGGAGCAACATCATTTGTCTTTATTTCCCCGAACACCTCTGCTGTCTTTTGGCCTATAGTTAAAATAATCCGATTATCAGTATTATTCTTTTCTTCGGATGCTCCATTTTCATCCCATGCCGCATAAAGTGTAATGCCTTTTGTTATCTTTGTATCAAAATTATATTCCGTTGCAAACTCTGCATCCTCATACCAGCCTGCAAAAGTATATCCGTCTTTTACCGGAGCTTCGGGCTCGGAAGCAGTCATATTCCTTCTGATACTTTGTTTTTTTATCTCACTTCCGCCGTTTGTTTCAAATTCTACGGTGTATTTTACAACACTTCCTCCACCACCTCCACCGGTACTCGGTTTAGCTTGCTTTGCAAGTGTTATTGCATTATCGGAACGATACATTTTACATCTTACACCATCTTCATCCATTTTGATTTTTGTATCTTCCCAATCAATTATCTGTCCATCCTCTTCATATGGTTCAGGCATGAGCAATTTATAATCAAATTCAATATAAATATCTGAATTACTGTAAGTATCACTACTATTACCCGACAAAGTCAACTCCACAGTCTTATCATCAATTCTTTCAGCAGTTTCAATCATAATATCATTATTTCCGACAACATTCCACTTTGATTTCCAATCAGAAATAATATATGACTTTACTTCTTCATTTGTCTCCGCCTCATATAACGAGCGCCATTCTGACGGAAATTCTTCATAATCTGCAAATACACCATAGTTAGTTTTTAAGATTATTTTCTGTCCGTCTTCTTTTCCTTTCGTTATTATTTCATCTGATTCTATATCAATCCTAATAGGTTCATATTCATCTTCCGGACACCATGATGCATAGTATTCAATATTTGAAGAAACTTTATGCGGCTGAGGCTCAGCAAATGAATTAATTCCTATCCCTCCGCCAAACCACCGCGGCATCCTTTTCCAACCTGTGAAAATATATCCTTCTCTCTGGGGAATTTCCGGAAAATTAACCACATCAGTGTACTTTAAATCTGTTATCTCATTATACAAAGCTTCAGGATTTTGCAAAATGCCCTCATCATCATATATCAGTGTATCTGAATAAAATTTAATACTATAGATTTGAGGATTATAATATATAATATAAGTTCCTAATTTTTCTGCTGTAAAGCTCATCATTTTATTATTGCTACTTAAAATTTTCTCTGTTTTGTCATTTAATGTTGTCTCTCCATTTTCTATAAAGAACAAGCGATAATCTTTTCCTAATCCGGGTGCTACGCCTGCTGTTGACTGCAATGAACGAATTATGACTTCGGCAGGTTCAATTTCCGGATATAAATTTTCTTCATTATCAGTTTTCATATCTATAATAATAAAATATTCATTATCATTTGCCTCAGCAAAAACAGCTTCAGGTACTTCTATTGAATCAGGAACTTCAATTATCGATCCCAAACTCCCCTCTCCGTCTTTTACCAAAAAATTATCTACAGACATGCTGACTATTTGCTGTCTGATGCCGCTCAAATCATATATACCCATTTGAACCCGCTGCTCATATGCCGAAGCATATAAGCTACACATAAACAGACATACAAGACAAATTATAACTCTTGCTTTTTTTTTCATTTACAACGCTCCTATCAATTAAAATCTTGCAATTCAAAGAATGTCGGCTTAATCGTTATTCTCATCAATAATTGTTTTTCGTCTTCCCTTTCATATGCACTTAATACAATATACGAACCGTCTGTACCACATTGATAACCGCTCGGCATCGAAAATGACATTTGATTTCCACTTGCTGAAATATTCATAAGTGTTTTATTTTTTCTCTGCAATACCCCATCAGCACTAAATAACTCAACAGTTCTATAAACTTTGTCGGGCAAATATCGGCTCTTGCTCACATATACAGTATCAATTACCCCTGTTGATGTCATATCCGGAATTCTAAATATAAAATCTCCGCTATTTGTTAATGAGATCGCTTAGTGACGTGGGATCGCTTGGTGACATGCCTGTTTTATCACGTTTGTCGGACACCCCAACATTTATTATAGAGCCCCAAAAAGAAAAGACCGATTAAATCGGTCTTTTCTTTTTATATGCTATAATCTTCGATTAATAAGAACCAAGGATTACGAGACATTCAGCGATATCACCATCAACGAGCTTAGCGAAGATGAAGTTGATTTCTCTGTACTTACCATCTTCTGTAAGTGAGAATACTTCATTACCTTCTGCTGTAGCACCTAATTGTGAATCAGCAACCTGAGACTTGATTACGCTGCTTGCGTTACCAGCATAAAGTCTGTTAGAAGCCTTAGCTTCGCTGTAATCATATACATATACGTTAGCATCGCTCATAAGTGTATAGTCTTCAGCTGTATCCTTATTTACACCAACAACAGTAACAGCATCATTAGCAGCATCTGTAGTGATATCATCTACTAAGTTGTAAGATGCAACTGTACCAACAGAAACGTTGCTGTTTCTCTTATCTGTGATTACACCGTAGATAAGATCAACTTCGCCAGACTTAGTTGTAGCGTCTGTCTTAATCCAGTCAGCCGGCATATCAGCAAGATAAGGAATTACCTTTGTAGCTTCATATGTACCTGCAGCAGCATCTGGATCAACTACTACAACTGTTCCATCAGCAGCCTTCACACCAACTTCCTTAGTTGCAAGATTTGCAGCTGTCATGTTAGCCATGAATGCATTGTAATCAGTTGCGTTAGCTGAAGAGAAGAGTACCTTAACGCTATCAACATAACCGTCTGAATCTACTTCGTAAATGAATACGTCACCTCTGTTAAGAGATACTGATGTGCCAGGAGCAACCTTAAGAGCTACTGCCTCATCTGAACCGTTTTCATAAACTTCAAGTGTATCAACAGATGTTCCCTGGATATCGTCATAAGCTGAACCCTTAGTGTTGTAAACAGCGATAGCTGTATCAGCTGTGTAAGTAGCTCCACCTGTTAAGAGTACTACGTATCTGTAAGATCCGTCTGAGTTAGCCTTTTCAGCAGCGATTACTTCATACTCTGAACCATCTGCTAAGTCAGCAATTGTCTTAGAAGCAACCTTGCTTATATCGTAAGAACCTGTTGTAAGAACGTTAGACTTGCTTGACAAGTCGATAATCATTGTAGATTCGCTTAATGTGTACTTACCAAGCTTAGATGTAGCTTCTTTCCACTCTTGTGCACCAGCACCATACTGAACATCTACAAGCGGTGTAGCTGATGTGATGTAACCGTTAGAGTTGATTGTGTACTCACAAAGGAGGTTTTCAACTGACTTTAATGTTCCACCAACTGTATCTGAATAGAACTGAGAAGCGATCTCGTTGTACTTTGTCTTGCTGCTGTCCTTAACTGAGTAAGAAACCTTTGTACCTGTAGCTGTGATTATTCTGATCTTCGGTGTATCTGAAGAGTCAATGCTTGCCTTATCGAATATACCGATGTTCTTGCTTGCTGTATCTTCGTCATAGTCAACGAACTTACCGAAAGCATTTACATAAAGGATGTATTCGTTACCCGGTGTAAGTGTATCGCCTGCAACCGGACCAAGCTTAGAAGCACTGTAATTTGTATCGTTAATTACATAGTACTCATTATCATTGTTATCTGTTCCTGTTGAAGAAACCTTACCTGTAACTGTTTCTCTTGAAACAACTACATCATAGAATGAAGAATTAACAAATGAACCTGTTACATCGTAAGCGATAGAAACAACGTCGTCTGCTAAGAGGTCTGTGTGAGCTATTTCTTCACCATCAAGTGTGAATGTAGCTGTGATATCTTCATCCTCTGTGTCAACCTTCATTGTCTTAACGTCAGCATGACCAGACTTGAAGTAAATCTTGTACTCTGTACCATCAGCAACGCTGTCAACGATAGCATCTACATAGTAGTCAACTAAGATGTAGTCGATCTTACCGTCTGTAGTTGTCTTACCTGTCTCTGTAGCGTCGATAAGTGTTACACTACCTGAATCGTTACCAGCGATGTAACCAAGTGCATCGCCCCATACTGCTGTAGAAGCAGATGTAACATTAACACCGTTTACATATACGTCAGCTGTTGTAGCAACGTCATATGTCTTTGTCTTGCTGCTGTCAGCATCTACATAGAAGCTGATTTCGTCAGCTGTAGCTGAACCTACTTCATATAATGCAGCAACAGTTTCAACGATATCGTTTGAACCGTACGGTGTGATTGAAAGGATTTCATAATCCTCATCGTTGTTCTTAGCGATTACAGCTTCAGCATATGTAAATACAAGTGCGTCAGCGTCTGCGCCAGCATAAAGCATTGTCTCTTCGATTGCACCAAGGTAAGAAGCACCGTAAGCGCTGTCATCGAAGTTGTTTGCAGCTTCTACTGAGAACTTAACTTCACCATTATCAAGATTGTCGTTTGATCTCGGTGTAGCTGTTATACGACCCTTAACTTTGTAAGCGTTGTGGTTCTCTGTTAAAAGTGTATTGTAGTCAGATGCATCACCATACTGTGTGATTGTATCCATGATAGCAGTCTTTGCTATTAACTGACCTGTTGTTGCGCTCTCTTCGTAACCTGTGATACCAACGATAGGAATGTTGATAGCATTGTCAAGAAGCATAGCAACCTGTCCTCTTGTTACAACTGTGTCAGCACCAACGATGTTAACACCCTTTGTAACGCCGATTGAAGAAGCAGTTGTGAGGTAACCGTTCGGATATCCGCCGTTTCTCTCACAGATTGATGTGTAGCCCATAGCTGCAACGATCATCTTAACGATTTGTGCATATGTAACATTCTCTTCAGGAGCGAATGTTGTAGCGTCCATACCGTTGATGAAGCTGTTAGCAACACCTGTTGCTACGTAACCTGCTGCCCAGTGTGAACCAGGAACGTCTGTGAATTGTGTGTCGATGTTTGCTGCGCCAAGAGCTGCCTCTGTGTAAGACGGACCCATAGCTGCAACAACGAGCTTTGTTACTTCTGCTCTTGTGATGTTGTTTTCCGGCTTAACTGTACCATCTTCATAACCTGTGAAGATACCTAAAGCGAAAAGCTCATCGAAAGCTTGCTTATACTCAGCTGTGTCAGCAACATCTGAGAAGTTAGATGCTGAAACAGGAGCTACAGCAAAACCTGCTACCATTGAAAGAGCAGCGATTGATGAAATAAACTTTTTGAGATTCTTATTCATTCTCTCAAATCCTCCTTATAATTTTTTGAAGGGTTTTGTTTTTTTATGCCGCATATCATGCCCTTCATTCCAGGATATGTGGCATCCCGCACTGACTGCGGATTTTACAGCTGTTAAACAAACTGTAATGATATTCATTTCGTATTCTACGGTTCTACCTGCATAATACCGTAGAGCCGAAACGATATGAATACGTACAGACTTCTGTAACGCTTCTACCCAATTACAAGAAACTGCCATTAAACATTGTACTATATAATTTGCGGATTGTCAACAAAAAGTTTTTGATTATAGCACTTTTAACTAAAAACAAAATTAAAATATGTAATCCGTTGTAAAATTATATAAACAGTTCATGGTAGGTAACAGTTGTTTATCAACCTTACACTACTTTAGACGACAAAGTTCCTCTTTTGTTCCACTTTTTTAAAACTTTTTTTATTACAAATTCATTACATTTTTCAAAACCATGAATTTAACCCGGAAAACATGAGTTTCTGACATATATTACGCTAATTCCGAATATCTTATAAGGTAAAAACATTTTAACGGGCGATTGTGAAACACAAAAATTTCACGATTGCCTGAAATTTTAATATAAAGGATGTGAAGCGTATGGAAAAATACTATACAAAAACAGTCACCGAGACGGCAAAGCTTCTTAATACAGATATAAACACCGGACTCAGCGGGAAAGAAGCAGAACGCCGGCTAAAGGAAAACGGGGAAAATATCATTGCCGAAAAAAAGAGTAAAAACATCTTTGTCAGATTTGTGAGCCAGTTCAACGATTTTATGATAGCCGTACTTTTAGCGGCGGCACTCATATCGTTTATAACGAGTATCTGCGAGGGCGAGAACGCTCTGCTTGAGCCGGTTATAATACTCGGAATAGTAGTTATAAATGCAATTCTCGGAGTTTTTCAGGAGTATAAGGCAGAAAAAAGCATCGAAAACCTGAAAAAACTTTCAGCGCCCCATGCTATGGTAATACGTGACGGAGAAAAGAAGCTTATTCAGGCCTCAGATGTAGTTACGGGCGATGTACTGATTCTCGAAGCCGGAGATATCGCCTGCGCCGATGCACGCATTATTGACTGTGTATGCTTAGAAACGGATGAGTCGGGCCTGACGGGTGAATCTGTACCGGTATCAAAAAGCTCCGACACACTGCATGATGAAAACACCGCACCGGGTGACAGATTTAACATGATTATGTCTTCAACCGCAATAACAGGCGGAAAATGCCGCGCAATAGTCACTGCAACAGGCATGGACACAGAGGTCGGTCACATAGCCGGGCTTATAATAAGCTCGGAGCCACCCCTTACTCCGCTCCAGAAACGCCTTGCACACACAGGCAAGATACTCGGAATATCGGCACTCTTTATATGCTGTATAGTATTTGCTTTAGGCGTAACAAGAAAAATACCGCCTCTTGAGATGTTTATAAACTCGGTAAGCCTTGCCGTTGCGGCAATTCCCGAAGGTCTTCCCGCGATTATAACGATAATGCTTGCAATAGGCGTAAGAAAAATGGCAGCACAGCGTGCCGTTATGAAAAACCTTCCGTCTGTCGAAACCTTAGGAAGTGCAACAGTCATCTGTGCAGATAAGACGGGCACTCTTACAATGAACAAAATGACGGTAAAAGAAGTTTTTTCCGATAATAAAAAGCAATGTTCCCGATACGCCGCCCTTTGCTGTGACCCTGAAACAAAAAACCCTACCGAGCTTGCTCTTGCAGAGCTTGCAAAAGTAATGGACGAGGATTTTTCCGAACTTCACCGCCGGTTTCCGATAAAAGACCGTATAGCTTTTACATCAACGAGAAAAATAATGTCCACACTTCATAAATTCCAAAACGAATGGCGTGTTATTGTAAAAGGCGCTCCCGACTATGTCCTGCCGAAATGTACACATTACATAAAAAACAGCGAAACTGTCCCGATGGATGCAAAAATGCGTACCGAAATAAAACAGCAAAATCTGAAAATGGCAGAAAAAGCACTGAGAGTTATATGCGTAGCAACAAGAAGCTTCGACAACCGTCCTGATACAATACCCGAAGAGCGACTCATATTCACAGGCCTTATAGGAATGAGCGATCCGCCGCGACCGGAAGCAAAAAATGCAGTTTCAATGTGCAAACAGGCAGGCATACGTCCGGTTATGATCACGGGCGACCACGCCGGAACTGCGTTTGCAATAGCAGCGGAGCTTGGAATATCAGAATCAAAAACCCGATGTATTACAGGCACAGAGCTCGACAATCTGAGTGAAGAGGATTTAAAGAAAAGGGTTTATGACTACGACGTGTATGCAAGAGTAACACCGCTTCATAAAATGCGTATCGTAAAAGCGTTTCAGGCAAACGGCGAGACCGTTGCAATGACAGGCGACGGAGTAAATGACGCTCCGGCATTAAAAGTTGCAGATATAGGTTGCTGTCCGGGGAAAATGGGAACGGATGTCGCAAGAGCATCTGCCGATATGATAATGACAGATGATAATTTTGCAACCATAGTTGAAGCAGTACGTCAGGGGCGTGTAATATTTGATAACATAAAAAAAGCCGTAAGGTTTCTTCTCTCATCAAACCTCGGCGAAATAATAACAGTTTTCAGTTGTCTTTTAATAAGCGGCACAGCACCTCTGTCAGCCATTGCTCTATTGTGGGTAAACCTTGTAACAGATTCTTTCCCGGCAACAGCTCTTAGCGTAGATCCTCCCGACAGCGATATAATGAACGGTCGCAAAGACAGCAGAATTTTCGATGCAAATATGCTGAGCAGGATTATAACAGAAGGAATGCTTATAGGTGTGCTCGCACTTTTAGGGCATACGATAGGAATGAAATTCTTAAATCCTCAAAAAGCATCATCTGTTGTACTCTCGGTACTGAGCCTTTCCCAGCTTGTACACGTTTTCAATATGCGCAGTGAATATTCAATATTCAAGGTCGGCATATTAAAAAACAAATACCTCGTTCTGTCGTTTATAGCCGGCACAATACTTCAGGTTTGTGCAGTAAGTATTCCGCAAATTTCAGGAGCCATAGGAATTTCCCCACTAACACTCCCCGAATGGGGAATTGTAGCCTTACTCTCCCTCGCGCCCCTGCCAATATGCGAATTACAAAAAGCATTTAATAATAAATTATAGTTTATCTGCGATAAAGCAATAGGATTTGGGTGATGCTTTGCTTGCCTCCCTTGCCTAAAGGGAGGGGGACCGCTTGCGGTGGAGGGATATCAAATTATCTATGTTTTTACTATATATTTTCAATACATAG
>JAZUCE010000176.1:0-4805 GCA_045638905.1 Faecalimonas sp.
TGAAAACGATAAAGAAGAAAAAATGTAGAAAATGTCTACTTTTGTAAAATCAAATCAGACAAAAATATCGCGATTGTCTACTTTGGAAAAAATGTTTAACTAAAAAATTTTTTCCGTGTCTACTTTTCGAGTCCGGTGCACTCCCCAATATAGCATCCTACCAAAACACCGAACACCCTTATGCCAAATTACCGAAAAAATCGACGCCAAATTACCGAAAATTGGAATAATTGATTAATTTTGCGTGTATTAGATCTGAAAACGATGGAAGGATACAAACGCAGAATAATGGACACCTTGCTGGAGAAAAAGCTCCAGGCAAAAGGTGCAGTTCTTATTGAAGGGCCTAAGTGGTGCGGTAAAACTACTACTGCAGAAGAGATTGCTGCAAGCAAGATAATGTTATCTAAACCTGACATAAAAGAGCATTTCAAAAGTCTATTAGAAATTGACACGGATGCAGCACTTGCCGGAGAAGCTCCTATGCTTATAGATGAGTGGCAGACTGTTCCTAAACTATGGGATGCCGTACGTTATACTGTTGACCATCGACACAAAATGGGACAGTTTATCCTTACTGGTTCTGCCGTACCTGACAAAGAGGCTGAAAAGGAAAGAGAGCACTCAGGAACAGGTCGTTTTGCATGGCTGACAATGCGTCCCATGACATTGTTTGAGTCTGGAGAATCTAATGGCACTGTTAGCCTGGGAGATTTATTCTCAACTCCTGAGAAGATTCTGCAGAAAAACGAACTGAAACTAACAGATATCGCCTTCCTCATTTGTAGAGGAGGTTGGCCAACAGCAGTAGGCTTGCCAGAAGAAGCTGCTTTGGAACAGGCATTTGACTATTACGATGCCGTTACTAAGGAAGATATCACCAAAGTTGATGGAGTCAAGAGAGCTTCTGAGAGAGTTCAACGTCTTATGAGAGCGTATGCACGCCACCAAGGCACCCAAGCATCCGTAGCAACACTGAAAGAAGACTTGAAAAACAACGACACAACAGCTCTTGACGAAGACACAATCACGTCATATCTTGATGCGCTGAGGAAGATATTCGTTGTTGAGGATATGCCTGCATGGAATCCAAATCTCCGATCGAAGACAGCTATTCGTACGACGGACACGAGATATTTTGTGGATCCGTCAATCGCAACAGCCGCATTAGGATTAGGACCAGCTGATTTGATGAATGATCTCAACACAATGGGATTCTTCTTTGAGGCGATGTGCGTCAGAGACCTACGCGTGTTTGCAGAAGCTTTAAATGGTAAAGTCTACCACTACCGTGATAAAACCGGACTGGAATGCGACGCAGTTATCCATCTTCGCAATGGCCAATATGGCTTGATTGAAATCAAGCTAGGTGGAGATTCATTAATTAAGGAAGGGGCACAAACACTTACGGCATTGGCAAATCAGATTGACACCACACGCATGAAATCCCCTGCTTTCAAGATGATTCTTACAGCAACAGGAGACTATGCATACCGACGTCCAGAAGATGGAATCTATATTGTTCCTATTGGATGTCTTAAACAATAAAGAAATTTCAAAGTATCATCGAGAAAAATGTCATCTAAAGGCATATATTTGATCAAGGGTAAATTATATGGCAATGTAAGCAATTGTCAGCAAGGTACTTATTATGGAAATCCCATAGTAAGGATCACCTTTACCAAAGGTGCTACACTCAATTATAATCCATCAGACGTTTCTTTCTTCCCTTTTACACGAACCGTGGAGGGGGATTTCCGAGTTAAAGATGATTCCGGGCGTTATTATGTAGCTGCTAAAATTCACATATACGGTAATAATCAAGCATATGGCATTGAATCCCGCAAAGGGTATGTAACTTATGCTATGGCAAGGAACTCCAACATTGAGAGTTCACTCCTCGCATACGGCAAGCCTAAAGTTCTTGACTACCTTTCTATACTGTCGGAAATCAGCACAATAGATACAGGAGATGGTAGTATGACATCACTTAGGCAGAAATACGACAATCTGAAATATCTATTCAAGGGCTCCCTTCTTGCTGCATATTGTAATCCTGATAGCTATACTGCAGATAAAAAATATTGTCCATTGATGATATTCCCTTTTGGCTGTAACGAAAGCCAATACGATGCAGTTAGAAACGCCCTTGAGAATAGACTTTCAATTGTACAAGGTCCTCCAGGCACAGGAAAGACACAAACTATTCTCAATATCGTCGCCAATCTTTTGCTATACAACAAGACATGCTTGATAGTTTCAAATAACAACTCTGCCGTCAGCAATGTTGTTGAGAAATTATCAAAGCCTCAGTATGGACTTAATTTCCTCGTTGCAAATCTTGGAAAGGTTGAGAACAAAGATCAGTTCATATGTACTCAAAATGGAGAATGGCCTGACATTAGTTCATGGAAAATCAGCGCATTCAGAGAATCAGAGTTAAGGACAGAAATAAAGAAGGTTGAACGTGGACTTAAAACGTACTTTGAATCCCAAGCTAAACTTGCAGAACTTACAGAGTTAGAGGCAGAGCAACGCCACCAAACCGAATTAGCAACCGAAGAAAAAGATCTCAAACAGAAAAGAACTAGCAGACTTATATCCAGATCAGTACCTGCACTTTACAAACTCCTTCTACAGTACGACGACGAGATGCAGAAGTACGGTAAACTACGCTGGATAACTCGCATTAAAGCATTTTTCTCCGGTGTTGAGATAACAGACCGCGCGACTATCGAAAAATGCATACAAAGAAAGGAACACGAGCAAACCCTATCCTCTATCTCCACTTTAAAGAGAAGCATTTCTCATTTCGAAGCATCCTACAAAAAGTATCAGGAAATATCACTTGAATTCTTAAAGTCCTTTGTAGCTAACAAGTACGGGAAGACTAAAAATCGTAGAATATTTGACCGAAAAGAGATTGAATTTACCGACTCTCAGGATTTTCTCAAAAACTATCCTATTGTTACCAGTACTACTTTTTCAGCTACGAGCAACATCGACCAATTGATTCCATACGATTACCTGATTATGGATGAAGCATCACAAGTTGACATTGCAGCTGGAGCATTGTCATTAAATTGCGTTAAGTCTGCTGTTATTGTTGGTGATCCAAAACAGCTACCTAACGTGGTGGTGGATAAGGATGCCAAATATGCTGATGAGATATTCAATGAATCCAATCTCCCTGAAGGATACAGATTTGTTGATAACAGCTTCCTGGACTCAATATTGAAATTATTTCCTAGTGCGCCAATAACTCTACTTAAAGAACATTATAGATGCCACCCTTTGATTATAGGATTCTGCAACAAGCAGTTCTACAATAGCCAGCTAATAACAATGACAAAAAGGGATTCCGAGGATAATCCACTTTCAATTATTCGATCTGTCAAAGGTAACCACGCAAGAGGCACCCAAAACCGCAGGCAAGCTGAGGATATAATCGAGATTATTAAGCAACTCAAGGACAGTTATGAAGATATTGGAATCATAGCTCCATATAGAGCACAAGCAGCTTTAATTAGTTCTTTGTTACAAGAAAACAACCTCCCTAAATACCCCGTATCCACAGTTCATAAATTTCAGGGACGAGAAAATGATGTAATCATACTATCAACTGTAAACAATGAAATTCAGGAGTTCATAGATGATCCTCATCTACTGAATGTTGCCGTATCTAGAGCCAAGAAGAAATTTATACTTGCGATCACTGGCAATGACATCGCAGATAGCAATATACGTGACCTTGTGGACTATATCACATATTATAACGGTGAAGTCAAAGAGAGCCAGATATGTTCAATTTTCGATATTCTGTATAAGCAATATGCAGAAGAGCGAATCAAGTTTATTCAATCACGAACATCTGTATCCCAATATGAATCCGAAAACATTATGTTCGCCTTACTTGATGACATAATAAGTACTCCAAAATGGAATCATCTTGGAATCATGCTACAATATCCTCTTAGGCTTCTCGTTAAATCTGACGCATTTCTGACTGAACACGAAAAAGACTATACCAATCGATCATGGACGTTGGTAGATTTCGTTCTTTATAACAAAACGACAAAACTCCCTGTCTTGGTCATAGAGGTTGATGGAATGTCATTCCATAAATCAGGATCAGAACAGTCCAAACGTGATGCATTAAAAAACGCAGCATTAGAAAAAGCACATATCCCATTACTTCGCCTATCCACAGATGGTAGCAACGAAAGAGAAAAGATAATTAATGCATTATCTAAACAAAAAGATTAATTAGAGGTGCTTTTCAGCACCCCTCAAATTGAAAATCCAAAGTGTCTAATTTGAAAATGTGGTAAAGATGTGGGCAAATTAGGGGCACTCTGAAAACGAAAAATGCCTCTCAGCTATCTGAGAGGCATTTTGGTGAGGTGCCTAGCGGATAATGCATTAACAAAGCAATGTAACCCAAAATACCAAATACACGCCATAGGTGGCATATTTTGTAAATCAACCGACAATATCTTCCATTAGATTCTTAAAAAGGTAGCAAGAAAGTAGCAAGGTTTCCAAATATTCATTATCTTTGTGATGCGATTAAAATATGATGAATTATGGCTTGCGTTTATTCCATCGGTCCTGTCAAAAAGGACGGTAAAGCACCCATCTTTATTAGGGTGCAATCCAAAAAGCTCAAGGTTAATATCCAGCGAAAGGTCGGTCTTTCTGTCTTGCCTAGTATCTGGAAAATGGACCGCGACAGTTATGCTTTCAAGAAATACAAGACATCAGAAGAAGGCAGAAAACTCTTCGGACTTCTGGACGACATTGAA
>JAZUCE010000177.1:0-1932 GCA_045638905.1 Faecalimonas sp.
GGTTCTAAAATAAATGTTGGGGTGAGTGATTGAAAAATCATCACCTCAGCATTTTTTGTTTTATAATAAAAGAAAACCTCCAAGTGCCAGTCTACCAAACAAACCACTCGGAGGTGCATAAATGCATAATCATTGTATCAATAAACTTCTAAATATTGAAGGGGTAATTGTAAAAAAAGTTGTTCATGCTGATACTTTTGTTGAAATTCATCTGGAAACCAAACCAAAAGAACACGTTTGCCCTGTTTGTGGTGTCCTTACCAAGAGGATACATGACTATAGAACGCAGATCATCAAGGACCTTCCCTTTCAGTTAAAACATTGTTATCTTGTTTTGAAGAAGCGAAGATATACTTGTCTTTGTGGGAAACGGTTCTACGAAGACTACAGTTTTTTACCCAGGTATTTCCAGCGAACAGCCAGATTAACAGCCTTTATCGCTGCAGCTTTACACGATACTGCTTCTGTTTCATCCATTGCTGAAAGGTGTAATGTATCTGCCTCCACTGTAAACCGTATTCTAGATACCATATCCTTTCATAGGCCTACCCTTTCACGCACCATTTCTATTGATGAATTCAAAGGAAATGCCGGTGGTGAAAAATATCAGTGTATTCTGGCAGACCCGGTTAAACATGCTGTCCTTGACATTTTACCTTCACGCTCGCAGACATTTCTGACTTCTTACTTCCGGAACATCCCTAAAAAGGAACGTTACCGAATCGAGTTTTTTGTCTGTGACATGTGGCGGCCATATACGGACTTAGCAAAGATATTCTTTCCAAACGCTACCATCATTATTGATAAATACCATTTTATCAGACAGACTACATGGGCGATCGAGAACGTAAGAAAAAGACTGCAGAAGACAATGCCGGCAAATCTCCGCAGGTACTATAAAAGGAGTCGGTCTCTTATACTTACACGTTATGACAAACTCAAGGATGACAATAAAAAAGCTTGTGATCTGATGCTTCTTTACAACGACGACCTGCGGCTTGCACACTATCTCAAGGAATGGTTTTATCGCATCTGTCAAAATCCAAAGTATTCCGAACAGCGAAAAGAATTCTTTGATTGGATCTCCACAGCAGAGCAATCGCAGCTTCCTGAATTCGAGAAGTGTGCTGAAACCTACAGACACTGGAGTAAAGAGATACTGAACGCCTTCAAATATGCCCATATCACAAATGGACCAACAGAAGGCTTCAACAATAAAATAAAGGTTCTGAAACGTACATCCTATGGTATCAGGAATTTCGAACATCTCAGAACCCGTATTTTACTTACAACACGTTAGATACATAATAAACAACAGACTGGCACGAAGGTTTTCTTTGCATGCCCGAAAATATGATTTTTCAATCCCAATATTCAAATACCCCTAAACATAGTAATGGGGCGGAATTCACAGGAATCCCACCCCAACTCTTGACAAAGAACCGGAAAAAATTACTCCCTTCTCCCAAGAGACTTTTTACGGCACCTTTTATGATTGCGACTATTATCGGTTTATTCTTTTTTCTGACAAGAATCCCTATGCCGGAATTGATCCACAAAGGTATCCAGTACATTTCCGGGTTAAACACACCCCTGGCCATGTTCACTATCGGTATTTATCTGGCTCAGACCAATCCGGCAAGAATGTTCCGAAAGCCCAAATTGTACCTACTCTCAGTCGTAAGACTTTTTATCATTCCACTACTTTCCATGGCAGTACTGTTTTTGTTGCCTTCCGAATTTGCAGAAATGAAGATGGCTCTGCTGATCGTTGCAGCCTGTCCCACCGGTTCCAATGTCGCAGTGTATGCACAGTTGTATGACAGCGACTACTCTTATGCGGTAGAGAGCGTGATTATTTCCACGTTGTTTTCAATCGTGACCATACCGCTGATCGTACAGGTCGCAAATTTCATATACTAGGAGGAAGGT
>JAZUCE010000178.1:0-35134 GCA_045638905.1 Faecalimonas sp.
TGTATCGGACGCATCCTTTTCCGGCTGAAACCGCCTGATCGGAATCTTTGTTTCTGTTTCATAATATTTAATAATGTGTGGCGGTACGCTATCAAAATCTCCTACAATGTGAGTCGGCATTACACGATTCTCATGCAGAAACTCAAGGCCCTTATCTACACCGATTAAAACCTCCGGCTTTACTGCTTTCAGAGTGTCCAGTGCAAATGCGTGATTGATATCACCACCACTGATAATGATTCCTTGCTTATTCATATTTCTTTAAAATATCCATCATGTCTATTGTATTTTGTTTTGTATCACCATTAAACACTGCAGAGCCTGCTACAATAATATTGGCACCTGCTCTGAGGACATTCTCCACATTGTAGGTGTAGATTCCGCCATCCACCTGAATATCAATATCTAATCCCTTCTCAGACACTAAGCTCCGAGCCTCTGCAATCTTTTCTAAAGAAGATGGGATAAACTTCTGACCTCCGAATCCCGGTTCTACGGACATAATTAAAATCATATCCAGTTCCTCTAAATACGGCTCAAGCGCAGAAACCGGAGTCTTAGGTTTGATAGAAACACCCACCTTACATCCGCATTCTTTGATTTTCGCAATCGTTGCATGCAAATCCTCACACGCTTCCAAATGCACAGTGATGATATCTGCACTTGCTTTTGCAAACGCTTCAATATAACGAATCGGCTCTTCAATCATCAGATGCACGTCGTGAACTAACTTTGATGCCGGACGAATCGATTGTAAAATGGCAGGCCCGAAAGAAAGGCTTGGCACAAACATGCCGTCCATCACATCATAATGAATGTAGGTTGCCCCATATGTTTCTACTGTCTGTAATTCTTCCCCCAACACCTTAAAATCTGCTGAGAGCATAGATGGTGCTAAAATCATCATAACTAATATCTCCTTTTCTCTTTTAATTCCTTGTACATTTCCAAATAGTTTTCATATCTCACAGGATGAATCTTACCTGCCTCCAAAGCCGCTTTAACTGCACACCCCGGTTCATGCACATGATCACATCCTTGAAATCGGCACATTCCCTCGTATGGTGCAAACTCAATAAAGTAATCTTTCAGCTCTTCTTTTTCAAAATCATTCGTATACAGCGAACTGAAGCCCGGCGTATCCATAATGTACGTATCATCTTCAATCCAAATCAATTCGGAGTGCCTGGTGGTATGCTTGCCGCGCTCAATTTTTTCACTGATACTTCCGGTTTCCATCTGTGCATCCGGTTGTAACAAATTAATAAGAGACGACTTCCCAACTCCGGACGGCCCCGCAATCGCCGTGGTCCTTCCGCGTAGGAGACCTTTTAATTCTTCCACATTCTCCTCTTCCAGTGCACTGGTAAATACGATGCGATATCCGCTCGCTTCGTAAATATCCCGAAGCGCCTTTAGCTCCGGCTCCGTAGCAATATCCTTTTTATTAAAGCAGAGTATCACCGGTATTCCTTTACTTTCCATCATAATGAGGAATCGGTCCAGCAAATTGAAATGTGGTTTTGGTTTTGCAACGGCAAACGTTAGCAATGCCTGATCAATATTTGCCACTGCCGGACGAATCAGTTCATTCTTACGTTCCAGAATCCGGACGATATTTCCTATCTTTTTGTTGTCATCTAAAACCTCGATGCAAACCACGTCACCGACCAGTGGTTTCTGCTTCTCTTTTCGAAAAACGCCCTTGGCCTTGCATTCATAAAGACCGGATTCTACTACATGAACGTAGTAGAATCCGGCAATTCCTTTTATAATCTTTCCTTGCATAAATGCGTCCTTGTTATATTATTGTGTTGCTCCGGTGTCTCCGGCTCCACCATTGTTTCCTGGAGTGTTCTCTGTGCCAGGTCCCGGTCCGTTGCTTAATACAATCGTAATTGTAGCATCCTCATCTACTGTCTCTCCCGCTTGTTCAACTCTGACAACAAGGTCCTTATTATACTTTGCACTTGCTGTTCGTGTCGGATCCGAAATTGTAAATTCACCACTTATTTCTTCAAGACGTTTTAGAACCTCATTATATGTTTTTCCTGCAAACTCTTTATTGTCCGGAATTGTAACCTTCACTTTACCCGCGCTGACCATATACTTCACTGTGGTCATTCTGTCAAGAGCAGTTCCTTCCTCGATGTCCTGTGCGATAACCTGACCTGCCGGTTCTTCACTGTTCACTTCTTCAATCTCACCTTTAAGTCCGGCATCTGCCAATGCTTTCTCTGCATCCGCCTTTGTCTTTCCTACAAGTTTTGGCATCGTTGTCTGACCAACACCTTGGCTGACATACACAGTAATCTTTGAGTTCTTATTCCCACTTTCACCTGCAGCAGGTGTAGTTCTTGTTACTTTTTCCTCTTCGATTGTATCGTGGTTTTCTGTTTTAATCTTAATATTCTTTTTTGCAAATCCCGCATTAACCAATTCAGTAATTGCTTCACTCTCTGACTTGTTACCGACGTCCGGAATCTCTATTGGCTTAAGACCTGTACTTAAGAATACCTGAACCTTAGAGCCTTCCGGTAACTGAACACCCTCTGCTGACATTTGCTTAAATACATAACCTTTTTCGTAATCCTCTGACTCTTCTTCACGAATAACAGACAACACTAACCCTGCTTCTTCGCAGGCATCTTCTGCTTGCTTCAGTGTCATTCCTACAACATTCGGAACTTTATTCTTTTCTTCACCTGGTTCAATACCCGGCGAAGAATTGAAAAGTCCTGCCACATTCGCGATAATAAGCGCAAATACTCCTACGAACACAACTGCCGCCACAATGGTCATAATCTTCATGATTCTTGCCATCTTCGGATCTATTTCTTTCTTCTTTTCTGCCCTGCGACGTCTTCTGCTCTCATATTCATCCTCATCATACTCTTCGTCGTAGTCATCACCATATTCAGACTTATACTCTACGCCATCCTGAATACGCTCCAACTCTTCCGGAGTAATCATTACAGTATCTGCCACACTGACAAGCGGAGAAATCCTTACAAAATCTCCATCCGGATCCTGAAGTGAATGCTTCAAGTCTCGAATAAGTTGAGATATATTTGCATAGCGTCTGTCTGCACTCTTTTGTGTACATTTCAAAATAATCTGTTCCAGACTATGTGAAATATCTTCGACATGCTCTGATGGCGGTAAAATATCTTCCTGCAAATGCTTGAGAGCAATCGATACGGTAGAATCTCCGTCAAACGGAAGTTCTCCTGTAATCATCTCATACATTGTAATACCGAGTGAGTAGATATCACTCTTCGCATCACTGAAACCGCCTCGTGCCTGCTCCGGAGATGTGTAGTGCACAGAACCCATCACATTGGTACTGATGGTATTTGAAGATGTAGCCTTGGCAATTCCGAAGTCCGTCACCTTCACTTTTCCTTCTTTGGAAATGATAATATTCTGCGGTTTTACATCACGATGAATGATATTGTTGCTGTGTGCCACTTCAATTCCGGCACATACCTGAAGGGTGATTCCGATAACCTCCTTTGAGGTCAATTTGCCCTTTTTCTGAATATACTCTTTTAATGTAATTCCTTCCACGAGCTCCATTACTATATAATAGAGTCCACGGTCCTCTGCAACATCATACACATTCACAATATTCGGATGCTGCAGACCGGCTGCCGACTGAGCCTCTGACCAAAATTTCTTTACAAAATTCTCATCCTCACGAAATTCTCTCTTTAATACTTTGACAGCCACATAGCGATTCAGCACACGGTCCACTGCCTTGTAGACATCAGCCATACCGCCTATGCCGATTCTACTCATTATTTCATATCTGCCACTAAGCATAACGCCTTCTCTTATCATACATTCACCTCATCTGCGAATGGCTCTGCAACGATTACTCCAATATTGTCGTTACCACCATTTCCCTTCGCTCTCTCTATCAATTGTTCTACAGTTTCTACAACATCTCTGGAGTTCTTCACAATATGTAACATTTCTTCATCATCCACCATGTTGCTTAGACCATCTGTACACATCAGAATGACATCTCCCTTTTTCAAGCGATACTCATAGAAGTCAATCTCTACCTCATCCTTGGCACCAATTGCTCTTGTTATAATATTCTTATCCGGATGATATTTTGCCTCTTCCTCATTGATACCTCCGAGACGAACCATCTCTTGTACAAGCGAGTGGTCCTTTGACAACTGTTTAATATCATCATTCAATAAATATAACCGGCTGTCACCTACATTTGCAAAATACAGTGTGCGGTCTATCACTGTGGCCACCACCAGTGTCGTACCCATTCCACTTAATTTTGCATCCTGTCTTGCCGCTTCTAATACCCTTTCGTTCGCACGGGTAATTGCGTTTTTCATCATTGCTTCCGGACCATCTTCTGTAGTTGCGGCAAGCTCCTGTTTCAGAACCTCCACGGCTAACCGCGAAGCATACTCGCCCGCTCTATGTCCGCCCATTCCGTCTGCAACGACCAATAGATTCGGAAAATTGCCGATGGAAGTCTCAGTTGTAAATACATAGTCCTGATTAACGTCCCGAACCATTCCGACATCCGTCTTTGAAAACGTCTTCATATAGTTCTCCTTTATTTCTCTACGAAACGCCGTCGTAGTTGTCCACAGGCTCCGTCAATATCAGAGCCCATTTCTCTTCTAATAGTAACATTTAGACTTTTTCCGCCAAGAATGCTATATTTACAGGCTTTCCTTGGCAAGTGCGTCTTACTGCGCGTCTTACCTAAACAAAACCACAGCATACTAGAGCAAATTTCCACCCTAAATGTACTATTTTCCACATAACATCTTACCACACAAAAAAAGAAAGAACAAGGCTTAAATCTTGTTCTTTCGTGCTTTATTGCTATTTTATCCTTTGTAGATGATGCCGGTATATTCCCACAGTAATCGCGGGCTAATGTAGAAATCATATTGCGTTGACTCTTTTTCATAACCTGTCTTCTGGTCCTGAATCGTTTTCTTGAACGCAGTTCCTATTGGCAAAATACCTCTGATGATTCCTTGACGGATAAACTGTTGGTCTTTGCCCATCAACCTTGCTGCTTCTTTTACAGGGATGTTTTTACCATCAAACTCCGGCACTTGGTAATATGTATTTTTTTCACCTTCCATATACCATACCTCCCTACAAGTTAATCTTCTCGTAAGTTAGTATGATATTTTTTTCGCTTTTTTACGGGTTGGTCGGTTTTTTTATTTGTTTGTAATGTTGACTGTAAACTGAGAGGTAAGATTGTTTTGTTTACCGGCATTACGGCAATTATAACACACACCTAAATTCAATTCGTTTTTTCCGCCATATGAAACAAAATACTTCGTTGTGGATTTTCGGCCACACACTTTGCACTGCACCCATCTGTCTCCATTTAGGTCTTTTATTACTTTGTCGTGATTCACAAAATCCAATGAAATTATTTCCTGCCCGTCCTCTGTAAATCCTTTCCGTTTCTTGTACTCCTCTTCGATTTTCCGCTGTATGTCTTCTCTTCTTTTTTGTGGACTTACCGTTACCTTTGTTGGAACTGTTACTTTATTTGCTTGAGTTTTCGCTAATATTTCCTCTCGCTTGGCTCGTTCAATTTGCAACTTCTCGTTTTCTTCACTTTGAAATTCCTCAATTGCTTCTCGAACTATATCCTTAACAAATAAATTATTATAAATTAAATCGCCATTGGACGAAATCGAATATTCATCCAATTTGTCCGATATGACAACCAACTCCTGCCATGTCAGATATCGATTTTGAACAAATACTCTTGTATCTAAGGTTACCTTTTCATACGCGTCGTCGCTGAAAATACGCTCTTTTAAATCGAGATATAGCACATACCCTTGTCGATTCTGGATTTTTATCATAAATTCCGGATATTGTCCCATAGTGCCCGCATTCTGAATATCAGTAATGTACAAGACTTTATTAACACCATTAAAATCTTCAAATATGTCGACTTTATCAGAATCAATATTTGCTCTCTCGTACCAATAGCATACTCCAACTCTGCTGTTGTAATCAAATAAGGAAAGTTCAAATTTCCGTTCTGAATTGCCTATGTCTTTCAACTGAACGCGGCTGCATAATCGTGCTGATGGCAACTTCAAATCCATCCAACCTTTTAACATTATCTTAGAGTTAATAGATATATCAGTTTCCTCTAACGCAGTACAGGTTCTGCCTCCGCTTCCCTCTTTGATGCGGAAATGTTGTTCTCGCAAGTTTCTATCTCCTGCAACAAGAATGAGATTTGCACCACAACCACACGGACAAAACAATTCATTCTGACGTCCTAATTTCCGTAATGCTTCAACCTTGCCAGGTATATTAATCTTTTTCCTATCCCTGATTGTATAAATACTTTCTATACCGACCACTTGGTCATTATGTATACAAACTGTTCTACGGGCCATTGGAATCCCCCTTTATCTTTTTACGCAAAAGAGTCTTGCGCAAGCAAGACTCTCACATATACAATAATACTGGTTTATTTAGGTGCTTGCCACCCAATTGAATGCCTTCCACATTCATGCGAAATCAACCATTTCGTACGTGTATGCATAGTTTTAACGTTTCCAGTCTAACGGCGGTACGCTCCTCGTACCACGTGTCCATATATGAATATGGAGAAGAGATTTCCCTTCTGGCAATTTTAGTATAACATTAAGTCAAGAAAATCACAATTAAAAATCGGGTGAAATTCAATGATATCCATATCATTTTTATATTATAAACCTAACTCGCCATGAAAATATTTCAAAGTAGAGAAACCATATTTTCTTTGAAATTCTCTTTGGTCATATTTGTTAGATTCCCCCTGTATGTAGTCTATATAATCATCTATATAAGTTTGAGCATCCTTTTTTATATATTCTATGTTATCCCTTGTTTCTTTATATTCATCCGTGTCTACGACTGCATCTGATACACCAATATAATCCGGATTCTTAATTATAACCATTTTAGTATAATCTAATCCCGAATTCGTTCTTCTTGAACGAACACTATATCTAAACTTATAAGCATAGTTATGGGTAATATTACTCCTGAAAGGAATACATATGAAATATCCGTAATGTGATTGAATTAACAAACAATTATATGGTCTAGTATCTTTTCTAACAATTTCGCCATACGGTGGGTCTGGATAATCATTATAAAATTGTTTTGTTAAATTTAATACCTGATAGTCAAATGGGTCATTATCTAAAACACACATATTTCTTTCTCCTTAGCAAAAAATGGGAGAGCATCAAACTCTCCCATAAAATATCATCACTCGGTCACTTTTATTTTACCGAGGTGTCGGAACCGTCACACCTCTCATCGCTCGGCCACTTTTTATTTACCGTCCTGTCAGAGCCGTCACAGGACTCATAATGTGATGAAGAAAACAATTTGTTTTCTTGTTTATATTATATCCAACATTCATAGATATTGCAACATATTTTGAAAAAAATTAAAAAACAGCAAAACACATCATGCTAGTGTTTTTACTGTAAGATAGAGAAGCACACCTATTAGTTAATAGGAAATTGCAATTTAATGTTATTATATCTCATAACATACAATGCAAAACATCTCCAAATCGGATTTCCCATCCTGCTTTCATCGTGATATTTTTTAAAGATGTCAGTTATTAATGAAACAAAGTTTTCTTTATACTTGTCTTCCAACTCGTTTACTGACCTCAAGCATTCACTCCACTGCAACAAGAATTCGTCCCTCTCTACGTCTGTCATATTCTCATATAATGCTGTCAATGTCTTTATGAGTTTGTCTGTCACAATAATGTTGAACCTACAATCAATCATCTTTCTTATATAATTGATTAGCAATGGGGCTGTTAATCCCATATCACATAAAAAGTCCACAATACCCACTGATGATATACCACATTCTTTTATTTGGCTAATAGCCATGATTGGAACTTCCGCACTTACCAAAACAACATCTGTGTTCATTGATATTGCCACCGCATCATAGTCGCATACTCCCAGAAAATCTTTCCAATCGAAATCCTTAAATTCCTCGACTTTGATGTCTTTTTCATTGTTCATTGTAACAATTTGTTGGCAATATTGTCTGATTCCCGCTGCTTCGCCCATCCATTTTTGTTTTTCCTCTTCTACACTCTCTTGAAAAAACACCTCTCCATTAGCCCTACCCATTGTAGCAACACAGTCCTTCTTATACCTTGCAATAATATCCTCCGCTTCACTTAATATTTCTCTTTGTGTGGAATCCGTAATATAAATATTCTTGTGTTTATATTGCTCAATTGGAAATCCTAATTTGTATAATGCAACCATTGCTGAAAATGACAACATGAATCTTTCACCTGAGACCTCATTGCAATTTAAGATTTCACGAAAAATAACACTTTTGTCCTCTAACAGCACGAGAATGAATTGCAAATAATTAACATTAACAAATTTGTATAACGAAAACAGCGTAACTGTCATGTTGTGCATATCCTGATAATGCTCTAACCATTTAAATGCATCTCCGTCATCTGGAATGTTTGCTTTAAGCACTTCTACCATTTCCTTTCGTGATTGTTCATCATCTCCTGCCGGAAGCAAAATCTGTTTTGCAATTCCTGCTCCTACTATTTTGTTCATGCAGGTTCTAAAATAATAACAATCTAATGTCAGAATTTCTTTTACGACATAGGTGGTATCTCCAAGTATGATATCCATCCCAACTTCTTTACGAATTAGTCCCATCTGTATAGCACGGTCTTCAGATATGTGCGTTGCACCCTCCCAACTCCACGCTTCTTCTGGAAGAACATTTTTCTTATAAATGCAATATACTATTTTATCTTTGTTTTCCTTGTCTTCTAAAGTAACCGACGTGCACACATCTATTTTTTTTGCTTCAGGTTCACTTTGGTCTTCATCCCCCATATGAATTACCAAATAATTTTGATAAGTATTTATATCCTGCTCTTGTGACTTCAACAAGGCACGCATTATTAAATTTATTGCTTCTTCATGTTGACCATTTTCCTCACAGACAACAGCAGACAGCATAAGCATTCTAGAACTATCAATAGATATTGCAGCCTTTAACACTTCATCTGAAATGGGGCGCCTGTTTTCTATAGAAAGCCCTATAATAGCATCTATCACACGTTCTTCTTTCGAGTATTCCACAAAAAGAGTATTAAGTATAGACAACGCTTCTAATCTATACCCTTGATACATTAGTGCCGTTGCTTTCATTTGTAGAACCTTTTCGTTTACCTTCCCCAATACCTCAATCCTACTAATGATTTTCATGGCATCTTTGTATCGTTGACATCCCATTAACAGTTCACACACTATCACATCCGAATCTGGGAAAATAGACATTGATTCCTTGGACGACCACATCTCCATAAATTCGTCCACCACTGAATCTTCAGTTGACATTTTTAGTGTTTCTATCCAATACTCAATGTATTTTTGATATTTGTCCTTGTATCTAGAAAGCAATTCAGCACATTCCGTATTACCTCTTTCTATTCTTACAACCTGTGCATATAGAATAAACAAAGGAAAATCCTCGTCAATCAACCATATATTGCGTCCTAATACTTCCAAAATTACTGTTGCCCTATCTTCTTGGCGCAACAAATAATTATTCATCAGCCAATATTGTCCTGATGACTTGCATCTTTCTATAATTTCGGTTTCTGTTGCCTCGCCTTTTTGGATTTTTAGACATAAAAACAATCCTTGAATATCCACATCATCTATTAACCACTCCGGCAATTCTGCTACAAATTTATCTGCTTCTGTAGTTGAACAAATAATCGTCGCACGTAATACTGTCACAAAATATTCTTTTTGTACATTGTGACACATATATTGCATATTTTCTTTTCTACTTCGCAACTCATCTAAAATACTTGTAGACAAGGCATCCTCTGCAATGTCCGTTCCCATAGACAATAATTCATTTATCTTTTTAGTGCCAATCAGTATCTTATCAATAAAATTTGCATCTTCACCAAGAAGTTTTTCCATTTCATCTGCGATAAGTATTGGCTCATTATATAAATACACCGCACAGGCACGTTTAACAAGCCACATTTCAGACGGATATTTATTCGTGATTGCAATCTCATAAGTATTAACGACACCATTTTCTTTTAACTTTTTCTCTAGAACAACGCCTTGGTCTTGTTCCATTAAATCGGAAATTAGATTATTTAATTCTTCGCTTAATGCTTGCCCTTTTATAAGAGACAAATTGGTCCTCTGGTCCAAATTGAACAACACTAGTTTCCGAACAACATCATTGCGAATATTTGCAATGTCTATCTTGCAAACATCTGACCAAGGATTTACCGATGGGATGTCCTCATTTGACATAATATTAAGACTACATTGTATTCCCAATTCTAAATCAGCATTTCTTCCCTCAATTATTGGCAAAAGACTTCTTACTTCATTAATGCATCCAGACCATAGTTTTGCGTTAATAATATTATAAATTTCACAAACTAGTTGTTGGTCTGTTATTTTTTTATCCCTAGGCAACAATTCTTTAATTTTATTAAAGAGAACATCATTTCCTTCCTCTATTTTCTGCCCAAGGTTAGCCTCCAGTTGCTTGTGAGAGTATAACAGTATTCTTGTGTCACTACTTAATTTCTCATATAAGAACTCTTTAATTTTATGTAGTATCGCTTCAAAGAAATGTTTTAACACAAAGTCATCTGTAGTAGCGTATCGACCATCTTTACTTACAATACTACTTTTGCAATCTTCTACCAATTGTGTTACAAAGTCTTTTTCACTTACTGCACTACCTTGTTCATATACATACTGTAATATCTTTTCCACCGGTTTTTGGTAGACAAAATATTGTGCAAATGCGCTGGTAGTAAGTACTGTGCCATCGTTTTTATTTACATATTCTCGAATCCACTTGTTCAAGTTTTTCCGAAATTTCATAAAATGCAAACGTTCTATTACTTTTGCTTTTCGAAAATCCACATCGTTTGAAATTACATTAATTATAACTGAACCGATTGTCGAAACAATTTGTTTATTTAACATCTCCTAGTATCTCCTCACTATTATTTTCCAATACTTCAAAAAAATCTGTTCCTATTCATTATACCTTTTCATTATTATATTGTACAGAATCCAACTACAATTTTCGGGTCATAGCAAAAATATAAAAGGACAAGCCATTGAAGACCTGCCCTTACATTGATAACCTTCTGACACTTAGTATATTGCATCTCCCAATAAAAAGCAATGTAAAAATTAGCCCAGAATACTTTTAAAAAATTCTCTTCCTCTATAATATTATATATAGATTTGCTTCTTTTTGCACATCAATTACATTCCTAATCATGCAAATCTTTCTTTGCCAATTCGTACACTCCGCCTGTCGTGCCTTTCTTACCTTCAATCGTCATCATGTCTCCATCAATTGATATTTCATATACACAATCATATATGGATTCACTGTCAAAATCAATCTTTAACAACTGCCGACTTAACCGATATGAAAACGGATAATTCTGCTGACCGATATGCATGATTCCTGTATTATCGGAAGCAAATTCATAACTGGTACTACTGTCAAATATCCATAAGCCTTCTATTTCATCCGCCTTTATTTTATCTTTGCCCAAAATCGAAACACCAATTAACACAAAAAGTACTACGGCCACAACAATTATTAAAGTCACTAATATTTTCTCTTGTTTTCTCCGCCTGTTTCTCTTGCTTCTTATTTGAATTCGTTTGTCCATCTTTAACCTCGTCATATACATAATAAATGCGGCAACGCAAACGCTACCGCATTTAATAGATTAAAACATTCTCTTTTGTTTTTTAGCAACTAATACAACAATTGCGAACAATGTGCATACAGCCATGAGCAGCCATAATGATGTCATTGTATTATCACCTGTCTTTGGTGATGTTGAACTATCATTGTTTGTATCTGCCACTCCGCTATCTGTTACAGGTTGCTTTTCAACACCTGCAAATGCGTAGTAACTGAACTCATCTGCTTTGAATGTTATAACATTATTCTGGTCCATTGTAAATGGAATTACTTCCACTGAACCATCATCTTTTACATGAAGAAGCACAAGTTTTTCATATTTCTTCACAAGTTCTTCCGGTAATTGGAGTTTGATTTCCACTTCACCTTCAAGTTTGAATTCTGTATCAGCAACTAAATCTTTGTCTGGATTATCCAGCACTTCTCGTAAAATCATCTTAATATCCAAAATAGTTGCCACTTTGTGAGCATCTGTGACTTCCTCTTTTTCTTTCGCTGCTTTCTCGATATCTTTTACCGCAGACTCTTTGATTTCGTTTGTCACATCATCTACTTGCAAGATTACACTTTCTGTAACATTTGAATCCTTTGATATCGTCACGGATTCTACCACAATACTGTTGTCCTTAACATCGGATGTCACTTTATCTCCTGTTGCCACCAATTTAGCGATTATTACCTGATGCTTATCTGTACATCCTTCATTTTCGCAATATCCGGTCTTTAATCCAGTTTCTTCTGTTGTAGGCTCTTGTGTCACTTCCCAAGTTGTGATGTTGTGTGGGATTTTGTCAATAACCTTTCCATCTGCAATCTTCACACCACAATCTTTACAGTGTGTATTACCTGTATATCCAGTTTCATAACATTTTGCTTCTTTGGCATCACGGATTTCTGTATCACCTACATGGTTCTGTGCATTCACTTCACCAGTTTTGAATGTTTCTGTTGCGTGGGCTTTTCCACATACAGAACATGATTTTTTATAAACTGCCTTCTCCGTACATGTTGCTTCTGAAACTCTATATTCTGCTTTTACTTCTTCTACATAACTATGGTCTGTCGGGTTAATTACCAAATCCGCTTCTGTACATTCTTCTGTCCCATTCAAGGAAATACTGTCACATCTTGAACAATCGTAATATGCTTTTTTCCCTGGTTCTTCACATTTAGCAGGTTTTTCCGGTACTGATTTATAATCATGACCTAATGCACTACCATCTTCAAAAGTCTCTGTCGCATGATTTTCATCACATACACTACAAGATTTCCAATATAAAGCCTTCTTTGTACAAGTCGCTTCATCTTTCAGGTGTTTTGTAGCAACCTCTTCCTCATATTTGTGCGCACCTACATCACTGTATTTTGTACCACAAGTTGTACAGGTTGCTTTTTCTAAACATGTTGCTGAACCACCGGTATGGTCTGCCACATCCTTTTTATCGTGGCATGCAGAACATTCATGCCAATGTTGTGTTTCACTGTGAGACCATGTTTCTGAATATTTATGTCCCAACGCACTACCGTAAGTAAATGTTTCTGTTTCGTGTTTTAATCCACACACAGAACATGATTTGTAATACACGGCCGCATCTGTACAGTTTGCCGGTGTTTTTTCATATTTAGAATTTACTGTTTCTACATAATCGTGTCCACCAAGTTCACCATATTTCTGACCACATGTTGTACAAGTTTTTTGTTCCTTACATGTAGCGGTTCCACCTGTGTGGTCTGCTTTATTTGCTATATAACCACATACTGTACATGCATCCCAGTGTTCTGTCTCATTGTATGACATATTGTCAGGATACTCGTGGTCTCCTTCTTCAAACTTATAGGTATTACCGCAACCACCGCACGGTCTCCAATGCTTATCCTCAGTCGTCTCCCATGCTTCACTATTCTTATGACCAGTTGCAGTAATAATGGTCTCTTTTTGGATTTTTTCTACTGTTGCATCAGCATCACCAAAATATTTTTCACATACTGTACATTGCCAATATTCAATATTACCATCCACATCACAAGTTGCTTCTTTTCTCTCCACATGATTCAATGTGTGGGCTGCTAAAGGCAACTCTGCATTTGAACCTGAGATTACTGTTTTACAGTCTTCACAATATGTATATGCTTCGTGTCCTTTCACCGTACAAGTAGAAGGTACGACATCATATGGTGTAGTATTAGCATGAGCACAAGTCACAGTCACAGAGCATGTGGTATTCACAGCACCCGCTGTAATTGTAATCGTCGTTGTACCCGGTGCAACACCTGTCACTTTACCATTCTCATCAACTGTTGCAATGTTATTATCTGCTGACTTCCAACTTACGCTGTCTGTTGTGTTTGCCGGTGTAACTGTCGCAGTCAATGTTTCACTTGTTTTCTCTTTTAAAGTTAATTCTGTTTTATTTGATGTAATTTTCGTTGCCGGAATTACAACGTTAATGCTTACCTGAGTTTTTGTAGGCGCATCATATAATGGTTCATCATTATCATCATATGCCATCAAATCTATAATATCAAAATTATAGGTTCCTCTCGCACCTTCTTTAACTTTAAATGTAGCCGTCACAGTATAACCATCTGCTAACGAGAATCCATCTTCAGAACTGGTGACAGCAAAGGAAAAGAATCCATTTGCATTTGCCACATCCATGTCATCCGACTTGTCCACCAAAGTTTTGTCAATCGACGCAGCCTCAAAAGCCGTCATCTCGAAAGCACTTTTATCAAATGTAACTTTTCCATCCATCCATGCACACAATTGCGTGATTTTCGGGATTGATGCACTTACTGTAAACTGATTTCCCGGTTGTACTTCTTGTGCCGAAATACTCAGTCCATTATCCGTAGCAGCCGCTTGTACAGTAGGCAATTCTGCCAAAACAACCGTTGCTATCATAATGACTGCCAGGAATATCGCATTTATCCTTTTCTTTATCATTGCTTTCCTTCTCCTATTTTTTCTTCGCTTTAATCTTTATAAATACACAAACAAGAACCACAAGCACAACAGTAAATACTCCTATCAACAGATAAGGATTTTTATTACTATCCGATTGCTCATGAGAACAATTCTCTGTATGTATGTGTTCTTCTGTTTCTAACTCTTCAGAACTCTTTTCTATTTCCGCAGCAGTTTCATTCGAATCTAAACTATTTGTATCATTTTGAACAATCGTATTCTCTTGTTTTTGACTCGAATTATTTGGTTTCTTCGCACTTCCATTCTTGTTATCAGAAGAACTGTGTTGTTGATTCTGATTCACATTGTGAGAATGCGTTGAATTTCCTGTTGTTGTATCCTTTGTATTTGAGTCACTTTTATTGGAATCAACAATATTCTCTTCCTTTACTGACCCTTGTTCTTCTTTCGCGGTTTCATCCGCAACGCTCACCGTTGCTTTTGCCTTGTATGTGCCTATTTTTTTTGAATCGTTTTTTACAATGACTGTACATGATACCTCTGTATCCCCAATGTCAGCATCTGCCTTTACTCGAAAAGCAAGTGTACAGATTTTTCCATTCAAGTCTGTTTTTTTCGACACACCCCATACACCATTGTCTTTCGCTACTGCAAAATCCTGCACAGTTCCCTTACGTTCCCAAGAACAATCACTGGCTACTTTCTTCAACACAGAAGAGTCATATTCCATTGTAATTCCAAGTGTATTCGCTTTCTTGCAATCAGACAATGCAACATCTAAATATACCATCTGACCTCGTTTTGCAGTTGCACCCGACAATGTAACCATTGTGGAAGCCGCACAAACCGAAACCGGAACGGCAATAAACATCATCATTGCAAACAATAGCGTTACTATTTTCTTCATGTCAGTTTTCTCCTCTTCCTTATTGAAAGGTCAGTGCTACTCAAAATCATCAAATTTTGATGCTTTTCCATTATAGAATTTTAGAACCTGTCTCGCATCTCCTGCGTTGATTTTGTCATCTCCGTTTATATCTGAAAGTTCTTTTATATACAAATCAGAGTCCGTAATAACTGACGTCTTGCCATTGTAATATTTCAAAATTTGTCTTGCATCACCCGCGTTTATTTTGTTATCACCGTTTACATCACCATAAAGACGAATCTCCACATCCTGAACTTTATCTTCCAAGTCTTCCATGGAAATTTCATATTCTCTACTGCAATGTTTTGTCTTACTCACGCGAACAGTATAATTTCCTTGTTCCGCTTCGAACTCATATGTATTTGTTCCTGCTTCAAGAACCAGTGTGTCCACAGCAACAGATTGTTCATCTAGCAGTTCAACAGTCACAGGCGCAGTTGCGTCACCATAACTTGTAATCGTCCCACTAATCTTTGCTAAGTTCTTGATTGTAACTGTTGCCGCATCTGAGCCTTCCAATTGTGTATCCTCGTTCCACATTGCGAGAACTTGACAATTCACTTCTGTTGTACTTCCAACTTCTGCGTTTTCGTTTACCTGGAATACTAATTCAAAAATTTCACCTCTGACATCCATTGCATCGGCACCCCAAACAGCAGTACCATTTGCAACATTTATGTCAAAAAGTTGATTTTTCCCTTCAATAAGCCATTGCGATTCTTCAGATAACGTCAAAACTTCTTTGTCGTAAGTAACAACAAGTCCTACATTATCCGCAAAAATAGCACGAACAGAAATTTTCATTCGAAATTCTTTTCCAGGAGCACCGACGCTGTCAGCGACGGTCACTCCTGTTGTATTTGTTTCATTTGATGCGATTGTAGGAATCATACACACAATCAGCAATGCCATAATAATTGGCAATATCAATAATTTACGTTTCATCCAGTTCTCCTCCTATTCCTCGCTTGAATCTGTAAAAGTGATTGCATAATCAAAGTTTCCATCACTTCCTACCGGAACAAAAGTAAACCGGAGTACATATTCGCCTGTATATTTTTCTGCTTCTACTGCTTTTTTTGCAGCCGTTTCAACTTCTGTCTTGTTGAAGGAGATAGCCTGAATGCCATCTTCTTCTCTTGCCATTTCCGTAAAGTCAATATCTGTCAATACGATTTCCTCTTCATTTGAAGACGTCGGCACAACACTTACATAATAAGTAAAGTCTACGTTGCCTTTATTCCAGTAACCCACTACATAAGATGTGTCATTGCCGTAGGTTTCTGTCATATCTTCCATAATGATTTGTCCTGATGCACCATTGATGCTCTCCAAATCACATCTGTAACATTTGTAGAAGCCCTCAGAACTAATGTAACGCCAATTGTGACCATATGGCGATGAAACATACTTATATTCTTCATCTCGGCAATCACAAACATCACATTTACGATATTGTATTCCATATTGAGTACATGTTTTCTCTAAATTCGCATCTTGAAAATAAGACCATTTATGGCAAGTCTGTTCTGATTCGTTTATCACCCCGTTGTTGTTGCTTTCTCTATAGATACGGGTGCAATCAAAATTGTCCCAATCATAAATGTACTCTTGTTTACTCCATGAGGATACGCCATTCTCATCTATGATATTATAGTGATACAGTGTCTGATATTGATATCCCTTGTACCAATCATATTCATATGTTATACTTTTGCATTTGTTTTCACCATCATTTAATGTATTTACCCATACTTCCTCATTCTTAACAGTCTGATAATCTTGGTTGCAAGTGTAAATGCTCGAGTAGGTACTGTCACAGACTCTACACCTTTTTAGTCTCGTTTCCACAGTGCCTTGTGATGTTTCCTCAAATGTTGTCGCGTCCTCATAATCATGATAAGTTCTATCAAAATCAGCAACTGTAAGTTCTGCTTTATACTCTCCTGTTGCCTTATCATATCCTAGTTGCCATGTTGTATATTTTGTTGCACGACAATTATCTTTATCCCAGATAACGTATTCGCATCCTCTTATTGCAAAACCACATTGTTCTGGGTCAGTCACCGCACATGTCTTAATATATCCTGTTTCATAATTGTATGGATAGAAATAACTTTCTGCCGTACTCTGGCTACTCAAATCATCACCCAACCACGGAGTTTCATAAACCGAATCAAAGTCACAGTTTGTGTCTACCAATTCCAAACTACTATACTCGCCACACGCACATGTTGTCTGTACTACATATCCGCCACACACAGAACCAAGTGTACTCAAATCTATTCTGCTTCCAGAAACCTCTACTTCGTGGTGCCCGTGAGTAGTATACCAAGTTGAATACTGGCACTCCTTACATGTTTCCACCACTTTCACCCCATCCTCACAATCTGTGGATGCTGGTAACAATGTTGCCGTTTCTTCGTAATCATGTGAATCGATTGTATGTGTATAGGTAAACGAATCTACAAGTGCATCACCAACTGCAATTACTACAGAAGAAGTAATGTTTTCCTTACAGGTCGAGGCATCTCTTTCTGATACTTTGTTTTCTTCTATTCGCAGACCACAGGTTGCACAGGCATAAACCTCCACATCATGACGAATTCCTTCCTCATCAATATAGTGATTAGTCGTATACGAAATACTGCAGTCTTCATGTAAACGTTCCCAGCCAAAAGATTTCTGCTCACCACAATAACATTCTTGATAGTAAAGAACAGCATCTCCACAAGCGCCATATTCAGACATAAGATATTCTTTTACAGTCATGCTCTTGTGCCAAGAATACGACTGTCTACTTTCATATCCGCAATCCTTACATCTTACATTTTCAACGACACCTTCCTCACAACTGTCTCCCAACAAGGTATAACTTAACACCTCGTAATCATGCTCAGACCAGCGATTTGTTCCTTCTACATTAAGAACTTCTTTATTGTCTTTATCAAAGAAAACAAAATTGCAATCTCTAGTTATATAGCAACCTTCTTTTGTCTGTTCTCCATATACATAATAGTATGAACCGCCACATTCTGAACATTGATACCACTCTGCACCAGTTTCGTTATCACGCTTAAACCACATCCAGTTGCAGCCTTCTCCAGAGTACGTTGAGCAATCACTCACTTCACCGCAAGGACATGCATTAACATAAACTTCAGTTCCACATAGACCATAGTCTTTCAAATTGTAGCGTTGCACTGAATATGTATTATGTTGTCCTTCATTCGGTTGTTCATAATTTGTATATGTAAAGCCACAATCTCTACATGTTTGTGTCACTGTGTAGCCATCTGAACAAGTAGTTCCATTTAGTTTAAACGTCACTTCGTAATTATGATTTTCCATTCTATTATCTGTCACAAATGAGAACTTCTCATTCATCTCAGCATCATAGAAAGTTATTGTCCAACGTGAAATATAATAACAATCTTGCTCTTCTAATATTTCACTCTGCTCAGATTTGAATCCACCACACTCCAGACATACATGCCATGTCGTTTTACTTTCATCTTCGTATTTATACCACGTCCATTCACAGTCTTCGTTACTATTCCATGATGAAACCGCTCCACACGGACAACCACGAACAATTACTTCTCCTCCACAGAAACCATATGATTCCATATCATAAGTTTCTAGTTCATACCAACTATAATGTTCTCCTGGTGACGGTTTAGTAAACCATGAATTTGTGCTTCCACAATCCTTACATATTTCTTTTACAGTGAAACCATCTGAACACACGGCATTCTCGTTGTTAAATATGAATTCATATTTATAATCATGAGAATATGTTTTTTGGCTACTCTCTACACTCAACACAACATTATATCCTTTGAGATATTCATAGGTAGAAGTTCTCTGAACAAGACATCCACTAATTGCTTCTTCCTTACTGCTTGTCAATTTTGTAATGCCACAATCCACACATTTATAGTAATACGTGTCAGTTGCCTCATCCCACTTCCAGTGATACCATTCGCAGGAATCATCATTACCATCTTTTCTAGATTCTTCTATCCTTTCATCTTCACCACATGCACATCCGTAAATGGAAACTGTTCCACCGCACATTCCATATTCGGCGAGATTATATGTTTCTTTTTTGAATGTGCTATGACCATAACTTGTTTGTGTATAGGCATCTCCACATTCGGTACATTCTCTCGAAATCTTCACTCCATCTTCACAACTCTCACCAGACAATTCATAGTTATATGTTGTATAATCTTCCGTATGAGTTGTTGTCTTTCCTTTGCATTCAACAAGTTTCGTATCATCTAACCAATATGTTGTAACTTGATTTCCTTCAAGTGTACACTTCTGTTCTGTCTCAACATATGTAGTATCAGTCATACCTTTCAGACCACAATTTTGGCATGTGCGCGTTTCAGTAAGTATGTATCCTTCTTCTGTTTCTGTCCGGTTATTTTGCCAAGACATAACACAATTCATATTGAAATGATTAACGTTACTATACTGTCCACATGGACATTCAGATACTGAAAGATATCCTCCACAAGTTTCTTCGTCAGATAATTCCATCATCTTTGATGAATATGTCCAGTGACCATCCTCTTCTGGTTTCTCGTGCCATGTTTCCACTTCTCCACAATCTTTACAGGTTGTCTTTACCGTGTAACCATCTGAGCACTCTGTACCGTCTAAGACAAACGTATATTCTATATCATGATTATCATATGTGTTTGTACCTACAAATTCGACTAATTTCTCGCCACCTCTATAGAATGAAAGAGTAGATGTATAATTTTCTCGGCAACCCTCTTTTGTAGTTTCCCAATCAGATATTCTTTGTATTCCACACACAGCGCAGATATAAACATCTGCTCCTTCGTCACTATTTGTTCCATTATACAACCAGTCACAAGTATCCCAAGTACCATCGTTGAATCCATATTCTTCACCGCATGGACAGTGTGTCTTTGTTACAGTTCCCCCACACAAGCCATACTTTGTCATATCTATAACTTCGCCTGGAACCACTGCTGGATGTTCTTCTGTATATTCTTCTCCTGCCCAGCCATATCCTTCATATTCAACTAATATCTGATTACCTTGCGTTGTTATGGTCATTTTACGTGTCTCGGTTCCTTCACAGTTTTCCGTTATCTCCCAACCATACACCTCTTCAAATACCATATGACATTGCTCGCATACACCAATTTCAATTGATTGCTGATATCCGTTAGCGTCAAGTTCCTCACCAAAATATTCCCATTCAATACAACAATCTGAGAAATCCCAATCATAGATATATCTCACTTCACCACAATCGCAAGTTTCGTAATAGAAATAACCATTGCCACAGATTCCATCTGCTTCAGAGAACTCTTGTTTTACAATATGAAATTCTTCATGGTCACAATCATTTACATTGTAGCCACACACTGTACATACATCATTTTTGAAGTCATGTGCAAGTGCAGGAACCTTTTCTGTTTTCTTATAACCACATGCACATGTGTATGTGATTGAGCCTTCTTCTGAACAAGTTGCTTCTACTGTTACAGTACCTTCGTCGAAAACATGGGCTGCTTCATCCGCTTTTTCACCACATACTGTACACAAGCGATAATGCTTTGTAGCATTATATTTCCACTCTTCTTCTGCCTGATGTTCGAAACTCTCTTCACCTACTACAAATTCATCCTCATAAGGGACTTGATTGTAGGAAACAACTGCCTTGTATGTAGTGCTTCCACCTTTAGAACATGATGGTGCAACTTGTTTTGCGATATCAATGGCTGCATCTTTTGCAACTACATGTGTCTTGTCCTGTTTACAAGTTAGGGTTAATGTCGCGCTAATTTTTCCGCCATCTTCTACCCAGTTCCATGTTGCTTCATAGTCATGACCCAATGCATTCTTTTCATTTGTTTTGTCTTCATGACCACAATGCTTACATTTACTAGAATCATAACCTCTTGCATCACAAGTAGGCTTTATTGTTTTGCTTTCAAAATCATGTGCTTTTTTCGGAACAATTTCCGTCGTACATTCGTCACAATCGTCATTTGAACATGCAAGTTTCTTTTCCCCTTGTTTTTCACAGGTTGCAACTGTCTCTTCGGTTGTCTTCCATGTATGTCCTTTCTTCGGAACAATTGCTGTACGCTTATCTTTACAGTGCTTACAAGTTTCCGTCTTGCTTCCGTCTTGCTTACAGGTTGCTTCCACTGTCACTTGTTCATACTGATGAGTTAATCTGTCTTTAACATCTGTCTTCCAACTCTCAGCACATCTCACGCAGACGTGAAGTGTATATCCATCCTCTTCACAAGTAGGTTCTACTTTACGTGTTGTTTCGCTGTGACCATATTTTTCACATCTTTGTTTTGGAGTTAATCTTGTAACGGTATAATATGAGAAATGGTCCGTAGTAAATGTAACAAAACCATTGCTATACACACCCTGTACAATCTCAACTTTTCCATCATCATTGATAAACCATACATCAATACAATCTGCATCATCCCCATCCTGCAAGGTATAAGGAAGCGAAACAGTTACAGTTCCAGCAAATGATGAGATTTGCATTCCATTTGAAGTTATTCCAAAATCATAAATTGGATTATTACCAATCTGTGCCTTTTCCTCGTCAGTAAGACCTATATCTTCTGTAACAACATCTGCACTAATCTGAACTTTTCCATTCAACTGATTTGCTGTTGCTTGGTCTAATTTTATCGTAGCATCATTTACTTCTACTTCACCATATTGCTTCAATAGACTTAATGAAACATTGCCGTTTGAAGCCTTTACTGTTGTTTTCGTTTTAGCACAAATCGTACAATGATATGTAGTTCTATTAGCCAGTACTTCGCCTTCATCCCAAACATGGGCTTCTGGATTTACCGTAATTATCTCTGCCTCTTTGTTGGTATCTCCACAGTCTTTACACTTATAAGTTTTAGTTCCATCTTCTTGACAGGTTGCTTCTTTTTCAATTGTTGCAACATAAGAGTGTTTGTTAACACGTGCACCCTCTACTTCGTCCTTACAAGATGTACATGTATACATTTGTTTATATTCACAAGTATCCTTATCTACTAAAACTTCTTGAAGAGTTTTAGCATCCAATGTATGTCCTGCTGCAACTCCAATGTGTTCTTCGTATTCGTATTCACAATCTGCACAGATATATTTTCTTACTTCCGCTGTTGTACAAGTTGCTGCTGTAATGTGTGCATCGCCAAAGTTATGACCGGATGATTTTTCCACATAATTACATCCTGTATTCTGACATTCGCGGTCTGCACAAGTCGCATCGCCCAATTGATGACCCAATGCTTCCACTTCTGCATTTTTCGTTGTAAAATACTCTACTTTATCATAAACGGCTCTAGCAGAATACGTTGCACTACCTACTTCTGTACAAGTCGGTGCAACTGACCCTGTTAGTTCAACCTCTCCAACTACAGTCTCTTCTTTAGCACCACAGGCACATCTGTACTTTGCTGTAACACTTGCCTTTCCATCTGTTATATTCCATGTCCAGATAGGCTCACCATACGCATGAATAACGCCTTCCAGTCCATATCCGAACATTCCGGAAAACAAATCATTCACACTGTATAACAAGTGAATCGCATCTTTTACATCGACTGCTTCATCTCCATCAAAATCACAATCCTGTTCCACAGAATATTCATCTTCAATGGTCGCATAATATAAAAGTTGGATTGCGTCCTTGCTCGTCACACTACCATCCGCATTGATATCACCATGAGTATAACAGGTATCACCTTTTACTCCTGCTGAATCTGATGCCAATGTAGGGATTACTAAAGTAGCGCAGATTAATAGTCCTAAAACAACGAGGATACTAATCTTTTTTGTAAGTTTGTCTCTCTTCTGTCTCATAAAACTACCTTCCTTTACTGTTTTTCCCTTAGTTACTACTTCTTTTTAGGATACTATAAGCACAAATTTTTAGACATTTGTGCTTATAGTATATCACTCGGCACAATCAATATCAATAGTCTGTGGATTGTTTTTTTCAATATCCATAGACTATGTTCATAAGGGAGGATAGGTAGCAATTATGAACGAACTCGCCAAATCAATTGGACAAAGGATTCGAAATTATCGAACAAAACTCGGTCTAACACAGGAGAATCTTGCCGAATTATCCGGTTGTCATCCCACTTATATTGGGCAACTTGAACGCGGAGAAAAAAATGCAACATTGGAAAGCATTGAGAAAATTTCTCACGCATTACACATTCCTCTCGCTCAATTATTTGAGAAATTGGACAACCAAAATATTTCTGACGAGAACATACCATTACAGTGTTATGAATTCTTTGCCACAAAAAGCAATGCGGAACAGGAAAGACTTTATCGCATACTACTTGAAATAGACAAATACAAAAACAATTGAATTCTATCCGCAAAAAAAGTTGTTGCAAAACGATGCCTTTCGACATTATTGCAACAACTTTTCTAGTTTCTATCTATTGTTCACTTTTCCAATTAATCAGTCTGTCCGTCAATCCCCCATAATTTGACGAATAATTTTTTACAACCGGTTCTACTTTTTCCCAAAAGATTTTCTGATTCGGATATTGTATACGGATTCCGGCAGATTTCATCTTTTCTATCATTTCCTTTTCCTGTTGCTCCATAAGTTCATATTCAACCGAAGATGATGTATTGGCCGCAACTTTTATAATCTCCTGATATTTATCCCCCAATGTGCTCCATACACTATCAGCAATTACAAAAAGATAAGAATCAAAACAATGATTCGTTACTACCAGATATTCTTGTCCTTGATAGATACGATTGTTATAAATCGTATCTAAGGTACCTTCATATCCCTTACAATGACCTTGTTGTAATACCTGTTGTAATTGATTGATGTCATACTTCTCTGTCATCGCTCCCAATGCCTTCATTGCCACATCACCGATTCCCCGACTTGTTGTTGCAATGAATTCTCCTTGCAAATCTTTGGTGCCATTTAACATTTTCCCTTTGAGTGTGAGTTGGTGAAATCCACCAGTATAATGGGTTAGTACTTGCATATTGCTTTTTTGCAAACTATACTCTGCCTCTTTCTGAATGTCACTTGCCATAAATTCCCTTGCTTCTTGATAACTTGCGAAGGCGAATGGCATTTTCGAAATATCAATTTTCGCATCGTATGCAGTGAAGTTAGTGATATCCGAAATAACTATATCTACTTTATCACCTTTTTCTGCAACGGAAGCAAGCAACTCATCATCACTTCCTAATTGGTTTGAACCATATAAGGTTACTTCAATGGCTCCATCTGTTTTAGTATGCACTTCTTTAGCAAATTGCTCTGCTGCAACGTACATTGGTTCTCCATCCTGAGCAGACAATCCAACTCTCAAATGTATCCCCGATTCATGGTTGTGGTCATGATTATGAGCATCGTCTTTTTGTTCTTTTCCGCACGCAGACAATAATATCAATGCTAATACAAGTAAACCAACTATCTTTCTTTTCATACTGAAATTCCCCCGTGACTTTTTAATGACACTCATTGTACTAGAGGGATTTTGCTTTGTCAAACGTAATTTTTATTCAAACGTCTTCACTTAAGACAGAAAAAGCCAGTTGGAGGACTGGCTGATTCTGCTAAATGACAAACAAAAGATTTACTCCATAACATAGGAGCCACATAATTTTTTCCTCTCACCTTCTTTCTACTTTCTATAAAAATAGTATGTGTTTTCATGTACCCAAACAAAATCGATTACTCTTTAACGGATATTCCCCTAAAATCCCTTGTTTCCTTTTCTATCTTTTATAATCCAGATGAGGTGATTGAAATGCGATATACGGAAAGAATACAGGATTTAAGAAAAGAGAAACGATATAATCAAACCTATGTGGCGAACATTATAGGTGTAGCACAGACCACCTATTCTGATTATGAAAACGGAAGGGTTAGAATACCTGTTAACCATATTGTTGAACTGGCTCAATTCTATGATGTAAGCCTGAATTACATCACTGGCGTAAGCAATACCCGGAAACCTTTCCCAAAATAATTCCCAAAAGAAAAAGGCCACGAGTTTTCGTAGCCGATTTCTTTGGTATGCAATGGTTGCGTTTTACCATACCGAAAATCACATATTTCATAAGGAGTGATAAAAAATACGGGACAGATAACCAGCAATTACCATATGATGAAACCGCCATCTGCCTTTATAGATATGTACCACTAATATTATGTATTTTAACTGTAGCAAACAAAAGAGGGCTGAAACAACATCTTTTCTGAACCCTTGCCACCATTTTCGTTGTTATTAAAACCAATCTCAACAATCATGTGGATTTTCAGCAATCTCCTTCAAAAACAGTAGTTTTTACAGCAAAAAGAATGGTTTTTACTTGAAAAAGCGGACTATAGAGGATTAACAGAAAAAACAACTATGTCGTAACATTGCATTCTTTCAGATTCTTTCAGATTTTGTGGCTATACAGGCAAAATATATATCTGCCTCCTATTTTTACTATATATACTTGACCAGAAGAATAATTTTTACAGCCAGAAAGAAGTTTTCTGTTCCTTTTCTATATAAGAGAGCGCAGATTTTAAAAACTATTCCCACCCCAAAAACTACAAGTTTTAGCAAGGAAAAAAGGCCATAAGATACATTCTTACAGCCAATTTCTTCGGTGTGATATAGGAGGTAATTCCATCCACACCATGAACTATTTTATAAAGATAAAAGAAAAAAAATTATGTCGGCAGATAGCCGATGTACTATCATAGTACAACCTCCATATGCCTTTACACAAATTACTCATGTATATTATGTAATAAACATTACTACTATATCAACGCACTATTCTGGATACGTTTTTGTGTGTCCACAATACATGCATGTTTCTTTTAAAAACAGAAGTCCGCTATGTGGGGATGCTTCCGATACTTTCCCAACAAAAATACTATTTTTGCCACAATCACAACTTTCTAAATATACTGTTGGATTTTGCCCATCTTCTATTTTTTCATATGGTCCTAAGGACTCCTCATTCTTCATGCACATTTTACCCGTTTCTGAAAAAAAGCAAGAAATTTTCAAAATATTTCCATGGCAAAAAGCACACCTCGCATTAGTAAACCAGTGACTATGAAAGCCTCCCCCGTCGCATAATCCCTCAAATTGTTCAGTTTCACACGCTGGATGCGAGTAAAGGTCAGGAAGATTCACAGCGTCAATTCTGCTTTCATTATTGCTATCTGTACAATTCTGCAATGTACATAACTGATATCCACACCCGTTGCATGCAAACGAATAATGCTCTATAATTTCGTATCCATTAAACTCCGGCTGGTACCAATGTTCACACTCTTTCACCTCATGCTCCGGTGTTGCAACTGATTCACTAACTACCGGCGTTGTAACCACTGGTGCTACTGTTTCTGTATTTTTCTTCGTTTCCGTTTTCCGCGATTTCTTTTCGGTCTTTGTGGTCTCATTACTTGCTACCGGCTCTTCTGAAACAACCTCATCAGCATCCTCTTCCGCTGCACCTTCAGTAGTATCCTCTAGACTCTTGTCCTCCCCTCCGGACTTTGTAACTTCCTCCACTACATCCTCAATCTTTTCTTCTTTTTCCTTTAATGTCCCATCCTGCAGGTTAAGAGATATAGGAACAGACTGCGGGAGGCAAACTCCTGTACTGGTCGGTACGACGGTTCTATTGGCTCCATTTTCTCTTCCTGTGGTATGCGAGGTGGTGCCTCCTCCCACAATAAAAGGTACAATTTGTCTGTTATCTCCCAAATGTTAAGCCCCTCGTACATCTTCAGATAATCGATGTAAAAGCAAATTTCATCTTCGCCACATATGTGTCCGGCACTTCGCAATCGTTCTTGTATTTCTGCAACTTCGTAATTTATATCTGCATACGTTTTGACATATTCTAATCGCTGTTTTTCTCGTAAATACTGCTGAATTCGAAGTTCTTTGTTTTGTTCTCGTTCTAACATCATCATCCTTCCTTTCCTGATTTATTTTGTATCCTCCAACTCCCCTAGCGAATCCCATACTAACGCTGCAATTTTGATTGGATTTACACCTGGCAGTTCCTCTATACCTGCCAAAACTAATTGAATTGCCACCTCATCACAGCCTGTAATTTTTACTAACTCTTCCTTTGTCGCATTGTTACTCTCAACATTGTGCCGAACAATGCGAATCAACTCCGCCAATTTTGTCAAAGCCTCTAGTCTCATAACCTCCCATTCGATAATTTCTTTATTTACAATTAAATCAAAAATTGCAATCTTCTCTTCCATTCTCTTCTCACCCTCTTTCCATTGCTTATTTGAAATATTCAATTCCACCTCCTTCTTTGCAAAATAAAAAGCCACAAAAATAGCCCACGCATATTGCATGATTATTTCTGTGACTCAATTAGTCTATGTTATTTGGTTCGTAAATCTTTGTTATCGTCATTTAAACACTTTCTTGTTTCAGCAACACGTAGTCACTGTACAAGGAGGAATGTGTTATATGCATGTTAGCGCGCTTTGGAGTATTAATCAAGGCCTTTTTTGAAATTATTTCAAATATTTTTTAGACAAGATTTGCAACAGAAAAAGCCACTCCACCGCAGTAGAATGACTCCTCGTTGTACCAACTAATTATAAAATTTCTAACGTGTCTTTTCCGCTATCATAGTAACGTATTTGCTTAGACAGTATCTTTTCCTCTGGCGTTTTTTGCAAAATCTCTTGTAATTTTTCGCGTACCTGTTCTTCTGTTACGCAGGATGTAGGAAAAACAATTGCTTCTTTTGTTGTAGGCATTATTACCCAAAAATCTCCCTCTGTGAAGAGATGTGAAATGGTAATCTGTGAATCCTTGTAATACAAAGCGATTGCTCCATAAGTGCCATCATCATTAGAGAGAAACAGCGGTGTTTCGATATCAATAGTCCTATGTAATCTCTTTTTTCCAGAACTGTCCGCTTTCTCATCCAATCCAACAAAGATATTTGCTACGTTATTCTCGGTCATATGCTCAAATACATCTTTTACGACTTCAAATTCCTCTTTACGCCAGTATGATAACTGACTTTGACGAATCAATTCAGGATTTTTATCCTTTTCAGAAGCATCACATAACAAGACCGCAACATCTCCGTGTTGAAATCCAATACAATCACAAAAATCGCCTTCCTTATATGGGAAAATTTTCATCACTAAATGTTCTTTCAGTCTCTCATATTCCCAAAGTCCTTTTAACATACTGTATGTCTCTGCACCCTTCAAGCCGTTCATAGTGTTTTTCAATTCATACCAAACCAATCCTATTCCACCTGTGTACCGATACAATGCGTACAACAACGTCATTGGAAATTCGTAGGCAATTTCATTATTGCTGCCGTTTTTATAAACAGCAAGCCAATCACCTCTTAGCACATCAGATTTTACACCGTAGTGCTTATAGTTGATTCTTTGAATAAACGACTTGTCCGCCGGTTCATTTCCTTTACAACCATCCATGAACATTTTCATTGCAACATCCTGCAAGTTCCATTCGGTATTTTCAGTCAATTCCTGAAAAACCTCATCCAAAAACTCTGCATAATTCATTCGTTCTTTCATAACATTTCCTCCTTCAGTTGGTCCTCCAACTATTCTTTAATATTAATATTTACAAAAATATTATGAGTTTTTTAGATACTAGATATCAAAAAGGAGTTTGCAAAAGAACTCTATACAACAAAAAAACACCCAAACTGAGTGTTTCCTTGTCGCATATAATAATGATTGCGTTGTCCGGTCAATTTCTCCTTATTTTATCTTATCCAACAATTTGATATGTACTTTAAACAGCGAATAGTATTTCTCACCCTTCTCCTTGCCATACTCTTGCTGCAAGAGGGCTTTCAAAGAGTTCAAATTCTTTTTCTTCAACCAAAAGTCATAAAGACGTTTTGGAAAATCATCAGGCATAACTTCCTCCGGAGCCATTATCGTGAACACGATGGAACAGTATGATTGATGTTTTTCTGCCAAAGACATATCATCATGTTTTGCAATGAAATTATTGTATGCAGTATCTGTTTTAAAAGCATTGTATATGCTTTTGCCTTTTTTCGTTCCATATAATTGTTTGAGCGATTCGTGTAGTATTTGTAGATTGGATTTACCTACAATTACTAAAATTTCCTTCGCATTTTCATCCACACCGTTTGGGTTAGTTTCAATAACCTTAGGAACAGGTACCGGTGCAGGGTTTTCTTCTTGCGCTGGAGCCGAGAGAGTAGCACACGCTTTGCCGTGAATGCGTTTTATGTGATAATCCCTTTCTCTCCAGTATTTTACTACAGCATCGTATCCGGCATCATTTGCAACAATGACGAATTCATCATCACCAATGGTATGGATGCGATGACCGAGATAGGTGGATAATTGGAAATCAAGTGCGTTATTACCTTCGAAACATTCTATAAATGTAACTTCTCTGTCAGACTGCTTGAGAGTAATGACATTTTTGTAATTCATATGCGGGCTTTTCGCAGTATAAAAAACAAGAATCTCATCATCAGGAGCAGAGGTATTAAGCAGAGATATCCAGTTATCGGCAACATTCTCACTATCTACAAAAAAGACTTTTTTCATACGTAATTCATTGACCGAACATCTACATTATAAAACGTAAAAATAACCTTCGCAACAAAAAGCGTATCTTCGGTTTAAAATAAGTTTTCTCATATACAGTGAAAAGGAGCCACGCTATCACGTGACCCCTATTCCGGAGAAAACTATGAAAAAGTACTACCTATACGACGTCAATCTCATTCAAGACATCGTCAAATGCCTTGCTTATATATGGCATATAAACTTTCATAATTTTCAATTCTATATTCTGTTAGAACTATAAAACATCCAATTAATCTTTATTTATATGTCTACTATTATTATGTATTTTACGCTAGTAACATATCTAACTACTATTTCTTTGCACTACGAGATATTGGCGGTAATCCATGCAGATTTTTAATGTGTAAATCCACAAAAAAATCATTTATCATTTTTCTTACAGTTGCAGGCGTTTTCGTACTACGAAAAAAATGCTCACTAATTTCTTCTACTTTTAATCCCCAATAATAATACAGTTCAATAGTTTTGGACATGTAATAATCCATATTTTCGAAACTAAGGTGGACCAAATCCCACATACCGGCTAGGTCTTCCCTGTATTGTTTCAATAGAACTGCACAAATCGTAGAACCAATTTTTGATGCTTCAACAGCCTCTAATCGAGCCACCTTACCTCTTAAAACCTTAATTTCGTCAAACATTTCCTTTGTTACCATACGTCGTTCACCTCCCCTCTATTATTTTTTACTATTCACATATGCTAACAATACCTCAACCGCCTTTATAAATCCTAGCCCAATTATATGGGCAAAATAGTCGATTGCATTTCCCGATGAATACTCTCCTCCTGAATTCATGTAATATCGGTTTTGTACACGGTCCACTTTGAATTTTTTATCTCTCTGGTCACGAACATATCCATCATCATCTGTATAAAATCGTTCACTATCTATTTCAATCAGAAAGCCACCCAAATCAACGTTTCGCGCCGTACACAACTCGTCTTTTAAAAATTTGTAGCCATACATTTCTATCACCCCCATAGCGTAATACCCTGCTATATATAAGATGATATAAATGGTGGATTTTGGGTTATAATGCATTCATGCACCTATCTACACTTTTACAATTTTCCATACACGGGGTTGGGTTCGTTTGCCATTCACATAACAATTCTCACGTTCAACTACAACTCTCTGTTCCAGTCCCTCCTGTTCACATGCCTGATTGATACCCGCAATCGTTTTCTGTCCTGATACTTTCTTTAGTTCTTTGTTTTGTTCTTTGTTAAGTGTCCGTCCTTCATGTCGTTTTATAAAATCCACCAGTTGCGGTTTAGAAAGCACCTTAAATGCACAACCTCCAAAAACGCTACATACCATATGCACCCAATAACGCATCTCGGGCACCCCAAAAACCTCTTTACGCGCTTTCCAATATGCTTGTTTTAATTTGTCAATTCGCAACACAAGGGCTTCATGTTCTCCTTGTGCCGTATACACAATTCCCGATGGGTCTTTGACCTTTCGATAATTTTTGGCCCAAAATGCTGTCTTATCTTCCTCGTACAACCTACTTTGCTTCAGCATCACTTCTGCTTCATTGCATTTAATGGTAAGTTCAGCCCCATTAAAAGCCTTCACATAAATTTTTACCTGTTGTCCTGGGTGCATTATTCTGACTCGTCTAGAAAACTGAACAAGTGTCGTTAAATCATCCGACCAAAGCAATATTGTTTTAACGTCATCTTTGATATTTGTTCCCAATTCATATGCTCGTGTACAAAATAAAATATTCTTCCCTTTAGGATAGTAACCTGTGTTCATAAGACTCTTCTTATCAGCCTGTCTACACATCTTACCCTTTTTTTGATTCCCATCAGAAATAATTACAAATGATTGTTCTTCATACCCCTGACGTAATTTCTCTAAATCTTCAATGTAATCACATCCAACAAAAATCTTTTCTCCACTAGTCAAAGCATGGCGGATTATGTATGCTGCTGTCTCAACAGACTGAAAAAAGGTGATACTATTATCCTGTAAAAAACTATAATCTCTTGCAACTTGGAGCATGTTCCATGTCTTACCATACGCAACAGTAAACAGGTCTTCAAGATGAAAAAAATTAGTCCCTGTCATCCCTATAATCAAACCATCATATTCCTCGATAAGCGTTTCCATGAAAATATGGTTGTCATCCGCAAATTCATCAGACACCATGGCATGTACTTCATCCAGAACTACTATTTGAAACTGGTTTATGTAATCCATCATAGATTGAGGTTCCATATTCTGTAGGGCCTGTATCGTCATTACTTTTATGCGGGAGCAACCATCACACTCCTTTTTGATATTGGCTACGGTCTCCTTACGCGGTGCTGTAGCCAAAATTCTGATTTTGTATTTTTCTGCAAATGTATGCATAGAAGAACGTATATTATATGTCTTGCCACTACCTGGTGGAGAGTCTATTAATACTGGCGTTTTCGCCTCAAACCATTGTTTCAAAAGTTCGTCAGTCAATTCTAATTCATTCTGATATATAGTCATACCTATCAAATCCTTTCTATAAATAATTGAAGATAAAAACATCTCATATACTATAGTTTGTAGGATTTTTATTTTTTTCGGTCGGACAGGATGTGTATATCTAATAGCACCACTAAGGTTGACACATATACCCTTTATTCCTCGAGTTATTGGAACACTAAACATATCTGTGCCAAAATCAACATTATTATTTAAATATGTAAATAATGGCACACTACCTTATTGCTCTTGAAACGATTAATGTCAGTCACCTAGTACATAATCAAATAGTTAAAACCGTTTATACAAATTATTGTCTTAGATTCAAGGCTTGTTACTAGGTTTATAGTGACTAAAACCACCAACCATGCCCAAAGTATGTCCTGCGTGAATTCCACACAAAAAAGGGACATTGCTTCTGCAATAATCCCTTTCAACACCTCATACTTCTATATTCGCTTTTCCTTCTATTTCAGTAGACGTATTTCCTCTTTTAATTCTTCTAATTCTCTGTGCGTATATATATGTTCTGTTAAATCTACATCCTTATGTCCAACAATCAATTTCAGAACATGCTCATTCATCTTAACATCTCGCGATTTTGCCATTGTGATAAAGGTATGTCGCGTATAGTGTGGAGTAATTTCCATACGGAACTTTAACGCCTTCATCACATTGTTAAAACGAGTCAAATACTGGTCATAACTCAAACCATTCAGACCTCGCTTCTTATCTGCATCGTTGTATAGATACTTACTGCCAATCCGTAGTGCATCTTCATAGTATTTTTGTACGATTGGCATAACTCGTGGATGTATCGGCACCAACCGATTCTTTCCCGAATCCGTTTTAATACCGCCTTTGATGAATTCTCCATCCAAGTCGACATCTGCAACTTCTAGTTCAATGATTTCACTTGGTCGCCACCCACTGTAACAAGCATAAACAATCATGTCTGCAAATGGCACAAAGTCGATTGCCTGCCACAACTTGGTCAACTCTTCATCTGTAAACGGCTCTTTTATCTTGCGGTTTTCCTCTTTTTCCTTGAATACTTTCTTATCTAGGCTAAAATCTTTCGCATAGTTTCGCTCAATTAATCTAGCCTCCGTTGCAAACTGTAGCAAATGATTGAATAAGTATTTCATTGCTTCTTTTGTGGACGGACTCGCTTTTTTCATCTGCCCTTTGTATTTACCACGAACCTCAACTGTGGTTCCGTTGTTAATGGCATTTTTCATATCTACAATAGTAATCTCACGAATTTTCTTATTATATAAAGATGAGCAATATTTGTATGCCGACTTAATTCTATATCTATGTGATTCGTGTTCTTTGATAAAATCATCAAACCATCGTTCGTACAACTGTGAGAACGTAATGTTTTTATCTGCCAAATCATAAGGTCTTGCTTTATATTCTGCTAACGCTCTAGCGGCCTCTCCCTGCGTCTTGTACGATGAACCCAAGTCCTGCGTAATTTGCTTCACTCTACCCGTCTTTTCGTTCAATTCCCATCCTACGGTAACTTTAACTCTATACCGCTTCCTTCTCTTGTCATAAGAGATAGAACCTTCACCATTACTTCTCTTTCTTCCTGCCACAGTGCTTCCTCCTTGAAATGCGTCTTTCTGTTTGCGTCTTATGCGTCTTGTATGCGTCTTACCTTACAGCAAATCACAACAAATCACACCAAAACTCTAAAAATCGAAGAGAATCACCCCGAAATCATATACAATGGCAAAAAGTGTGTTTTCTCCTTGTTTTTCAAGGTTTTTCAGTGGTCTCTACGTAACGCCTACGTAGTTGTCCACAGGCCCCGTCAATATCAGAGCCCATTTCTCTTCTAATAGTAACATTTATTCCGTTTTTTTCAAGTTTATTTTTGAAATTCTCGGCACTTTTTCGGCTTGGTTTCTCGAAATTTCGCTCTTTTATCGGATTTACCGGAATCAGATTCAGATGACAATTACGAGATTTTAGGATATCAATCAACTCCTGTGCATCCTCATCCCTATCATTGACTCCGTGTACCAAGCTATATTCAAAGGTAATTCTGCGCCCTGTTTTTTCAAAATAATAATCGCACGCCTCAAGAACATCCGGAAGCTCATACTTATTTGCAATCGGCATAAGCACCTTTCGTTTCTCTTGTGTAGAACCGTGTAGCGATAACGCCAATGTAATCTGCAACTGCTCATCCGCCAGACGTTTCATGTTCGGCACAATTCCACATGTAGATACCGTGATATTTCTCTGACTGATATGTAAGCCGTGCTCATCACTTAAAAGCCCGACAAATC
>JAZUCE010000179.1:0-1580 GCA_045638905.1 Faecalimonas sp.
ATGAACAGCATGGTGCAGCGGGTGAAGTCCGATCGCACCGACTTAGATATGGTGTTTGAGGTTATGCTGAAGCTGGGTGTCCCGCTAACCTATTCTGTAAATCAAATCGCAATTAACAGCAAAACCGCTTATACCGTAGGCGATGATTGCCTGCTTCTTATCTGCCTTGCAACGGATATTGCCCCCGAAGATGTAGAAGTTATGGCAGAATATGTACCTGCCAAGGTCATCATATCCCGTGATTCCTTTGCCAACGACACAGCAATGGCAAATGCCTACTATATCCTGCGTGATAAGGGAATAGAATTAAAACTTGTGTGAGGTTACTATGGGAACTATAAGTAGGAATTTTACTTGCTGCGGCTTTTGCCCAATAGATAACGACAATGTTGAAATTGAAATTGAATATACTTCTTTGCAATTACCTAACGAAGACAAAAAAAGAAAGAGATTTACAAAGAGTCGAAATTGTTGCTACTATTTACACGAGGGCAAGTGCAACAAAAAGGAAGATTGTCCGGTGTTTCTGGAGGCAGAATCAACACGGTATGAGGACTTTTCTAAAATAAGGTACTAAGAAACGTAATGGAAGAATTTGATGTTGAAAAATGGCGAACAGAAAATCCTATGGATTACCTTAAAGCCATGAATATTATCGTCGCTTCTAAAAATAAAAACGAAGTTTTTAGATGGATTTATGATGTAACTCGGTTGCATATTCCGAACGTGTTATATAAATTCTATTCGTTTACGGATGATAGCTCGTTAAACGACTTAAAAATCCAGACGCTTAGAAATCAACAGATATATATGTCAGAGGCAGATGCTTTGAATGATCCATATGACAGCAGAGCATATTTTTATAGACCAGAAGTTCTCATACGTCATGAACGTTTGCAACGATGGGGTGGCAGAATTGTAGACGATTTTGCGGCGTATACTAGAATCGCATCTTTGACAATGTGCGGAATCCAATCCATGCCAATGTGGGCACATTATACTGCCAATCACAAGGGATTCTGTGTATCCTACGATATGAAATCAAAGAAAAATACAAACTTGTCGAGTAGCACTTTTCCGGTACAATATATCTCTAAACGAATTGACGTTACCAACATCATGGATTGGCAGGCAGAGAAACTAATTAATGCGATCGAATCTAGCATTAAAGCAGGAAAACAAATAATAGAATACGATGATCTAACACGGTTGTTTATGCAAGTGTTTTTTGTGAACATAAAGCACGCATCATGGAGCTATGAGCATGAATATCGGTCGGTTGTAGATAGAGACACGAAATATGTTTTTGCAGCCCCAAAAGAAATATACATTGGTGCAAGGTGCATACCCTCTCATAGAAAAAGTTTATTAGATATTGCGCAAGATTTAAAGGTGCCCATTTACCAAATGGAGTATAATGAGTTTTCTCCAGATTTCTCCTTATTAACAAAAGAGATTGGTGGATAGAAATGAAGTTAAAATTTAAAAATCAAGATTTCCAAACAGATGCGACAAATGCTGTTGTAGATCTGTTTATGGGACAAGAGAATACGCACAGCACTTTTTCTGTGGACAATGAT
>JAZUCE010000180.1:0-4578 GCA_045638905.1 Faecalimonas sp.
TTTGTTGTTTATGGTATTTCGTGAGTATGCAGGTTCTGACAGCATACTGTGGCAAAACATAAACAATTTGCTCTTTCAGGATATTACGGTTCCCGGCGGAGAACGTGCTTTGGGCCTGTTTTATTTAGGCGGACAACTCTTTATTCGAGCGCTGCAGCTTATTATTGTTCCTATGGTCTTCAGCTCTATTGTCCTGGCAATCAGTGAAATCAGTGAAGCATCTACTCTTGGACGGGTTTCTGCGAAAACCATTGGTTGGTTCATGCTGACAAGCGGTATTGCGCTGGTACTTGCCTCAATATTTGGAATGGTGTTTTTTAAAGCAGGCGTGTTCAGCGCTACCATTGAAGGTATCAGCATTTCTTCAGGAACAACAGGCAGCAATCCGTTAAATGTTATTTTAAATATTATTCCCAGCAACATTATCTCAACATTTTCCGTTAATAACGCAGTTCTGGGTATCGTGTTTATTGCAGTTGTTGTTGGACTTGGCATGAACAAGCTCGATCTGGGAAAGGATAGTACGATATATCGGTTTTGTGATGAAGCAAGCAGAATCATCGTCGTTTTTCTTAATTACATGGTTACCAAATTTGGTCCTTGTGCAATCTTCATGCTGCTGTGCCGTACGTTTGCAACATATGGCATTGACTATTTAAAGCCCGCGTTAGCCTATTTTGTGATTTGTACGATTCTCTTACTTACATATTTGTTCGTTGGTTATCCATGCATTCTTGCCTTTATCTGCAAGATGAATCCAGTTGTGTTTATCCGTAAGATTTTTGGCGTTATTGTATTTGGATTTTCTACATCTTCCAGTGCAGCCACATTACCTATGAATCTGGATGTCAGCACAAAGGATCTTGGCGTTGACTCTGAGATTGCATCCTTTGTGCTGCCGCTGGGTATGACAATTAACATGGATGGTACAGCAATTATGCAGGTGATCGCTACGCTGTTCATTGCTGGCTGCGGTGGCTATGATGTGACTGTTTTTCAACTTGGCATAATCATGGTATTGGCATTGATTGCATCTATGGGTACACCTGCGGCACCAGGCGCAGGCGCGGTTATCCTTTTTACGATCCTGTCAGGTGTTGGGTTCACAGGAGATCAGGCGCTCATTGCATATTCCCTCATTCTTGCGATTAATCGCCCGATTGAAATGATTGTTACAGCGCTAAATTGTGTTGGCGACTCTGTTGCTGCAATTGCTGTTGCAAAAAGCGAGGGAAAATTGAACGAAAATACATATAATAACGGTTAGTTCTAAAAGAGTACCCTTTATGTGAAGGGTGCTCTTTTTTTATGAGAATAATTCAAGTAAAGATGAACAGGGGAGAATCATGCATTATCATACCATAAACGATCATGCGATAATTTAGTGTATATATAAACATACTTTGTTCATTCAATATTTAATTCTATGTTGGTATAATATGGTCAAACAACAGGGAATTACGGAAAATATTGAACTATTTCTGTGATATCAGTTGTGATGGCGGAAGGGGAGAACCAGTATGAATTTTGAGCGTGAGGCACATGCGCAATATCAAAAAGCACATTCGATTGCTATGATGAATCAATTAAAAGATAAAAAACAGCGTGTTGCTACACAGCCAATTGCACTGGATGCTCTTCTTGATGATAGAATGATTTCCTGCCGTTTGGATTTAGGCGTTATGGATATTCCTGTCAATCTGATTGTAGGTGTTGCAGAGCGCAATGAATCGAATCAAATGTACACGCGAGACTTTCTCCCGGTCGCAGATCTGAACAGCGAATTTGCAGCAAAATGGCGATCCGTATATCAGAAATTTGTAGAGGATCAAAACAGCAGAGAAATCTATTGTCTGGAGTATCTCGGAAGATTTTACGTTCTTGACGGACTGATGGATGTAAGTGTGGCTAAATTTTACGGCGCAGAGATTATTAAGTCGCAGATTATTCGAGTGATGCCGGTAAAGAGCGAGTCTGCGTCAGTTAAGCGATATTTTGACTTTTTGGTTCATTTTCATTTAACCAATTTATATCAGCTGCAGTTTACACAACCGGGGTATTTTGAAAAATTACAGTCTGCGCTGGATAAAGAAGTCATGATGAAATGGAGTGACAGTGACAGAACTTCATTTTTGACCCATTGGCCTAAAATCGAACGTGCCTTTGAGACTTCTTTTGACAATGGCTTAAATATTACATCTGCAGATGCACTGGTAATTCTGCTTGAGAAGTATTCTTTTACCCAAATCATTCGAATGGACTCCTGGGTTTTAGCGCGCATTTTCCAGACATGCTGGAAAGACCTATATCAGCTGAGCTATGCAAATCGCATGGAATCAGAAGTGAAAGGTGCAACTCTTCATACTGCTTAATGATGTTCATAGGGTATTCGGCCACTACTTTGTCTCCTAATTTTTTACTCCTTTCAAACAATCCTATAACCTTTCCTATTCCGAATACCTTTTGAATAAGTCCCGGGTCCTTTAAGGGTCCGGGGCTGTCTTGATCAAGCACAAAAACAATTTAGTGTATATATTATTCAATTTCTGATATTTCATTTAAGTTCATTAAGTCATATAATGTGTATATACAGGATGACTGATTGTTATGCCTGTTAATAAATGCATACATCGTAAAAGGAGGATATATAATGCGATTTGAAACAGAAGTATGGGAACAGTATTCTGCTGTTCAGAATCGGGCAAAAAGAGCTGTGCGCAAGGAATCCGGCAATGGTGTTGCATCTGCGCTGGTAAGCATTGAATCGGTTCTCGAACAGGCGAAGGTTGCAGGTGAAGTGGAATTGGGTGTCTGTGAGATTCCTTTAGACCAGATCGTAGGTCTTGCATCTGACAGCGATAAGGAACTGTATACCGTTGATTTTATGCCGCTTCCCTCTGTAAAAACCGGTTTTGCTGAGAAGTGGTGCAAACTGTATCTGGAGTATCTCAGCGATAAGGGATTGGCAGAGCCTATTCGCTGTTATGAGTATATGGGTAAATTCTATGTCATTGATGGCAAGAAGCGTGTCAGCGTGTTGAAGGCGCACGGTGCAATGGGTATTAAGGCCCAGATTACCAGAATCTTACCTGAAAAAACAGAGGATCCTGCAATTCAGAGTTACTACCAGTTTGTTAAAACTTTCGAGAAAACTGGTCTTTATCAGATTGCCTTTACCCAGCCTACAGATAATGATGCATTTTTGGAGGCAATTGGCTATACACCCGATCGGATCTGGAATGATTCAGATCGGTGGAGCTTTACGTTCCACTGGTATCAGTTCGAAAAGGCTCTTAAACTGGCTTTTGGCGGTTATCTGAATATTACAACAGCTGATGCGGTTCTGGTTCTTTTGAAGAATCATACTTTTGCAGAGCTGAAGAACATGACATCTTGGGCACTGGCAGAGCTGCTGCAGGAGTCTTGGTATGAGCTGTATAAAATCAGCAATCCCGATTTTAAGATTCGCAATACTGCAGCATAAATCAAACATACAATCATTATAATCTGGAAGCACTCGCTTAAGGCATTTCGTTCTATTAAATTTTACTGCCTTAGTGTGAGTGCTTTCGATTTTATAGTTCAAGAAAGTGCATATTTAATATCATTTAGTCTATGTTCTTTTTTGTACATGTGATTTATAATGACAGGTATTCTCAAAAGGCAACAGGCTGTTGTGCGTGTTTCACGCAAGCCAGGTAAAAGGGGGAACTATTATGCGTATTCAGGCAGAATCCTGGGCAGTTTACCGCAAGGCTTACAATGCCGGTAAGAAGAACATGCGAAAGATGACCAAAGATGGTATTGATCCGTATGTCCCTGTACTTTCTGACATTCTGACAGAAGACATGATTGCGGAGAAGGTGACCATCGGAATTATGGGAATCCCTACAGATCGGATTTCAGGTCTGGCAAACGATGCTGATAAACAGCGTTATACCCGGGACTTTTTACCGATTCCGGCTCCGGATAGTGATTTTGCTACAAAATGGTGCAAAATTTACTGGCACTACCTTGGTAACAAAGGTGGTTGCTGTCCCGTTACATGCTATGAGTATCTGGGTACATTTTATATCATTGACGGTGCTAAAAGAGTTAGCATCGCAAAATGTCATGGTATCCCGACAATCACTGCATCGGTTGTTCGGCTTATGCCTGTTAAAACGGAAGAGCCAGTGATTGAACGGTATTATGACTTTGTCGACTGCTTTGAAAAGACCGGTCTGTATCAGGTTGCATTTACACGCCCCTATTCTTTGGAGCGGTTCCAGAAAGCACTCGGTTTTGAGCCTGACTATGTTTGGAATGATTCTGATCGTCTGGATTTCCTGTTTAATTGGCACATATTTGAGCTGGCATTCCAGGAAGCCTATAATGGGTATCTCGCCATTACACCTGCAGATGTTTTTCTCGTGCTGCTTGAAGATCATCCATATGAAAAGCTGCGGGAAATGCCGCCTATCATACTGATCCAGTTGATGCGTAATGTTTGGGATAAGCTATACGCAATTCAGAATACGGTAAATAAGTAATTAGATTGAATTTATCGGGTATTTTGAGAATGGATTTGGGACAGGC
>JAZUCE010000181.1:0-8568 GCA_045638905.1 Faecalimonas sp.
AAGTGCCGGCAAGATAAAATCCCGTAAGATCATGCCGGGCAATCAATACATAAAAACGATTTTATGTCAGGCAGCGTGGGGTGCGGTAAAAGTCAGAAATTCCGGCTTTGCAAGATGGTTTTGGTCGCATCAGGGACACATAGGGCAAAAGAAAGCAATCATCGCAGTTTCCAGAAAACTACTGAAAATGATCTACATCCTCTTGGAAAAAGGACAGTATTACGATCCGAATTACGCCTTGAAACCGAAAGAATAAAACTGTAAAAACCGAATTTTTAAAGCCGAGTTTTTACGGTTAGCTCCTCTTTGCCCTTTTTTATCCTAACTTTTCAATATGGTTCACGCAAAACCGTCCCCTGTCCTGTTTATATCCCTTAAAAACACTCTACAGCAAAGAAATAATATGTTCATAAATTTGAGGCGATATAAGCTTCTGCAATTTTTCTAAATTATCTCTAAGCTTATCTTTCGAGCACCGCAAAGATAGCACCTTAAATGCTTCTATAATTTCACTTTCAGGCAAATTAACACGAGATAACGGAACAATTTTAAAAAATTCTTCTTTGCAGATAATGTTATCTATAAGGTTGTTTTTAATCTCAACGCTCCATTGATATTCAAATTCAACAGAAATTTTGCTTTTTATGTATTCGCGATACTCTCCATTTCGTTTCATTGTTGAGAAATTACCCAAGTTATCAAAATAGATTTCCCTTGCTGTTTTTTTATTCATAGCTGGTCTCCTTCAGGACAGGGGACGGTTCTGTGTCCTGCGTATTTTTTGCGCCAGTTTTAAAGTTATTTATGCTTTTTCGTTGAGAAATTACAACTTTTCTCGCAAAGACAGAGAACCATCCCCTGTCCTGCTATAATAAGTCTGTTTACCGAAGAACATAAAAGCGACCTCTTATGTCTTGCCCCAGGATCCCTGCACTTTTTAAGAATTTCAGATATTTAAGTTCTTCGCTGCTTAACGCACCAAAATGGGGAAAATACAGAGTTTTAAGCGCATTCTTCCAGAGAGGTTTCATAAACGCAATTGGAATTCGCCCAGATGAATACAAAAAGATATAATATTCGTTGTACCACGGTATTCTCCGTATTTTCCAGCGCAAGTTATCGGTCTTGTGCTTTTTCGATTTTTTGAAAATATTCCATACAATTATGCCATCAGAAGTAAAATTTAAACGATAATTCCTATTGCATAGACATAACACCAAATAATAAATTGAGGAGATCTGAAATAGTAATGCAAGAATAAAACCCGAGGAGGTAATGAAGCACCCCAATATAATAAATCCTACTGCAACAAGTTGATAGATAATAGCTACAATCGGAAATGCTTTGAAGTAGCGAAACTCTGGAACAATGGTATATTCTCTCACACTTTTACTCCTTGTGTTAGTTTTCTAATAATTCAGGACAGGGGACGGTTCTGCGTTCTGCGTATTTTTTGCGCCAGTTTTAAAGTTATTTATGCTTTTTCGTTAAGAAATTACAACTTTTCTCACAACGACAGAGAACCGTCCCCTCGTATAATGGAGTCGTAGCTCAAAGTTGTTCAAAGTGTGAACCTGTGCTACACTGTAGAGGATGCTGTGGATCGGTTACCGTCCCCTACCACTCGATGGTGTAGCACAGGCTCCGACCACAGCCCTTTGCAGGATTGTTAATCAGTAAGATACCGCCTGACGGTTTATTTCGCACGAGGCTACAGGAGCAAGGGTGTCTGCGGATACAGCATCGAAAACTTTTGAACGAGAGGTACGAGTATGATTTGTGTTGGAATTGATGTTGCCAAGGATAAGCATGATTGCTTCATTCTAAGCTCAGAAGGCGAGGTCTTGGCGGATGTGTTTACCATTGCGAACAATGCTAATGGTTTTCATACGCTTTTACAGGTAATCCGGAGTTGCACAAAGCCCTCAGATATAATAAAGGTAGGACTTGAAGCTACCGGACATTATAGCTGTAACATCCTTGGTTTTCTTCTTGACTGCGGCCTGCCAACCTATGTCCTGAATCCCTTGCACACCAATCTCTACCGGAAAAGTCTTAGTCTTAGAAAAACCAAGACCGACCGTGTTGATGCACGAACGATTGCAACTATGTTAATGTCTCATGTAGACCTCAAGCCCTACACACCGACATTATACCACAATGAGGAGCTAAAGTCACTAACAAGATACAGATTTGATAAAATTCGTGAAAGAACAAAACTGAAGCAATCTGTTTCTCGCTTGGTCACTATTTTGTTTCCTGAATTGGAAAAGTTGGTTTCCAATATCCATATAGCTTCTGTTTATGCCCTTTTAAGTGAATTTCCAAGTGCAGAACAGATTTCTAAAGCACATTTGACACGCTTAAAGAATCTGCTCAGCGAAACTTCCAGAGGGCGTTACGGCAAAGAAAAGGCCGTTGAAATTCGAAACGTTGCCACCAATTCCGTGGGGGCAAGGATCCCAGTGAAGTCCATGGAACTGAAACACACGATCTGTCTGATTGGAGAACTCGACAGAGAGATCAAGGAAATTGAAAGCGAAATAGCTGCTCTTATGAAGCAAATTCAGTCCCCAATTACCACAATTCCGGGCATTGGAACCCACATGGGAGCTATGATCCTTGCCGAAATCGGTGATTTCTCCAACTTCGATTCTCCCGATAAGATTTTGGCATACAGCGGAGCGTCGCCTTCCACTTACCAGTCCGGGCAACTCGCAAACTGTCATGCGCACATGGAGAAACGCGGCTCAAAATATCTTCGCTATGCCCTCTACAATGCAGCAAAGTATGTTTGCCTTTGGGAGCCGTCATTTGCGACCTATCTTGCAAAAAAACGAGCAGAGGGAAAACACTACAATGTTGCACTGACCCACGCAATTAAGAAGCTTGTCCGTCTTTTTTTGCCCTGGAGAAAACGGGACAGGCTTACCGATGTATGACTTAAAACCCTTTTGAGCCTCAGCTCACCAAATCGCACAAGCCAGCCGGCGCAGCGAACCCTTGACAAGCAGAAGCAGACAAATGCTATACTGGAAATTCGAGGGCTAACTGGGCTTGCTTTGCTGTACCCTTCCTCGCCCTCGCTGTCTGGCTAACAGCATTTGTCTGCTGCTTGTCAACGGGCGGCGGTCAATCTTTAAAAAAACTTAAATCTTGTCAATTTCGGGCTTGACTTTTAATAGTAAGTCTGTCCTGATCATGGATTCTGTAACATCCTTTTGTTAGCGTCCGGCTGAAATAGCCAGTGGTCATTTTCGTTGGCCGCTAACATTGTTACTCCGTTCGCACTTTTTTGCAAATAAGTTGTGGCAATGCAATCGCAATTACTCGACTTTTTCTTGGTTCTGTGATATAATATTACAGATGCAAAATTGGTTATTGGAGGGGTAATGATGAAAATTTCCAGCATTCACGTTAAAGGCTTCCGTAATTTTAATGATGAACAAATCACATTCCAAGATAAAACCTTAATTATTGGAGCCAACGATGTTGGCAAGACCAATTTAATATACGCATTGCGTCTATTGTTTGACAAATCTATCAGCGAGCGCGACTTAGAACTTTCTGATAGTGATTATAATGCATATTCAGGAGCCAATGAGATTGAAATAACCGTCACAATCACGGATGTTGTTGAGGAATGTCTGTTGAGCGCTTTTGGCGGTTACGTAAAAGACGGAACATTACTGATCCGTTACACAAATTCTAAAGGCGGTTCCTATCAATTATTCGTTGGCTTCAGCGAAAACACATTAGCAGAAATCACAACTCGTCAGTATATTAGGCGCTTGAATATGCAATGTGTTGATACCAATCGTGATCTCTTTGGTTTTTTAAAGCATGAGCGTGTGCAAATGCTTCGTCTTGCAAAGGAAAATCTATCTGAGGCAGCCACTTTGGAGGATGCGCAAAAAGCTGTCGAAATACAGGAAAAGTTAGATTCCATAAACGAACAGGTTAGCTCTATGCATTACATTGCCTCAGCTCTTGACCACGTTAACCAAGAGTTGGGTAAGTTATCCATTCATAACGAAGATCAGAGTGTGCAATTCGTTGCTGGCGAAAGTGATGTTGGGAAGCTTCTTGACAATTTATCTCTGGCATACTCATCAGCCGACCACCCTCTTACATTAGGTGGTGATGGCAGGAATAATCAGATTTTCCTCGCAACATGGATCGCAAAGCAAAATATCCAAAAGAGTATTGACCATGTGACATTTTACGCAATCGAAGAACCCGAAGCTCATCTCCACCCTCACCAACAACGCAAACTCTCCGAGTATATTCAGAATCATTTTAACGATCAGGTGTTTATCACTTCGCATTCTCCGCATATAGCATCGAGATTTGATCCACAAAGTATAGTACGCCTTTATCCCAAAGCCAAGTACACGCATGCTGCCTGCGGCGGCTGCAGTTCTATGCTGCAAAAAGTCATTTTGGATTTCGGTTATCGGCTGAATTCCCTTTCAGCAGAGGTGTTTTTTGCAGATGGAGTTTTCCTAGTAGAGGGAACTTCAGAGGTATTGTTCTATCATGCATTGGCAAGGGCACTTTCCATAGATTTAGATCGGCTTAACGTCTCCATCATCTCGGTTGAAGGAATTGGATTCAAGCCCTATGTTGCCGTCTGTAATGCATTGAATATCCCCTGGGCATTACGAACCGATAACGATATCTTTTCTAAACCCACAAAACAACCCACGCATAATTATTACGCAGGCATTTCACGCATTATGGGTATTCTCAAAGAGATTTGTGCCGGAAGCGATAATAGTTTGTGTGATTATTGGGATAAACACGCAGCAGAAAACGAGTGGACTTACCAAACGGATCCCCCTGCTACTGCTTCTGTATTAAATACTTACATCCGTACACAGACTGTCACTTACGGTTTGTATGTATCAGATGTGGATCTTGAAAGTGATCTGGCCAATAGCGCTTTACAAGCTACACTCATGAAACACTATAATAAACGTAGCACCAATACGCTTATTAAAGCAATGCAGACCAAAAAAGCAGAAAATATGATGCATTTTCTATCGCAAAACCAAGCGTCACTTTCATGCCTAGACAACGATAAAATCGCATCTCCTTTGAAAAATCTGAGGGACAAGGTTTCGGAAAGGATACATCCTGCAAATGATTAAAGAACCTACCAAAGAACAACAGGAAATAATTGACCATCCCGGAAACGCTGTCGTAACGGCAAAGCCTGGATCAGGAAAAACCTTTACTGTTGTTGAAAAAATCGGAAAAGTTCTCTTAGCCCTCCCCGACTACAAAGGCGTAATTGCAATTTCTTTTACTAATAAAGCAAGTGATGAATTGAAAAAGAGATGCAGTAAAAATGGTATTTCCGCAAAGCAATCCTTTTTTGGCACAATTGATAAGTTCTATATTTCACAAATAATCATTCCTTTTGCTTGCCACCTAACCAACTACATCACAGAGTATTCCGTTTGCAACGATCTAGCAAACGATCCCAAATACTCTAGCCTTATCAATTTTTCCACTACTCCAACCCCCGACCAGGAAACTTTGCTATTTGCTGCACTATCAGAGGGTAAGATTTTTCTTGAAAAATCCGGAGAGATTGCCCTCTATATTCTTCAAAAGGTTCCTGGTGCGCTTAAATATATCAAGGCAAGATTCACGCATATTTTCATTGACGAGTATCAAGATTGTGGAGAAATTCAGCACCTTATTTTTCTTATGCTCGTAAACACCGGTCTTGTTGGGATTGCTGTGGGAGATATCAATCAAGCTATTTATGGTTTTGCAAATCGTTTTCCCAAGTACTTAATTGAACTCATCGGCAACAGCGATTTTAGCCATTATGAACTAAGCAAAAACCACCGCTGTCATCCCAGCATTTCCGAATATTCACTTTGCCTTTTTGGTGCATCAAAAACCATTCCCTCAGATAAGCGGGTTTTTCTCGTTAATGTGCAAGGAAGTGAAATTCAAATTGCTCAGAAAATAGATCAATATCTGGATAGAATAAAGTCCGCATATTCAGTTACTAGCAATAACAAAATTGCTATCCTTTGCCGCGGTAATGGTACTGTACAACTCCTTGATAAAGTTTTACAAACACCGCATAAGGTTTTTGTAGACACCCTTTTAGACGGGGATAGTTCAGACTGGTGCCGTCTATTTAGAGACACTCTTGTTTCGTGCTTTGATAATACCGTCTATGCAATGGACTATGCAGGTGGATTATTCTCCGAAGATACTGAACCAGAAAAATACCGTCATGCACTTCAATTATGTCATAGTATCTTTTCGTGTACAACCGAGACACTATCCTCTGTTGAAGAAGAATTCGTAAGTCTGGCTAAACTCGTTTATCCTAAAGGCGATAACGATACAGCACGAGTACTCCTCCATAGCATACTCTCTGATTCAAGTTTAATCCAAAGTTATATTCCCGCTGCAGACCATGAAGTCAATATCATGACACTTCATAAATCCAAAGGATTAGAGTTTAATATTGTGTTCCATATGGATATGTATAAATACATCATCTCCAATGACTGGGGAAATGCGGATGATATTGCCCAAATGCTAAATCTTCATTATGTTGGGGTTACTCGTGCCATTGATGTTTGTTATATCATGAATGGAACAAAGCGATATCGAAGCAAATACAAAGACTTCTACGACGCATATCCTTCAGGATTTTTGACCATGCCCGGTCTTGCGGAACGAAGACGTAATGTAATTTGGAAATAGCCGTCGCAATAATGGCAATTGTTTCCCTGAGCTAACAATATACAAGCGTTTAGAGTCCGGAAGCTTCAAATGGCCACGAAAAAAGTGAAGCAAAAGCTCTAACTCCACAGCAATACTGCTGGCTCATGGAGGGTTGAGCGTGAATCAATATAATTTCCAGTATTATTATTTTTCGTAACTTAATTATACCAAAAAAAGCCAAGTTCGCTACTTCCGTAGCCCTTGGCTTTTTTTGTGTGGAACTATTACTATAATAGTCCTCTCTAATTTATATGCGAAAGAAAGAGTGTATTTTACGAAGAAATCGACCGCAACTTAGATATTGTGTTAGCGTCCGGCTGAAATAGCCATTTGGAGGTCATTTTCACCTGCTTCTATATCCATAAGTTCATCTCCATCGCATATAGTATCTGCAGAAACATAGAAAGACACAACTTCGGAATCTTCATCAGCGATACAAGAAAAACTACTACTTGGATCCACAAGGAAGAGAAAAAAGTAACGTCTCCTTTAGTGCGGTATGGAGCATTTGCATCATTTGGTTCCACTCCAATCGATATCTAATTTATAGAACATCCCATATAGACTTCCTGCGGAATCGGTAAGGCATAAGTGGGGCAACGAGAAATCTCCACCCAACTCATGATCCGTTACAAGGAAGCCCAAGGTATAGGTAATGGATTCTCCCGGAGCTAATCGAAATGCTAAAGGATGTTCACTACGTTGATTGAGAAGACTAAAATATGCAGGGTCCGCATACCATAATCGATCGCCAATCCACTTGGTGCCGGAAATATCTGTCAAAACAGGAACGCCCGCTGCCCAAAAAATATATGGATCGTCATATTCCCCTCTTGGGCGACCATCGGAATAGTGATCGGCTGTGGTATAATTTTCTGCTCCCACATTAGTCGCTGTTACATCTACCAAGATCAAGTAGACACCGTCTCCGAAATATCCATCATCCTCTACCCAATTGGGATAATCATATCTAACATACCAGGTCCCTTCGAGGAGACGAACATTTTCTGCATTGGGAAAATCCTCCGCACTGTACTGTGATGCATCATAGGAGTATCTGCGACTGGCTCGAGGAGGATCTATACATTCTTCCTGCACATCTGATCTATGATTCACTGCACGGGCGTTGTCAAATCTAAACTCCAGATGGCCAGACTTTTGTGCTAAGTAGATCAACTTATCTGAAGTTCGCAGTTTTACGCCGGAGGGACCTATGAGAGCCTCTGTTTCCTGAGGGCCGGATTCTGTGGGATCTGCCGTCGATCCTTCCGCATCTGCTGTTGATAGCGTACTTTCGGTAGGTTCTACCGTTCCTTCTATAATATTTCCCCCGGGGGTCTTCCCGTCAGGGGGCGTGTTCTCAACTCTCTCGGTACAACCGCTAAAGGTGAGCAATATCAAAAAGGTCATAAACAGAATAACTACTTTTTTCATAGGTACCTCCCATTGTTCATGATCTAACGATTTTCCTTGATCGCCTCCATTAATAAAATGGTTTTCAAACCATTTTATCAAGAAGCAGTATTATCAGTCAAAAAGGGAAAGTTGGATACGTTGCTCCTCCGGATAGCCGGCGACAACGAAGAAGAAGGGATATTCTTCTATATTATTATAGGTTTTTCGGCTGAAATACTTTTGGAAGAGGTCATAGGGGATTACGAGGGAATACTCCGTGTCGGGAGACAGGCGAATGCCGGTGCTTCCTTCCAGCCCCGGATTTGCCAGTAGCAACAAGTCCCAGTTCATGCCCACATAGTTATCTTCCCCAATCAGGTTGAGGTCAGTGAGCCAGATCCCCTCTTGAGA
>JAZUCE010000182.1:0-24876 GCA_045638905.1 Faecalimonas sp.
CTTCTTCTCGCCCAGCTTTATGGCCGTCCTCAAATGCATCTTCCCGCTCTAATCGGATGTGTTCTTCTTGATCATATTCATATATACTCATCGCTCTCGCCTCCGTACGATTTCTTGTCAGAAACTCTCGTAAAACATCTTCTCGAATACACTCCTCAATTGCTCTGTCGACCGCCATCTCAATAGACATACTCTTAGCATATTCTCTCACTCGATAAACATACTCCGAATAATCACCAAGAGTCTTACATGCACTAAGTAGTTCCTTGTTATGTCCCACATTAATATTCAGCACATCTACTGATAATTCCAATGACACTTCCTCTTCCCGTGTCATATATGCACTCGAAAGTTTTAGCACCTCACGCTCCGGTCGTTTCTCTCTTCCGTTGTAAAAAACAATGAACTTCGGTGCCGGAATTCCTATCAACTTGCTTCCATATACATTCTTCCCTGCTACCATCTTACCATATAAGTCCGAAAGATAAAGTAGAAAACGCAACGGCAGATTGGGATTGTAGGTTGATTGATGTTCATACAAAGATAGCAGGGAATCAATCACAAACGATAAATCGTTCTGCATGGACATATAAATCGCATTCTCCAATGTGTTAATTGTCAAAAGTTCCGGATTGTCATAGTTTCTTTGTGCCACTGCATTATATAGCTGTAGTAACTCTTTTTTGTCCCTAAAAATCATAGTGAACATCCGAGACTTATAGTCCCGCTTGACAGACTTGTCTTCTGTCTTTTGTGTCATACACATATACATACCTCCTTTGAAATTGTGCAGGAGGTCTCTCTCATTCTCCACACCTCGCTGCTTTGTTAATTGAAATGAAAAGCATCGAGATTTCTTTAGAAATGAAATAGATTCTTAGACATGGCATTCACCATATGATTTACAGAAATATAATGCTTTTTCACATTATAACATATCGTATATACGAAATCAAGCATAAAAAAGGAAACCGGACGAATCCGGTTCCCATATGTAAATTACGATCCAAAAGTCAAGACCACGGTAGGGTTGGGTTATACTTCCGCAAGTTTATGAGGTCTCAATGTAAGGTCATGATCTAATCATAATATTTTTTTATTTTTTTAATATTTTAATTAAATTTAACCTATATTCAGTTGTCTACGGTGGCTCTCCACTTGCCTCTGGATTGTACTTACATCCAGAGAGCACCTGTGAATGAACTACTTGAATCTGTTCCTGCATTGTGCAAACAACGAACTCGGTAGTAATAACCGCCCGCCACACTAATAAGCTTACCCGTTGTAGCAATAATATCGTTTGTTCTTGTCACAGACCATGAAGTCAGTCTAACCCAACTTCCATTAACCTTTTTTTCTACGATAACATTAACAGAAACCTTACAATCCTTGGCAGCCGTCGTGGTGCCACCCGCACCAATCTTTCCTCCACCTGCATCATTAATTACTGAAGTTCCACTTGCTAGATACACGCCCCATGTCTGAGATTGCATATTTCCAATTAACGCATCTTCTGTTAAGAGTGACTCATAAGAAACTTCTTCCCCTAAAGCCTGCGCATTAGTTCTCATATCTACTGTATAGATACCAGTAACACACATAACCAACGCCAATAATAGCATCATAAATCTCTTTTTCATTTGTATGTCCTCCATGTTTTTTATAGAGACACACAAATGTTTGAAATCTAACGTATATTATAAAATTTATCTAAAATATAAATTATCTATCATTTTTTTTACTTCTTCATCTTCAATATCAATGATTTGCAAAAAATAATATATACCTTCATGTTCAAATTCAACAAAGTAACGCCCATATTGATTGTTATCTACCGAATACTTCTTTACATTAATAGTGACTTCATTTAACTCTATTTGGTATTCATCAATCAATATATCCTCTACATCTCTGCCTATAGAGCCCGTTCTGTGATTTGAATAAATGGAGTAAATAATATTTTCTCCATTTTTCCCTTTATATTTTAAATTTGCATTTTGTGTACTACTAATCAAATATAGATCTTCAAACTGCACACCTTCCGGCAAATAATACAATTGTACAAAATTTACACCAAACTCATCCTCTATCTTCTGATAAGCTTCTGCTTCACTAATCGTAGTTACTTCATCCACACGACCATCTTCGTTATCAACATTTATCTGCTCTTTACCTTCTATAAGTCCCTGCACCTTTTCGATAATCTTGGCAGGTCCACCTATACTCGTAATTCCAACTGCCAACATACAAAGCACTGCTGCCACCAGCACATAATATCTTTTTCGATTGCGGCTCTTTCTATAGACAGTTCCAAGACGAATAAGCTCCTTCTCTTCCTCAGTCAGACGCGTTTTCCTTGCCTCTTCTTCACGGATTTTGGCAAACAATTTATCATGCATCTCTTCCGGTGCAAGGATGTCCTTCGTTTCCGGATTATTATTCATTTCATCCAGGATGCTCTCTATCTCCACCATTTCTTTTTCAATTTCTCTCTTAAAAAAGCGTCTCCATTTTTTCTCTGTCATGCGTGGAACTCTCCTTTTTGATTGCTATTTTTGCTTTTCCTTGACCTTTCTTGGAATACTGTTTAATATAATAAATTAGAAGCCAATAAATTGGAGGAAAATTATGAAACGTATTATCTTAACCGGCGGCGGTACCGCTGGTCATGTGACACCAAATATTGCTCTTTTGCCAGGTCTGAAAGAACTCGGATATGACATTCACTATATCGGTTCTTACAACGGCATTGAGAAAGAATTAATTGAACAATTCGAAATTCCTTACCACGGAATTTCTTCCGGAAAACTTCGCCGCTATTTTAGTTTGAAAAACTTTACAGACCCATTCCGTGTGTTGAAAGGGTTTGGCGAAGCAAAAAAACTGATTAAATCTTTAAAACCGGACGTAATCTTTTCAAAAGGCGGATTTGTATCCGTTCCTGTTGTAGTTGCCGGTAAAAAATGTCATGTGCCTACCATTATCCATGAGTCGGATATGACACCGGGACTGGCAAACAAACTTGCCCTCCCATCAGCATCCAAAGTATGCTGCAATTTCCCAGAGACATTAGAACACTTGCCGGAAAACAAAGCCGTGCTCACAGGTTCCCCGATTCGCCAGGAATTATTAAAAGGAAGCCGCACAGCCGCTTTGGAATTCTGTGGCTTAACTGGTGATAAACCAGTAATATTAATTGTCGGCGGAAGTCTTGGTTCTGTAATCGTAAACAACGCCATCCGTGGCATCTTGCCTGAGTTACTCAAAGACTTCCATATCGTACACCTCTGTGGCAAAGGAAAAGTAGATGAATCCTTAATAGGCCAAAAAGGTTATGTACAATTTGAATATATCAAAGAAGAATTAAAAGACTTATTTGCCCTTTCTGATATTGTAATCTCGAGAGCAGGTGCCAATGCAATCTGTGAAATATTGGCACTTCACAAACCAAACCTTTTAATTCCATTATCCGTCAACGCAAGTCGCGGAGACCAGATATTAAATGCACGTTCCTTTGAGCGCCAGGGCTTTAGTGCCGTACTGGAAGAGGAAGAACTAAATCACGATACACTCCTTCGTGCAATTCAAACACTCTATAAAGAAAAAGATGCTTACATAGAGGCGATGAAACACTCTTCACAGCAAGATTCTATCAGCACAATCTTAGACCTAATTCAAAAAGCTACAAAATAACTATTCTGAGTTTGCTTCATCTTGAGGCAAACTCTTTTTAGTTCTCCATTGCTTTATCATATTCCTCTCTGTAATTCTGACGAAGCCATTGCTTTGCGCGATACAGTCTGCTGGATATAACATCCTTCGCAACGCCTTCATTTTGCGCCACCTTTTCCTGTGAAATATTTAAATAATAGACATCCATAACCGTCTCGTACCAACGGGTATTCTTTTCATATAGTGCGGACATAAGACTTGTCGCCAAGGCACGGGCTGTCTCTTTTTCTTCCTTTCGAATATAAATTTCATCCATACCCTCAACGATAAGGTCTTCATAATAATCCTCAATATTTCCCTCTTTTGCAATCTTATTATCTCTAGTCCAATTATAGGTCATATTGCGAATCGTGCGTGACACATAAGTCCGCATAAATCTCGGGTCAACATTCTCAAACCGAAGATACAAGTGATAAAATGCTTTCTGCGTAATTTCCATCGCAGCCTGGTCCTGTTGCGTAAAATATAATGCAACCTTGTACATATCATGCTCATTCTTACGATAAAACATCTCGAATTTCGCACGTTTCTCTTTCTGATCCACGACTATCCCTCATTCATCCTTAACAAAATTTCTGCTTTGTCTTCCTCTGTTAAACATCCCTGTTTCCATGTAATATTTACATCATCCTCTTTGTATCGCGGAATCAGATGTATATGGAAGTGAAACACAGTTTGCCCTGCCGCCACTCCGTTGTTCTGTACCACATTGTAACCATCACATCCGAGAATGTCAGTCATTTTTGTGATAACCTTTTTTGCTACCTGCAATGCTTTTGCTGCGACCTCATCAGAAAGCTCATATAGATTTGCATAATGCTCCTTCGGAAGAATCAGTGCATGCCCCTTTGATGCCGGCTCAATATCTAGAATGACTCTGAAGTCATTGTCTTCATAAATTGTTGCAGAAGGTATTTCCCCTGCCGCTATCTTACAAAAAATACAATTTTCCTGTTTCATCTTATTACCTACCTTTTTATAGAATTTCTCTGTCGATTTTTGTCGAGCAAATATGTTTGAATCATGCCTTCCACAATGCTACACTTCTCTTGTAATATCGAAAGGAGTAACAATCATGGAATATTTGCTCAGTAAATTTGCTCACGAACTTCGCAACCCTCTTACTACCTTATATAGTACCGTTCAATTAATTGAATTTCAACATCCAGAAGTGAAAAACTTTAAATATTGGTCAAATCTAAGCGCAGATATCGAATATATGGAGCAATTAATTGCACAGCTTTCTGATTTTTCCAAATCGAACAAGATGGCGAAAGACAGTTTTTCCCTTCTTCATCTGTTAGAACAGGTCTGCCTGTCCTTTGCTGCAACCATTGTATCCTCTGATGTTACTTTCACTTCTAAAATTGACCCAGCCATTCATCTGATGACAGGTGATAAGACAAAACTACAGGAAGTGTTGCTCAACCTACTAAAGAATGCATACGACGCCGCGTTGCCTGATAACACCATCGATTTAGAAGCCATTTCAGCGGATAATAAGGTCGAAATTCACATCAGTGATACCGGATGTGGAATTCCCTTCGAGCTTCTTCCAACCATATTTGACCCTTTCGTGACATACAAAGCTCACGGAACAGGATTGGGGCTTGCAATATGCAAGCAAATTGTGGAAGCACACGGTGGCTCTATTTCCGTAGAATCTACGCTTGGCATCGGAACAAAATTCTCGGTAATCCTACCGTTATAAAAGTCATCAAAAGACCGCAAATGAGACCTCCGATATGAGCCATATTATCAACGCCTTCACTGGCAAAGCCCAGATACAAACTGATACCCACCATGATAAGCATATCACGGGAGGTAAGATGGCTGACTCTTCCGCGACAAATGATTGTCAGAGCCAAAAGCGTGCCCGTAATTCCAAAGATGGCACCTGATGCCCCTGCAGAAACAGCATAATTTCCCGTTGTAATTTCTCCATAATAGGACAACAAATTTCCACCCAAGCCACTGACAAGATAAATAACAAGCAGCCTGCATTTTCCTATCACCGGTTCCACATATCTGCCCATAACAATCAAAGTAACCATATTATTGAGGAGATGAGAGAATCCAAAGTGAAGAAACATACTGGTAAAGAAACGATAATATTCTCCGTTTTCTATTATATAAGGAACATACATTGCCCCGTTTTCCAACATATAATAAGCATTCTCCGTCATTCCACCAAAGGAAAGCACGAAAAAAACAATGACATTAATTGCTACTAAAAGAAGTGTAAGTTGCATGATTCAATCCTTCCCTTAAAAAGTATAAGATTATTATAGGAAATTTTATCTGATTTTACAAGTCATGCTCCTCATAAGCTCCACGCCGTCTTCTTGCTCTCTCCAGTAATCGGCGTACAGGCTCCCACAGGTCATTCTTCTCCTCCACCAAGGTTTCCTCAACACTTACATTTTCCATACGTTGTGTATAGTTTTCCTGGTATTCCTCCTCTTGTGGCTCCAAAGTCTGCAGAATTTCTTCTATACTATAGTTATCTTCCATTGTCATTTTGTGCATGGTGTATGCAAAACGTACGCCATCATCGTCTTTGTAATTTACCTCTCTTACAAAAAATTCCGTCAATTGGTGAAAGGCCTCTTTGGAATCCGTTTTGCAAGGCGGATAGTAACAAAAATAAAACCTGTTCGAATCACAATAAATAAACTCCGGGTCCAACAAAATGCAGTTTGCATTCAACATGTATTTCTGCAAGGTACGTATGGTTTGCAATAAGCTTTCTACCAATTGTTTCATCCCTGCGTATTCCAATTTAACCCTCTCATGCAGGGTTTTAAATGACGTCTTTCCACTGATATCATAGTGATATTGGCTCTGGTTATCCATATAACGAACCTCCGTCTTTAAGATTCCTTCAATCTGATTCTCTTGTAACATAATTATTTGATAATCTTCCTGCTCTCCCTCTATTCCTTCCAATATCAAAGACGCCTTTTTTAAATCATTTTTATAATATGTTTTCAATTCTAATCTCCTATCTCCTCTCCTATTTTTATCATTTTTCGAATACTTCGAATATAATCCTCGGGGTCCGTCCGACTAACGCTGCATTCCACTTCTACGGACAACTTCCCTTTCTTCGCCTCACATATGATAGTTATATGCTCCTCCTCCACCTGAATTTCCTTTTTTATATTTGTAAATAGAAACATTCTTCCCTTGATGTGTGAAGAAAAATAATCCTCTATCATATCTTCATTTGCATTTGTTAAATGTGCCCCGTATGCAACCGTCTCATGAGCAGTTCCCAAAAGGACGTTTTTATCGTGATAGTAAAACAGCAAATACAGTATGGCTGCCACGACCAATAAAATAATGGGAATAATATAAGCTGCTTCAATGGTAAAGCTTCCACGTAATTTTTTTCTCATCCAAACATCACTCCTAAATACGCAAGAGTTAAAAACGGTACAAAGGGAAGTGCTGCACTACGTTTCCATTTTCGTATCCACAGATAGAAAAGCCCAACCACCGCCGCCATAAGGGACGCTACAAAAAGCACCTGAAGAGCCTCAAAAATACCCAGGACAATTCCCAAAAGAAGGATAATCCAGCTATCACCATACCCGACAGCTTCCTTTGTAAATTTACTGATACCGAAGAAAATCGCTCCAAAGCTCGCTCCTGCCAGCCGATACCAGTTGCTTACTTCTTTATCAAATATGGCGAGGAATAAAACGACCACACTCATCGATAGTAGTAAGCAAATGGGAATTTCACGCCTTTTTAAGTCCAACACACTGCCTATTCCCAATAAAACCAAAAGTATATCATATGCTATTCTACACATTTTGAACAACCTCCTAAACCGTATACCTCCTCTAAAGGCACTGCATAAACATTACGTTTTACTTTCTTACAATCTAATGACGTATGATAGCGGGTTCCATAAGTGGTAATGTACACGCCTCCTATATTACCCTTATCATTCCCACAAGATTCACAAGGATAATATTTCGCCCCGGAAGCATTGCGGAGATTTTCAATCTCTGTTTCGCTCACTAACTCAGCGGACATATTTAAATATGTGCAATCCATTTTTGCATGATAGACGAGACCATAGTCCGTGATATAGACCATCTTGTCTTTTTCTTCCCCTTCGATTCCTTCCGCATATCCCGTCCATCCCTTTACCCTCAGTGTTTCCTCGCAGGCTATAGCCGGAATGCGAAACATCAAAATCGGAATTTGTATCTTGTAGCGCACAGACAAATCCAGAACACCGGTTTGTCCTTTCTCCGAGGATTCGCTGCAATCCAAACCGTCGGAACCACCGACAATAATGCTCCTATCCAATTTATCTGCACCAAGATTATCTATCATGCGCCGTTCCACCCCATAAGCAGTAATGCCCGGTGAGCCGTATGCTTTCTCTGCAAACTCTTTTCCCGTACTATACAACGCATTTCTCATGCTAGTCTGAATCGACATCATCTCAAACAGACACACCATACACAGCATAGCAAAAAAGAAAATGGGAATTACAAATGCCGCCTCTATGGTAATACTTCCTTTAGAGGTGAATGCAGATGCCCTTTCTTTATTTTTATATAAGATAAGAGGAAAATGATTTGCCAAAAGAGAGTCTTGCTCCTTTCTACTACTGTATTTTTTTTTATGAATATAGGGTATATTGTGAGTGATTTTTTCATGAAGAAAGGACATCTGCATTCACCTCTTTTCTTTATTGATATCCAAATGATGTCGTAAATGTATCTTCTATTCCCCGTCGGAGACGGAAGCTGCTTCTTATTTCCACCCGCGTCACACACTGATCTGTTTTAATTCCCAAATTGCATTCCACTAAATCCAGACATCGCATGCTCAAAGTTTCTTTATCCTCCAGCAAAAGTAAGCCCTTTAGGTAATCCCCATAGGTCAATCCATTCTCTGTCTCTTTTCCCTCCTCATTTCTGTCCAACAGACCGAGACTAATCAAACTGGAAAGCTGCAGTTGCCAAGATTCGTCCGTTTTCATAAAAGGAACTTTTTTGTTATCCAGCAATGACCGCACATCCACAATGCTTTCACCATATGCCCACGCAAATATAAGAGCCAGCTTTAACACGTCTTTGAGATAGGGCATTCCAACCAAAAGAGACAAAGAAGTTGCCATTGTCTCCGCCTCAGACTGTCTCGCGGAATCTGTCATTAAATATGTATAGTTGGAAGCAAGACGAACATTAATGATTTTCTCACAAGCCTGTTTTAGATTTTCCCTGTCCTCCGATGCCCCCACAAGAAGATACTCCAACTCATAGAGCAATGCTGTGTCTTCATCTTGGTTTGTCATATCCGAAAAGTGTTCCATCAGATATGCAACAAAATAAACCTTATCTACCGTGCCACTATCTTCACCTTCAGGGTAATTTCCTTTCCGCAGAGTTCTTCCTGAAGGCAATTTCTCTAAATGGACACAACGGTTGGATAATGCTTCCTGGTCCGATACCAAGATAGACAATAAAGGAGAATTTTTTAAATCTTCCACCGTATCCAGCGGATTATCTTCTTCGGGAAGCTGTACTCCCTCTTCACCCAACATGGTTTCCAGCTCCAGCAGATTCAAATACTCTTCCTCTTCCAACTCATTTTCTTCTGAAAAATCATATTCCGAATCGGAGGGAGCATCATGAATACCAAGCCAATCTTTCATATATCGAACAGTTTGCTGATAAAACTGTGCTCCATTATAATCTGTAAGCAGCTGCATCTTTTTGATGGTGTGCTCCATATTTTTAGCACCGTAATAAGACATGCGCTGATTCAAAATATCCGGTGAGCATCCATATCTCGCAAAAACATCATACTCTTCCAGTAGTTCCGGGTGATATTCTGCAAAAGTGCTCTCCAGGGCAAGAAGCGTATCTGCTCGTTTCCTGTTTCTGGTAATCTGGATGGATGCGCTTTCAATAAGCGCACCGACCACAGACAAAATCAAAACAAAAACCAATGTCATAAAGGCGGTAATCTGAGCTTTAAATTGACAATCCCTGCCTTGTAATCTTGTCAAAAATCTCACCTACCAAATTCATAATTTGTGATTTGAAAATAATGACCAATGCAATTAAAACTACCAACACTAAGATGACTTCCACCACTACGGAACCCTTTGCCTTTTTTCCTTTTACTTTCAAATGTTTCATATTCTCGTTCTCCTTTTCTTATATTTGCATAGAGAGAAAGGCCGGTATCATAATCATTACGAGGACTACCAAAAGCATCCCCAACATCGGCATTAAAAGCTTTGTTCCTGCTTCCTCTCCAAGTATTTTTGCTGTACTTTTCCTGTTTTCGAAGGACTGAAGTGCCTCCATCCTCAGAATATCTGTTATTCCCTTACTCCCTTTTCTTAAATTTTGCGCGAGCATCGTACCAAATTTAATGTAAACCGTGAGTCCGCAACGTCTCCCAAACTTTTCATATGCCTCCGTTTCCGAGACGCCACCTTGTATTTCCCTATAGGTAATCAGCATTTCTTCGTAAACAATCTGACTACCTAACTGTTCTCGTTGCTCTTCATAGTTTTGGACAATCTTCTCCCAAGTTTTCCTAACGGTAGTACCCGTACCAAGCAGCATGGTGAACTTGCTAATCATACCCGGATACTCTCTCAATAATTCCTCTCTTCTTCGGTTTTCTTTTTGGCGCACTCTTTCATGCTCCCGATACACAAGATACGCCGCACATACAAAACCAATCAGCAAGACCAAATACCAATGTTCTTCCTTCTTTTCACTCCATTGAAGCTCCTTTCCGTTCAATGATTGAGGAAGAGAAAAGCTTTCTTCTTTGCGCGTACTTTGTTCCAATCTCTTTATTTCTTGCTGAACATCATAAATCCATTTCTCTTTTCCTTCCCTATTAGGAGCAAATACCATGAGATTACGCACATAAAGTGCTTCCTTATCCCCATATGAGAGCGTACCCTGAAGTTCTACTAAGCTTCCTCGGCTTGTTACGTTGTCCTCTTTAATCTCACCTTCCATACTCATCACGTCATAAGCATCAAGACTCCATTGTATCTGTACCGGATAATCTTTTACGCTTGTCACAAGATTCAAATTTGTTTCGATACGATTAAAACTCTCATTTTCTCCCAAAATCAATTGGTCTAATTCCTGCATAACATCTTGAAACATCTGCTGGGTCTCCGAAGCGGTATACTCCTGCTCCCCAATTTCAATCTGAATGCTCTCATCCTCTAACTCACCTTCTATGCTCAATTCATACTCTGATATTTTGTCGCCTTCACCATAGCTGTTTCGTATAACCGTATCGGAGGAATCCTCTGACATTTTCTCAAGTATAAAAACCGCAACTGTCAAAATTACAGTCATTACTAAAATCAACCAAATACGCTTCAAACTTTACACCTCAATTTCTACAATTCGTTTTCCCACCTCAAATGCGATAAAGTAAACCAACAGACATGCACTCATAATCACAACACCGAGTATATTGCCATAAAGCACATCAAAGAATTGCGGAAAACTGATTTTCATGTATAGAATCATGGCCAATGGAATCAGTGTCATAATCTTAAATTCCATCTTCTTTGCCGACATGAAGGTTTCTATTTCACGCTCTACATCAATTTTTTCACTCATCTGCCGTACTGTGTTTCGGATAATTTCCAATGTGTCTCCCCCACTACGTTTTGCCATATTGAATACGGTCACAAAGGTATGCACATCTTCATCTCCCGTTCGCTGTGCAAAATCCTTCAATACCGTTTCCGCTGTCATGTTCATTTGTAATTTCCGTATCATATAAGAAAATTCTCGCATAATAGTATCTTCTTTCTTATAAATGCCTTTTAAATCCTTGATTGTCTCCCGCATTGCATTCTCCACGGAATAGCCCACATTTAAAGCTGCTGAAAGAGACTGGATAGAATCCTTAAACTGCAAGCGAAAATTTGCCTGCTTTTTTTTAATCAATTGTTTTTCCCATGATTTGATGTACCAGATAAGGTACGGTGAAAATAGAATGACACAAAGCCATGTGCCATAAAACAGGTAAGAAATGATTGCTATCAGAAGGCTTCCCTGTAGAAACGCCATAAGATATTCATACCTGCGAATATCCTGCTGCCAATAATTTTTCTTTCTTTTGTATTTCATGAACCTTTACCCATTCTCCTTTAATTCTCCCATCTATCTCTTGTTTTTCTTGAAATTCATATAAGGTCTGCATCTGAATTTCGTCGTTCTCATATCCAAGCACTTCCACAATCTGCAACACCTTTCTGCTTTTGTCCCGTAGTCTTCCGAGATGTACAATAATGTCAATTGCAGATGCGATTTGCCTCTGTACAGCTGAAAGTGGAATGTCCATGCCCATGAGCACCATCGTCTCCAACCTGCTGAGCATGTCTTTGGGACTATTGGAATGTCCCGTACTTGCACCACAATGCCCGGTGTTGAGGCTCTGCAACATATCAATTGCTTCACTCCCGCGAACCTCTCCTACAATAATCCTGGTAGGCCGCATTCGAAGTGCTGATTTTAATAAATCACAAAGGGTAATTCTTCCGCTTCCCTCTACATTTGCATTTCTTGCTTCTAATCGAACAAGATTAGGGACCCCCTCAATACGAAGCTCTGCACTGTCTTCAATGGTGACAATTCGTTCGTCCTTCGGAATATAGTTTGACAGTGCATTCAAAAATGTTGTTTTACCCAGAGCCTGTACCCCCACTGATGAATATATTATATTTTGCTATTATCAATTTCTCTAAAAATGCATCAATCTCCTGATTCATGGCCTCTCTGCGAATCAGTTCCTCCATAGTCATTGCTTCCCGTGAGAACTTTCGAATAGTAACAATGGGTCCGTTTAACGCAATCGGATAGAGCACCACATTGACTCTGGAACCGTCGGAAAGCCTTGTGTCAACAATCGGTGATGCTTCATTCACCATGCGATTAGTACCTGCCACAATTTGCTGTATCACATCCTCTAATTTATTGCGGTCTGTAAATCGCTTCTTAAGCTGGTACAATTGTCCTTCCTTCTCGATAAAAATATTGTCCGTTCCATTAATCATAATCTCTGTAATCTCATCATCCTCCAGTAATTCCTGTAGAATATCCAATTTACGAAAGGCATTAAATAACTCCTTTCCCATCCCCGCTTTTTCCTTCAGTGGAATATATCTGTCCTGTGTATTTTCATCTAAGATTCTGCGTATCACCTCCATCAGTTCCTCGTCCGGCACTTCCTTCGACAAGTCCATTTCTTCTAAAATTTTTTCCTGCAATTCCTCTATTTTGGTCATCTAGCATTCCTCCTTCATTCGTATTTTTGCAAACTCCTCTACATTCTGTGGCATCAGAAATTGATATGTAATGCTTTGAAGTTTTTCAAGCTTAAGCTGCTCTATATTATTTTGATACTGTTGTATTTTTCGTGTAGAAATATCATCATTCAAAACCGGCATATAGACACGGTCGCACAGCTCCAATAAGTGAAATAAGCCCTGAATACTCTCACTTATGTCCAATATCACAATCTCATATCCGCTATTTTCTATAATATGCCGTATCAGCGTTTCCCACTCCTTGTTGCTGACTTCTTTTAAATCCATAACAACGGGAATCGGGGCAACGACATCTAACAGTCCCATCTGTTTTGTTGCTGATTTCAGGCGAATCCCAAGATTCCCATTTCCTTGTTTGAGATAATACAACAAATCTCCCAAATTTAATTCTTCATCCAAAGTCTCATATGCTCCGGAATATTCCTCCAAATTAAGGTATAATACCTTTTTTCTTTTTGCACACTCCTTGCCAAGAGCCAATGCAAAGCTGGTCTTTCCAAGTCGATGAATCGGCGAATATATCGCCAACAATTTCGCACGGTCTTTAGTCACAGTCCGCATAACATTCTCTTTTGTTCTGTCCACATAGAACTCAAAAACCTGACGTATAATTTCGTCAGCACACTGGTATTTTCCTATCACCCATTCTTCTGAACCAAGGTCTTCCACTTTTCCTCTGGCCAGAACAAAAATCTGATTTGCCTCAACCTGCGTTCTTTCTGTGTATGTAAATTTCTCGTCCACAATAAAAATGTGTATTTTCTTTTCCTTGGACAATTCTAAAACACGTGTAAAGTTACTGCAAACATAGACTTTTACCGCCAAATCATCTCTTTCGGAAATATTTTCTCCAAGGCCATTTGCATAACAAATTTCAGAGTCGCAAATTACAACATTCTTTTCATTCAAATGCATCATCCTCGTTTCTTATTCAATTTTTGTCTTATGAAATTTCGCCGGAACCGGCTTCTCGAAAGTTTGAATTCTAGAATAACTTTTCTTGTACGTCGTATTATAGGCTTCCTTCATGTGCTTGTCTAGTGTTTTTTATCAAATGTTTTATTTTTGTGCAATATCTATAAAATTGGGAAGATTACGATGCCATAAAGCATCGCTACTCCAGGCAGGCCCAAAAGTCCGGATACCAAGAAAGAAATTGCGTTAAAGCCTACTTTTATCGCCATTTGTTGTTGCTCAAAAAAATAGTTTATAAAAAATATGAGTCCCATACCCAAAACAGCGCGTACAGTGAAATTTACCAAAATTTGTATTTTCTTCATCTTCTATTTTTTTCCTTTTTTATCATCATATGCGATATTTTTGTAAATATTTTCTAGTTTTTCTGCTTATACTATAAAAAAGGAGTTGGTCGTATGCATTTATTTCAAAAAGCATCTCGCAAAAGCACAGAGAACAAAGAACTTTTAGAAGAGATTGAACGAGTAAAAATACAGATGGAAAACGCGCACTACAACTTTCAAAACGCCATGGACCCGGATTTAATCGACTGTTACATTTTCGAAGGCAATGCGGCATGGAAACGATATCGCTTTCTGTTAAAGGAAGCAAAAAAGGGACAGTAAAACTGCCCCTTTCGTCAATTAAATTGTAAATTTGATTTCCCTGCCTGTTCTCTGATACTGTCTGTATTTCACACCTGCCGCATTCAACATCCGCTTAGATGCAATCGTTGCAGGCGTATCTGCATATTTATCACTGTCATAAATCACTTCTTTGATGCCACATTGAATAATGGCCTTGGCGCACTCATTACAAGGGAACAAAGAAACGTAGAGCTTTGCTCCTGCAAGACTTCCTCCACTGTAATTTAAGATTGCGTTTAATTCGCTGTGTGCTACATATGGATACTTTGTTTCCAAAGAATCTTCGCAATCTCTATCCCATGGAAACTCATCATCCGAGCACCCCTTTGGGAAACCGTTATATCCCATGGAAAGTATCTTATTTTCCTGACTTACAATACAACATCCCACCTGTGAATTCGGATCTTTTGAGCGCATTCCCGATAAAATTGCAACTCCCATAAAATATTCATCCCACGAAATATAATCTGTTCTTTTGTTTGACATAACTTTTCCTCCGTAAATCTTTACTCAATCATACCGATACGACGAATATGTCTTTCGTCCTCCGAAAATGGTGTGTTTAGGAAAATATCAACCATTTTCACGGCAAGTTCCGGGCCAACAACTCTTCCACCTAATGCAATAATATTTGTATTGTTGTGCAGTCTTGTCGCCTCAGCTGAAAAACAATCCGAACAAAGTGCGCAGCGGATACCTTTCATTTTATTGGCAGCTATAGAGATACCAATCCCTGTTCCGCAAATCAAAATCCCTTTTTCACATTCTCCATCAATGATGGCCTGTCCTACTTTTTTTGCAATAATAGGATAATCAACTGCTTCTCCGTCACATCCAAAATCTTTGTACTGGATGTTATTCTTCTGCAAATATTTAATGATTTCTAATTTCAAACCATACCCACCGTGGTCACATCCAATTGCTATCATATTTTCTTTGCCTCCTCATTTAATCTCTCTGCCAGTTTCTTTATCAATTCCTGTAATAATTCAATATTACTTCCGTATACCTGGAGGGGTTGCCCCACTGCAGACTCTACCACTCGGTCGTCATCAATGTACTCGCCTAAAGTATGTACATTTTTTACATTTTCAAAATTAGAAACGATTTTCCACTTCTGTGATTCCTCAAAGGTAAGAACCAATGTCTCTTCGTCCAAATCTTCTTCCGTAAGAGGTGTTGCTTCATGGGATGCCAAAGTCATCTGCTTGCTTCTCATAATCGCTTCTGCCTTTTGATTTGCAGGTTCCGGAAACAAAACTACCATCCCACGGGAACCAATCCTATATTCCTGAAGTAACTTCTCATGGCGCAAAAACTCTGCAGCGATTGGCCCACGGCAGCAATCCGTATCACTGATAAATAAAATTCTTCTGTATTTCTGCAATCTGGTAATGTTGAACGCTTGAATCGTATGATGACCTGCCGCCTTTTCCAGACGATTCATAATTGCAACTCCTAAACCTGCCCCCTCAAAGGCTTCACTGTAGATATAATCCACATCTTCCTCATCAAATTCGCGAAGTACCTTATACATATTTTTGGCAATGGAGTTTTCATTACTTCTCGTACCTATATTCTTTACTACGCCTGTAGTATAAAATTCCATGGTTTCGTTTGTCGCAATAATTCCAACCTTATATCCAAGTCTCGTCTGCTCATAAGCAATCTGGCGAATAGCCTTTACAGCCTCTATCATCTCACCTTCCACAATCATAAGCTGTGCTTTCGGTGCGTAATGACGATACTTCATACCCGGTGCTTTTGGTGCCATTTGTGTGTCGTCCGACAAAAGCGCCCGATCCACATCTACTTCCCCAATCACTTCTTCCAACATTTCTTTTGTGATTGCTCCCGGTCTTAAAATCATCGGAGGCTCCACCGTCATATCTAGAATGGTTGACTCCACTCCAATATCCACGTTTCCCCCATCGATAATCATATCAATCTTCCCGGCCAGGTCGTCTGCCACATGCTGTGCACTTGTAGGACTTGGTCTTCCGGATGTATTGGCACTCGGTGCAGAAATATAACCTCCTCCTGCGCGAATGACTGCCTTTGCAATCTCATCTGTTGGCATACGAACCGCAACCGTAGACAAACCACCAGTGGTTCCAAAAGGTACAATATATTGTTTTTCGAAAATCAAAGTAAGTGGCCCCGGCCAAAATTGTCTGATGATTTGCTTTGCCTTATCCGAAATATTTCTGGCAACAATCGGCAAATCATCCTCATCTGCTATGTGAACAATCAAGGGGTTATCGGAAGGACGCCCTTTTGCAGCATAGGTCTTTTTTGCGGCATCCTCATTCAGTGCGTTGGCTCCTAATCCATACACAGTTTCTGTTGGGAATGCCACAAGACCGCCTTGCTTTAAAATTGCACCTGCCAAAGCTATGACTTGCTCATCTATTTGGTTTTTATCGATTTTTTCTATTAATGTTTTCATAAATTTTATTATACCATTATTTGTATTATTTATCTAGCCATTTTATAATACCTTCACAAATTGCGAATGCAAGCTCATCCTGATACTCCTCGGTTATCAGTTTTTGTGCCTCGGTTGGATTGGTTAAAAAGCCACATTCCACAATAATAATTGGTACTTTCACATTCTTTAACATATAGTATGTATCGTTTGCTTTAATCTGTCTGGTGTTTGTGGAGTCAATTGCTAACAGGGATTCCTGAACCATGGACGCCGCAATTTTGGCCTCTTCCGAAGGCGTGTAATAAAATACCTGTGCTCCATGTATATCCGCATCCGGGTAACTGTTCTGATGAACACACACACACAGAGTCGGATTCGTATCGTTAATTAGCTTTACCCTCTGCTCTAAATCTTCCATTTTCCGTGTAGGAACATTATCGTCTTTTCTTGTAATTACAACGTCAATCTCTGCTTCTTTGAGCAAATCAACCACCTTTTGTGCAATTTGAAGATTCAAGTCTTTTTCTAACACATCATTGATTCCGACTTTTCCGGGATCTTCGCCTCCATGCCCCGGGTCAATCACAATCACGATTTCATCACTCTTCTTTTGGCTTGCCTGCCCAGACACATCTGCCGTCAGCTGGCTCAGCTTCCAGCTTGCCAGAATGGCCCCTATGAGTAGAAACAGTACCATGCATAATTCAATCTTTTTTTTCAACATATCGCTCCAAGAGTTTTTGTAAAAGTATATGCAAAAGAAGGGCTGAAAATTCAGCCCTTCTACCATGTTTAATTCACGTATTTTAAAATCAATTCCCAAACATCCGAAGATTCAAATCCCAATCTCCACGCAGCCACACCTGCAAGCTTCTTTTCTTTCATCAGTTGTAGCTTCGCTTCCAAGGCTTCTTCATCTTCCAACCACACTTTGTAAGTCGCACCGCCTGCTTCCCACTCTGCGTAATTCTGACCAGTGATTTCATCAACACCAATCTTTGCATTTGCATTTTCTATGGCAATGTAAATCTTACTCATTCCGTACGTTTCACTTGTTACTTTATAAGGATATTCTGCTGCATCAGTTCCTTCCTCAGCTTCCAACTCCTCCGCTGTCTTCATAACTTCTTTCCAAAGTCTGGTATAGAACGGAACAGCATTAATCAATTTGTTGGCCGGAACTACTTTAAGCGCATCCTTGATACCATTTTTTACAAAGTCATACGATGCCACTGGTCCACTTTCCATAGATCCTCTGTGATGTTCATCATAACCCATAATAATGACATAATCCACAACTTTTCCCTGTTCTTCCAAATCATACTGTGTACTATATTGACTCGGAACCGGATTAGCCACAGATAAAACAATCTCGTTTTGTCGACATTTCAAGGAAAGTTCACGCAAAAATTGTAGGTAATGTTCCCCGCATTCCTTTGAAATATTTTCAAAGTCAACATTTATTCCATCAATTTGATTTTTCAACGCTTCTGCAATCAATTGATTTGTCAAGTTCTCTCGGCTCGTTGTATGACTAAGAAGTTCATATGTCTCTTCTCTTGAACCAATTCCACCATCAAAATCCTTAACAAGCGCCCATACCTCCATCTGGAGCTGATGTGCGTAATTAACATATTGTGAGCTGGCCAAACTTTTCAGGTTACCATCAGTATCCTTTACCATAAACCAGGTAGGAGAAATGGTGGTTAATCCTTTTGTATCGGCAATTGTTTCTAAAACACTTTCATTGGCACTTTTATTTGTTACCATATGCCAAGCCATGTTGATCGTATAGTTCTTTGAAATATTAGGATAGACCTGCTCCTCAAAATCTCTGTCGGCAATGTGCACCATCTCGTCTTTTAAGCAACTGGATTTTATGTAACCGATGATACCATCTTTTGTGCGCACTTCCTTCCAGTCACCCTTCTCACCCATGATTGTAACCTCACTTGATTTCAATACATCAGCAAGAATTGCACTTTTGACATGATTGTCGGTTCTTATCTGGGTATCCTTTTTGACAGTTGCTACTGTATTCTCCCACTCGCTGACAATCATAACCCGATTTGGTTTTTCATAGACCGAAAATTCAATGTCTGTGTACTCTTTGACAAATTCGAGCGCAATATATGCCAAATTCCCTTCCATTTTAAAGATTGGATATTCTTTGCTCTGAGTCTGTTTCTGAAGTGTATAGTCTTTACTTCCCACGCTTGCACGAACAGTTCCTTCCGGCAAGGTGTACAATAAGATATTCTCATTGATATCCACGTAGAAACGTTTATTCAGATAATCCCGAACCACTGAATACTCCACATAAGGATTCCCATCAATCAATATTCCCTGGGTTCCAACTATATCGTTATCAATAATAATAGCAAGCTGATTTTCATTTTTTATTCCATAATATTCATCTAAATCCGCTCTTTCCTTTGAAGGACCGAATATTTTAATTAATAAAGCTCCACCAATAATACAAACTATTAATACGATAAAAAGTATAGCCCTAAGCATCAGTGTACGCTGCCGACGTCTTTTTAAATACGCGCGTCTGCTATTTCTACTATTTTGCGTTCTTGGTCTGACTCTTTGTTCCATACTACACCTCCTATTAAAACTCATTATAGCAGTGTTTCTAGTGCGAGTCATTAACAATTTCGACAATTTTCATAATTATTTCGAATTTCTTTGCTAGACTGAGGGGTATTTGTAGTCTGTTAACTTTCCAAAATGTTATAAAATGTCAATTCCCGCACGTGCCCTTTCTCATCCCACACATAGTCCCGCATATAACTGGAATCTTCTTTCACCATATGTGCTGTGACAATCTGCATTGGGCTTGCCGGATAATCATCCAATCTCATGCTAATTCCCGAATTTTCATATTCCTCTAATTCTGCATATAATGCCTCATAATTGTTCTCTTTCATATTATTTCCTCCTGAAGTATATCGGTAGCCATGGCATAGACAACTTTTATTCCTTAAAAAGTGCAAAAATGATGTGATATATTAAAGTTATCGCCGCTGACAAGAAGATAGGATTCTTTACAATAAATTTTGGATTTTTTGATTTGAATCAATCATTTGAATTGTTTTTGATACATAAAAATAGAATCAATAGACCTACATTGAGAAATAATTAAAACATTTAGATAATACGTCCCTCCTTACTTATAAAAACATAGCCACCTGACATACTATCTTCTTGTAATAAAATTATATGCACGGAAAATAATGGTTTGCAAGTTTAATTTTGTGAATATCTTTTCCACAATTTTGGCCTTGAAAAACAAGGATTTTTTGCGTTTTCCACATTTTATTCACAACTTATCCACATAGTTATCCACATTCTCCACACGATTATGTGCATAAGTCCATTATTCTTTACAGAATTTTTCTTTACATATTTTTTGTTTTTGTTTATACTAATACAAACAAAAAGAAATAATATATAAGATAGGAAGTGATGAATATGAAGATTGAAAAACTGAATGACAATCAAATACGTTGCACTTTAACACGTGCTGACTTAGCTGACCGTGAACTCAAGCTTAGTGAACTGGTTACAGGCACAGAAAAGGCAAAATCACTCTTCCATGATATGATGGCGCAGGCTTCCGCCGAATTTGGCTTTGAAGCTGAAGATATGCCACTGATGATTGAAGCAGTACCTGCTTCATCAGATTCTATTGTACTCATCATTACAAAGGTGGATGACCCTGAAGAATTAGATACCAAGTTTTCCAAATTTGGTACTTCACCAAATGTACTAGATAAATTAGAAGGCGCAGACGAATTTTTAGATTTAATTAACAAAGTGAAGGACGCAGTTACTGAAACAGTGAAACAAACTGCGGAAAAAGAAGAAAAATCAACGCTTCCAAAGATACGATTATTTTCTTTTTCTACTTTGGACTGCGTAATTCTTGCAAGCCGTGTACTTGCAAATCTGTATCAAGGCACAAATACTTTGTACAAAGATACTCCGAACGATGTGTATATATTGGCATTGATGCAATCCGAACATTCTACTTCAGAATTTAACAAATTCTGTAATATGTTATCTGAATATGGATGCTTGGAAAAAGCGTCACCGGCAATACTGGCATATTTGGAAGAACACTGTGAAATTATTGTTTCTTCAAACGCAGTGCAACAGCTAAGTCAAATTTAGATTTTCTATCAATCAAAAATGGTCGAGAACAATTGTCTCGACCATTTTTATTTTCTTATGCATTAGCGTTTAAAAAAGCATTAATTCTATCTACCAATGCGTCTGCATCGATTCCATGTACCATTGCAGCATCAGCAAGTGATTCTGCTTGTGCTGATGGACATCCGAGACAGTGCATTCCGATTTCCATTAAAACTGGTGCTACACTAGGATTTTCCATAAGAAGTTGACCAATTGTCATGTCTTTCGTTACCATTTTGACTCCTCCTTCTGTTTTTCGCTTTTTCATTATAATACTCTTTTTTCAAATACGCAACACCTATCTGTTATTGTGTATTTGTATGTTCCTTATATGTTTCCGTAAAAATATGACTACCGTCTTTTTTAGAATTATCTGTATGATAGAACAAATAGTTATGTTCCTCCGGATGCAATGCTGCTTCCAATGATGCCAGACCCGGACTTGCAATCGGTCCAACCGGAAGCCCCTTGTTCTCATAGGTATTATAAGGGGATTCAAACTCGGTATCCTTATTGGTAACCGTCGTTTTGTCATACATGCCTTTTGTAATCGGATAGAGTACGGTCGGACACATTTCCAAACGCATTCCCTTCTCCAAACGATTCTTTATAACACCCGCAACCGTTGTTCTCTCAGAATCTATCTTTGTTTCCCTTTCAATAATAGATGCTTCTATTACAATTTCATAGATGGATTTTCCCTGATCTTCCATCTGTTGCTTCATTTCCTTGGTGAATTTACTGTTAAACTGTTCCAACATAACCTTCACGATGTCACTTGCCGTCATTGAATCTCCAATTGCATAGGTTTCCGGAAATAAAAAGCCTTGCAATTTATACCTTACATCTTCCGTATCAGGTATAGATTCTAAAAACCAATAATCATAATCCTGCTCTACAGCCTGCAAAAATTCGCTTTCTGGACAGATAGACTCCTCTTCCAGTTTTTTTGCTATCATTTCAATCGTATACCCTTCCGGAACTGTAAACATTCGCTCTTCCTTCTGTGCCCCGCCGTGAATTAAGGTTTCAATAATTTGTTCCAGGCCGGCTCCTTTATGAATGGTAAACGTACCAAAACGAAGCTTGCCACCAACTCCCATATCCTTCACTTTCAAATAAAAAGCGATTTTATACTTAATCAGTCCTGCTTCTTTCAGCTTCCCTGCAATTTCCGATGTCCCCTCACCTTGTTTAATTTCAATTGTCACCGTTTCTTCAGTTCCTTCTCCACTACGATTAAACTCTGCAACAATGGAACCAACAATAAACGCAGCCAGTAAAAATAAAACCAGAGTAACGCTTAGAATGATAATTAAAATTTTCTTTTTTCTCATCTTATTTCTTCCCTTCTGTTCCTATACTCCATACTATACAATAAATCGCCCAATTTTAAAAGCCGAGATTAAATTGTCTGACATATTTTTCCTGTTTTTTATGTATTTAGACTACTCAAAAGTCAAGCATTTTACGAATTTTTTTTCGACAAAAAATGATTTTTAGAATATATACACAAAACGTTTGTTCTTTTTTGGGGCAAAGTAATCCACACTTTTGGCTTGTTTTTTTGTGGATAATGTGGATAACTTTGTGGAAAACACGATTTTATCACGTTTTTTTATTTTCAGAGTGTGGATAACTCTGAAAAAACCATTTTTCATTTTTCTACAAAAAAATAGATATTTGTACAAATTGTACAAATATCCGATTTTTAATAGATTCTTCGAACTGTGATAATTTTTCTGGCATATAAATCGGACATGCCGATTCCTTTTCTTTCGTTAATAGCATTGACAACTTTTCCATTGCCGGCATAAATCCCAACATGTCCTGGGAAACACACGATATCGCCCGGCTGAATCTCACTAAGACTAACTTTATACCCCACGCGTCTCATGGAATAAGATGAATGTGGAAGAGAAACTCCGAAATGAGCATAAACACTCATAACAAAACCGGAACAGTCTGCCCCCCTTGTCAAGCTTGTCCCTCCATAAACATATGGATTACCGATAAATCTCTTTGCATAATTAACTACATTGATGCCTTTTTGACGGCGCGCTGCCTCTCTTGCTTCTTTAGCCGCTTGCTCCGCTGCCGCTCTTTGTGCTGCTTCCTCTGCTATTCTCGCTTCCTCTGCCTCACGTGTTAAACCGACAGTGAATACTGCGTTTAATTCTTCTTCTGATAAAGTAAGAATATCTTTTTCCGGATACTTCTGTGCAATCGCTTCTTTTGCTTTTGCAATTGTATCTTTTCCTATTATAAGGTGCTCTGATTTGATGTAACCAATTACATCGCCGGATTGAATTTTACTAAAGCTTTCACCCTTCTCAAGAATCTCTACCACAGATGTATCAAACACCTTACCAACCCAATCGCTAGATTCATCTGCTGCGCTCAATACTAAGGCATAGTCTGATTCACAATATACAAAAACTTTTGCACCCAGCTTTTCATCAAGTCTTATCTCTTCTACGTCTTTTATCTTAATGGTTGTTTCTATATTTTTACGTTTTTGAATTTCTGTCTCTGCATGAAGCAGGCAATTCGGATCAAGTTGAGCAATTCTATTTTGTTGTGCCCCTTCCAAAAATTGTTTTTCTTCTGCAGCGGCGATTTGTTCAGAAGGAATAAAAACAGAACCCAATACAGCTACAATTAAAATTCCTTTTTTTACGAATTTGAAATTCATAAAAACCTCCGTTACTTCTTCTATTATAAAATGTTACATAATTGTTACATGAACTACGTTTGCCATTATATCAACAGTAAATTCTAATGTCAATACTTTTTGTAATATTTATGTAACATTTGACATATTTGTTACATAAGAAATTATTTTAAAATTTCTATTGACAAATTAATATTTTCACTTTATAATTCAATTATAGTAATCATTACTATTATCGATATGAAAGGGGGCTTCAAATGGCAACATTAAAATACAGCCGACAAAGAGAATCTATTAAAGAATACTTAAATAGTTCCTGCCAGCATCCTACAGCAGATACAGTTTACATGAGTGTACGACAAGAATTTCCAAACATCAGTCTTGGAACAGTCTACCGTAACTTGAATCTTCTTGCTGATTTAGGAGAGGCTATCAAGATTACTACTCCTAATGGGGGCGTTCACTTTGATGGACGAACAGAGCCGCACTATCACTTCCATTGTAATTGTTGTGGAAATGTCATCGACCTTAATTTGGAAGAATTGAATTGTATTAATGAAGCGGCCGGTAAAAATTTTGAAGGCATTATAGAAAGTCATACAATGATGTTCTACGGAACTTGCAAAAATTGTTTAAAAAAGCATTGACAATCTAAAAATGTTGTGCTAAATTAATATTAGTAACTATTACTAATTTAGTTGCTAGCAAAAAAACAAAAGAAATTTTTTAAAAAAATATATTTAAAAAGGAGACAATAATTATGAAAAAATTTGTTTGTTCAGTATGTGGTTATGTACACGAAGGAGATGCGGCACCAGCTCAGTGCCCACAATGTAAGGTTCCAGCAGATAAGTTCAAAGAACAAGCTGGTGAAAGAGAATGG
>JAZUCE010000183.1:0-1206 GCA_045638905.1 Faecalimonas sp.
ATCAACAATCCTCCGGAAATTGTAGTGGTTGAATTGAAAAGGCAGTGATTGATATGAAAAAATTGATTACAGTTGTTTTGCTTATGCTTTTAGTGTTCAGTATGGCTGGCTGTAACAACCGAAGCATGAACTATATTATCCAGAATGAACCCAACATCACCGGTATGGTGAAAACCATCACCAATGATGCGTTTCTTATGGAAAACGAAACCGGCGAATATTGGGTATCTCTGAAGGTCGAGAACAAAGACAGTATGACGCATTTCAGCATCGGAGATGAGGTTGTAGTTTATTTTGATGGCAATGTTGCTGAGAGCTATCCCATGCAGATCAACACGGTCTATGCCATCACTTTGAAAAATCCTGCTGATAGAATTGAAAATGAAAAATCATAATGCATGAGGGGTGTTCACATGAAAAAACCGGGTATTGGGGTTGTAATTCTTTACGGAATATGTGCGGTGATTTGGACTGCTAGAGCAATCCTAGAGATTGTTTACCAGACATATAATGACTCTGTTTTCTGGTTTGCACTTAATACCCTTTGTAGTCCACTATGGATTATTGCATTCATTTTATGCCTCAAAAGTTTTCTTCGAAAAAATGAAGAATCGTGAGGTTGCAGTGTGATCATTATGAAAAAAGCATTATTTGTAATTTCTGTTATTGCCCTAATAACTTGTTTGACCGGTATCCCATATTTGATTGAAGGCATTGTAGCAAGAGGTCTGGCTGGTGTGAATTACGGTCGCATTCTTTTTCCTCTTTTGTTTTGTGGCCTTTGTTTTTGGCAATTCAAGAAGGAAGAATAAACTCCAATTTGGCTAGGAGGCTTTGATTATGGTAAAAGCTGTTTTGCTAATCATCATATTAACGGGCCTTTTTATTTTTCTGTACAATCAAGGGTATATGGTTGTTAAGTCCACAACCGCAGTCGCGTTTATTGGTTCAACGAAAGGCAACAGTGCGAGATTTACGGCTTGCAATGGCAACTTGAAGCGAATCGTTAGATTCAAAGCCAATGGTACATATACCTATGTTTTAGATGCGGATCTGAGCAAAGGTGATATGTCAGTAGAACTTCTGGACTCTGCCAAACAGAAGATTATGCAGTTAAATTGTGCTAATCGTAGGGCCTCTATTACTGTAGAAAAGAAGAAAAAATACTATTTGATTATCAAGTTTATGTCTGCAACTGGTAGGTAT
>JAZUCE010000184.1:0-5414 GCA_045638905.1 Faecalimonas sp.
ATTGTAAAAGCTCGCACGGATAGCAGCTCTCTGATAGTCAATAGAAGGCTGCTGCGGATTCGTTCCATCATATTCTAAAATCTGATTATTAGCTCCGCTTTGAAAAGCAGCCCAACCACCATCGACATCATAAACGGTATACTCTTCAGCTGAAGCAGTGATGATCAACGTGCCGATGAGAAGGGAACAGGTGAGTACCAAAGCAATAATTCTATGATAAGCCTTCATTAAACACCATACCTTTCCTTAGCATCCTGGATGCGCTGCCGGTTAGACTTAATGTACTGATTAACTACATAAGCAGAATTATCACAGAGTAAAGGAAACCAATCTTCAAATTTTTCTTCCATAGCATAATCCATCAGCTGATAAAACTCAGTAATATCATTCTCAGCACAATACTCGCACATTTTACGAATTACAGCATACCGAGCTGAGGCAGACAACCGGAGCAGATCAGCAACATCCATACCACCATGGCCGATGATCTGATCAACCGGATACTGATATTTTTCAGGATTATCTAAATGCGCAAAATAGCGAACCATGCCACGAACACTATTAAGCGGAATCGGGATAGTACCATTTAATGGTGCTATCAATTTTTTAACCTGATCGAGAGATTTAACTGAATCAAAATTTAAAACAATATGCCAATGAGGCTTTTTTACTTCGCCGGTCTCATTGACATCAAATTCATGTAGAGGACTCTCAGCCCATTGAACATGAAAATCATCGATAATTGAACGCCAGTTCTCCGGTGCAGACTCCGGATAAAGAACAAAAGCAAAACCACGATTACGAGAAGCCATATCAGAAACCTCCAAAAAATGATGTGTGATCACTGAACGCCAATGGGGGGTCGTAGTCCCCCCATTGGCTATTGGCGTATCTCCCGACATGACCAATAGCCAGAGAGGCTATTACTTTTCACGGAGTTTTTCCATAACTTCGTACAACTGACCACGCAGAGCGCCAATCATACGCCGGTTATGGGTAATCTCCTTTTCAAGCTCCCTGACCTTTTTGGGAGCCTCCAGGAGCGTCTCAAGCTCCTTATAGGGAATAAGTACCGAGAATCCGCTATCCTTATTTGAAGCCATACAGAGCCTCCTAGACCGCCTGACCAGCCATTATGAGGTAAGGAAAACCATCCTCATGATAGACAGCAGGAGAATCAAGATAACCAGATTCGTCCAACAGACCGCCTGCAGGACCTTCTTCAACCGGAAATTCTTCCATGTCAGTTATGACAACACTCCGGGAAGGGTGGAGCTGTCGCAGCAAATCCCGAACTTTCATATCGATCACCGGATCGGTTCGATAGACTGAACTTTGCCGTACCGATTGAAGTTGATACCAATCATCTGATTCTCGATCGGAGTATAGTCGACATACTCCTTAGAGATGAACAGCTTAGATACTTCCAGACCGTGAATATTACCTTCACCCGGACGAGCCAGAAACAGACTGGTACCGGTGACCTGTTTGCCGGAGTTATCCTTGAAATCCACTTCACGCCAACCAACTACTTTCCATTTTTCCATAACAAAACACACTCCTAAAATTAATTATTACTATCAGCCTCAGCTGACAAATACAAAAAATAAGACTCACGAAGATCAGGATCCAAACCAAAACACGGACAAGCTATACCAGGATTCGATAACCGAGATATACAGCCATAACGAAATTTACAATAATCACATTTATTCATAGATCAGACCTACGGTTTCCAACAAACAAAAGCTCGATAGCCAGCACTATCAATAAGCTGCTTAGTGTGCCATGCACCAAGAAAATTAAATCTAGAACACATCCTGGAATGTAAATAATTAGGCATTACACCTACGGGAAGTAAACCGGAATCAACTCGCTTAAACCGCTTAAAATAATAACTATTTCCGGTTTTGGGATTGCGATACTTAACTACAAAATTCAATACAGGCATAACAAAAACTCGCTCCTACATAACACATATCAAATATTCCATTTTTGAATATTCTAAATAAATAATAATAAATTATGAACTCGATGTCAATATGCAAAAATGGAATGTTATGCAATTTTGGAATTATATATGATAGCTTCGGAGGTGATACTTTTGTATAAAGAAGTATTCGCATTACGGTTATATGCTAGAAGAAAAGAATTGGAAATCAGCCAAATAGGCGTATCCAACGAAACAGAAATTAACCAAAGCAATATCAGCAAATTTGAAGCAGGGAAGTTAGAACCGAACTTAGAAACTCTGGGAAAACTGGCAAATTACTACCAGGTATCAATTGACTGGCTCTTAGGAAATCCACATAATACCAAAGAAGGCGATGTGATCAAAACCGCAATTCAAGAATTCTACAACGAAATGGAAAACGTCATACTAGGCGCAGAAGAACAACACTTAACACAAGAAGAGGAAAGGAAAATTATCCTTGAGGAATTAGTCGACACAAAAGATAAGTTACTAGAAAAATATCAATACAAATAAAAATTCGCTATGACCGAGACCGGATCGCTAAGGCTGATCCGGTCCGCACCCGGCGCATGCGCGCCGAAAGGAAACAGATGGACAAAGAAAAAGCCCTGGGATTACTCCCAGGGTTTTTCATATTTGCCGGATCTACGGGACTTGCGACGTTTCCGAATAGAGGAGAAGAACGAGCGCAGCTTGCTCATGAGAGAGCTGCATATAAACTTAACGCAACAAAATAACGATTTTGATTCAGTACTTGTCGGAGGACTCTCCATCTCAATAAAGGGAATAGGATCAAGCTCCGGCACACAATGAGAATCAAAAAAGGGTGAATATTTGGGTATGTATGTCAGGATCCTACCGCCGAACGGCCAAGTAAGAATAGAATCAAATTCCAAATTCTCACTGATGCGTGACTCTCGATCAGATTCAGATTCAGTAAGAACAACCTTTCTATGAATCCGTTTAGCCCATGTAAACACACGCAACACGGTGTTGCAAAGATAAAGACCATCAGTCAAATCACGAAGTTTCTTGTCAACGTCAAATGTCTGAGAAAACAAATAAACTTTGCATTTATAATGGCGCTGCAGCTTAAACCAGTCACGGACTTCAATAGCAAAAGTTTTGAAATTTCGATTGTCCCATATCATACCAACTTCGTCAATTAAAACAAGTGAGTTAGAATCAAAGGACTTTTTTCCTATCCATTGAACATCAAAATATCTGACACCAGGAACATTGATATGTTCAGTACAATAGACAGTAAAACCCATCTTCAAATGATCAAAGGCCAATCTAGTCATCAATGTAGTTTTACCAGAGCCTTTCTTGCCGAAGACCATATACAACTTATAGGGATTAAGATACTTCTTGGTACAGAAATGGAAAATAACCATAACCACAATCAAAAAGAAGCAAAACTTAAATAAACCTTCCATTAGATCCTCCTGATCAGAGCATATACAAACATAACAGTACCAAGAGTCCAAACCATAGAAAAACACTCAAAAAAGAAATCAGATAAAAATACCGATTTCAAGAGATCAATCATCTGAAGAAACATAAGCAATAAACGGGGCCCGGTAAACCGGGGCCCCGTTCCTTTCTTTAGGATTTAGAAAGCAGACGGCCCAAAATGCCGACACAACCACCAATGAACAGAAAACCGGTGGTCATCAGCAGCAAAGGGTTACCGACGATCGTGGTGACAACATCACCGACAGTAGAGAGAACATTAGTAGCAACAGTACCCAGATCACCCAGCAGCTCAGCCATAGTATTTGCAGCTCCTTCCATTAAAATTTACCTCCTTAGGACTTAGACAACAGACGCCCCAGAATACCAACACAACCACCGATAAACAGGAAACCGGTAGTCATCAGCAACAGGGGAGTATCAACAATAGTCGAAACTACAGCGCCTACCTGAGTAAGTACAGAGCTCGCTACTGTGCCCAGTTGAGTCAGCAGATCAGCCATAACAAACCTCCTAATTTTTAATAATATCAAAAAAGATCAGTACTCTTTTGATTACAGACAAAGCAAAAAACGATGAAATAATCGCACCAGAGAAGTACAAAGCAACAAGGGCATCAAACTGTTCGAGCATGGCGAGAAAAACCTGATTCACACCATCTAAAAATTGAACTACCATTTAACCACCAACTTAAAAATTGAGAAAAATACATCAATAACAATTTTGACAACCAAAAGTAAAAAGATTGCTGCAACTACATATTCGAGATACTCATAACCAACAGGAGGCGAACCCAAGATATCACGCAAAAGATCAAGCACGCTTCGCACCACCTTTACAAATGATTATCAATGCAGAAATAATCAATACAGCCACTAAGAGCAGCTGAGGGATCCCGGGAGTCAGATAAGGCCCGGAATCAATAGAAAAAGGAATAGAGGTATAAGTGTTATTGTTAGAACGATATTCCAGACCAGACCAAGCAGGCAAACGAAAGGAATAATTAGGATACTGCTCACAATAGACAGTAATAGAACTAGAAGTTGAATTAAAAAGATAACCATCGTCATTAATTAAATCTCCATGCTCAAAGTTAGAAGGGATTTCCAAACGAATATTTTGACCTAAAGAACAATCGCCAACAACATAACCCATCAAACAAACCTCCTGTATAAATGCCAAATAACAAAGATGGCAGCATAAATACCAAGAAGAGAAACATTAGCAACAACATACCAACTATCCAACTTCTCAAAAACAGCAGGTATACAAACATCAATAAACCAATCCAAAGTAGTAAGCATAATCCACCTCAGAAAATATTTATAATCCACATAATGACAGCAGCGATCAAAGCGAGGTTAAGCGCACCAATCATAAATGGGGGACCAGAAGTAAAAATAACAGGCAAAGAATTACTGAAACTAATAAGATAGACAAAAACTGAGTAGACACTCTGAAAACCATTAACTATAGATTGCGCAATAATCTGAAGGAACTCTAACATTAATGATCACCTCTCGATCTATGCCTACTCATATTACCGAGCTTATGAGCCAAACCGGATTTAGAAAGAATAAGCATATGAACAGAAACCATAAGAACAAATATATACATGAACCGGAACCAACCCATATTCGAATAAATACGTTGGGCATGCTGTGATAACCATTGAAGCGCCGGAGTAGCACCATAAACGCCCTCATTTGAATCATCAATAACAGTAGAATAGTTAGCCTCCCAAGAAGCCATATAATTTGACACAGAAAGATTTACTTCCTGATTAATCTGATTCTGAGTCTGAAGAGCTGCCTCAGCTTCTGGATTATTAGTACCAAGAGCATTCTGAATAGTGCTAATAAGATTGCCAAACTGACGATCAAAGAAATCAGTAATCTTATTAAAAAAAGTCTGATTTTCGCCAAGATCAGAATCTGAAACATCAAGAAAGTAACCTAAATGA
>JAZUCE010000185.1:0-16617 GCA_045638905.1 Faecalimonas sp.
ACGGAAGTTGAAGCCTGTATAACCTCCCGTTCCGCCTAGATAGATAGTATTCGTAGTTGAACCACTATTAAATTTCACTTTCATAGACAGTAAGGTTTTATCAAAATTTGGAACATCTTTTGCAAAGAAACTTGTTGCAACGTTTGTATATTCCTTCTCCTCCATCGGATTTTCTGAAGCATCCACGAAATCTCTGATGGTGATGTTTTTGAAACCATCCAATGTTACATAGTCCTTCTCTTCCGGTGGAGTTACTGGTGGTTCCTCTGATTCAACAACTACTGACTTAAGTGTAATACTTTCATTTGCGCCACATGTCACAAACATGGCATTCCCGATTTTAGTCATGTCAAATCCTGCTATTGTAAATGCTGCGTTATTATACAGAACGCCATTAATATATACTCCTAGCTTTAAATCTGCTTTATTATTCGCATCTGGGGTTCCAAACTCAAAGCTAAATTGGAGTAGAAATTCGTTGTTTAAGAAACTTGTAAAATCTGTATCACCTGCATCACTTGCATTTATAACAGGTCGATTACCGCCTAAATTATATGGCACAACTGTATTACTACTATTATCGTTAGTAATGAGCATCCAGCCTCCTGATCCTGCCTGCATACGGAAGTTAAATCCTGTATGGCCTCCCGTTCCGCCTAGATAGATAGTATTCGTAGTTGAACCACTATTAAATTTCTCTTTCATAGACAGTAAGGTTTTATCAAAATTTGGAATATCTTTTGCAAAGAAACTTGTTGCAACATTTGTATATTCCTTCTCCTCCATCGGATTTTCTGAAGCATCCACAAAATCACTAATGGTGATGTTTTTGAAACCATCCAATGTCACAGGTGTTACTTCTGAGGACGCTTTTGCCTGTTTCATATATGTATTTCCAAAAAACGTGGTTGCTACTAATACTATTGCACAAAGAAGTGCGAGTATTCTTTTTGCTTTACTTCTCATTTTTTAATCCCTCCTTCTGGATTATTGAATCACGATTAGAATGCCTTCACCTGCCACCATATCAAGTGTCAACTCACTAACACTAGCTACAGCTTCTTTTGCATTCTGAATCAATTGTAGGTTCTGCACTCCGTCAAATGTCAGTTTGACGTTCTGTGCATGTTCAAAACTATAATTTACCACATAAAGTGCTGTCTTTCCTTGGTAGTTAAAACAACCTACCATGGCATCACCTGTTATGGATTTTAACTGCTCAAAGACACCTGATTCTATCACGCAGGTTGTCAATGACATATCCTGTATGGCCTTCTCCCCGCTCACGAGGATTCCTTTATGTACAGCATTCATAAGCACTTCGTCGATTGCAGCAATATGTTTATTAATCGTCTGTGCATAATAGTACCATTGGGTTTTATTTCCCATTGCACCGATAATTCCGTTACATTCATAGTCGCCTTCTTCATCCGTTGTCATTGTGAATTGAACCGGCTGAAGTAATGGAAAATACTGAATTCCCTGTGCTCCAAATGCAAGACTGGTATTCACATTCCAGTTGAACTGTGGTTCATTTGGATAGTAAGGTGTTTCCACCTCAAATTTCTTCCAACCATCATTCCACTGTGAGCCCGCCTGGATAAATGCCCAGAACGGAATATCCATCTTTTTGGCAGCCTCTCGGATAAGATTCATATTGTGGAAATAGTATTCCATCTTACCTTGTCTGCCTTTGTCAAATGGATAGTAATCCCAACAAAGCACCTTCGGCTGAAGAGTTTCGCAAAATTCGTTGAGATACGGCTCATATTTTTCTTCCCAGTCAGGCACCCAGTTTGCAGCTGGAAATGCATTGATGTAACAAAGGATATCTAAGTCTTTCTGCAATATTTCCGCAATTCGCTTGTATGTCGGAAGTAATCTTGATCCGTTACCAGCCAAATAGTAATCTGTTCCCGGCTCATCTACGACATACATTCCGCAGAATGCTTTGTGGTCTTGATAATTTGCTAATTCTTTTTTTACCTCTTCCACTGTGATTGTCTCTTGATGTCTTTTTTCAATCACGTTGCTGTCTGTTACAAAAACACCCACTCCGTACTTTTCGCAGAACCCTAAATTCTTCTCCACAAGTTCAGGATGAGAAGCGTAATCTGCTGCAGAGTACACCATCAAATTTATGCCGGAATCCGCAATTAGTTTGAAAATCTCATCTGTGAAATAATACGGAAGATGTTCGTAATCGTGTGGGTATGGTCCAAAGTATCCGGTAATTGGCATGACATCCTTTCCGCCTATATACGGAATCGTAATAGCTCTTGATTGTTCTGGTTTCATACCGATTGTCCCCCTAACTATTCAAGCACCAGCAAGATTCCTTCGCCTGCCGCCATATCCAATGTCATTGCTTTTCCTTTTACATAAGATTCTTCTGCATTTTGAATCATCTTCACATTCTGTCTGCCGTCAAATTGCAACGTAATTTTCTGTGCGTGTTCCATATCATAATTCACCACATACAGTGCTGTTTTTCCCTGATAGTTAAAGCATCCTACCATTGCATCGCCACTTACGGACTTTAATTGATTAAATGTGCCTTCCTCAATCACACAGGATGTAAGAGACATGTCTGCTTTCGCCTGTTCTCCACTAACAATCACGCCTTTATTTACACAATTCATCAATACTTCATCAATAGCTGCGATATGTTTGTTCATTTCTTGTGCAAAGAAGTACCATTGGTTCTTATTTCCCATTGCACCTAAAAGACCATTTCGTTCAAAATCCCATTTGCCATCTTCAGCTAATGTAAACTGATATGGTTGCATAAGTGGGAAGTATTGAATTCCCTGTGCCCCAAATGCGAGGCAGGTATTTATGTTCCAGTTAAACTGGAATTGATTTGGCCAATATGGGGTTTTGGAAGGTAATTGCCCCCAACTGTCATTCCACTGTGAACCTGCCTGAATATATGCCCAGAATGGAATGTTTCTTTCTTCTGCAGTACTACGAATCAAGTCCATGTTGTAGAAGTAGATTTCCATCTTGCCTTCACGGAATTCATCAAATGGATAAAAGTCCCAACATAGCATTTTCGGTTGCAAAGTATCACAGAATTCTTTGATATATTTCTCGTAGTTTTCCTTATTCTCGGAGAATTCCATAACTGGAAATGCATTACAGTAGGATATGATGTCTAATTGATTGTGAAGAACATCTGCCAACTGTTCATATTTACCAATCAGTTTTGAGCCGTCACCCATTAGATAATAAGTAGCTTGTGGCTCATCTACCAAATACAATCCGCAAAATGAATTATAGTCAGAATACTTTACAATCTCCTGTGCCACTTCTTCTGCAGTAATTTCATCTTGCGCCGTCTTTCCGATGACTTTATTGTCTGTCACAAACATACCGATTCCGTATTTTTCTGCCAATTCCAGATTCTTCTTTACTGCCTGCGGTGAACCCGAATAATCAGTAAATGAATACACAATCAAGTTGACACCGGAATCCGCAATCTTCTCAAAATATTCATCTGTAATATAATCTGGGAATACATTACCATCAGAGCTATATGCATGCTGATACGGTCCTACATATCCGCCAATCGGCATCACATCTTGGCCTCCCAAAAAGCTAAGTGATACCGCCCTTGATTCTTCTTTTTCCATCACAAGCGAACCACTTTGTGATTCACTTGTTTTTGAGGCTACGCATCCCATGAGCATAATCGCACACATGAGAAGTGATAACAGAGCTTTCCATTTTCTATGTTTCTTCTGCATGTTTAGTCGCCTCACTTTCTTTTTTCTTTCCACGTGTAAGGAGTACTGTAATTACAAGTGCACTCACACCTACTCCGGCAGTTACCGGAATGAACAAGTACCAGTTCGGTCCCTCCTGTTTCTTATCTGCATATACACGTTCTGATTTTTCCGGAACATAATCTTTCGGGACTTCAATCTTTCCGCTAATATATTCTGTCTCAATAACCTTCGGACTCTCATCCAAGTTTGTAATCTTTAAATTATCAATTGCAAAGTTTGCCGCTTGTGGTGCCCAAATGTGAAGATATCCTGTTGGCGTTCCCCCCTTCAACTTGTATTGCAATACAGTCTGAAAGTTCTCTTCCTCTAACCATTTGATACCAACCGTCATGATACTATCAACCATTTTTACCTGCATTGAAAATGGTTTACCTTCTGCAAATGGGTTCTTTTCCAATATTGCTGTATTCATCTCTTTGCTGCTATTGGAGTACACTGTGCCGTTTTCTAATACTACAATTTCTGATGAAAGGTCCCAGCTGGAGGTATCCCAATCTGCCCTTTCTCCACCAAGTGTGACCAGCAATTTGTTAAATCCGAGTTTTCTCGGTGTACCATCTTCGTTAAACTCTTTCACAACACCTACATAAGGTACGTCAAAAGTCATCTCAAAGTTCGAATACTGATATAGTGTACCAAGGTATGCACAACCTGTATTTACATGCATCAATACCTGATTGCCGTTATAGTCTGTAATATACTGGCCCATAGGTGCACCGAGCGCTGTCCAGAGCATCTTTGCTGTAAGCTTTGAAACATCCATTGCTCCAGCTTCGAAATCTTCTGAAACATTTGTATTCTCAGGTCTTGCATATTCATAATGTACCAAAGCAATATCGGAAACTATCGCTGCACATCCACCAGTCTGCAAGAAACCGAAACGACCTTCTCCACTAACCGGCAGTGTGCCGGAGCATACTATACTGCCATTTACAGTTAAGTGTATCTTCTTGTCTGCTGTAATTTCTGCTTTTATGTTTGCCGCTTTATTCAAAGAAACGCCACAGCTTTTTGGTGCAGCAATCACTTGTGCTGTTCCATCTTCGTCATATAAAGTAATTCCTGCTTTGATTCCGCCATTGTTTGTAAATGCTATTTCAATATTTCCGGCTTCTCCAGGTACGGATTCAATACTGGACATACCAAATGCCAAGATGAAACTTTTTCCTTGTGGCAATTTGCTAAACTTTACATTAGCAGACAACGTTACCAAAACAGACGCTAATTCTTCTATCTTCGCCGGTGACTTTGCAATGAATCTGGTGTAATCTGTACTCTCTTCCGGGAATATTAACTTTTGATCTTCTACTACAACATCCTTTTCCGGATTGTTCCAGTCAGAAGTTGCTAATGTTTCCCCATCAAATAGGTTTTCGCTATTACCTGCCTTTGTCTCCATCGGAGTCAGGGCCGAAACGGACAGCAAAGCTGCCGCCAGCAGCATACATGCAATTCGTTTTCTTCGTCTCATATCTCAAACACTCCTATGAATTATTCTATATTTGCAAGCCAGCCTTTATAATTTCCGTCAATCTTCTTGATAATTTCATCCCATGCTTCATCTGCTGTCACGCGGTCAGCGGCATTAGATGCACAGAATAATGGAAGGAACTTATAAGCTGCATATGGTCTTGCCCCACCATTCAAAAAGATGTCATGTCTATTTTTTATGTATTGACTTACACATGTCTCTGCATTTTGGAATACGTTATCCATTTCCTTTTCAAACCCATTCCATTCGCTTTTGTCGATTTCACCCTCTGATAATTCCATTGGCAATGTATAGTGCAAGTGTTTTGCAAAAATCTTCTGTCCCTCATCTGAGTAGAAAAATTTTAAGAATTCCTTTGCACCATCTACTGCATCTGAGTATGAAGGAATGAATAATGTCTGTTGTGGATAGTTCACTGCAACCATGCCGCGAGCTGCTTTTACAGCATCCCAATCAGCGGCTGATATTTGTTTACCATCTACCACATATCCTTCTCCTGATTGATATTTGCTGATTTCTTCTTTTCCATCTGTTACAGCATCAATTGCTGAAATTAACTTACGAAGTAAAGTGTCGCTCTTTACTGTTGTTAACTTGTCTGTAATAGCTGAAATAACCGGTGTTTTCATAACACCGAAGTTGTCTACACTTCCTGTACCTTCCATTTCGTTAGAAAGCCATGACCCATTTACCATCATACCGATGTCTTCATTTAAGAACTTTGTCTGCATGGTGATATGGTCTTGTGAGTTAGAGCCTGGAAGAACATATTCCGGTGTGATGAATTTTTCCATTGCTTTCAGCACTTGGTAACGTCCATCTTTCTTTGTGAAAACGTCTTGACTTGGGCTCTTTCCTGCTTCATCTTTACATGCATAGAAATTGTTTCTATAATAATCAAAACCATCATATTGTGCATGCCATACTTCTTGTAAATAATCCCAATATGAACCTGCATCATTTATATAGTGAGTAAGTGGTGTAATTCCATTTTCCAAAAGTTTATCGCATGCAACTGCCAATTCATCTGTTGTACGAGGAGCCTCTGTGATACCTGCCTTGTCAAACAATGTCCTGTTGTACACGATGGCAAGCGCCCCTCCTCCCCATGTTAATGAGTAATAATGTCCATCGGAGGCCACCTCACTTTCCAAATGAGATGCATCGAATTTCTCTTTGATTGTTTTTTTGTCTCCGCCTGCTGTGCTATCTAACACATCATCTAAAGTTGCTTTCGCAGAAATATCGCTTACTTCACCACTCATGTAAAGGTCAATCGTATCTACATCTGCTAATGGATATGTAGCTGTTACGGCATTAGAAGCTGCTGTCGCGTTAAAGTAAACATACCAATCCGATTGTTTTTCATTAAATACTTTACACATTTCTCCTAAAAACTCTGTTCCCATACCTGAATTCCAGTAACTAATTTCTACTTCTTTTCCACCGTTATGGTTCGGTTTTTTCTTGTCGTCACCACCTTTGCCACCGCATGCTGCTAACGATAAGGTCATCACTGTTGCCAAGAAAAGTGCTGTTACTTTCTTTAAATTTCTCATGTTTCCTTTTCCTCCTTTTTATACTTAACCCTTAAGTCCACCAAGAGATACATTTGTTGTGATTACTTTATTAAATGCTACAAAAAGTACAATCGCCGGAATCGATATGATTACGCAGGCTGCGAACAAAATATCCAGCCTTGCTCTGTATATCATCTCAGTATTGAACTGATAAATACCAACTGGTAATGTCGGTATATTCGGAAGATACACAAGGGCACTTTCGTAGTTGTTCCAGATTCCAAGCCATCCTGTTAAAAACAATGCTCCAAAGATTGGTTTCGCCATTGGCATCATGACTTTTCCGTAGATAACAAAATCGTCCGCCCCATCCATCATGGCCGCTTCCGCATAAGACCATGACATATTTTTGAAACAAGCTCTGTAGTACAAAAAGTTTGTTGTAAATCCGGCAAGTGCAGCTAAAATATGTGTATAACTGTCTACCAACCCCAACGCTTTATAAATACGATAGGATGCTCCACCGGTTCCGTAAAGTGGCAATGTGATCATAATCAAAATAATGGTATAAGGTAAATTACTTCCCGGGAACTTATATTTAGTACAACAATATGCAAAGCTCATTGTCACAAGATGTTGTAACCCTACAGCACCTACTGAAAAATAGATACTGTTAAATAACATATCCCAAAAGTTTTTCCCGTTTACTTCCAACAAACTAAATACATCCAGGTAATTCTCCCAGTGCCATACTTCCGGAAGGGAAAATGGATTGATTACGATCTCTGTATGTGTCTTTGCTCCTGCAACTACTGCCCACAGAAATACGTAAACATAACTTGCTGCTACAAGGAAGAAGATAGTAGATACAAAAATATGTAATGCAATCTCAGCCTTTGCTTTTCTTCTAAATGACTTTGGCATTCTAAATTTTGGCATACTCATTTATTCTCTCTCCCTTCCTAAAATTCTACTTCTTCAAATGCTTTGTCAGTCCATCTGCGGATACCAAGGGAAATACCAATGGCAATCACGGTGATAACAAGACCAACTGCTGACATGTAGTTGTATGCATTTGAGGTGTATTGATTTCCTGACATATTCAGGAGTTGTAAATACATCCACGCTGAAATAGTCATGGTTCCATACATACCTTTGGTAAGTAGGAATACTGCACCACTGGCTCCGAAAATTCCACAGAACATGAGTACCATCTGAAGCGCTACGGTAGGCCATACCATCGGTACTGTAATTAAGGTGAATTCCTGCCACCAATTAACTCCGTCAATCTGTGCAGATTCCAATACATCATTCGGGATTCTGGTAAAGGTTCCGCCCCAGATGATAAGGTCACCTGGGAAACTAAGCCATACCATATGTAATAAAACTACAATGTTGGCATAACGACTGTCCGCCAACAGTTCCGGTGGTTGTGCAAGATTCAGCCAATCCTGCACCCATTCCGCAATAAATCCGTTGACACTGATCATTTTTTGGAAAATCATAGCCAACGCAACACTGAAAATAATACTTGGCAGGAAGAATAAGATTCGATATAATCCTGCAAGTGGTATCTTCTTGTATATAAAGTAAGAAACAAGTACTTTAAATGGAAAACTAATTAATATAATTGCAAATGTCAAAAATGTATTCCTAATGGCGATACGGATATCCGACGCCGGATTGGTCAGCTCACCCCAGAAACGGATAAAGTTGTCGACTGACAATCGTCCGTCCTTGTTCGTGAAAGCCATCACAAAAGATGACGCATTTGCAAATACGTAAAAGATTAACCATTGTATTACTGGAAGTATACAGCAACAAATAATAAAGAGTACCCTACGTTTATTTATCGGTTTACCTTTTCTAAATACTTCCATGTTTTTTCCTCCTAACTATGATGATGCAGCCTGCTATACTTCCAATTGCAATAACTGCCGAAACTGCGATTGCAATGTAGAATGATGTATCTAACTTATTTGCTTCTGCATCAACCGCCAAGTAGACATTTCCGTCGCCATCTTCCCACATCGCATACAATGTGATACTTTCTGTGACGACAGTATCAAAGCTGAACGCTGTCTTGTCACTGAGATACCAACCCTTAAATGTGTTTCCTTTTTTCGTCGGTTTTTCCGGTTCTGATACTCGATAACCGTTTTCTGCTTCTGCTACAACTTCAAAGTTTTCTTTGCCTGTTACAAACTTAACAGTAGAAGCTTTCATGCGCTTGTATACATTTCCTTCTTCATCTTCCAATCGGAGATATGCATAAGTGTAATGCTCTTTACCCTCTTCTGTTAAAAGGTACAGGTCTGTCTCACCTTGAATGGTATAGGTTCCTTTTGTGATAACCCCTTCTACCTCCAATGAGAATTTCTGCTCATCTTGTAAATTAATTAATGTGTTGTTCTCCTCACAGTAATATACTGCCTGACTGGTAGAATAATCTTCGATTCCACCTTTGTGCGAAATAAACACATCTGTTTTGTTCAATTGGATTCCCAGACTGTTTCCTTCTGAGTCATAACATTTCACATTTTTAAAATCTGCAGTTACACCATAATCTGCCCCTTCACCTAACCAGATAGAAAAGTAGGAGAATGAAGGATTATAAGTACCTGCTAAATTTGTGAAAGAGAACATTTCCGTCTTTCCTTTTATTGTACATTGCACAGTTCCTTCAAATCCATTCTCTGTCTTTTGGAAACAAATAAAGTACTTACCGCCTTCACGAAGAAGCGGTGTCTCTCCCTGTCCTTTTTCGTACATCTTCAACTGCAAGAGGCCGTTACCGCCTCCATGTGGATACGTTGCTGTCGGCGCATTGGAAACAATCAATCCCTGCTGATAAGTATCATCTTGCGTAACGTTCTCTACCTCATATTCCATATAAACAATATCTGTTTTAGCTGGATGCTTACTACTAATCGCTACTGTGTTTGTATTATCAAACGAAAAACTATATGTAGAATCTATCACCGGATGCACATTAAACAGTTTATTTATCCTATCCAGTCTGGTTGCACTTGGCGTATTCATGCTAATGCCAAGATCATTTCCATTTTCATCGTAACAACGCACATGATTCAAAGTTACGGATACTACATCAGTTGTTAAACCACCAATCCACGCACCAAAATATTTATAGTTCTCTGCCTCCGGAGTGGCTGTAGAACTGCCAAACATGATTGGTGTCGCTTCGTCTCCTTTCAGTTTTGCAATTTGGTATTCAAACCCTTCTTCTGTACGTTCAAAACGGAATACATATGTATACCCCTTCTCATACAATCTACTTCCTTCTGTCTCCTTTTCAAAATACATCTTACCGTTCCCTTTATCGTATGGGAAAGCTAATGTATTATCCTTGGTTGCGATAACTCCACTTTGAATGGCTGTATTTTGCTCTACTTTTTCCACTGTGTAGGTCAAAAATACTTTGGAACCAATTTCTCCGGAAACAGGTTTTTCGTTACTCAGGAACAGGTTGTATGCTCCATTCAACGTAACCGCATACTCTTTGTCACTGATTTTAACCGTTTCCTTTTCGGCTTGTACGGGTATACTGCTACATAAAAAGATGGCGCATAGCAATGCACATATTCCTTTTAGTTTCCTTTTTTGGCTCATGCCTAATCCCTCCTTTTTCTTATTTAAAATGTTTTTTCTATCGAATATCGTATACGGAGCGTAAGCGGATTGTCTTCGGCATTCCTTCCAAGATTTTCACGGTCTTCGAACCCGTATTTATATCAAAATAGTTATCACTTAATACGATATCAGAATCCGGTGAATCAATTTCCACATAAGATGCATAAGACTTGGTAAATACTGTAATCTCATCTCCGCGAATTTCATATGTTAATTGCGGGTCAATGAAGTCAAAATACTTCGGTACCGTAAATAATACCGTGCCTTCTGATACTATTTCTCCATTCATCTGGAATGCAAAGCTCATATAAGTGTGATCCACATCAGTCTTGCAAAAATCCATCTCTTCCAGCCATACTGCCGATAATGCTGGAACTGTCATCTCCGTTCTTCCTTCTTTCAAAACTTTTCCTGTATGATCTCTGAGCGCCCATACAGCCACACCATTAACATCATTCAAAGTCTCATTTGTCACACAAAGTTGTGCTTTCGTTTCATAGTCAACTCTTGGATCCATCGTCGGAAAGGTACGTGTCGTCCTTTCTCCCGTTTCCTTGCAGCTGATAAGAACCGGATTGTAGAACCGCTTTGCCACATAGTGGAGTGCTTTAAATCTTCCATAGTAGTCAATACTTGCCCAGGAAGCTGTTGGCCAAATATCATTTAACTGCCAATAAAGTGCTCCCATACATCTGCCTCGATGTCTTCTGAGATGCTCTACCCCATAGCGCATTGCCTCAGCCTGCAAAAGTTGTGAAGCATAAAGCAACGTTCCGAACTCACTTGGGTATTTGTAAGTTTCTGACAAATAATTTAGAATTTTTCCGTTTGCTGTGCCGTTTCTTTGATGCATCTCCATCACACGGCTGAATATATTTCTATCTTTTTCTTCCGTAAAAGCATTGACCGTCTTTTCACACGGGAAAGATTGAAAACCAAATTCGCTCAAATAACGGAAGTATTTATTTCGATATTCTGTAAATGGCTTATCACCATGCCATACATCCCAGTAATGCTGATCTCCGTAATTCTCATTTCCTGTAGCTATAAAATGACCACATGTAGTAGGTGAAGATGGTATGTACGGAATATACGGACAAATCTCCTCCATAACTTCTGGAAGTATTCTTTCATAAACATCCAGATAGGTTGCAATCATTGCCTCTGTCATAAGGGGCATATCATTTTCATACATTTGTTCCACTTCATTATTTCCACTGATAAGTGCAATAGAAGCGTGATGTCTGATTCTGGCAAGATTATCAACCACTTCTAATCTGAAGTTCTCTTTCATCTCTTCCGAGTTCTGAAGTGTTACACATGCCACCATCATATCCTGGAATACTACAAGTCCTAATTCGTCACAAGCATCGAAGAATGCATCATGTGGATAGATTCCGCCACCCCAAACACGAATTGCATTGAAATTGTGATCTCGACATTGTTTAATCAATCTATATGTACGTTCTGGTGTCATACGAGACAGAATATTGTCTTCCGGAATGTAGTCAGCACCCATGGCAAAGAATCGTACTCCATTCACTTCATGACAGAAGCCCTCTCCATATTGGTCTTTTTCACGAATCAGCTTCATAGTACGAAGTCCGATGCGTCTTTCCTGACTATCCACTACTCTTTCACCCTCTATAGCCTCTGCTTTTACAGTGTATAGGGATTGTTCACCGAATCCGTTTGGCCACCAAAGTTTTGGATTTTCTATCTCAGTTTCTTCATTAGCATTAATTGTGAAGGAATTTCCGTCCGGAGTCGTCACCGTTACAACTGCTTTTGTTTCTTCGTCTGTCTTTCCTTCTATCTTAACATTTGCTGTTATGTAAACTCTGCCTTCTTCATGGCGCTGTAAAATATGAAAATCTGTAATTCTTGCACTATCTAATATAAGAAGTTCAATATTTTTCCAAATACCTGCATCAGGAAGTCTTGGACCCCAGTCCCATCCCATCATGCAATGTGCTTTCCTGAGATGTCCTGCACCATGGGAACAATGATATGGTTCATATAAATTCTCTTCCTTCACCTTTTCTGTGATATAAGGAATCGGTGGTGCAAAAACTAGTCGAATTGTATTCTCCCCTGCTCTCAACAAATCTGTTACGTCAAATTCATAGGTGCGGTGCATGTTATCCGTATGCGCAACATGAACCCCATTAATGTAAATGTCGCACAGGGTATCCAATCCATCGCAGTGTAATAGCACTTTGTCTCCAGTAGGTTCAAACTCAAATGTTTTACTGAATTCAAATTCATGTTCCAGAATATTGTATGCTTCTAACTCATTCTGACGATAATAAGGATCTTCCATTAAGTTTGTGTCTAGCAAGAATGAATACACTGAACCTGGCACAGTTCCTTCACACTCATACCCTGCTCCTTTCATTTGCCATACACCATTTAAACCAAATTTAGTCATAGTCCACCTCCACATCTCTTTTTATAATTATAATTTTAGCATGATGAAACTTACATCTCAATGTGCTAAACTTCCCTAAAAAGAAACAAATCTGCTGTTTTGTATGTGTTTTATAGTCAGTTTTGTAACAGAATATTGTCATAATGTCGGCGGCAAACGCCCAATCAGTACCCCGGATTTTTACACAGACAAGCTATGAAATGATTGCACTCAAAAAGGGTTTTGCAACACATCAAATGTTGCAAAACCCTTTCTTGTATTCTAGCACAATATTTTTAAGGCTTTCAATTTCCATACTCCTTTTATAATAGCCCCTGCGCCTGCTCGCCCTTTTCTGAAGCTGCAAGAATCTGTTCACATAACATGAGACAACGTGGCAAATGATATGGACCTTTCCACAAGGAACCTTTTTGCTCATGAGAAACACTACCATCTCTATGAAGGTATCCATACCATTCCCCATACTCTTTATCTGAGAAATGACTGAATACATAATCATGCAATTTTTCATACCACTCGTCAAAATATGCATCACCGGTCAAGTTAGATGCCAACAATGTTGCAATCAAAGCTTCATTATGAACCCACCACAGTTTCATGTCATGCTCTAACTGTTCACATGGACGACCAAAGACATCTCTGAAGTAATAGATTCCTCCATTCTCTTCATCCCATCCTAATTCAAGATGCCAACGCAAAATATTCAACGCCTTTTCAAGTAGTTCCTTGTCGCCAGTGCTCTGTGCATAATTCATTAAGAACCATGAGTTTTCAATAGAATGTCCCGGATTAATTGTTCTTCCCACAGGATTATCTAAAATACTTCCATCCAGGCAAACATTTTCAAGCACGCATTTTAAATCTTCTTTGTAATGCAAACTAATCATATCATTGATGACATCTGCAATCACTTGGTCGTAGTATTCTTCTCTGGCCGGATTCGCACGTCTCAATGTCTGCGCAGAGCTTACCAATACCATCGGATTTGCATTGGAATGAAGGCTTCTCACCTCACTATTTTCCTTTGGTGTAATCTTAAATGGGTCTGCTGATGCATCTTTGTAAATACGGTACATCAAATCAAAGTATTTCTCTGCCAGTTCCAAATCCTTCTTGTCCCCCCTGAGAAGATAATACTCTGCAAATCCAACTACAAGAAAGCTTTCAGAGAAAAAGTAACGACGTTTACGAAGCGGTTTTCCGTCTCTGGTCACGGCGAAATACATTCTACCGTCAGTTTCATCCATACAGTATTCTTTTATAAATTCAGCACCTCTGTCAGCCGCCTCTGCCCAATCGGCTTGAATTCCGTATGTATTGCAAAGCTTTGAAAACGTCCAAAGGCATCTTCCCTGAAACCATACACTTTTGTCATCATTATAACTTTTTCCCGTTCTGTCTACACTAGTGATAAATCCACCGTATTCCTTGTCAATCAAGTCTGATTGCACCCAGAAAGGCACGATATCTTTTAACAAAGCATCATGATAGAATTCTTTTAGTTCTGTAATTCTTTTTTGTTCCATATTTTCTCTCCTACAAATTTTCACCATTCAAATAATGACGCTTATACAGGTTGTTTAAGTTTCTCGCTGAAGGATAAATAGACTGCGGACTTAAGAAATGCGAGAATTCGAAGGTAATCATTTTTTCTGCATATTCTTTATGAATTTCTATTTTACGCTTCAAGAGAGGAAATGGAATTGGATAAAACATATTTCTTACATCACGCTCAAAAGTCTCTACATTTACCCAATGACTAACGGAATGTTTCTTGCACACTTCAGCAGTGGCTCTGTACCACTCAGCCATTTGAGACATTGGCGCTGTCCCATCCTGGAATGCACAAATATCAATATCCTGTCCTGCTTTGGCAAACATTCTATCCCACTCTTCATAGTGACGTTCCGGTGTAAATGGTGTCTGTGGATACGGTGGTCTTGCTCTGAAGAACGGACTGATAAATACTTTTGTATCCGGTGCTTTATCTTTACACATTGCAGATAAACCGCTCATGATATCGCATATATTAAATGTTTCCATGCTTGTTTCCTGTGGAATGTACCAACCTTTAAACGAAGGAACATGGCCATAACGTAGCCAGATTTCATCAATAAATGGTTTATTTCTTCTAATCTCCTGCACTGCATTCCCTTGGTCCCACTCAAGATTTGAGCAGTAAAGTCCGAAAAATACATCCATATTTCTCTTTGCAGCTTCTTCCAAAATCAAACCTGCAAAATCATAGGTGTACTCAGTGCCGAAAACTTTGGAAGGGAAAATGGTCTTATCTTCAAATCCCCCACGCATAATAACGAGCGTATCAATTCCTATTTCCGCCATATGGTCCAGGTCTTGTGCCCACTGTTCCGGTGACCAATTAGACGAAGGTATATCATATGTAATCTCGTCAATAAAGGTTGCTGTAATAGGTCCTTTTTTCATCATAAGTTTTTCACTCCTTTTTTGGATTTTATTTACTTTTATTGTACTACTAATTTTCTGGTTGAAAGTAGCAATAATCCATGCTATATTTAAGAAAATCAACAATAAAAAGGGGATTTTATTAATGTTTTTTTGTGATATCAACATTCCAGCTAGCCATGGCTATATATGTCGCAAGCACCATTTCAAGGACGGTTATATATCCCGTCCGCACTGGCATGGTTTTGTCGAATTGGAATTTTTCATTGAGGGAACCGGTACTCACAACTATAATGGTACGACATTTCAGATAAAACCCGGGGATGCATGGATATTGTCTACAGATGATAGTCACCAATTAAATCTTGACAAAGGAATGAGAAGCATCAATATTGCGCTTGACCCAGATATATTACATGAAAAATTGCGGAAGCATCTCTCTATGTTCCATCCGCTGCATTGTACCTTTAGCGAAGAGGAATCCCATAGTTTTTTGGAAAAAGTGGAGATTCTCTGGCACGAGCAAGAGACACAAGAACTATTATCAAGAGTAAAGGCTGTTTCTGTTGTAAACGATATGCTTGTGGATATTGCACGCAAATCATCAACTGAAACAATACCGGTTCACAATAGTCTTGTAAATGATATGGTAAATTATCTTCAATCAAATTATAAAAACAATATTTCACTGACTGAATTGGCACGTATTTTTTCATTTACTCCAAACTATTGTGGTCACCTATTTAAACAGATGACCGGCATTACATTTAATGATTATCTAAATAATCTTCGCGTAAAGCATGCTTGTAAATTATTATTAAGTTCCAATTTATCCATTAGGGAAATAGCTTACGATTCCGGATTTAATTCCTTGGAATATTTCTACAGTACATTCAGAAAATTTTATGGTATTACACCAGCGAAGTATAGAAAACTGACGCCTAAAGAAATGAGCAATTCAAGACATAATATGTCGGTTTAGTAATGTTACATATATATTAAGGAGCGGTCCTTATCCATACCACCCAAAGCGTGTAAGACTGTTGCATATGTCCCTATGGCTATTGATGGAGTTCCTTTCTCCACAGCCCATTACCGATTTTTTACTTATAATTTCACCTCTTATGCTTAAAATAATAGACTAATTCTTTTAAGGTCGCAAATTGCGACCTCAATCTTATTCCCATATTAAAGTCCCAACTTGGAACTCCAAACATTTCCTTTGCGGTTCCAAATTAGCACCTCAAGTTCTGTCTCCGCATCTACATAAACTTACAAACAAAGCCGCAGCAATTGCCACGGCTTCAT
>JAZUCE010000186.1:0-10544 GCA_045638905.1 Faecalimonas sp.
ACCGAAAAATGTCAAAAAACAGAGATTAGTTAGTGATTGTGCACTCTGTTTCCTTGTCGAAGATGTGGATCTTCTCGAGGTCAAATGCGATCTCAATGCTGTCGCCAGGCTTAGCTGTAGAAGTTGGCTCAACTCTAGCTGTGATTGGAATACCACCGATGTTTACATAGAGGTAAATCTCTGCACCCATAAGCTCAGTAACTTCAACGTCAGCCTCTACGATGCCCTCGGGGATAGTCTCAAGGAAGTTGGCCTCGTTGGGGACGTGGTCAGGACGAATACCGATGATAACATCTTTATCCTCGTAAGGAACAAGAACATCTTTATTGTTCTTTTCTGCCGGCAATTTAATCTTATATTTAACGCCTGCACGAGTTTTGGTATCTTCAGAACCGAACTCTACGAAGAAATCCTCACCCTCTTTAAGAACTTTACCATCGATGAAGTTCATTTGAGGAGAACCGATAAATCCTGCAACGAACATATTGCAAGGCTTATCATAAAGGATTTGAGGAGTATCGCACTGTTGAATAAGACCATCTTTCATAACAACGATACGAGTACCCATTGTCATAGCCTCAGTCTGGTCATGGGTAACGTAGATGAAGGTGGTACCTAATTTCTGATGAAGTTTAGTAAGCTCGGTACGCATCTGTGCACGAAGCTTAGCATCCAAGTTGGAAAGGGGTTCGTCAAGAAGGAATACCTTAGGCTCACGAACGATAGCACGACCGAGAGCAACACGCTGACGCTGACCACCGGACAAAGCCTTAGGTTTACGCTCGAGAAGATGCTCAATATCCAAAATGCGAGCAGCCTCTTCAACTCTGCGGCGGATTTCCTCTTTAGAAGTCTTACGAAGTTTAAGACCGAAAGCCATATTATCAAAAACGGTCATATGGGGATAAAGAGCATAGTTCTGGAAAACCATTGCGATATCTCTATCCTTAGGAGCAACGTCGTTTACTAAACGGTCGCCGATTAAAAGCTCACCGCTGCTGATTTCTTCAAGACCAGCAACCATACGTAATGTTGTTGTCTTACCACATCCTGATGGACCAACGAAGATGATAAATTCTTTATCTTCTACTTCAAGATTAAAATCTTTTACAGCATGGAATCCATTTGGATAAACTTTATTAATATTTCTGAATGATAGTGTTCCCATTCTTCTACTCCTCCTAAGTGTTCGTTATTATCTTTATCTAGTATACAAAAAAAGTGTATTCAAGTCTAGAACCAGATTGTACAATCTTTTTCTCCTTTTTCTGTTCACCTTGACGAATTGCTATAAAAGACCCTGATATACATCTCTTTTTGATATTCTGCGGTCCTTTGCCACTAATTTCATGGCTTCCTTCCTGTCAATGCCCTGGCTCATATAATACTCCATGTGTTCCTCAAGGCTCATTTCATCCCACTTTGCTGCCTCTTCTTGCTTCAGTTCCTCACGGTTCTTTCCCTCTATAACAAGCACACACTCTCCTTTCGGTTCCGTGGTCTCATAATAAGAAATGGCATCCTCTATGGTTGTCACGAAGGCCGTCTCATGTTTTTTTGTAAGTTCACGGCAAATCGTAATCCTACGGTTACCTAAAGTATCCAACAATTCCTGTAAGGTGCGAACCAATCGATGCGGTGCTTCATACATAACAATGGTTCGTGTTTCTTTTTCCAACTCTTTAAGTATATCCTGTTTTTCCCTTTTATCAGATGGAAGAAATGCCTCAAAAGCAAATCTTCTTGTTGACAAGCCTGATAACGTCAGCGCTGTAATACATGCAGCTGCACCCGGAAGTGATGTCACCTCAATTCCGGCCTCATAACACATTTTCACCAGCTCTTCCCCAGGGTCTGAGATACCGGGCGTCCCGGCATCAGTAATCAATGCGATATTCTGACCTTCCTGCAATTTATCTACCAGTTTCCGCCCTTTTTCTATCTTGTTAAATTCATGATAACTAGTCATTGGCGTTTTGATTTCAAAATGGTTCAATAATTTAATACTGTTCCTCGTGTCTTCGGCAGCAATCAGGTCGACTTCCTGCAAGGTACGAACAACACGATACGTCATATCCTCCAAGTTTCCTATAGGAGTTGCGCATAGATATAATTTTCCAGACATATGTATCTCCTCATCTACTTTAATCCATATTCCCCAAGAAGTTCGTCACTATACACACCAAGCTCCTTGTAAACAATAAGCGGTCTCTCGACTGTCATTCTCGAATTGGCACCTCGCATCCCCTCAATTAATACCATATTTGGCTCTTTATCAACAAAAGGATGGACCATCCGCATGCGTTTAGGCTCAATTCCCACTGCTACCATCTTCGACAATATTTCTGCCAATCGAAATGGACGGTGAACCATGTAAAATCTTCCACGCGGTACTAGAACACGGGCACTTTCACGCAGAATATCATCCAAATTGCAAAGTACTTCGTGCCTCGCAATTGCCTTTGTATCAGAACTGTTGGCAATGCCATGTTGGCCTATCATATATGGCGGATTTGTTGTTATGACGTCAAAAGAGGCAGGGCCAAAAATCGTGGCTGCCTCTTTGATATCTCCTGTGACAATTTCTACCTTATCTTGCAAACGATTGTGCATGACGCTCCTTCGCGCCATATCTGCACTTTCCTCTTGAATTTCTAAACCCACGAAGGATTCCCCCTCTGTCTTTGCAGTCATAAGTATGGGGATAATCCCAGTTCCCGTTCCAAGGTCCAGTACCCTTTCACCTTTCTTCACACGAGCAAAATTAGCAAGCAACACGGCATCCATTCCAAAACAAAATTTTCCCGGATGTTGGATGATTTCATAACCATTCACTTGTAAGTCATCTAGACGTTCTTCTGGTTTTAAATTAGTTGTCATCTAATTTTGACTCTCCTTCGCCTTTCTCCAAAGCTGCAAGCTGTCTCATTTCTTCTTTTGAAAGCTTTACATCTTTACGTTTACGTGGTTTAAATCTTAATTCTTTCGACTTATACTCACGAATTTCTTTTTCATCATCATCCAAATTCACAACTACCTTAACTAACTGACGAAGCACACTGACACTCTGTACCTCACCCTTCAGTCCATCCGGCGTCGTAACAAAATCACCGATGGCCGGAAGACGGCTGTTTAATTCCTCGTATGTCTCTTCCTCATTAGTAAGGCAGCACATCAGCCTGCTGCATACACCTGAGATCTTTGTTGGATTCAGTGACAGATTCTGCTCCTTTGCCATCTTAATTGACACCGGTGCAAACTCTGACAAATAGGTATGACAGCAAAGCGGACGTCCACAGATTCCAATTCCTCCGCGAATCTTCGTCTCATCACGCACCCCAATCTGACGCAGCTCAATTCTTGTTCTGAAAACTGCTGCCAAATCCTTTACCAACTCTCGGAAATCAATTCTTCCTTCCGCAGTAAAATAAAACAGTACCTTATTATTGTCAAATGTGTATTCTGCATTGATAAGCTTCATATCCAATTCGTGCTTACGAATCATTTCCAAGCATACACGAAATGCCTCTTTTTCTTTTTCGCGGTTGCGCTCTTCGTTGCGCTTGTCCTCTTCCGTCGCAATGCGAATAACCGATTTTAATGGTTGCATTATTTTTTCATCCGGCACTTCTCTCGGTCCGGATACAACACTGCCAAATTCCACGCCTCGTGCTGTCTCTACAATTACTTTATCACCTTGTTTCACATGAAGTTTCCCCGGTGAGAAGAAATAAATCTTTCCCGCCTGGCGAAATCTTACTCCAATTACTTTTGTCATTCTTAGTTCTCCTTTATTGTCAATAACAGCAATTCCATCAACAGATCAAAATTTACATTTGCCTTAATACGTTGCTTTGCCTTCTCTATACTTATCAAAATTGTTTCAATTCCCTCGTATGAGCTTTTTGCTGCTTTTTCTTTGATATATTTTAATTGGTCGGAAAATATCAGTCCGTCCACATCCTTTGTCGCCTTGAAGAGCAATACATCCCTATACCAAATGGTAAAAATATCCAAATAATCAGCCACTTCTAATTTATATTTATTAATTTGCTTAATCGCACTCACAATCTCATGCAATTCCATATCATTAATGTATTTCAGAAGCTGAATCGCTTCTTCCTTAATCTCATTAAAGTGCTCTGATTTCGCAAGCATAACCGCCCTTCCGATATTACCCTGGGCAAATGCCGCGCAGATTTCAGCCTGGTAATCCGGAACCTGCATCTGTTCGATGAGATATTTCTTCACAAGCTTATCCTTAATATTGCGCAATTTCAGCATCACACAGCGCGAACGGATGGTTGCCAGAAGACTGTCCGCATTCTCTGTCAGCAAAAAAATGACTGCATACTCCGGCGGTTCTTCCAATGTCTTTAGAAGTGCATTCTGTGCCTGCGTCGTCATCAAGTCCGCTTCCGGAATAATGTAAATCTTGTAGCGGCTGCTGTATGGCTTAATCATGATATCGCCATTTAATTGTTCCCTAATGTCATCTACACTGATAGAAGCTGGTTTCTCATGTTTGATGGTAATGATATCGGGCTGGTTCCCACTCGTTGTCTGCACACAAGAACGGCAAGCCCCACAAGGTTCCGATTCGTTGCTTTCACACTGCAAGGTCATGGCAAACAGACGTGCTAACAGTTTCTTCCCTGAACCGCGCTGTCCATTTAAAATATATGCATGCGATACTTTTTTCTGCTCAACCGCATTTTTCATATATTGTATAATGTCCTTATGACCTACTACATCTTTGAATCCACCCATGTCATCACCCTCCTTCTTTTTAGTGCCTTTCTATTGTATCACATTTTACTACGAATACCTAGTACAATTTCTCCGACACATTTATCCATATCAATGTTAGAAAATTTGTGAGTTATCCCCGCCTTATTTAGATTATCCACAGAAAAGTCTGCTGCATCCGCAAGAAACCTGCGACACAATTCCTCATATTTTGGTGTGGCCTGCATACGCTCACGGGCAAGTGCACGTTCCAAACGCAGTCCGTCCTCAACCTCTACATAGATTGGAACAAGACGCTCTTGTCCAAAATAATCGCGCAGCTGCACATAGGACTCCAATGTTCCAATTGCCAGATAATTATCATCATCGTCAAACTGTCCGTCATCTGCCGTAAAATATTTCCAAATACCATGTACTGTATTATATTCACGAAGCTCGATAACTTTTCCTGCTTCTTGTAATTGCTTTAACTTGTCATCATCTACAAAATGATATTCTCTACCATTCTGCTCACCCTCGCGAATCGGACGAGTAGTGTAGATAACGATTGTTTTCAATTCCGGCATCTGTTCCTTCACTTTTTTATAAATTGTGTCTTTTCCAGATGCACTTTTTCCCATTAAATAGAATATTTTACTCATAATTCTCTCTCTGATTTGTATTTCTTTTTACTTAGTATTTATCATTTGAACTCTCGTTCTTCACAATCTTCACAATGCGGCTGGTTCCAAGCCTCTCAGCACCAAGTTCTATAAAATCTTCCGCATCTTTTATAGAAGAAATGCCTCCTGCCGCCTTGATTTTCACCCCTGGCTTTACATTCTCAGCAAACAATGCCACATCCTTTCTGGTTGCTCCGCCAGTGGAAAATCCTGTTGATGTCTTAATATATTCCGCACCGGATGCAGAAACGATTTCACACATCTTCACTTTCTCATCATCCGTTAATAAACAGGTTTCAATAATGACTTTCAAAAGTTTTCCGTGGCATGCTACTTTTACTGCCTTAATTTCTTCCAACAGTTCATTCCACTTCTCGTCCTTTACCCAGCCAATGTTAATTACCATATCAATTTCATCTGCGCCATTTTTCACTGCGTCTTCTGTTTCAAAACATTTGACTGCAGTTGTGTTATATCCATTTGGAAATCCAATGACGGTGCAAATCTGCAATTTATCACCCACATATTCCTTTGCTTGTTTCACAAATGCCGGCGGGATGCAGACAGATGCCGTCTCATATCTCATTCCATCATCGCAGATTTCCTTTATCAGCTCCCAGGTTGACTCCTGCTTGAGCAGCGTGTGATCTACCATGCTTAGTATTTTTTTCATTTCCATCTTAGGAACCTCCAACTTGTAAACCTTCTGATAGTATATCACATTTTTCTTTCGTTTAGGAGATTATTTTTATATGTTGAATATATTATTGGTACATTGCAGTAATATAAGATAAACACAAATGCCGCAGACAATACAAAACTGTCTACGGCATTTTTTATAACCAACTCATCATAATATGGAATATCACTGGAATCGTTATTGCAGATAGTAAATGCGATACAACTGCCATTCCTGCAGCAACCGACGTATCCTTCCCGTACCCACCTGGGATAACAAGTGTACTAAGTCCAAGTGGCATTGCTAATGAACAAATGGTACAGGCCACAATGTTCTGCGACATTGGTGCAAGTTTAAATACACCGATAAAAATCAAAGGAAAAACTAGCAGTCTTATAATGGATACTACATAAATACTCTTTATAGATAAGACTTTTTTTACATCCATATTGGCTATTGTAATTCCAGTCAGCATCATTGCTATAGGAGACATACAACTTCCCGTCACACTAACGGCAGTTGACAAAAAGCCTGGCAACTTGATTCCACAAAGCCCAATCACAACACCAATAACCATAGCGGCAAACATCGGATTAGCAAAGGATTTCAATCTGCTTTTAATCGTCTGCTTTCCTTCCTCAGACGGAATCAAAAGACACGGTACACCCCACATGTAAATCATGGTCCATAACGGCATTGTAAATATCAGATATTCCAAAAAGATTTCCGGAAATACAGCACTTACAACTGCATTGCCCATAAATCCAAAGTTAGAAAAAGCCAGTCCATATGTATAAATATTTCTTATATATTGGTCCTTGGAACACCATTTCGCGACAATAATCGCAAGAAACATCATAATGATACAGATTACAAAACTAACTAAAAATAGTTTCCATGCTGTACTCAACTTCTCAAATGTAAAATTCTCTACAAATGTTCCTAAAACTAACGCTGGAACAAATAAGTTGTTCTCCAATTTTGATAAAACTGTTGCCGAATTTTCTGGCACTACCTTCACCTTAGCAACCACATACCCCATAAAAATTAATGAAAACAAAACCATCATTTGCCCAACTGTTGCTGATAAAACATTCATTTGTTATTTACCTCCATCTTTCTAGAACTTAATAGAATTTAACTTTAATTGTTTCTCAAATGGTTTCGTGCAAATTACAGAAATCAATGTTCCAACTATTGCTATCGCTATCCATATGATCAATACAAAACTCCAACCAAATTTCTCTGATAAAAGAGCGATACCATAAGTCGATATAGCGCTCCCAACATATGTACATGAATTCAAAACCCCTGACACAGTAGACACATTTCCTGTGTTTGCAAAGAACGGCGGAATCATTGAATTTAGCATTAAATTAACGCCATGCATACATCCAGTAAGTACAGCAGAAAACAAAACAGAAAAACCAGCATTTCTTCCTGTGAATAAAATTAATCCAAATGCAGCCACTAGACTCGCTCCCCATAATACGCTTGCACACGTAATAGGGTTTTTGAATTTATTAATGTACATTCTAGTTGTAATTTGAAAACATATAATACTAAATATCGGTAAAATAATCCCTGTTAGAATCGAAATAACATTGCTTAAATTATAAGTTTCCGAAATATACGAAGGCATCCATGTCGTAATACCGTCTCTTAACATTCCCTGAAGAACTATTACCACCATAACACAAATCATGAGTGGTGTAAAAACAGAACGAATTTCTATTTTTTTGCCATTCACCATTGCGCGCTTGTTTTCATTTTCTATCTCATAAGAGAATTTGTTCCAAACAAGAATCATTAGTATTCCACATGTTGCTGAAAAGAAAAAAACAGATTGCCAACCAGATAATGAAATCAAAGCAGGCGACAGTAAATACACAACAATTGTCCCAAAACTGCTACCCCATGCAACCTTTGCAGTCGTTTTCTTATAATCTTCTTCAGTCAGAAGTGTCGTCATTAATCTTACAAGCGGTGGCCACATAAAACTCTGTGCAAATCCATTGATACACCATACGATAAGCATTATATATGGCTTTTGACACAGTGGTATCAAAATGTTCATAAACACAGAAACACTTAATCCTAAGGACACTAATTTCTTAGGAGAAACTCTATCACCTATGATTCCACTTATAATCATTCCTACACCATATGTAAAAAAACTTCCCGTAAGAGCCATCGAAAGTTGACTTTTTGAAAAAGAAGTCGCGGTGGCCATTTCAGATATAATTGCTCCATAATTAATGCGAGTCATATAACTGACCATATACGTTGTAGCAAAAAGTATAGCCAAGCGATTTACCTGTTTTTTCCCTTGTAATTTGTTCATATTAAACTTTTGCCCTCTCATGAATCATTAGGCTTTACATTTAACAGTTTCGAAATAACAGTAAAATGTAAAAGCTAAGAGCTACACCCGATATCGAGTGAAGCTCTATTTTTTTAACTCTTATTTATCTTTTATTTCACTATGCCATTCTTGCAATGACTTCACATCACCACAACCTGGTTTACCCATAGAAATCATACCACTTGCAGTTGCCTTCGCTGCTGCGATAGTTGTCATATATGGGATTTTCTTCTTAATGGCACCTTTTCTCAAATAACTGTCATCAGTTGCCTCATCCGCACCGATTGGTGTATTGATAATTAAATCAATCTGTCTGTTTGTAATAAGGTCTAAGATGTTTGGTCTGCCTTCATTTAGTTTATTAACCAATTCTGCAGGAACACCGGCTGCTTCGAGCACGTTATATGTTCCCTGAGTTGCAAGAATCTTGAATCCTACTGAAACAAAGTCTTTTGCAACTTCAACAACCTCTTCTTTGTCTTTATCACATACAGAAATCAATACTGTTCCGCTAAGTGGAAGTTCTGTTTTCGTAGCCTCCTGTGCTTTGAAGAACGCTTCTCCATAATATTTTGATAAACCAAGAACTTCACCTGTAGAACGCATTTCCGGTCCAAGTACAGGGTCAACTTCCTGGAACATATTGAATGGGAATACCGCTTCTTTTACACCATAGTATGGGATATCCTTTTCCTTCAAATCAGCGACCGGTGATTTTCTTCCGGTTAATTCTGAAGTTACAATATCAATTGCAAGTGGCACCATACGAATTCCACAAACCTTAGATACCAATGGTACTGTACGAGATGCACGTGGATTTGCCTCCAACACATATACTCTGTCATTTTCAATTGCGTACTGCATGTTCATAAGACCTCTTACGCCCATTTCTTCTGCAATCTTTCTTGTATATTCCTTGATTGTCTTCACATTGTCTTCTGAAATGTGTCTTGAAGGAATAATACATGCTGAGTCACCCGAATGAACTCCGGCAAGCTCAATGTGTTCCATTACTGCAGGAACAAATGCATGTGTTCCGTCACAAATTGCATCTGCTTCACATTCCAAAGCATGATTTAAGAATCGGTCAATCAAGATCGGTCTGTCTGGTGTTACACCAACTGCTGCATTCATATATTTTGTTAAGTTTTCCGGATCGTATACAACTTCCATTCCACGTCCGCCAAGTACGTATGAAGGACGAACCATAACCGGATAGCCAATCTTGTCAGCAATTACAAGTGCTTCATCTACATTGACTGCCATTCCTGATTCAGGCATTGGAATTTCCAATTTATCCATCATTTCACGGAACAAATCTCTGTCTTCTGCAAGGTCAATAACTGCAGGTGCTGTTCCGAGAATCTTCACACCATTCTTTTCAAGGTCTGCTGCCAAGTTAAGTGGTGTCTGTCCACCGAATTGAGCAATAACTCCAACTGGATTTTCTTTCTTGTAAATGCTGAGTACATCTTCCAATGTGAGTGGCTCGAAGTACAATTTATCTGATGTATCATAGTCTGTAGAAACTGTTTCTGGATTACAGTTTACCATGATAGTCTCAAATCCAAGTTGTTTCAATGCAAGTGCTGCGTGTACACAACAGTAGTCAAATTCGATACCCTGACCGATTCTGTTAGGACCACCACCAAGAATCATAACTTTTGGTTTGTCTTCGTTAATAGGATTCTTGTCTTCTGCATTATATGTTGAATAGTAGTAAGCTTTGTCTAGTGTACCACTTACGTGTACCGGTTCCCAAGCTTCCTCAAGTCCAAGAGCGATTCTCTTTTCTCTGATGTCTTGTTCTGGAATTTCCAAAATTTGACTCAAGTACTTATCTGCAAAACCATTTTTCTTAGCTGCAATCAAAGCATCGTCAGCTGGCAGGGCACCCTTATTTGCAAGTAATGCTTCTTCCTCTTCCACTAATTCCTTCATCTGTTCGATGAACCATGCTTTTACCTTTGTAATCTCATGAAGTTCTTCTACAGTTGCACCTTTACGAAGTGCTTCATACATAAGGAAATGTCTTTCACTTGAAGGTGTGATTAACATCTTAAGCAATTCTTCTTTTGATTTTGAATCA
>JAZUCE010000187.1:0-1361 GCA_045638905.1 Faecalimonas sp.
TTAACTGTAATATCACTGGAATACAGCAACTGCACTGCCCTTCCATCCCTCATGCGAAACCTTACATTTGCTTCCTTCGTCTTCTTGGACGAAACCCTTATGAATGCCGTAACTGTAGCCATAGCCTTTTCTCTAAAAATCCGTGGTGCAAATTTAAAAACGGTGGTGCAAATTTAAAAAATTTGCACCACATCTCCGAAATTTGATGAAATCCAACGAATACCCAAAGGATAAAATTACTCCTTTATATTATTGTATGTCAACATATTATACACACTAATCTAAATTCATCAACTTTCCGCAGATTTCTATTTTCATCCCCGGCTCCGGGTACATAAAACCCTCGTAGAACGCACTCTACGAGGGTTTTTCTATTTTCTTTCCCCACATTACCCATTTTCCCCACATGAAGAAAATGAGATAGTTTCATTCATATTGCGACATCACTGATATTTGGAGACTCTATTAACAATACGTTTGGATGAAAAATATAATCATTATCTCTGGAAAAATCTAACGAATGAGGGAAAATAATGATGGCGGCACTGGTGTTCAACGACTTATGAGGACTTTTGATGAAAGCCTCGCAGATGCAAAAGTGCAAGGAAATGAAAGGTAATGAGGGTGAACGGTTTCTTATCCATTACCCACTAACGAGGTAAGTTTATAGGTTGTTGGAGTTTATTTCTACTCTCTGCCATATTCTGCATAACAATGTACAACTCGCTGATAACTAATTTTGTAACCAAAAAAGGAATTGGATTATGCGAAGTACATTTAAGGTGCTGTTCTACGTGAACGGAAGCAAGGAGAAAAACGGTATTGTCCCCATTATGGGGCGAGTTACAATCAATGGCTCGGTGGCACAATTCAGTTGCAAACTGATCATTGCAAAAACAATGTGGGATGCCAAAGGCAATCGAGCCAAAGGTAAGAGCAAAGAGGCACGAGACATCAATTTGGCTTTGGATAACATCAAGGCTCAAATCATCAAGCATTATCAACGCATTTCGGATAGAGAAGCCTATGTAACTGCCGAAATGGTACGCAATGCCTATCAAGGTATCGGAACGGAGTATGAAACATTGCTTGGCGCATTTGATAAAGACAACGAGAGTTTCAAGAAGCGAATCGGCATAGACCGTGCAGCAAGTTCCTACAAGGTGCGTGTAAGGTCTCGAAATCATTTGGCAGCATTCATTAAGAAATGCTACAAGCGTAGTGATATTTCTATGCTTGAACTTACTCCCGATTTTATCAAGGAGTATGAAATCTATCTTTCGACCGATGCAGGTTTGCATAATGGTAGTGTATGGTCGCATTGTATGTGGTTAAAGATAATTGTTTCTAAGGCTCATTAC
>JAZUCE010000188.1:0-1024 GCA_045638905.1 Faecalimonas sp.
TGTGGGGCGCAAAGCCGAATATTCGTGTTCACTATCCCTGTTCAACAATTTGGAATTTACCGTATAATGTTTCTTCTGTACAAAGAATATATAGTCACATAATACAAATAATAAATCACTACAAAAATTGCTATTGTAACAAACCCATATAGTAAAACAATGCTTTCTTGCATAATATAGAAACTATACAAACTTTGTGCACCTAGCATTAGAATGAACACCACAATAACTGGTAAAACAAGTGGGATAAAGAAAAATGTTGACAGCTCACGATGAATAAGTTTTCTTTGCATCATTCTTGATACACCAATCCTGTCAATACTTTGATAGCTTCGACGATTATTATCAAGAGCTGATAACTGTTCAAAAGCAAGTATCGTACAGGAAAGTAATATAAATGCAATGCTCAAATAAAGACTACAGAATGATATTGACGTAAACCCCGTAAGTGAATTACTCACCCCCCATGCTTGTACCGTCACACCTATGGTTATATGTTCCGGCAATTCTGCACCGTCTTGAATCTCTGGATTCCATTGCCCCGAATTAAGATACCCGCGAATTTCAGAGCGTAACTCAGCAATTCCATCGTTCTCCAACTGCAAAACAAGTCGAATTTTGTTTGCGGGAAGACCGTTCGTAATATAATCAGGAAGCACAAGCACATATCCATTTGTTCCTGCCATCTGAAATTGTTCCATTGCTTCTTGGTAAATCTTGTTCTGTGGATTGTAAAGTTCAACTCCTGCAACAGTAATCTCATGCTGTGATTTCATTGCCACTTCAATTTCTCTTATGTAATTCCATGTGTCGCAATGAACCAGATATTCATCATCGGACATTTCTACTTTTTCAAACCCCAACAAGGAACGTAATTTATTATAATCAGACAAGGCAAGAGCATCAATTGGGTATCCATCCACATCATATAGATAATAAACAATATCATCCTGAACGGAACATTTTGAATCCACAAAAGAAATCAAATTATCCAAGCTATCTTTGGTAAATGGTGCGTCGATTG
>JAZUCE010000189.1:0-85974 GCA_045638905.1 Faecalimonas sp.
GCCATGTGATTATGGTTCCGCATACAGAACTGCAAAGGATGCAAGTACCAATAAACATACGAATCATTTTATGAAGGTGGGATGTACTTACACACTTACAATTGGGAAAGATGCAAGTGGAGCAGTTACATTCAGTGGAAGCTATCAGGATGCAGCAGGCACCACACATGCACTCACACCAATCAGTGATTGGGCAGATTGGAGTCAAAGTGGACCGATAGGCCCGAAAAACACATCATACAAGCATTTTGGTGTGCATTTTACATCTTCTGTCACAGGAACCCTTACGAATGTAACCTGTGTGGACGCAGAAGGTAATGATTTAGGAATCACATCGAATCAGACAGGAGAATATAGTTGTAATGTTAAAAAGGACGTAAAATATACGGTGGCTATCAATGGAAAGACGAGTGATTCACATTATCTTTTGTCTAACAAAGAAGCAACAAGTGGTCCAATTACATTACGGTATACAGTAAAGGAACTCAGCTCACATGCTACATATGGCAATTACGTAGGACGAAATGGTGTGGTGGCAACGTCTGATTCAAATGTGGCATACCCATATGATTTTGGTTCTAGCTATACCACTTATAAGAATGCAGACACAACCAATGGGACATATACGAATCGCTTTATGAAGGTTGGCTGTACCTATACGTTAACGATGGGATTAGATGCAAATGGTGCTATAACATTTACCGGAAGTTATGTGGATGGGGAAGGTGTAACACACGCCCTTACACCGATCAGTGATTGGGCAGATTGGAGTCAAAGTGGAGCAATAGGACCGAAAAATACGTCATATAAACATTTTGGTGTACATTTTACATCTTCTGTGACAGGAATACTTGTTAATGTAACCTGTATGGATGCGGATGGTAATGACCTAGGAATCACTTCAAACCAGACTACTTGTGTAATTACAGGTGGTCCGGATGAGCAAGAACCAGGTGGAGATCAAGGAGGCGATTCGGGAGAAGAGCCTGGTGGTAACCAAGGTGGAAATCCTGGTGGAAGTCAGGAAGATGCGTATGATAGCACGAACTGGACAAAATATAACGTAACATTGGGTGGAAGTGAATCTAGCTTATTCTTAAGTAATAAAACAGCAACAAGTGGACCGGTCATCTTGCGATACACAGTAGCAGAAACAAGTGCAAAGGAAAGTGCAGGAAATAATGGTGTTGTAGCATCTACAAGTCCAACAGCTCCGTTCCCATATGCGTACGGCAATGGTTCCATGCTCTTCAATGCACCTACAAACAATATGATGAAAGCTGGTTGTACATATACTCTAAAATTGTCCTTGGATGAGAATGGCTTTGTTACTGTAGATGGATACTATATAGATGCAGCAGGTAATAAAACAGGAAACTTAAAGGCATATATTCCACGTACAACAGGTTCAAACAATAAAGATTGTCAACATTTTGGAATCTACATTGAAAGAAAAATCACTGCGCTACTTACGAATGTAAGCTGCGTGGATGAAAACGGTAAGGATTTAGGATTACAGGTGAATCAATTAGGTTGTACCTTTGAGAATCTCACCGGAGATACAGGAGATGCTGTAGTGGAGGAAAAATTACCTTCTGATTATACCTTGATAACGTTAGGAAATTTTGGTATTAAGGATGGTACTTATCGCGGTACATTCAAGCAAGGCTTCTACGCACTTAGTATGCACAAGACAGTATTTAGTGTAGATATTGAATTTTCAACGGATTTAGGAGAAGACCTTCGTTACGGAAGTAGGGTAGATGGTTGGCATGGCCTTAGATTCTGGTCGCAGGAAAACAACTTACATATGCAAGATGTGGATGGATACACCAAAACATATGTCTTTGATATGGTTGTAGCAAATATGAAACTGGTTGGAGAAAAAATCAACTTGAAGATTAGTACAGAGTATGTGGATAGTGATTCTGACGGCGTAAAAGATGATGTCAAACTTGGTGTATGGTTTAATGACAAGCTTTATAACAATGAGTATATCTACTTGAAGAATTACAAAAATGTACTTGGCAAATATATGAGTGTTTATAGTGCTGCGAAAGCGGCTTACATCACAGTAAGCAGTGTTGAGGGTGTTCACACAGGTGTAGATTATTCGATTTGGGGATATACGAACAACTGGAAAAAGGAAATGGGAATTGAATAATGAAAGACTTATTTAAAAATATGGCTGGTAATACAAGGGATTACCAGCCCATACCCTTTTGGTCCTGGAATGATAAATTAGAACCTGAAGAGTTAAAAAAACAAATACATTGGATGCATGAGAACGGTATCGGTGGCTTTTTCATGCACGCAAGGGGTGGACTGAAAACAGATTATCTGTCTAAGGAATGGATGGAATGCGTGGATGTCTGCTGCCAAGAGGCAGAAAAGTTAGGCATGAATGCTTGGGTTTATGATGAAAACGGATGGCCAAGCGGTTTCTGCGGCGGAAAACTTCTGAAAAATCCGAAGTATAGAGACCAGTATATCTTATATAACTTTGGACCGGCAGACAAGCATGCAGATGTTACTTATCTTATGGAAGGACAGCAATTGAAACGTGTGATGTCCTCCTGTGATGTTGTGGGAGAATGCTTGAATCTATATATTAAGTCTTCTGCATCGACGGTGGATATTTTGAATCCGGAGGTTGTGGAAGCATTTCTAAGCAATACACATTACAAATACAAAGAACAATTTGGTGATGATTTTTCTCGTAAATTTAAAGGCTTCTTTACAGATGAGCCGCAGTACTATCGATGGGCCACACCTTACACACCTATGGTAGCGAAATTTTTTGAGGAAGAGTATCAAGAGGATATCTTTGATAAATTGGGGCTTTTGTTTACGGAAAAAGAAGGCTATCGTACTTTCCGCTATCGTTACTGGTGCGCAATGCAAAAACTAATGCTTAAGAATTTCGCAAAGAAGATTTATGACTGGTGCGGGCAAGAGGGAGTGATGCTTACAGGTCATTATATTGAAGAAACATCAATGGGATATCAGCTTATGTGTTGCGGTGGCGTAATGCCTTTCTATGAATATCAGCATATTCCGGGTATCGACTGGCTATACAGTGTTACAGATAACGAACTTCCGCCTAGACAATTAGGAAGCGTAGCTAAGCAGTTAGGAAAGGAACATGTACTTACGGAAACCTTTGCTGCATGTGGATGGAACGCATCTCCGGCTGTTCTTCGTAGGGTGGCAGGCTTCCAATATGCAAATGGGGTGAATATGATATGCCACCATTTAATGCCATATTCCGAGAGAGGCCAACGAAAGAGGGATTATCCGGCACACTTTACGCCGTTGAATCCATGGATCCAAGAGCATTTTAAAGAATTTAATGATTATTTTACAAATTTGGGATATTTGCTTTCCAAAGGAGAAGAACCAGTTAGTGTAGCGATTTTACATCCAATGCGTAGCAGCTATTTTGACTACAAGCGTGATATTGACGGTTTTGGAATCGGTCATCTAGAAAAAGCGCTTCAATCCACATGCAGAATGTTTTCACGTAGAGGCATTGCATATCATTTTCTGGATGAAACGCTTATGGAACAATACGGATTTGTCAAAGAGGATCGAATCGGTTGTGGCAAATGCGATTATGAATATTTGGTTATTCCGCAAATTCTGACCATGAGTATGCAGACAGAACAGTTCCTCCGTCAATTTGTGCAAAATGGGGGAAAGGTATTAGTGCTAGGTGATGTACCACAGTATTTAGAGGGAGAACCTTATGACTACTCCTACCTGCAGTCGAATTGTACGTTAGAGGACATTGTGAAGGAGCAGCAGTTCCAAGTTGAAAATTTGGATACGGAACTATACTGTACATATCGGACACTTGATGATAAGCCGTTTTTGTTTGTTCAAAATGGTTCGCACCATAAGTGCTACACGCAGACTTTTACATTTGCAGATAAGAACTCTTTTCTTGCATTAGACCCAGTGAGTATGCGAACAAAGCATCTGCCACTTACTGTAACACTTCATGAGGATGAAGCATTGCTTCTCTTTCCGATAGAGGAGGCAGCACCTTATGCTGATGAGCATCAGGAAGTGACGCTAAAGTTTACGGAGGCCGAGGTATGTTTTGAACAGAATTATATGACTGTCGATACCGTCCGCTATTCACAGGATGGCATCCGCTACTCGGATTCGATTATTATTTATGACTTATTTAAGAAACTACTAGAAGAGCGTTATAGAGGAAAACTTTGGCTTAGATATGATTTCAACGTACAGTCAATACCAAAGCAGTTGTCTATTATTGCAGAACAGACAGGTGTTGGAGTATACAGTATCAATGGCCACCCATTCTCCTTCGAGGAAAACTGGGAAAACGACAAGAATTTCTTCATAGCAGATATTACAGAATTCGTACAACAGGGGATGAATCAATATGAGGTTGTTCTTAATTGGAGTCAGAGTGAAGCTACCTATTATGCGTTGTTTGGGGAAAATGTAACAGAGAGTCTTCAAAACTGTATTTCCTATGACAGTGAAATAGAAGCCATTTACCTGTGTGGAAGTTTTGGAGTATACAGTAAATCGGGATTTGAAGCGTTTGATGAAGCAACGATATGTGCCCATGATTTCTATATCGGTGATGTGCCGAAAGTGGTTGGAGAACCGGTTACAGATGGATTACCGTTCTTTAGAGGAAAACTTACCTTGAAGCAGGAAGTTGCTCTCGATAAAAAGAATATACTCTTACATTTACCAGGCGATTATCTGGCTGCTAAGGTGTGGGTCAATGAACAATATGCAGGTGAACTGCTATATGAAAAACGAATAGATATTTCTGACTATGCAGAGTTAGGAAACAATCAAATAAGAGTGGAATTTACCATTGGTAACCGCAATCTTATGGGACCATTTCACTCAGGATATCCGGAAGGGTTTGCAGGACCGATTCATTTTGAAGATAGTTCATTGGCAAAGAGTTCGGATGGACAGTATCGATATCGATTCTGCCCGTTTTATACAAAAAGTAACTAAAGGATTGAAGTAGCGAAAAAGCTACGATAAGAAATAAAAATATGAGGTAATCAATATGAAAGCAAAGAAAATATTAAAAAGTGTTTTTTCGTTCTTGTTAGTATTGTGCATCATGTGTGGATTGGTCGGGAACTATGTTCCAGGTGGAACGGTAAAAGCAGAGGGGACTGTAAGTAGTTATACTGTGACAACCACAGGGGCAAAAGGAAATTTCTTTTTAGGAAATAAAATAGGAGCAACTGGGACTATAACCCTAACCTATACAGTAAAGGAAACAAGTCTGGGAAAATCGACAGGCAATAATGGTGTAGTAGCAACTCACTCACCATCGGCAGATACGCCGTTTTCCGACGGTTCTATGTTGTATCATCCTAATACGAATATGTTGATGGTTAGTGGTTCCACATATAAGTTAGAACTTTCCTTGGATGCTACTACTAATTATATTAAATTCAAAGCATGGCAAGATGGAGAGAGAATCTATAATTTACCATATTCGCCAACTACTCAAAAAGCAGGTGGAGAATTCTTTGGAATCTATTTTGCATCAAAGGTGAAGGCAACACTAACAAATGTAACCTGTGTTGGTGAAGATGGGACCGATTTGGAATTACAGTCGAATCAAAGCGATTGTGTGATTCAAAAAGAAGCAGAATCGTTAATGCCTACAAGTTATACGGTAGCTTTGAATGGACATGATAGTAGTAGTCATTTTTGGATGTATAATGCAACAGCAAATTCAGGCCCAATTACTCTTAGTTATACGGTAGAAGAACTCAGTTCAGATAACATAGGTAGAAACGGTGTAGTAGCAAACCAGACTACTTCTCCAAATAAGGCTTGGCCATGTGATTATGGTTCCGCATACAGAACTGCAAAGGATGCAAGTACCAATAAACATACGAATCATTTTATGAAGGTTGGTTGCACCTATACGCTTACAATTGGTAAGGATGCAAGTGGGGCAGTTACATTCAGCGGAAGCTATCAGGATGCAGCAGGCACCACACATGCACTCACACCAATCAGTGATTGGGCAGATTGGAGTCAAAGTGGACCGATAGGACCGAAAAACACATCATACAAGCATTTTGGTGTGCATATGACATCTTCTGTTACAGGAACTCTTACGAATGTAACCTGTGTTGATGCTTCAGGAAAAGATTTAGGAATTACGTCAAATCAAAGTGGAAGTTATGCAATTAAGGTTACAGAGGAAAAGAATGCGATGGTACAAGAGTTTACAGCAACACAATTTGCTACCCATCGTACCAATAAAACTTATCCAACTGCACCTGATGGCTATGTATTTGCAGGTTGGTATTCTGATAAAACTTGTACAACTGCGTTAAAAACAAACACAATTGAGAGCACAGCTACGGCTTATGCGAAATATGTGGATGCAGAGGTTTTGAGTGTGAAATATCAGCTTCCAGCAGATGTGTCGAGTAGTGATACAATAACAACCTTACGATTGGTTACTACAGTGGATTCGCTGCAATATAGTTTTGTTGGATTCCAAATATATATTGGTGATAAATTTATAGGTGCGTATAAAACAAAGGATGTATATGATAAAATTACAGGAACTACGGACAGTACAACGGTAACATATAAACCTTATGTTTTTTCAAGTGAATCAGAGTATTTCATGGCGGTAGAGATTATCGGAGTTCCACGTGATGTATTTAATCAGACAATTACGGTTATACCTGCATGGGAAACTTTAGATGGCACTGTAGTTAAGGCTAATGCACGACAAGACATTGTGATTGCTAATGCGATAGCAACTCTAGAACAATAGGAGGTATGAAAGATATGAAAGAAATATATAACACACCGAACATGGAAATCATAGAGTTGTCTGCGTACGATGTAGTTGCAACAAGTCAATTATCTAATAATGGTACGTTAGATTGGGATAATGTAGATAAACCAACATGGGGAAATGGAACAGGTTGGAATTGATAGACTATAGGAAAGCAAAAGAAGCTTCCATAAGCGAGGGAGGAACACAGCATGAAGTATGAGAATCCTGTTTTAGAAGTCATTTTTGCTAAAGATGTCATTGTGACATCTCTAGGTGATAAGAATGATGAGGGATTTGGGAATGAGACAGATTATTAGAAAGGAAAAGCGAAGATGAATAACAAATGGAGAAAAATTTGTAAAGCAAGTATGGCACTTACTCTGGTAGTGTGTCTTTCATGCGGAATATTCAGCCCTTATTTACAGCCTCATAAGGCAGAAGCAGCGGAGGGCATCGATTTGTCACAGTATGATGTGATGACCTTCGCTGATTATGGATATGAAGATGGCGTTTATACCAGCAATGGCAGTGGAGTGGCAACATATCGCAACAACTTAGATAAAGTATATTTTGACGGATATATAACTCCGTCAGCTACAACGGAGTTATATTTTGGAGCAACAGTTGTAGGTGCACGAGATGGAATCAAAATGCAATTTCGTGATGGCGCTGTAGTAGTATCAGATCCATCAACGGATAACTCGGAGAAGATATATTACTCTAATAAGGTAACCTTAGGTGCAGAAATCAGACTTGGCATGAGCGTGGATTACATTGATGCAAATAGTGACGGAAGTGCAGATGATGTGCAGGTTGGGATTTGGATTGATAAGGTACATTTGGGTGTTAATATCTTGTACAATATGAAGGAACAACTTGGTGCATATCTAACGGTTTTTGTGTGTGAGCAAACGACTTATACAGTAAAAAGTGTAGGAGAGAAAGGAAATTTCTTTTTAGGCAATCAAAAACCTGAAACGGGCACTGTAACTATAACCTATACAGTACAAGAGACGAACCTCGGGACATCCACAAGTAATAATGGTGTTGTGGCAACACACTCACCGACGGTAGAAACTCCGTTTTCTGACGGATCTATGCTCTATCATCCAAGCACGAACATGTTAATGGTTAAAGGTTCTACATATAAGTTAGAACTCACCTTGAATGCGACTACAAATTACATTAAATTCAAAGCATGGCAAGATGGGACACAAATCTATAACCTACCATATTCGCCAAATACTCAAAAGACAGGTGGCGAATACTTCGGAATCTATTTTGCATCCAAAGTAAAGGCAACACTAACTAATGTAACCTGTGTCGATGCTTCCGGTAATGATTTGGGCTTACAGTCTAATCAGGCAAGCTGTATTATTGAAAGAAACGGCGAGAGTACAGCTATTAGGTCTGTTAGTGCATCTGATTTATATGGGAGCTATAAGGAAGTGACTTTTGCTGATTTCGGTATTTCTTCAGATACTTATTCATCCGCAAAGGTTGGAACGTATGATGCTTCCAGTGGAACAGATACTTTGGATGGCGCAGTTTTGGTTACAAATCTGTCCATGACCAAGCCGGCAGGCTTTCGTTATGGAGGAACCAATGCAGATGGATGGGCAGGTGCCAGACTGGTTTGGAGTTCTAGTGGTGAATTGCAACTTACATATGTGCACAATGATAATACTTCTACAACTTATGCTACATTTGGAAAGCATTTGATTGAAGGTGTGTCAATGGGTACGCAGCAGCGTGTGATGCTAAGCACCAAATTGATTGATGCAGATGGTGACACTAAGAAGGATGATTTAAAGCTCGGATTGGCAATCGGAGATGATTTCTATAAGAGTTATATTGTCATAGACGCGAATAAACTTGGAAATTATGTTCGTTTGCTTTCAGATGGTAGCGGCTCTATCACGGTTGCAGAATCTGTTCTCACACTGGATGAGAGTGGGTATCAGCGCATCACATTGTCTGATACTGGGGCAGAGGACAAGGTTGATGGCAATACAGAGGGAAATCTTGGCCTTCAAAAGTGGGATAAGGTATTATTCTCTGCAAATTTGAAGTTGGGAACAGACAGCTTTTTTGTATACGGGGCACCTTGGGCTAGTGGTAGAGTATCAGCTTATGCAGGAATGTATTTTCATGTGAGCGGTGGTGTTGTAAAATTAAAGTTTAATGGAATTAGTGGGTATTCTACGTATTCCATTCCTAAAGCTACTGTTGGGGAAGTATTTAATTTAAAAATCACAACGGATTATGTTGATTTTGACAAAGACGGAAGTAAAGATGATGTAAAGCTTGGCGTATGGGTGAATGGTGAACTGAATCAGAATCGTTATATTTATCTGCTTAATTACGTGCAATATTTGAATAACGGGTTTGTTTTTATTAAGCAAAACGATAGTTGCGCTATTGCTTCTGACATCTTGCTTTCCGATGTATCTTATAAATTAGATGGCTTAGGATATCTTATTACCACTACTGGTAGTGCGGTAGTGTCTAGAAATGGCGAGGATTATACAGTTACGGATAATACGCTTACAGAAGCAGGTACATATCGTATTGTGAAGACCGAGGGCTATCGAACAATAACGCAGACAGTTTCTCTTTATGAGGGAGGTGGCTCTGATGTGCCGGCAGTAACCTATGACTATCTCGGTGGAGATGAGGTTATGCCGATTGCAGGATATTTTGGCCCATATCAAATGAATGATGGTACATACACCTATGATTATGTTTCGGCTAATATATATAAGATGATTGCTGACAGTGGTATTAATCTAATTAATCACAGTACGAATGATTATATTGGAAATTCTAATGTGGTATTAAAGCAGTTAAGACTAGCAGAGAAATACAATCTCGGTGTCTATGTGTCAGATTTGAAACTTAGCAATACCAATGAAACAATAATCGGTGAATATACCAACATGTCAGGTGCGGCTAACTTGGCAAATAGATTGGGTGAATATAGCAGTTATGATTCGTTCTTAGGAATTCATTTATTTGACGAACCATATACAGATGACTATAATTTGCTTGATAGTGCTATTTTCACACAGTATGACCGGTACCAAAGAAAATTAGATAGTTATCTGGGTATTTCAAGCTCACTAAACAGTTACGTGAACACAACCGCTTTTTTAAATCTCCTTGCATTAAGTAGTCCGAATAATACAATTAATGGTACAGTCACAGATAAGGATGAGATTGAGAAGGCGTATGATGCGTATCTTGAGAAAGCTATTAAAGATGGGAACCTAAAGTATTTGTCTTATGATAATTATCTGATCGGCAGTGCTAATTCAAGTGTAGATCAAGCAACAGGATATTTTAGAAATCTGTCTATCATTCGTGAAAAAGCAGAAAAATATCAGATTCCATTCTGGAGTTATGTGCAGCTTGGCGGGGACTTTAGTGGACGAGAAAACACAAGGAAGTATGCGGCGACGGATGTTGCAGCCCTTCCGACAGAGGCAGAGACCTACTGGCAAATCAATATGCCTTTGGCTTTTGGCGCTAAGGGAATTGAGTACTTTACGTTGATTCAACCATATTACTTCTCCTATGATGATACGAATGGCGTAGATTGTGCTATCTATGGTTGTAATACAACGGCAGATTGTGGTCATAGCCATGATTATAACCGCTGTGGTTTGATTGGAGCAAATGGACAGCCAACTACATATTATGCTTATGCACAGAAAGCAAATGCACAGATAAAGGCGGTTGATGAAGTGCTTATGAAGTCAACCAGCAAGGGTGTTCTTGCAATTGGCGCAAATGCGCAGGCAAATACAACGGGACTTGCTTCTATGATTTCTATAGATACAGTTTCTGCATTAGAAGGTGTGGAGCTAAGTGCTGCCAATGACGATGGTGTAATTATTGGATGCTTTGACTATGAAGGAAAAGATGCCTTTTATGTTGTCAACTATGACGTGGAAAATCCACAGACCATTACGTTGAAATTCGCAGATGGTGAAACGGATTATCGAGTGATTCAAAATGCGCAAGAATCCACAGGTACAGCGCAGGCAGCTGCACTTCAGATTCCGCAGGGTGAAGCAGTATTAGTCATTTTGGAGTCAACGGAAAAACCGGCAGAATATGTATACTATGAAGATATTAGTGATTATAGAAGTACAGATACTAACCAGAATATTGCTCCGGTTTTAGAAGGATACTTATTTGCAGGTTGGTTTAAGGAAGCACGTGAAGGAGCCGCTTCTATCACATCAGATGTCCTAACTGGTAGTGCGTATGCAAAGTTTGTAGACGAAGACCTTCTGAATATCAAAGCCCAGGTAAGATATTATGATGTAAATGCTATTGAAAGAATGGATATTCGTTTCGTGTCAACCGTTGATACGAAGATATATCAAAAGGTTGGTTTTGTATTAGAATATAATGATAAAGTTGTTAACACAGAGACAAAAGTTGTTTACAATAATTTATATGCATGGGCTGATAATAAATATTTTACTTATGTCCCATCAGATTTGTGTAAGACTGCCAAATATTTTATTACCCATACCTTAAAAAATGTTCCAATAAAGAACTTTAATACGCCGACAAAGGCTACGGCATATTGGATTACAAAAGATGGCACGACGGTTAGGGGAGCAAGTGTTTATAAGACCATATACGAGGGAATCAGAAAAGTGACTTCTCCGGAAGCGTATGGATATACGAAAAGGCTTACAATAACAGACTTTGCTGTTTTGAGTAGTTCTTACAAGGTAGGGTCTTTGGAATATGCCAGCGGTACATACAGTGCAAGTTTGGACAATACCTATTTGGCGGTTGATCTTACCCTACCTGATAATAAGTCTACAGGGGCAGAAGGTACAGCTCTTTATTATGCGGGGAATAGTACCCTTAATGGACTTTGCATGTATATATCTGACGGGTATTTCTGTATTCAGGATGTGCAAAATGCAGACACCAAGCAAAGATTTAATTTAGAGCAGTATGGTGTTGCTGCCGGTAGTGAGTTTAATCTAAAACTGAGTACTAGATTAATGGCAGACAACACAACGTTGAAAGTGGGAATCTGGATTAATGACATGCTTGCAGGGGCAACATTTTACAAATTTGCGAACTTTGGCAGTTACGGAAGTTCAATTGCTGCGGTAGGAACTTCGACAGGAGCAATTACCGTGCGTGTACCATATAAAATGAAACAAAACTAGTTAGAAATGGGAGAATATGACATGAAAAAATATGATATTGCCGCTTATGTGTGGCCGGCTTACACGGGAGACGAGCCGAGAACAAGAATCTTTTGGCCGGAAGGAATTGGCGAATGGCAGAGCGTAAAAAATGCAGAAAGAAAAGGCGATTATGATTGGGGAAGAAAACCATTGTGGGGTTATGTTAATGAGGCTGACCCATATGTAATGGAGATGCAAATAGAAGCTGCCGTAGACCACGGAGTAAATGTGTTTATTTATGACTGGTACTGGTACGATAATCGTCCATTCTTGGAAAATTGCTTGAACGACGGTTTCTTGAAAGCGAAAAACAATCATAAAATGAAGTTTTATCTGATGTGGGCAAACCATGATGCCAACACACTTTGGGATAAACGTACTTCCGAATATGGAACAACCATTTGGAATGGTCAAGTGACAGAGGAACAATTCAAAGTGATTGGAAAGCGTTGGATTGACCAGTATTTCGGACATCCATCTTATTACCGTATTGATGATAAACCGGTTGTAAGTATTTATGACATGAGCAATTTTATCAATGGTCTTGGTGGAATTGAAAATGCGAGAAAAGCGCTTGTTTGGTTAGATGAAGAAGTGAAAGCAGCCGGTTATAAGGGAATTCATATGCAGATGATTAAATGGGGTGGAAATGTACTAAACGTAACAGGCGTAGACAATACTGCCAATTTTATACCGATTGATTTGATTTTGAAAGAACTTCCTTTAGATTCTCTCACACATTATCAATTTGTTCATTTCTCAGATATGGACAGAGATTATAGTGTGATTGGAAAAGAAGCGTTGCAAGAATGGGAACGAGCAGCGAACATGGGTAAGAAGTACTTCCCGCACGTATCTATTGGTTGGGACAACAATCCGCGTTATATTGCATATAGAGGACCTGTGGTTAAAAACAATCAACCGGAGGAATTTGAAAAGATGCTCATAGAAGCAAAAAAATATGTGGATGAACATTGTGATACACCACTGATTACGATTAACAGTTGGAATGAGTGGACGGAGACTAGTTACTTAGAACCGGATAATTTATATGGATATGGTTATCTGGAAGCTATCAAGAGAGTGTTTGGCGGTAGATAATATGATATTGTTTAACAAGCAACAGTGCATGAATATTTGTTTAAAAAATGATAATCCTTATGTGCGCTTGGCAGTGGAAGATATGCAAAAGGATTTTGCGAGGAGAGGCAAATATGGTGTTGTACCGCAAATTATCGGAAAAGAAGATGGACGTTGTATTGTAATTGAAGAAAACAATACCGAAGAATGTGCACCGATCCTTAATGAAGGATTTGTAATCAAAAGTGATGGAAACAACATTCGTATTATCGCCGATGGTTATCTTGGAACCATGTGGGGAATCTACACATTTTGTGAGAAGTATCTAGGTATTGACCCTTGTTACATCTTCAATGATATGGAAATACAAAAGTTAGAGTCGTTAGAGGTAGATTCTATATACATAGAAGATAAACCACAAGGTTTTGGATTCCGTGGTGTTTTCATCAATGATGAAGATCTACTTACCGGTTGGATGGATGGCGGTGGAATCAGAGGTATGGACTATCCTTGGTATACGGTGACAGTGGATGAAAAAGCGATGGATATGGTGGTAGAGACCGTTCTTCGTTTGAAGTTGAACCTTGTGATTCCGGCAAGTTTTCTGAATATTGACAATCCACCGGAAAAGCTACTTGTGGATTGTGTAGCTAAGCGAGGTATTTATCTCTCCCAACATCATTTGGAACCACTTGGTTTATCTCATTTTACGTTGGAAGAATACTGTAGAAAGTTCAATAAACATGGAGAATATTCCTACATAAAGAATCCGGATTTTTTAGAGGAAGCATGGAAGTTTTATGCCGAGAAATGGGCAGAGTATGACAATGTGGTATGGCAGATTGGCCTTAGAGGGAAGGCGGATCGACCGGTTTGGGAGGAAGCGGAAGTGCCTACCGAAGAAGAATTTGTGAAGTATGGAGCGTTCATTAGTAATGCGTTGGAGCGCCAGAAGCAAATCGTTATGGAAGCTACCGGAGGAAAAGCCAAGTATTTTACCAGTACCTTGTGGATGGAAGGTTCGCGTTTGATAGAGAAAGGTGTTCTTAAGGCCCCGGAAGGTACGGTCTTGGTGTTTGCCGATACCGGCCCGAATCAAATGTACGGAGCAGACTATTATCAAGTGCCGAGAAGTGATGATGTGGAGACTGGAATCTATTATCATCTTCAGTATTTTTGTTGTGGACCACATTTGGCACCGCAAACCGGATTGGATAAGCTGTATTATAATCTGAAACTGGCAAGGGATATGGGAGATGATTCCTATTGCATTATCAATGCTTCTAATATTCGTGAGTTCGTGTTTGAACTTACGGCGTATGCCAACATGCTTTGGGACATAGACGGATTCACGGCACAGGGCTATTTGAATGGTTATGCCAAAGCTTTTGGTGAGCAAGGAGACCATCTGGTGGCTCTCATTCAGGAATATTATAAAAGTCTGCCGGAGATTGATGTACGATATCTGGCACAGCATCATGAGAAATATTTTAACTATGATTTCAATAAGGCACCGGAAGGGATTGAGAATTTTGTCTTGAAGGAAGGAAATGTCTTAGAACACGGCAGAACCATTTTAGATGCATTCCACCGCGTGGTTTCGATTCCATTGGGACAGGAGTTTTATCAGGAACTTTTACCGACAATACCGAAGTATGTAAGTCTTTGCGAACGGCTGCAAGCCTTAGCAGATGTTCTGCCTGAACATCTAAAGAAACATATAGAAGTCAAGTGGTTATGCTATGCTATGACTTTGCGATACATCTACGAATGGTATGTACATATCTATGAGGCCAAAGAGTATCGACATGCTCTTAACAGTGAGCAGATGAAGGAATCCTTACGTGCGGCCTGTCAAAGCTTAGAAAACTATTTGGAGTATCGAAAGTGTGCAGAATATGGCATTTTTGAGCATTGGTATCGTGGAGATTTAAAAATGGATATCAAGCAAAAACTTTATGATACAAAAAGACTTTTGGGGCAGACGCCCGATTTTCAATAAAAAATATGGCCCCAATTTCAGGTATATTTATGAAATTGGGGCTTTTTATTTAACTATTTTCGCTTTTGTTGTAAACTTCATAGAAAAATGACATGTTATGAAATCCAACATAATATGCCGCTTCGCTCACAGTAAATTCGCCACTGTCAATCATTTTCTTAACTTCAGCTATTCGTATAGCATTTCTAAATTCTATTGGTGATTTTCCAGTGTACTGTTTAAAAAGTAGTCGAAAGTTCGATTCACTCATATTGCACAGGCTGGCATAATAATCGATCTTTCTGTTTTCATAATAATGTTGTTTAATATGGTTGAGACCAGGAAGTATTTGCTTGTACTTTTTAGGCACGTCCAAACTTTCGTTTTGCATATAATACATAAGCTCATATATTTTTGAGGATAGAAATAAAGTATTTCGCATGTTCTGTTCTGTGATAGAGAAGAACACAGCAGATAATTCTGCAGATTTCTTTGCACTGGGAGTCATGAAGTAGGTAGGGAGAGATTCTGCAACGATATCAAATATCATAATACGAATTACCGTATCTTCCTTTAGATATTTTGTCCTGTAAGGAAGCTTCGATGGGATAAAAAGGAAAGTGCCTTTATCTATTTTTAAAGTCAAATTATTCTGGAAAAAGTAATATTCAAGTGCGCCTTGTTCGACGTATATAAAGGAATATTTTTCTTTCCCGTTCTTATATTCAAAGATAAAATTCGCATTTCGAGACACACTGACGTAGCCAATGTTATTTATTTTGCAATCTAATTTACCGTCAAAACGAATATCATTCATCACAACCTCCAAAAAATAAGCGAATACCATACAGTGCAAATCGAATAAAGTCTATTTTTGTGTTTGATAATATTTTATGATAAATGTAGAAACACTGTCAAGAAATTGTTATTAAGGTGAGCGAAATGAAGGACGAGTATTTATTAAACAGCGATTTGGCAAGAGGATTGTATAGTGAAGTGGCAAAGGAGTTGCCAATTATTGATTACCATAATCACTTGTGTGTAGCAGATATTGCTTCTGATAGGAAGTTTGAAAACATTACGAGGCTTTGGATTAGCGTAGACCCGTACAAGCATAGAGCTATGAGAATCCTTGGCATTCCTGAAAAGTACATTACAGGTGATGCAAGCGATTATGAAAAATTTGAAAAGTGGTACAGTTGTCTTCCGAGATTGGCGGGAAACCCATTATTTGACTGGTCTATGATGGAATTTCGTACGGTGTTTGGAATGGAGATTTACCCATTTACAAAGAGTGCGAGAGAGGTCTGGGATGAAGTCAATGAGAAAGTAAGTAAATTATCTGCAACAAAGATATTAGACAAATTTAATATTGAGTACAGTGCACCTTGCGCATCGCTGATTGATGATTTATCCAACTTTGATAAAACGAAAGGCATGTGCCCATCGCTTCGAGGGGATGACATTGTAGGTGTAAAAAAGACGTTTGTAGAGCAATTAGAAAAAATGACGGATATGTCGATTCAGAGTCTACGAGACTTTGAATGCGCCATTGAAAAACGCATCACGGATTTTGTGAAAGCGGGATGTAAGTTTTCGGACCATGCATTAGATGATGGTTTTGATTATGAGGTTGATGATGGTCAGAATGATAAACGCTTTTTAAAGGTTTTAGAAGGCGCCGAATTGTCGGAAACAGATAGACAATTCCTTTCTTCTCAGATACTGAAGATTCTTGGTGGAATCTATGCGAAGTATCACTTTACCATGCAATTACATATAGGTGCGAAGAGAAGTACGAGTACAAGACTTCGAGAGATGGCAGGACCTGCTGGCGGTTATGCTGCCATCGGACATCCGGTGAATGTAAAGGCGTTGACAAATTTGTTGGATGATATCGAAAAACAAGAATATGGTCTTCCAAAGACATTACTATTCACTTTAAATCCGGCGGATAACGCTGTTATGTCGATTCTGTCCGGTTCTTACAGTAAGGATGGAGTGGAAGCGGTTGTTAGTCAGGGACCGGCATGGTGGTGGTGCGATCATTACCAAGGTATGACGGATATGTTGGACCATATGTCAGTGTTCGGTGTATTGTCAACCTTTGTTGGTATGACAACGGATTCACGCAGTTTATTGTCCTTTGTTAGACATGATTATTTTAGGCGTATTCTTTGCAACTGGATAGGAGAAAAAGTAGAAAAGGGTATTTTGCCGGATGATAAAGAAATTTTATCAGAGATGATAAAAGATATATGTTATTACAATGCAGAAAAGATTGTGAATCAGGAGGGAAAAGAATATGCATTTTAACGACAGAGAAAGAATTATTGCACTCACACCCCAGTGGAAAGGAGAAAGACTTCCAGATGGGAGACCAAAAGTTGAGGACAAATACTTGGATGCGCTCTATGGTATGACATTGGAAGAGGTATGGAAACCTATTTTTGTACTTGGGTATGAAAGTCAATTTGTAGGAGGCGGTCTTGCTCCGCTTCATGCGCTTCATGATGATGGGAGAAAATTAGTGGGTAGAGCAGTGACCTGTAGCTTTTGTCCGACAAGACCTGACCTTCATGAGCTTCAATTCGCAAGAGGCGCAGAAGACGGAAGACAAGGAAATTATAATCAATGGGTAATTGATAACTTAATGGAACGCGATGTGGTCGTCTGCGATATGTATGACAAGATTTACAAAGGAACTTTCCTTGGCGGAAACCTGACAACAGCCATTAAGAAGAGAACGAAAAACGGTGGTGCTGTTATCTGGGGCGGTGTTCGTGACGTGGAACAGATGAAGGCAGTGCCGGATGTGCAGGTATATTACAGAGGCATTGACCCAACCCCAATCCGTGAGTTTGTAATGAAAGATTATAACGATATTACAAACTTTGGTGGAGCAGTTTGTTTACCGGGTGATATTGTATTTGGAGCAGGCGGTGGCGTTCTGTTCATTCCGGCACATTTAGTTGCAGATGTAGTAGAAGGTGCTGCAAAAACACACGTAAAGGATGATTTTGGTTTTGAAATGATTGGACAAGGCAAATTTACAACGGCTCAGATTGACAGAAATACTTGGACAGTTGAAATGTTAGATATGCTTACCGAGTGGATTCAGACAGATCCTAGAGGAGAAGAATATCGTGACCTCGATTGGTCGAAAGAGTATGATATGGCAATTAACGGAGACCCGAACGATACACAGACGGCGTTATAGGAGGAGAAATAATGGATACATATTTTAATAACAAAATAGCAGTGGTAACCGGAGCTGGCGGAGTTATCTGTTCTTCGGTTTCAAAAAGTCTTGCTAAGGAAGGAATGACCGTTATTCTTGTAGGTCGAACCATGGCAAAATTAGAAAAGGTAGCAAATGAAATCAAGGCTGAAGGCGGTAAATGTGCTTGCTATGAGTGTCATGTGCAAGACCAACAATCTGTCAATGAGATGGCGGATAAAATCATTGCAGAGTATGGAAAAGTAGATTACTTGGTAAATGGTGCAGGCGGAAATAATTCTTTGGCCGTACCAAATATTGCGAAATTTGACCCAAGGGAATTGGAAGAGAATAAACCGGACAATTTGAAGGGCCTTTACAACGTTGATATGGGCGCCTTTGAAAGCGTCATACAAATCAATACTATGGGAACCGTTTACCCAATCCTTGCGTTTGCAAAATATATGGTAAAAGAGGGAAGCGGAAGCATTGTAAACTTTGCTTCTATGAATACGTATTGTCCACTCACGAAGAACTTTGCATATGCCATGAGTAAGGCTGCAGTTTCTAACTTCACACAATCGCTAGCTGCATACTTTGGAGAAACAGGAATTCGTATTAACGCAGTGGCTCCGGGATTTGTTGTTAATGATAGAACCAAGGCTATTCTGGGTTCTGTGGAGGAAGGTCTTACAGAAAGAGGAGCTAAAGTAATCGGACATACACCGATGGGAAAATTTGGACAGGCACAGGACATGTGTGGTTGTGTTAAGTTTTTGCTGGACGAAAGAATGTCAGGCTTTGTAACAGGCGTTACGATTCCAGTTGACGGTGGTTTCCTTACATTGAGTGGTGTATAAGAGGTGGCAACATGATTTTAACGGATTATTTTCGATACCCGAAAGATTCCACTTGGGATATTGCCAGACAGTGCGGGGTAGAGCATGGTGTTATTAGACTTCCAGAGACAAGCGAGTTTGATTTGACAAATGCATCTCACTGGAAACAGGTGTATCATGATTTTATAAACTTTGGCATCAAGCCGATGATTATTGAACCAATGCCTAACGAACTTCACGACCATATCAAAATAGGGGATGAAAAGCGGGACGAGTCCATTGAAAAGGTAATCAGAATGTTTCCGATTATGGAACAATTGGACATCCGAACCATTTGCTTTAACTGGATGGCGCACATTGGATGGCTTCGGAATAAGAATATTGAGGAACGAGGTGGTGCAACCGTAACGGGATTTTGTTTGGCAGATTTCATACCGACGGGTGAACGCATCACAGAAACGGAATTGTGGGATAACTACGAATACTTTTTAAAGGCTGTGATTCCTTATGCAGAAAAGTATGGCATACAACTGGCGCTTCACCCGGATGACCCGCCGATGCACTTGGGTAATGTTGCCAGAATAATGACAAGTTATGAGAATATTGATAAGGCTATCAATAAAATGGTGCCTAGCAAAAATCTTGGAGTGACTATGTGTCAGGCAACCTATCATATGATGGGGGAAGATTTGTACGAGGTAATACCGGCACTTGCAGAGAAAATCTTTTTTGTTCATTTCAGGAACTGCAGAGGTACTTTGACAGACTTTCAAGAAACGTTTCATGATAATGGTGATATTCAGATGGCAGAGATTATGAAACTTTACAAGCAGTGTGGTGTGAATGTGCCAATTCGTGTAGACCATGTGCCAACCTTGCATGGGGAAAATTCAATTAATCAAGGATACGATGCATTGGGAAGATTATATGCGATTGGATATTTGAAAGGTATTTTAGAGAAAATAAGCTAGGAAGCAGAAGGAGAATTATGATTCAAATAAAAAGTGAGATTACAAAAAAACAACCGAATTTTTGGAATAATTGCTTGTTTCACCCGACAGATGCCATTGAGGATTCATGGGGAAAGCGAATTTTAGACAGGATGGCAGAAGACAAGTCTATTCAGATAATTCGAATATATACCATGTTTGAGGATATTGTATATAGAGATATGGAAGGGAAACTTCAGTATGATTTTCGTGCCAATGATTTGCGCTTGGATTATCTAATTGAAAAAGGATACGATGTGTTGTTGGCATATGCGGCAATGCCAGATTGTATTGCACTCAGTATGAATAGTAAGACTAGTGTTTCTTTTAATAAAACACGTTACAAAGGCAAAATGTTTAATACTTCACCACCGAAAGACTATGCACTTTGGGAGGAGGTTTGTTATCAGTATACCAAACATCTTGTGGAGCGCTATGGTATAGAGCGAGTATCAAAGTGGCATATGCAATGCTTTAACGAACCCGATATTCCGTTTTTCTTTATGGCAGATATACCTCATCATCCTGCACCGGAGCGAGTGCAAGAGTATTGTAAGATGTACGAGGCCTTTGAACATGGAATTCGACGTGTGTCTGATGAGATTAAAATTGGCGGTCCGGCTTTGGCTTTGCACATCATTCCTTTTATGGAACCATGGTTGAGATATGTAAAACAAAAACAACTGAAATTAGATTTTATATCTTTTCACAATTACGGTGCAGAGCCTGGCGCTATTGAAGCCGGGATAGAAACACTTAACGTCGAAAATCACATGAAAATTCAAGAGAATTATATGAAAGTCATTGATGATTGTGGCTTCGAGGATATTCCGATTATTGTAGATGAGTGGGGAATGATGTCGTTAGGATTTTATAATAAATCACAGATGTCATGTCTTGTGCATCGTGAAACAGAGGTGTTTTCTGCATACTTTGCAAAATTGATTCACGCATATATTCATTCAGATTATAAAATAGAAAAACTACTTATTTGTCTTTCGGGGCAGCATGAAATGGTGGAGGATTTTACCGGTTTCAGAAATTTCTTTACCCTGAATTACATTGCAAAGCCTATTTATAATTGTTATGTTTTGGCGTCAAAACTTGGAGATAATCTTTTGGACTATTATGTAGATAATGAGAAGATTGCTGTGGTTCCTACAAAGGATGAATGTGGAAACTACGCAATATTGTTATCTTATGCTTCTGAGACGTTTGAAGATAGTATTCCGAATCTGGAACAGATCGTGAAATTTGATGAAAATGTAATTGGGCAAAAGGTAACAGTATGGTGCATTGATAAACACACAACCAATCCGTATAGACTTTGCCAACGAATGGGAAAAGAAGAGCCAGATACAGAAGAGGAAATATTGACTCTACGTGAAGAGGGAAAATTAAAACCGGTGTATGAATCTATTTTGTCAAAAAAAGACGAAATCAAATTACATTTAACACCAAACTGTACGTTTTTGATTACAGTGGAGAAATAATAAAAGAAGGGGGATTATCATGATAAATAAAAGGGTTAGTTCCATAGTGGCAGTAATGATCATTGTTATAGTTGTTGCTATTGTGGCATTTATTTCTTCAAGAAAAGCGAAAAGGGTAGATTTGGTTATGTTCATGGGGCAATCTAATATGGCAGGACGTGGTGATGCTTCTATCAGTACGGTGGTGCAGGAGGGACATGGTTATGAATTTCGGGCAATCTCTGATCCGACCAAATTGTATCATGCAGTAGAACCTTTTGGAGTAGATGAAAACAATGCGTTCAGCGATGTTTATGAAACAACAAAAACAGGTTCGCTGGTTTCGTCTTTTATTGAGGAATACTATCAACAAAGAAAAGTTCCGATTGTAGGAGTTTCCTGCTCAAAGGGAGGAACCGGACTGGATTTCTGGGCAGCGGATGGGGCTGCTATAGAAGATGCAATTGAAAGACATGGTGCGGCAAGAACTTGGCTGGAAGAAAACGGCTATATTATTGAAAATGATTTTATGGTATGGTGCCAGGGTGAAACGGATGGCGGGAGAGGCATGGACGCAGAGACATACGCCACCGGACTTACAGATATCATCGAGAAAATGGTCTCAGAAGCCGGTATCGATTTCTGTGCAGTTATCAGAATTGGGCATGCAAGGGATAACGCTGATAGACACATTCAAATTATTGAAGCACAAACTGAACTTTGTAAGACATATGATAAAGCGGTGTTGGTTTCAACGAAATTTGCCGGTTTTGGTGCAGAGTATATGAAGGATGAGTACCATTACACCCAACCTGCATATAATGAGGTGGGCAAGGAGGCAGGGATGAACACGGCTTACTATATTGAGCATGGGAAGAAACCATCTATGTATGATCCGCAGTATAATTATAATTAGACATTAACGAAGCCTTTCGTTTTTAGCCAAGACAGCCCCACTTTCAGGTGTTTGCCTGGAAGTGGGGCTGTTGTAATGTGTTAGTTATTGCTGCCAGTCACCTGTTCATAGATTTTTTGTAAATCCTCATCACTGATTGTAGTAATGGAGGCTCTGACGATGTCATAACTTACTCCATTTTCAAAAAGTTTTCTAGCACTATCGGCAGCTTCTTTGGCTGTTGCTTCTTCAGCTCGTTCTTTTGCATAATTTTCCACTAAATCACACATTTCTTCATTGCCTCCTTCATTTTCTTTGAATTGCTTCTTACGTTTTGAAACTTTTGGGAATTTGACGAAATCATATGCATCTGGAACAGTGAAGATGTGCATCAGTTCTGCAATATCAGTTCCATCATCAATTTTCGTATTCACATAGATTTCTTGCAATCCGTTGTCTTGAACTTCGCCTGTTTCCCGTACCACGCGGTCAATGTGATAAACTGTTTTTCCAGATTGGAACATATCAAATTTGGATATGTATATACCAATTACATCAGGGACATTTTTAAATTTTGTTCCTGGTTCGGTAATGTTCGCGGTAATGCAAGATGTGTTATATCGTACACGCTTTTGATGGTCATCATCATTTGCTTTTTGTATTTCTACATTGCATTCCTCGCCGTTTTCTAATTCGCATAGTGCATCTAATACAACTGAACGGCCTTGCAAGTTTTTTACACTGTTCTGTGGTGTTACTTTCTTGACAGTAACTTTTTGTTCCAGAATTGTGGAGATGACCTCTTCACAAAATTCCTGATCTTCAGCCATTTTTTCAAACAAAGTATCATCGATTATATTCAGTTGTTGCACAATTGCTTGAACTTCTGTTAGTTCATACATTCTTTTGCCTCCTTGATTATAGCATAATTGTTTTCGTAGTAACAGACCTAAATATGATTTTTACAACTACAATCATAGGCATCACACTCCTTATTCAATTTTCATCAAAACTGAAATCTGTGGCTGATTCGCCTTGAAATTCAGATGCACCTTTCTGGTGCAAGTGGACGATATGTGTTTGAATAAACATGTCCGGATTTCGATGTAGTTACATACTAGCAGATTCAGAGGTACTTCACAAGGGATTTCATACTTATTGACAAAAAAGAACAGTTATCCACATCGTGTGGATAAACTGTTGCTATTTTTAGAACTATTTTCTTCTTTGATTTGCATATTCTGAGGGATTCATACCTGTATATTTCTTAAACATTTTAGAGAAGTGGTAGATATTGCTATATCCCACACTCTCAGCAATTTGACCAATAGATACATAGTCACTTTGAAGGATTGCTTTTGCTTTTTTAATCCGGAAATTATGTAGATATTTCATCGGTGAGATACCATACATTTTTTCAAAGGTTTTACGGAAATAGTCGGTACTCATTCCACATAACTGCGCTAACATCTGGTTATTTAAAGCACAATTTTGATAATTTTCCGTTATATGATGCATTGCTAATTCAATCAATTCTTGTTTCTGCTGTGTAATATATCCCTTCTTTGAAGCTTTTGCTAAGAAAACTAAAATGCCATAAAAGGTGTGCATAAGCTCCCATTGTGTAGTCGTCTCCTTGAAGTTTAGAAGCTTTTCAATTTTTAAATACGTATTTAATATGTAATTACTATCAGAAAGTTCAAAAGAAAAAATATCATTATAAGTTTCGGCTGCATCAAATTCAATAATGATGCATTCGCCGGGTTCTATACATTTCCAAGAATAAGAGCATCCTTTTGGTAAAATCACAGGATGAAAACAGTCGGATAAAATCTCTTTGTCATTAATAGTATAATAGGTTTTCCCGCTTGTTTTCAGAACTAACCCCCATTGGTTACGATTGTCTCGCTTGACGGTAACTTTTAAGGGAGAAGTAAGAATACGGTTGGCGGAAATAATTTTTGTTATGGTAATTTTAGGTACAGAATTGATAAACATAAATAACACCTCTCAAACAGATATTAGCATAAAATTAGGCTTATTGTAAATATTTTCTGAACCAAAATTGACAAAAACACCCAAACTGACATTTACATTCATGCATTCCAAGTATATATTTAAGTAAATAATCGATAGGAGGTGTATCAAATGAAGAAACTATCTGAATTATCATCACCTGCTTTGGCTGGGGTGATACGAGAGAAAACTGAAAAAGCGGCAATTGCAGAGATAAAAAATTGTCTGTGTGGTGGCGCAGATATGATCGATTTACATATGTCATGTTTAGAAAATGTAAATGAGAACATGTTGAAGAATATTATTTCGTCATCTAAGTTACCAGTTTTGGCATTGAATTACAATGTAACGTATGATTGGCAAGAACCAGGGTATACGGAAGAACAAAGAGAAGAACTGTTTTTAAAAGCTGTAGATTGTGGTGCAGCAGGAATAGATATGCAAGGATATACGTTCCATTTGCCATCCAAATCGGGATTTTATGGTGAGGACAAATATTCTTTTACAAAAGGAAATCCGAAGGAAATTGTAACAGATGAAAGTATTATTTCAAAGCAATGTGAATTGATTGAAAAAGTCCATGCAAAGGGGGCAGAGGTATTACTCTCTTGCCATCCGGGTATTCCAATGGATACAACGCAGGTAGTGGAATTGGCGTTGTTCTTAGAAAAACGTAATCCAGATATTATTAAAATGGTTACAATTGCCACAAATGAAGATGAACTTCTAGAAAGTTTCAAGGCAATGACGGTATTAAAAAAAGAAGTAAAAACACCTGTGAGTTATCATGCAGGCGGAGCTGCAGGTTCACTTTCCAGAATCATGAACCCGATTCTCGGAGGTCATATGATATTCTGTGTGGACCGCTTTAGTTCGAGCAGTACCATGGAGCAACTTGATTTGAGAACTGCAAGAGTAGCAGTAGACAGTATAAAAAAATTAATGTGAGGTTAGAAAAATGGATAATAAGAAGATTTTAGTTTTAGGTGGTACGGGAGCAATGGGGAGATACCTTGTTCCGGAGTTGTTGGATTTGGGATATTGTGTGGATGTTGTGGCATTGGATGAACCGGTGTCAGACAATCCTAATCTTCGCTATCTTAAGGGAAATGGGAAGTCGATTGAATATTTAGAAGAACTTTTGGTAAATGAGTATGACGGCGTTGTAGATTTTATGACCTACAACACAGAGGAGTTCCGAAATGTATATAAACTGTTTCTTGATAATACCAAGCAGTATATTTTCCTTTCTTCTTGTCGTGTATTTGCAGACGCACCTCCAATTACAGAGGAATCTCCTAGGTTGTTAGATGTATCAGAAGACAAGGAATTCCTTGCGACAGAGGATTACTCATTATATAAGGCAAGAGAAGAGGATATCCTTATAAACTCAGGATATAAGAATTGGACAATTGTTCGTCCGGCAACCACATTCTCTACCGGAAGATTTCAACTTGTTACGCTTGAAGCAGAGACAATTATTCATCGTATGCAGGCTGGAAAAACAATTGTACTTCCAGAAGCTGCAATGCAATGCCAGGCGACGCTTGGCTGGGGCGGCGATGTTGCCAAAATGATTGCACGCCTTATGTTTAATGATAAAGCGTACGGAGAATCATATAATGTTGCGACTGCGGAACATCATTCGTGGGAGGAGATTGCAGAGATGTACAATAAAATCTGTCCTTTCAAATATGTTACAGTAAGCGTTGAAGATTATCTTGATATTATTGCAGAGGGTGCAATATGGGCGAAATATCAATTGATTTACGCAAGAATGTTCCAGCGCATTACTGACAATACCAAAGTATTAGAGCATACGGGATTGAAGCAGAGTGACTTTATGACGCTTGAGGAAGGGCTTAGAAAAGAGTACGAGTTATCAAAAGATTTTGATTGGGCAAAATATGCCAATGATTACAGAAATACAAGAATGGATGCGTATTTAGAAATGCATAGTTTATAGGTAAGAAATAAAACGGAGGATACAACATGAATTTAACTTACGAACAGATTGTTTCCATCACACAGGGCGTTTCTTACGTGGAATTAAGAGAAAATGACATTCAATTTCATAGGTTTACACCAGCACAGGAGAAGGCATACGACGGTTCTGATTTTCATCCAAAGCAGTATGCCACAGCAGGTGTACGTTTGCATTTTAAAACAGACAGCAAATCCTTATATATGAAGGTTTTAACCAGCATGGGAAGCAGCCGCAACTTCTTTGCTCATGATATTTTGGTGAATGGGGAATATATTGGTTCGCTGAAAAATAATGCCGAGAATCCTTATGGTGAGTTTGAGCAAGAGTTTGCACTTGGTGAAGGTATAAAGGATGTATGTATTCATTTCCCTTGGTCAGTTTGTTCTATATTAAAGGAACTTTGCCTGGATGATGGCAGTTTAGTACAACCTATCAAAAAGGATAAGAAGATTATTATATTTGGTGATTCAATTACCCAAGGGTACGATGCGGAGAATCCAATCAATCGTTATGCGGCAAATCTTGCTGATGCGTTAAGTGCAGAGGAGATTAACAAGGCAATTGGTGGTGAGATATTTCGTCCGTGGCTTGCTGATTTAAAGGACGATATTGAGCCGGATTACATAGCAGTTGCTTATGGGACCAATCATTGGCATTTTTCTTCATCAGAAGAATTCCGAAGTCTTTGTGAAGAATTTTATGATAAGATAGTGGCCAATTATCCGAAGGCCAAGGTATTTGCATTGACACCGATTTGGAGAAAAGACCGCACAGATTTTACACGATTCAAAAGTTTTGAGGAAATAGGAGAGATTATCGTGGATGTTGTGAAAAAATATGACAATGTGACTTGTATTTCAGGACGCTATTTGTTACCAGAGGATGAAACGTTATTTTCAGACCTTTACTTGCACCCGAATGATAAGGGATTCAAGTATTATTCAGAAGGTGTTAAAAAGGCGATAGGAGAATAGACAAAAGGAGAAGAGGTTTTATGAAATCAAAAACAATTGCATTTACAAAACCAGAAACGGCTGAAGTGGAATTTAAGGAAGTAAGACCTGTAGAAGGTAATCTGGTTCAAGTGAGAATGGAGTACACCGTTGTCAGCGGAGGAACAGAGCGTGCCAACCTTATGGCAATGAAAAATGTTTATCAAGTGTTCCCTAAATATTTAGGCTACTGTGGCATTGGGTATGTTGCGGAAATCGGACCAATGGTTGAAAAGATTGCAGTGGGAGACAGAGTGTTGGTTTATCATGGTATTCATACGGAATATAACGTAGTTCCTGAAAGCGATGTAACAAGGGTTGAGAGCGACAATATAGATTCTTTAGATGCTGCATTTGTGGTTATCGCATCTATGGGACTTGGTGGTGTGAGGAAGCTGGAGATTGAACTTGGAGAATCAGCCATGGTAATGGGACTTGGCTTGCTTGGCATCTTTGCGGTACAATTCTGCAGATTAAGTGGTGCGAATCCTGTAATAGCAGTAGATTTGAATGAAGAAAGAAGACAACTTGCCTTAAGCTTAGGTGCTGACTATGCTTTGGATCCGACAGCGGAAGATTTCAAAGAAAAGGTCATGCAGATAACCAAAGGAAAAGGCGTGAATGCTTGTGTAGAGGTTACGGGTATTTCAGCAGCCATGAAGCAAGCATTGGAATGTGCTTCTTACATGGGAAGAATCTCGCTACTCGGATGTACCAGAGTTTCTGACTGCGAGGTGGATTATTATACACAGGTACATAGACCGGGTGTGAAGCTAATAGGAGCACATAATTTCATACGTCCAAAGGTAGAGTCTTATCCGCATCACTGGACCCATCATGATGATTGCAGAGCAATCCTAGACATGATAGAGACTGGAAGAGTGGATGTGAAATCAATTGTTTCAAGAGTGGTAAAACCGGAAGAGGCGCCGGAGATTTATACGCAGCTTTGCAATGATAAAAACTTCCCATTAGGAACGGTGTTTGATTGGAGATAGATTATGATTAAGATTGGACAAATAGGAATCGGTCACAATCACGGGGATGCAAAAATGCTTGCAGTACGCAAATTTCCGGAACTATTTGAAGCGATTGGATACGCGGAAGAAAATGAAGAGTGGATTCAAAAGCGAGGACATCTTGAAGCGTATCAGGGGCTTAAAAGACTGACTGTTGACGAGATTATTGAGCAAAGTGATGCGGTCCTTGTAGAAACAGATGTCTGGAATCTGACAGAGATTGCACAAAAGTGTATTGATGCAGGTAAACATATTCATATGGATAAGCCTGCTAGCGGAACACTTGCAGAGTATAAGCATCTTCTTGATACTGCAAAGGCAAAGAAGTTGGTAGTACAGCTTGGGTATATGTATCGGTACAATCCGGCAATTAAGCGTTGTTTGGAACACATCAAAAATGGAGATTTGGGTGAGATATATTCCATCAATGCTGAAATGAGCACTTTTCATCCGAAGGAATATAGACAATGGCTGAAACATTTCAAAGGTGGAATCATGTATATTCTCGGAAGTCATCTGGTGGATTTGATTGTATATATTCTAGGGGACCCACAAAAGGTAGTTTCTTTCTTGAAAACATCGCAACTGGATGGTGTAGATGCAGAGGATAATAATCTTGCAGTTTTGGAATATGACAAAGCGTTAGCACGTATTTTTGTGTCTTCCGTCGAAGTGAATGGCTGGGGAAGAAGGCAATTCATGGTTTCAGGAAGTAAAGGGACAGTCAGTATCATGCCAATGGAGAATGCTGTTTGCATGACATATTCTGATACACATATCGCCTCTAATTGTTATTCTGATATGAAAGAGATGGTGCCGGTTAAGGATGTGCCAATGGATTGCCGATACGATGAAATGGTGCAGGATTTTTATCAGTATATTATGGGAACAAAGGAAAATCCGTTTACCTATGAGCATGACTACCTTGTGCAGAAGGTGCTTGATGAAATCGTAGGAGGTGTCCAGTTCTATGACTAGTATATTATGTAAAAACGGAAGAGTATGGAACGGAGAAAAGTTTTTGTATGCCGACGTTCTGGTAAAAGAAGGTCATGTGTGCAAAATAGAACCCCATATCAACGAAGTAGTAGATTTTGTTTATGATGCGACTGGCAAGATTGTATCAGCCGGACTAGTGGATGCACATGTACATATGAAGGGTATTTCCCCTGACCAATATGGAATACAGGCTGAGATGAGTTGCTTCCCATTTGGAGTAACGGCTGCAGCAGATGCGGGCGGTGGATATGGCAACAAAGCACTTTTAGACTCTTTTCAACTAAAGAATGTGGTTTTTGTTTCTGTTGGGTTTAAGGATAACAGGGCCATGCTACACGATACGGAACAGGCAATTGCAAACTATGGTGATAGAGTGGTTGGTCTCAAGGTATATTTTGATACTAGCATCTCTGAGGTAAGGGATGTCACTCCTCTCCAAGAAGTGGTAGACTTTGCGGACAAGCATCAATTGATTGTCATGGTACATTCTTCAAATTCCCCGGTGCCTATGAAGGAAGTACTGGGGGTGCTTCGCAAAAGAGATATCTTGACACATGCATATCATGGTGGGGCAAATAATGTTTCAGAAGATGGTTATGAGGGTATCAGAGAGGCGAAAAAAAGAGGAGTTATCATTGATGCTGGATTTGCCGGATATGTACATACCGATTTCGGAGTTTTTGAAAAGGCAATGAATAACGATGCGAAGCCAGATGTGATAAGTACAGACATCACAAGAGCCAGTGCCTATAAAAGAGGTGGCAGATATGGCATGACCATGTGTATGAGTCTGGCACGAACACTCGGAATGAGTGAGGAAGAAATTTTTAAATGTGTGACTGTTAACCCTGCGAGAGCGCTAGGAAAAGAATATGAATGGGGTTCTCTAAGGGTAAATGGGACTGCAGATTTTGCGGTTTTTGAATATACGGATGAGACATTTGACATGACAGACAGAGCAGGAAACAGAGTGTATGATTCCCAAGGCTATCGATGTGTTTTGACTGTTTCAGACGGAGAAGTGGTCTATAGAAGATAAGGAGAATTAAAAAAATGAGTAAGATGAGAGCAATTTTAGTAAAAGATGCAACATTAGTAGTAAGTGAAGTGGAGAAACCGACGCCGAAGGACACGGAGGTTTTAATAGAAATTAAGGCAATTGGATTAAACAGAGCGGACCTTTTGCAACGCAAGGGGACTTATCCGTCTCCAAAAGGGTGGCCAGAGTGGCCGGGCCTTGAGGTGGCAGGAGTTATTGCAGAAGTGGGTTCTGGTGTAACAAATTATAAAATAGGAGACAGAGTGTGTGCCCTTGTAGGTGGTGGCGGATATGCGGAATATATCTGCGTACCAAGTGGTATGGTAATGCCAATGCCAAAGAATTTGACATTTGATGAAGCTTCTACTTTACCGGAAGCATATGCAACATCTTATTTAAATCTTTTCTGGGAAGGACATTTAAAGGAAGGACAGACAGCGTTTATTCCAGCAGGTGCCAGTGGACTTGCTTCTGTTGCAATTCCGATGGCGAAGGCATTTGGCGCAAGAGTAATTACTTCCGTTTTGTCAGATGAAATTGCAGAAAAAATCAAGCCTTTGGGAGCAGATGTTATCATTAATTCTACAAAAGAAGATACATCCGAAGTGCTAAGGCAAGAGGAAGCTAATGGTCATCCGGTTAATATGTCAATGGATTGTCTTTGCGGTGAAATGCTTGGAAAAAGCTTACCATACATGGCAGATGGCGGTTACTGGGTTGTAATTTCTACCCTTGCAGGAATTGAAACAAATGTTCAACTTCGCCCATTACTTACTAAGAGCTTGCACTTGGTAGGTAGTATGCTTCGAAAACGTTCTAACCAAGAAAAGAGTACCTTACTTCAGGAACTTGTAGATAACGTATGGCCGAAGATTGAATCGGGAGAAATCAAACCATCTGTATATAAGGTTTTACCATTTGAACAGGCAAACGAAGCACAGGATATTTTGGAACGCGGTGAGAACATCGGAAAGGTGGTTCTACATGTCGGTGATTAAAAACAAGGGTATTTATGTCACTTTGTTTGTCATGTTACTATGGGGATTACTTTTCCCCATGGTAAAACTGGGGTATGCACAGTTTCAACTGACTACGGTGGGTGATATCCTAACTTTCGCGGGTGTCCGTTTTACCATATGCGGTGCAGTAATTACAGCGGTTTCCTATATAAAGAACAAAAAGGACTTTGCGAATTTAAAAGGGAATATGGCATTGGTTTTGGCATCCGGACTGTTTGCAATTATCCTGCATTACGGATTTACATACACGGGGTTAAATCTTACAGATGGCTCTAAGACAGCAATTATTAAGCAGCTTGGTGCTGTGTTTTATATTTGTTTTGCTGGTTTCTTTTTCCCGAATGAAAAATTAACAGCAAAAAAAATCTTTGGTCTGCTTTTGGGTATTGGTGGCATTATAGCAATCAATCTGAATGCAACAGGGATCGCCTTCCATTTGGGAGATTTACTTATTATAGGGGCGTCTTTTTGCACTGTATTTTCTAATGTAATTAGCAAAAAGGCACTACAGGAAGTGAACGCCGTGGTGCTTACCGGAGTTTCACAATTATTTGGTGGAATTGTACTTCTTATTGTAGGTATGATTACAGGTGGTAATGTTGTATCCGCAATCCCGAAGACTGGTTCACAGTTTTTGGTGTTCGCAGGTATTGTAGTAGCCTCTGTTATTAGTTATTGTCTGTGGTTCGCAGTAGTGAAAAAAGAAAACCTCTCAAAGCTATTTATTATTAAATTTTCCGAACCACTATTTGCGGCTGTTTTCAGTTGGATTCTTCTCGGAGAAGATATATTTAAAATGAATTATTTGCTTGCATTTATTCTGATTTGCATGGGGATTACAGTGGCAAATAAGAATTGAGATAGGAGGATTGCAATGAGTAGATTTCCTGATGGTTCAAGGGTTTGTTTTGTAGGGGATAGTATTACTGCGCAAAATCGATATGTCGCCTACGTAGTGGATTATTATAAAACACATTTTTCGGATGCAGATGTTAAGTTCTATAATTGTGGTATCTCGGGAGGTACTGCGGGTTTGTTACTCTCTGTTTTTGATGAAGATGTGGCACCACTTAAGCCCACGCATGTATTTGTTATGCTTGGTGTAAATGATTCGGGGCGTGATCAGTTGTCTTTGCGGCGTAGTGAGGAAAGGTGGCAGTCATTAAAGCTAAGTTACGAGATATTTAAAGAAAACCTTCAAAAATTATGTAATAAGATTACTGACATTGGAGCAGAGCTCATTTTATTAACACCGCCACCTTATGATGAGTACCAAGAATGTGATGGAATGGTATTGAAAGGTGGGTATGCGCTTGTATCAGGTTTTGCAAATTATATGAAGCAGCTTGCAACTGAAAAGGGATATCTGATATTTGACTGTCATGATTATATGACATATATGTTGCAAGAAAATGTACTTTATGGTGATGACCGAGTGCATCCGAACGACTTGGGGCAATACCATATAGCAAAATTTATTTTGAGTACACAGGGTTTTGATAGTGGTGAATTTTCTCCTATTCCGGAGTATCTTGAAACTTGGAGGGAAAAGGTATGGTCTTATCGGTATCTTTATGCAGTTGAGCACATGCTGATTCCTAAAGAACTGTGTACATTGGAGGAAAAATTGCACTACATGAAAGGCTATTTAGAGCGTGAAGAGTGGAACGTGCCAGGAAGAAGAGAATCACTAAATATTTTCTTTAAGAAGATTGCAGAAAATTATCTTTTATATAAAGAAAGACGAGTAGAACTTTTTGAGGAGATTGAGACATTTTACGAAGCCTTTCGTTTTTAGCCAAGACAGCCCCACTTTCAGGTGTTTGCCTGAGAGTGGGGCTGTCGTAATGTGTTAGTTATTGCTGCCAGTCACTTGCTCATAGATCTTTTGTAAATCCTCATCACTGATTGTACTAATGGATGCTCTGACGATGTCATAACTTACTCCATTTTCAAAAGTTTTGAAACCTTTGGGAATTTGACGAAATCATATGCATCTGGAACTGTATGTGTGGCTGATTCGCCTTGAAATTCAGATGTGCCACTTGGGCACCGGCGGACAATAAGTGTTTGAATAAACATGTCCACATTGTGGGGATAAAATAAAATGTGAAAAATTGTTGCCCAAATACATATGTCCCAGTATAATCTTAACTAATGAGGAGTTGACAAATACTATGGAAAATACAACAGAGAAAAAAGGCTTAAATATAAGCGTAAAATCGTTTATTACTGCAATCGCAGTTCTATGCGTATTAATGATAATGACTTATGTATTGACATTTATTGTGCCAGGCGGGGAGATTCCGTTTTGGAAATGGGCACTCTCACCGGTGTTGGTGCTAGGGGGAGAAGATAATGTATCGCTCATAGCAGTGATTATCTTCTTATTGGTAATTGGCGGTGTATTTAACTGTCTGGAAAAATGTGGACTGATGAAATACATGTTGGATAAGATTACATACCGATATGGAAAGGAACGGTACAAGCTACTGGCTTTGGTAACACTCTTTTTTATGGCGATGGGAGCCTTCATCGGTTCCTTTGAAGAATGTGTACCGTTGGTTCCAATCGTAGTTGCATTGGCAATCCGTTTGGGATGGGATGCGCTGACTGGACTTGGCATGAGTCTGCTTGCAATAGGTTGCGGTTTTGCCTCCGGTATCTGCAACCCATTTACGGTTGGTGTGGCACAAGAGTTAGCGGGGCTACCGATGTTTTCAGGCATGTGGTTTCGAGCAGTTGCCTTTATCCTTATCTATGCACTTTTAATTACATTTTTGTTCTATTATGCAAAGAAGATTGAAAAACCTACGGATACGAAAGTGGTCGAAGAAGAATTTGTAGATAACAACCAAATGAACAAAGGGCTGGTGTGCTTCGCGACCTTGATGTGTGTGGGAATTGCAGCGGTTCTTAGTTCAGTTGTTATTACAACGCTTCAAGATTACACTATGATTATCGTGGCCTTGACCTTCCTGCTTGCAGGGATGATTGCAAGTGCCATTACAAAATGCGGAGATAATCTTGGAAGTATGTTCTGGCATGGTTTGATAAGCGTGCTTCCGGCGGTACTCATGATTCTGATGGCGAACTCCATCAAATACACGATGGTAGAAGGAAATGTGCTAGATACCATTTTAGGAGGTGCAATCAATGTTGCGGAAACCTTGCCGAAATGGTCAGTTATTTTATTTATTTATCTCATAGCATTGGTGATGAATTTCTTTATATCATCCGGTTCCGCGAAGGCATTTTTGCTGATGCCGCTGATTGTACCAGTTGCAGAAGTCTTTGGAATCTCTGCACAGCTTTGTGTGGTTGCATATGCATTTGGAGATGGGTTTTCAAACGTATTTTATCCGACAAATCCGGTGCTATTAATTAGCTTGGGACTTGCGGATGTAAGTTATGGAAAATGGGCGAAATGGAGCTGGAAATTCCAGGCGCTGAATCTGCTGCTTACTAGTGGGTTGTTGCTACTGGGATTGGTGATAGGGTATTAGAGAACAAGGCCACCGTGCCTGCGATTAGAATCGCAGGTAGGGTGGCTTTTTTTGAAACCTACTTAATGCGCTAGGATAAAAACTAGCACAGCTTTGTGCGGTTGCGTATGCATTTGGAGATGGATTTTCGAAAGTATTGTATAAAATTGTACTAAGTATGATTTTGAATGAAAAATTATTTTGTTAAATATATACTTAAAATGAGATGGGATAGTTTTTGTGGGTGTAGTAGGCGGTGAATCGAGCAGGCTGTTTTTATTTATTACCATTTGCCCCAGAAGTACGGCGGACGTTACTGATTTTGGTGTTTAGTCCAATAAGTTCAGCAGTACCTGCATTTACGGAAAACCTAGATGGTGATGTGGGATTGTCAAGTGCATTAAATTCTATTTCTATTATTTGTAGTATTGTGTTTATTGTAGTAATTTTACTGTTTGTGTGATAAGAATTAACAGTTTTGAAAAAATGAAAGAGGTGTGAGATGGAAGAAAAGTGGTTATAGGAAGTTTCCGAAAAAAATAAGAAAAAAATGTTACCAGTTGTGAAACGAAATGCTGGGAAAATTCCATATAAAGCTATCAATGGAATTTATAATGATTATTCAGGAGATATGATTCACTGGTGGACAAACGGTTTTTGGGGTGGAATATTATGGCAACTCTACCACGCAACCGGACAAGAAATTTATAAACAGTATGCAGAGAACTTGGAAGAAAAGTTGGATGCTGTATTAATGGACCCGGCAGGGATGGATCATGATAGTGGTTTTAGGTGGCTGCCTACATCTATCGCTAATTATCGGTTAACTGGAAATAATCTGGAAACTGACGAACCAAGAACTTTTTATCTGGTAGAATCGGAGGTACAGAAAGTGATAACGTGCATAATAAAAGACAGAAAAGGAATTGAGAAGGAACATACTATGAAACGAATTTATGAGCACATAGAAAAAACAAGTGAGAACAGATTGGCGCCGAGAAGTTATTACATTCCGGAAGGAAAAAGTGAATATATGCTTTTAAACGGAGAATGGAATTTCGCCTATTATAGAAGGGATATTGATGTGCCGGAAAAGATAGAGAAGTGGGATAAGATTCAGGTTCCTTCCTGTTGGCAAAGTTTGGGATATGAGAATCCAAATTACAGTAACATTAATTACCCATATCCGGTAGACCCGCCATTTGTACCGGATGATAATCCTTGTGGTGTTTACGAGAAGGAGTTCGAGATAAAGCAGCTTTGGGGAAAGGTTTATTTTGTCCTTGAAGGAGTATCCTCTTGCGGATTTGTATATGTAAATGATGCGTATGTTGGATTTACGCAAGGAAGCCATTTGCAAGCAGAATTCGATATCACGGAGTATGTAAAAGAAGGATGTAATAAGCTTCGAGTAAAAGTACTAAAATGGTGCTGTGGTTCCTATCTGGAGGACCAGGACTGTTTCCGTTATAACGGTATTTTCCGTGACTGTTATATTTTGCAACGTCCGGAAAATCACATTGGAGATATTGAAATTATTCCAAATGACAAGGAGTTTGTCATACGATTAGACGGCTCTGCGACAGTACGCATTTATGAAAATGAGAGCCTACTAATTGAGAGCATGGTAGACCATACATTTACATATGCGCCAGAACATCCGATTCTATGGAATGCCGAGAAACCATTCTTATATAGAGTAGAAGTGGAAAAGGATGGAGAAATCATTCGTATGAAAACGGGTCTCCGTACAATAGAGGTCTCCGAAAGATATGAACTACTTGTCAATGGTATTTCGGTAAAACTGCATGGCGTGAATCGCCATGATACTCATCCTGTAAGTGGCTGGTATCAAGACGATGAGCATCTGCTTTCTGATTTAAAACTTATGAAGGAACTGAATATTAATTGTATTCGTACAGCGCATTATCCGCCGACTCCAAAGTTCATCTCCATGTGTGATGAAATGGGATTTTATGTGATATTAGAAACAGATATCGAAACACATGGTTTTGCGAGGAGATATCCTAATGTACGCTGTGAGTATGATGTACAAAGTTCGGACTGGCCTGGTACGAACCCTGAATGGAAGGAAGAACATGTGCAGCGTATGGAGAGAACTGTCGAATTGTTTAAGAATTCCCCGGCAGTTATTATGTGGTCCACAGGGAATGAAAGTGGTCATGGGCCGAATCATGTAGAAATGATTCGGTGGACAAAAAAACGTGATAACACACGTTTAATCCATTGTGAAAATGCATCGCGTAAGGGAGAATTTCGTAATGCAGAGGTATATTCTCGCATGTATTCATCTTTGACAGAACTTGAACAATTCGCTAATAACGAGGACATCAATATGCCAGTATTCCTTTGCGAATATGCACATGCCATGGGAAACGGTCCGGGAGATATATGGGATTATAATCAATTATTCTATAAATATCCAAAACTTGTAGGTGGCTGTATCTGGGAATGGGCTGACCACGTTGTTCTGGTGGATGGTGTGCAGAAATATGGCGGCGATTTCGAAGGAGAACTGACACACGATGGTAATTTCTGTTGTGATGGCATGGTGTTTTCTGACCGTTCGCTAAAAGCGGGTTCGTTGGAAGTGAAGGCTGCTTATCAACCAATTACTACAGAATATAAGGAAGGCAGTCTTTGGATTACAAACCATTATGATTTTACGAATTTAAATGAATGTGGCGTTCATTATGTGGTAGAAGTGGACGGCAAAGAGGTAAAAGCAGAAGAAGTAAACTTAAGTTTAGAACCACATGTTACTGCAGAATTAAAACTCGACTTGCCGGTTTATGAATGTGAATTTGGCGCATATCTTAATGTATACGTGAAGAAAGACGGTAAAGAGGTTGCTAAGATACAACATGCAGTAAATTGTAATATTATCAAGGAAATAACGTTGTCTGCCAGTGCAGATATGACACAAGACGAACGACATATATACATAGATGGCGAAGGCTTTGCTTACATTTTCTCAAAACAATATGGAAACTTCGAAAGCATCAGGGTAGATGGTGAAGAACAGATTTGCGCAGTGCCACAATTGTCTACTCAAAGGGCTGCGATTGACAATGAAGTCTATATGAAGCAATTTTGGAACAATGTGAATATATGGCAGGGTGAGAATATTAATGTACAGTTTTCAAAGTTGTATGATTGCCACATTGTAGATGATACGATTGTTGTCGAAGGTTCGTTGGCAGGAATCTCAAGAAAACCATATTTCAGATACACCTTAACTGTAAAAGTTGACAAGAACGGAAAAATCCAGATGAATCTACACGGTAATGTTCGTGAGGATACCCCTTGGTTACCGCGTTTGGGATATGAGTTTAAATTGCCAGAAGAAAATAAGAACTTTACATATTACGGTAGAGGACCAATAGAAAATTATTGTGATTTGTGCCATAGTTCTAGTGTTGGTTATTATGAGAGTAATACAGATATGGAGTATGTACATTATGTCCGCCCACAGGAACATGGTAATCACACTAACACGAAGGTTCTGAAAATCGGAAATCTTTGTTTTGCAACAAACTCAGAGTTCGAGTTTTCAGCATTGAATTATGGAATCCAAGAATTAGAAGCAGCACAACACACGGATGAAATTAGCAGAGATGGATATACACATTTACGGATTGATTATAAGGATTCTGGTGTTGGATCAAGAGCATGTGGACCTGATTTAGAAGAGAAGTATCGGTTGAAGGAAAAGGAAATTTATTTTGAGATTTTCATATCGCCCATGTAACCCTCCGTTGTGCAGCGATTTAAATTAATTAGAAATATGTTAAGGAGAATAATAGCAATGGAATGGAAACAAGCAGATGATAATATAAATATTCAAAAACTAAAACGCCCACAAGGAAAGATACATTTGGTTATCGATTCAGATGCATATAACGAGATAGATGACCAATATGCGATATCTTATGCGTTAAAAAAGCCAGATATGATTCAGATTGACGCAATTTATGCAGTACCATTTATAAGTATATTTTCAGATTCTACGCATGATGGAATGGAAAAAAGTTATGATGAGATTAAAAAATTAATAAAGATGCTACATAGGGAAGATTTAGCAGAATGCGTCTATAAAGGCTCTATTGATTATTTAGCGGACGAGAATACACCACAAGAGTCAGAAGCGGCAAGAGATTTAGTGAAAAGAGCATTGGCTATGCCGGAAGGAGAATTGTTGTATGTAGCAGCGATTGGTGCAATCACAAATGTTGCTTCAGCACTCTTAATGGCACCGGAAATTGCGGAAAAAATTGTAGTAGTATGGCTTGGGGGACATGTCTATCATTGGAAAGATACGAGAGAATTTAATATGAGGCAGGATGTGGCGGCAGTTCGTGTTGTTTTTGATAGTGGCGTTCCACTTGTACAGATTCCGTGTAATGGCGTCACAAGTCATTTGTTAGTCACTGAACCTGAACTAAGAGAACGCATGAAAGGAAAAGGAGAGATTTGCGATTATCTGTATCAGATTACATGTAACTATGGAGAAAGAGTGACAGGAAAATACTGGAGCAAAGTCATCTGGGATATTGCTGTCCTCATGTGGCTTGTCGGTCCAAAGAACTGCATGACAGAACATTTAACACATAGCCCGATTGTGTCATATGATTGTCATTATAGCGTAGATACGAGCAGGCATTTGATAAAGGTTGTTGATTCTTTTAACAGGGACGTTGTGTTTGAAGAATTATTTACTGTACTACAACAATAACGAGTGATAGAGAGGAGCCGCGAAACTATATTATGAAATTTGATTCAACAGTATTTAACAGAGTATTTTAAAAAAATATGTATAAGAATTACCAGATATCTCTTGGAAAAATGTCATTTGCAAAAGATTTTGTAAATACGGACCGAGGAGATATGTATCCGATTGTATATAAGTCTATAGATTGTACGGAAACGGTGAGAAATGGTATATGGCGATTTGTCGCATGGCTAAGGTGATTCATGATTACAGATATGTTTTTTGAATCGGACCATCCATTTGAGGGGTATCAATATATAGGAAAAGGATTTGACGGTGCTGAAACGGGAGGTTCTTTTGTGAAAATTGATGACAAAAGATATTTTATATGTGGAAATAGTTATGAGGGAAAATCGAACTATCGCATATATAGTGAAGAAGGAATGCACCCCCCGATTTTTAATTATCCGGATGGAGGATTTCGTGGATGGGAAACAGTGATTCCCGTTAAATTAGGGACAAGAACGAGATATTTCTGGCTGACTTTTGACAGACATAATAGCAGCAATTATACCTGGAGTTATGGAAATATATATTGTTTTGAAGCAAAACAGACATCTGACAAAATGAATTAAAAGAGAAATGAAAAGAGTGTTATATGACTTTAACTCCATTGAAAACTCAAGGAGTTAGGGTCATTTTTTAAATGTATAAAATCGTACTGAGTATGATTTCGAATGAATTTCATTAAGAATGTTTCTATAATTGTACATATAAGAATGAATTATTTTGGGTATTTGGGTATTTATAACAAAACAAAGAATCCCACAAAAGTTTATTGTGGATAGAAAGGAAAGGGGAAAATGAAAGAAAAGAATGTAGAAACAAGTGCACCAAAGAAATCAAAGAAGAAATTGATTCTGTTATTATCAATTATTTTCTTGCTTTTGGTGTCGGCGGGAGTAGGAATTGCATGGAAGTCAGGTATCCTCACTTTTGGAGGAGGCTCAGACAAAAGCACGCTCTACTGGAACGTGGCAGAACAAACGTATTTAACAAATGCAGGCTTTAGTGCACGTCAAGTAGAAGATGATGGATATTATCATGTCACTTTGGCTGTGGACGGCCAGCAAGTAGAATACAAAGTGAAAGAAAAAGCTCTTGTGGACGATATTGACAATAGAGATATTATGGGCTTGGAAGTGGATAAGGATGGCATTATCACGGCGGTTTATGATCCAAAGGAAGTTTGCGATGGTGAGTCGATTAGTGAGTGGTATGTTGTCTCTGTTGGCGAAGATGGCTTCAAGGTGCGTCAGACAAAAGGTGCAGAATCGGGCTTGTCTTACGATGTCAAAATGACAGAGAATACAGGTATCTATGATGTAACAGGAGTAGGCAAGGTAGGTGCGACAAAGAGTCTGGCGGTGAATGACTGTGTACGCGTGTTTAGAAACTATGAGAAGGAAGTTATCTACGTATTCGTCGTAAGAGGAAGCGATTATTTTACTGGGAATATTGTTCGGGGCTATTGTGAGCATTGTGATGCACAAGTGGATTGGTATGAATGGACGGAGCAAGGCAAAGTACCGGTTACAACAAGGCACTGGCGTTTGACGAACGATATCATACTTACATATCAGGCTGATATTAAGGATTACCAAGATGTTGTTATCGACTTAAATGGTTATACAATAGAATCTGTTGAGAGACGAAGAGTATTTTCTGTCGGGGATAAAGCAAGCCAAGGTACATTGTCAATTGTAGATCAGAGTAAGGAGAAAACAGGAACCGTAAACACAATAGGCGAGTCACCACACGGAGGAATAGCGGAAATAAAGGCAGGAACATTTAATCTTTACAGTGGAACAATAGATGCATCTAAAATTGTTGCGTCAAGTTATGGACTTGGTGTATATGTAACCGCAGGAAGCACCTTCAACATGCATGGAGGAACAATTATTGGTGGCACCAGCGTATGTGGACGTAAATATAATAGTGGTTTTATTGGTGGTGGCGGTGGAGCCGTATATGTAATGGGAACATTTAATATGTATGATGGAACTATTCGTGACGGCAAAGCAGTGGCTTATCAGAATAATACAGGCGGTTACCATTGGGGTATTGGTGGTAATGTCGATGTCAGGAACGCAGCTACCTTTAATATGGAAGGTGGAGAAATTCTAAATGGTATGGCAGACCGTTCTGGTGGGAATGTTTACGTAACGGCTAATACTGCAACCTTTACAATGCGCGGAGGTGTGATTTCCAATGGCAAATGTATCACTTCTGGTGGAGCAAGCGGAAATGTATATGTTGGAAAAAGCAGTGTATTCCAATTTGAAGATGGACTTATTCAAAAAGGTATTGTTTACAACGGTGGTGGCGGAAACGTGGGAGTGTTCGGCACTATGATAATGAGCGGCGGACACATCACCGGTGGATTATCTGTAGCTGGAGAAACCTTTGAAACGGCTACAAAACGTGAGGATGTGGACCATCACAACGTATATTGTAATTCTGGCGGTGTTGTGGATATCTCTGGCGGAACAGTTGACGGATATATGAGAATCAATACTCCGGAGTGTATGGTTAAGGTTTCCGGAACAGCCCGTATTACAGGTGCTGACTATAACCTGGCATTAGGAATAGGAGTGGAAATGCGTATCGGTGAATTAACCAAAGGCGCAAAAATCGGTGTTACAGGTGGTGGATTTATATCAGAAAAAACGTCCTCTAAGTATTTAACTTACATAGAAAGTGATTATGATGAAGTAAATATTCAATACTATAAATCAAAACTTTTTATGGGTAAACTGGGGTGTCTTTGTGGTGGTTCCCACATAAATTGTGATGGAAAAGAGGTAGTAGGACACTACGGTACATGTAACGGAACTATATTAGAATGGATGCCGTGGGGAAATAAAGCTAATGCACCTACAACCAGTGGAAATTGGTATATGGTTGCAGATGTTCAATTAACGGCACAAAAGGGTGTGGCTGTTGACACGAAAATGCTACTTGACCTGAACGGTCACACGATTACAGGTAAAGAAGACACACGTGTATACTATATTGCTGAAGGTAGAAATGTCCAAATGACAATTTTGGATACCAGCAAAAAACAGACTGGAAAGATTGTATCGCAAGGTGAAAAAAAACTGGCAGGAAGTTGTATCCTTGTCATGCCGGGTAATGAGGTAGTAATGTACTCAGGAACCTTGGACGCTTCCAAATTTAAAGAAATAGGCGTAGGTGGAACCACATTGGCAATCAGAAAGACGTCGAAATTCACTATGTACGGTGGTGTGCTTGTAGGTGGAAACACAACCAAAAACGGTGGTACCGTTGTATCAGAAGGTACAATCGTACTCTATGACGGTATTGTTAGAGATGGTAAAGCAGCTATGGCAGGCGGAAATGTTTACGTATCAAGCGGTGAGTTCAGGATGCTGGGTGGTAAAATTATCAATGGTTCTGCAAATTATTATAACGCAGAGGGTAAAGAGGCAGGAGCGTTTGATAAAGGCGTTGGAGGAAATCTTTATATAAAAGGACCAAATAAGACCACTTATGTAAATGCTGCGATTATTGGCGGAACAATTGAAGGCGGTCAATCGAATGGGCGAGGCGGTAATATTCATGCACACCAATATGTAAATCTTGTTTTGGGCACAGAAAAAGGTGAAGAAAAAAACACAGCAGTGATTTCTGGTGGTGAATCTGTTAGTGGAGGTAATATTTTTGCAAGAGCTGACAGTACAATTGTAATTTATGATGGCGTTACTATACAAAATGGAATTGCAAGCAATCAAGGTGGAAATATCTTCTTTGACAGTAACAAACAGTTTGTTATAAAGGGCGGTGTTATTGAAAACGGAACAGCGAAAAGTGCTGGAAATATATACTTTTCGGTTAAAGCGAAACCGATGTTGCAGGGCGGAACCATTGTTGGCGGAACAGCAACCACCTACGGTGGAAACATTTTCAATGTGGGAAAACTTCATCTGTCGGGAACAAAGATTGCAGACGGAATGGCCGGTGCACGCGGAGGAAACATTTATACCAATGGTGATATGACAATGACATCAGGAATTATTACCGGTGGTAAAGCAGTAGCAGAAAAACCAACATTTGAATTTGGTGTTGGTGGAAATATCTGCGCGGCAGGTACAAAGAAAGAAAATTATGTGACAGTTACAGTAATCGGAGGAACCATCGAAAAAGGTGAAGCAAACGGCCGTGGAGGTAATATCAGCGCACACGCTTATGCAAATCTTGTATTAGGTACAGAGGATGCGACAACGAACGATTTAGCGCTTATCACGGAAGGAAAAAGCACTGGATCGAGTGGCGCAACCGGTGGAAACATTATTGTACGAGGCGACAGTACATTTACAATGTATAACGGCGTTACAGTTCGTGATGGAGAATCCAAATATCAGGGAGGAAATCTCTCGTTCGATAGTAGTAAAACGTTTGCTATGAACGGAGGAGCTTTTGAAGGAGGAACCTCAAAAGATGGTGGTAGCATATCCTTCTCAAGCAAGTTGAATGGAACAATCGCAGGCGGAAGCATCAGTGGCGGTACGGCTACAGAAAAAGGTGGAAACATCTACAATCAAGGAACCCTTACCGTATCAGGTGGAACCCTCTCAGGTGGAACAGCTACAAACGGTGGAAGTATCTATACATCGAAAATATTAAATGTTGAAGGCGGAACCATTAGTAACGGATTCACAACTGAAAAAGGTGGAAACATTTATACAACTGGTAACATGACAATGACTGGTGGAATTATCACAGGTGGTAAAGCAGAGGCAGAAAAGCCTACCTTCGAATATGGTATCGGCGGAAATATCCTTGCAGCGGGTGCTGATAAAGATCATTATGCTAACGTGACCATTACTGGCGGTACCATTGAGAAAGGTGAAGCAAATGGACGTGGAGGAAATATCGACGCGCACACTTATGCAAATCTTGTATTAGGTAAAGAGGATGCAACAACGAATGATTTAGCACTTATCACGGAAGGAAAAAGTACTGGATCCAGTGGAGCAAGCGGTGGGAACATCTTTGTACGAGGTGACAGTACATTTACAATGTATAACGGTGTTACAGTTCGTGATGGAGAATCCAAATATCAGGGAGGAAATCTCTCATTCGATAGTAGTAAAACCTTTGCTATGAACGGAGGAGCTTTTGAAGGAGGAACCTCAAAAGATGGTGGTAGCGTATTCTTCTCAAGCAAGTTCAATGGAACAATGGCAGGTGGAAGCATCAGTGGCGGTACAGCAACTGAAGAAGGCGGTAACATCTTTAATCAAGGAACTCTTACTGTATCAGGTGGAACCATCACTGGTGGAACAGCTACAAACGGTGGAAATATTTATTTATATGCGACGCGTTCTAATGCCACAAAAGGTTCTGGTGCAAGCATGACAATGGAAAATGCAACTATCAGTAATGGAACAGCCACACTGGGTGGCAATCTTTACATTGACCGTGGACTTTTCCAAGCGGAAGATGATTCTTATACGAACACACCAGCAACCATGACAATGAACGGTGGAACTATTCAAGGAGGTTGGGCTACCGGAATTAAAAATGATGGTGGCGGAAATATCTATCTGCGTGGTCAATTTACCATGAATGGTGGAACAGTTAAGGAAGGCGCGGCCGGCACGGTATCTATGAAGACGGGAAGAGGTGGCAACATCTTTGTTTACCGATGTGAGGACGGTAATGGCGGAACAGCAGGTAAAGTTGTCGTAAATGCAGGTAGCATTTTAGATGGAAAAGCCACAGATCGAGGTGGCAACATTATGTTAGACCATGCTGATATGGAAGTTGGAACTGGTCTTATTACAATTACAGGTGGTCATAAGGTAACACTAAATGAAGATGGTACAGTGAATACAACTGGTGGTTTAACCAACATCGCTGTGTACGGTTCCTCATCTAAACATTTCATTAGAGTTGTTGGTGTACTGAATGCCGAATCAAGAATAGGACTTTCTTCTTCAAACAATGGAAAAGTCGTTGAGATTACAGCAGACACTTTACAAGCAGAAGCCGTATATACAAGCGTTTTTGCACTTGATGTTTCAAACAAAAAGCTGACTTTGGACACAACAAATAAGATACTGTCCTATGTAAACAAATAAAAGTGACTTTGCGGGGAATTCTACTTTCCCCGCTAATATAAAAAGGAACTCAATAAAAGCATTAAGGTGAAGGAGGAATCAAAATGAAATATGAAGAACCAACAATGCAGATTATATTATTGAACATGGAAGAAATTGTTCGTACATCGGATGGTGTTGTAATAACGGATCCAGATAAAAAATTACCTGGCGAAGGCGAAGATACTTCAATATGGTAAAAATTCGGGAACAATACGGAGTTGATTAATTTAAAAGGATGTGTAAATTATGAAAAAGAATTATTTAAAATTAGTAGGTTCATTAGTGATAATGATGTGTGTAGCGGCAGGTATCATATTCGCTGCTATAAACTCAAAAGCAAGTGAAAAGACTGTTGTATATACAAAGGAGTTTGAGAAAGACACTCAAGGCATTCCAACATTGGAAGGTTATTTGTTTGGTGGCTATTATGTAGATGATGAAAGCGATGTGGATGGAAAAAAACCTTTAACAAGTATTGAAGGTCTTGCAGTTGGTACATATTATGCAAAATTTGTACCTGCAGATGTACTTGGTATTAAAGCACAAATCTCCGCAAATATTGTAGCTGACGACAGAGGAGATAAAACGGTTGAAAATAAAGAAAACAATGCAATACGTTTTGTTACATCGATTGATTCAACAGAATACAAACATATTGGGTTTGTGATTCAAAAAGGACCTGAAGCCACAGCGGACACAGTAGAAACAACCAAATATGTTTATCCAGAATTGTATTATATAGATTCAGCAGAAGGAGTTCAGTCAGCGAATGCAGGTGAAATTTTCTGCAAAGATGTATCTGCATTCTTTAAAACCTTTACCATTACACAGGTGCCGCAAACTGTATTTAATACAGATATCACAGTAACTCCATACTGGGATACTTTGGACGGAACAAGAGTTTATGGAAAAACATCTATTAAAACAGTAAACCTTGGTCGTTCTTGGTTCTATGTAGATAATGCGGAAAATGCTGTAACAAATAGTGCTGCACCACTTGGTACATATTCAAATCCATATAGTGTCTTGCAGACAGCACTTGATGCGGACGGTGGCAAATATGCCCCAAAGATTATCTTGAAATCAGATTATGAACTTTCAGAAGGTGTGACAGTAACACAATCATTAACACTCGCAAGTGAAGAGAATAAATCAATCTCAAGAGCAGATAGTTGGACAGATGACAGAATGCTCACTGTAAATGCTGACGGTAAAACAGTAACATTAGAAGATATCACGATTAATGGTAAAAAACTTGGCGCCTGTGTTGAACTTACCAAAGGGACATTACATATGTTAGATGGAAGTACCATAACAAATGGAAAAGTAACTGGTAACGGCTATGGTGCTAATGTTGCTGTAGAAGGCGGCACACTTATTATGGAAGATGGCAGTGAAATCTCCGATGGAACCACTGAAAGACATGGTGGTAATGTTCTGCTGAGAGGAACTTTGACCATGAACGGTGGAACTATCAGTGGTGGAAAAGCAATATCTACTTCAACTTCTGGCAATTATGGCTGTGGAGGGAATATACATACTTATTCAAGTGCAAAACTCACGATAAATGGTGGTGAGATTCTGAATGGTTTGGCTCAGAATTCGGCGAATACAACAAATGTTGCTCGAGGTGGTAATATATGTAGCGCTGTAACTATCAATATGTATGGTGGGAAAATTAGCGGAGGTGTTGCAGAAGCAACATATAAGCCGGAGAATACAGAAACAACAGTAGATACTACTAATAAACTTAGAGGTTGTGGCGGTAACATTTCTACGGGTAATCTTAATATTTTTGGTGGAGAAATTAGCGATGGTACAGCAAAATCTAACAATTTAGCACAGTATACAGGATGTGGTGGAAATATTTATAGTACTGGTACTGTGAAAATTACCGGTGAAGATGCTCTTATTACAGGAGGCACCGCAGAAATACTTTTATCGTCTACAACTGAAATCAAAACACATACATTTGCAGGATGTGGTGGAAATATCTTTTCGACAAATAAAGTCAATATTTCTAATGGAGAGATTAGTAGCGGAACGGCTTATACAAAGTGTAAAACCTATAGTACAGGATGTGGTGGAAATATTTATAGCCAAGCAGAAGTTATTATAGAAGGAGCAGATACCATTATCAAAGATGGAACAGCAAAAGCTACTACAGCTAGTAACAACAACCTAGGTTTTGGTGGCAATATCTGTATGTATGGTACTGATGCAAACAGTATTGCCAATCTAAGCATAACTGATTCAACTATTAGTGGTGGAAAGGCAGCAGGACGAGGTGGTAATATTCAGGCACTTCAACATGCGAATATTACGTTGACAGGTGCTACCGTGAGTGAAGGTTCAATTAGGAATGTTAGTGGTACCGAGGTGAACGGAAATGGTGGTAATATTTTTATTAGCAAGGCAAGTCTAACGCTGAATGAAGGAACTACAATCGAAAAAGGTGCGGTAAAAGGGAATGGGGGAAATATCGCATACAATGCCAGTGACGTAAGTTATAAACTTACCATAAATAGTGGAGTTACAATTACTGAAGGTTCGGCGACAAACGGTGGCAATCTCTCTTTGCAAGGTACAAAAGGTAAAGTTGATTTGAATGGTGGAAGTATTACGAATGGTACGGCAACAACACTCGGTGATAACATATATTTTTACGAAGCAACACCAGTAAATTTGGGAAGTGACATCATTACAGTTTCTAATGTTGAGGCTAAAAGTGGTGTAGCGTATACGTTTAACATTTTAGAAAAACTGCACGCTGACACACGAATCAGTGTTACCTTGGCAGCTGGTATAGGTGTCTTTGCCCAATATGAAGATGTAGCAAATTATCAAGATACAGACTTGGCATGTTTTGCATCAGACAACAATGCATATGTTGTATCATACGCTGAAGGTAAATATTCGCTTGTTCCAAGTGAGACGACTGAATAATTATAGTGGAGATTTCATTCTCCACTATATGGTTTGTAGAGGTGACTAGATGGAAGATAAGAAGAGAGAAAAGAAATTAGAGAAACAAAATAAAAAGGCAGAAAAAAAATTACAGAAACAAAAGGAAAGAAAGAATTTAAAAAAGGCTCTCAAGTCACACTGGCAGCTGTATCTCTTGGCACTACCTTTTGTTGTTTATATGACAATCTTTGAATACAAAACTTTATATGGAATTATCATTGCGTTTAAAGACTATAAGCCATTTCTTGGAATTTGGGGTAGCGAGTGGATAGGTTTGGAGAATTTTAGAAGATTCTTCACATCCAATGCATTTAGTACGGTAGTGCCAAACACTATCATTTTATCAGTGTATGGTTTGATAGCTGGAGTATTCCCGCCAATCATATTAGCACTTTGTTTGAACTATATACCGTCGCAGAAATATAAAAAAATTGTACAGAATATTACATATGCACCACATTTTATTTCGTTGGTTGTAATGGTTAGTATGATTACATTGATATTTCAAACAGATGGTGGATTGATAAATAATATTATATTAAAACTTGGAGGAGAGGAAATTTTTTTTCTAGGTGAAGAAAAATTGTTCAGACATCTATATGTATGGAGTGGGGTATGGCAAGGAGTAGGCTGGAGTAGTATTATCTATCTAGCCAGTTTGACCGGTGTCAATCCAGAACTTCATGAGGTTGCTCGTGTAGACGGAGCAACCATCATGCAACGTATTCGATACATTGACTGGCAGGTCATTAAACCAACAATGATTACCTTGTTAATTCTTAGTTTGGGTAAGGTTATGAGTGTTGGTTTTGATAAAGCGTTCTTATTACAGAATACATTTAATCGCACTTACAGTGAGATTATTTCAACCTATACGTATAAGAGAGGTTTATTGAATGCGCAGTACGGTTATTCGACGGCAGTTGGTTTGTTTAACACGGTAATTAATATTATTCTAGTTGTTACTGCCAATAAAATATCGAAAAAAGTGAGTGAGACAAGTCTTTACTAGGGGGTATAGAAATGAAGAGATGTAGACAAGACAAGACTTTCATATTTTTTAATTATATTGTAGCAACGTTCTTCCTAGTGATTATGGTTTATCCACTGTATTATATTTTAATTGCATCCATAAGCGACCCGAATGCGTTAATGGCAGGAGAGGTAATGCTTTATCCAATAAGAGCTACATTGGATGGATATAAAGAGCTGCTTAAGCATAAGGAAATTTTGACTGGATACCAAAATACCATTTTCTATACTGTCACAGGAACACTGCTAAGTTTGTGTGTGACAGTACCTATGGGATATGTGTTATCAAGAAAAACGTTACCATTTAGAACATTTCTTAGTAAATATTGTTTGCTGACCATGTTTGTTGGTGGCGGAATGATTCCGGCATATTTAAATATTCAAAGTTTAGACCTTCTGGACACTCGTTGGATTATGATTCTTTTGGGGTGCGCTAGTGTTTATAACATGATTCTATGTAGAAATTTTTTTACAACAGGTATACCAGAGGGTATTATTGAGGCAGCAAGGATTGATGGGTGTACGGAACTAGGCATTTTTACCCGTATAGTTTTACCGCTTTCCAAGCCGATTATTGCAGTTATGACGCTGTATTTTGGAGTGTCTCATTGGAACAGTTATATGAATGCATTGATTTATATACGTGATGAAAGCAAATGGCCATTGCAATTGTTTATCAGGAATCTTATCAGCGCGGCAAATCAAATTAATCCGGAGAACATAGCAGGTTCCATACAACAATTTACAAAAATGGAAGGAATGAAGTACGGTTTGTTAGTAGTTGCAACTGTACCGATGTTGATACTTTATCCATTTATACAGAAATATTTCGTACAAGGAGTTACCTTGGGTTCTGTAAAAGAGTAGGAGGATTTTAGAATGAAGAAACGAATTTTAAGTATTATTGTAGTTATTATCATGGTTGTTTCAATGTTTGGCTGTGGAAGTAAACCTTCAGGAAAGAATGAAAGTAAAACCAGCACAATTGATTTTAATAAAACAGGATATCCTATTGTAAATGAACCGATTACATTGACAGTTGGTGTAATGGCAGACACTTCATATCAAGCGGCATGGGATGAACTTGCATGGGTAAAAAAAGTGGAAGAAGCAAGTGGGATTAATCTTGAATTTGTTGTATACAATGATGACAGAGCGGTGGCAATGGCATTTGCCGGACAAGAATTTCCAGATATCTCCTGGGGTGTAGGTTCTGCACAACAGCTTGGCGATGCGGCAAAGGGAGGTAAGGTGTATGCATTGGATGAGTATATGGATGAGTATGCTCCTAATTGGGCTAAATACTTTGAAAGCAATGCAGAAACACTTAAAAAAGTAAAGTCTAGTGATGGACATATATACAGTTTCCCTATGGTTCGTGAAGAACCATATCATTATGGTGTTCGTGACTTATTGCAGATTAATAAAACTTGGTTGGATGAGTTGGGGCTTAGTGTACCAACTACAACAGATGAATTTTATACGGTGTTAAAGGCATTTAAAGAAAATGCAGGTAAAGGTAGTATTCCATCTAATGTTGTACCATTTTATTTTAAAAATCTTACAGCAAACGTTGGTGGAGCGCTTGACATATTTAACAGTTTCGGAGTGTATGTTTCTACCGAAAACTTTGATGTTACGGTAGATGACAATGGCAAGGTTGTATATAATTTTGCAAACCCGGATATAAAAGAACCACTTAAATATATTCATAAATTAATGAAAGAAGGTTTGATTTCTAAAAATGCACTCACAGATAGTATGAGTGTTTATGCAGCAAAAACGATGACGGCAACAAAAACATTAGGATGTTATCCTGCTTATTACAATTACTCGACAGATAAGGATGAGTATGTAAATTTTGGCCCTTTGGATAGTGGAAATGGAAAAACACCACTTATGAGAAGTCAAACTAATACCGTTGAAAATAATTATTTTACTGTTTATACAGAATGCGAGTACCCAGAAGTAGCAGTACGTCTTGCAAATATGCTTGCAGAACCAGAATGGACCATACAAGGCACCTATGGTATGCTTGACAATCCGAATTCGACACTCTATAAAGATGCAGAAGGTAATTATGTGGCAAGGGGTGGATTGAATGGCTACGATCTCAATGCAGAAGTACCTTCGTTCCGTTTTGCTTGTTTAATGAGCGAAGAGTTATTTAACACCATAAAATTCGAAGAGACATCAAACCGTTATCAGAGACAACGTGCAGTTGAAACTACTTATGCAGGAAAAACAATGAAACGGGAGAATTTATATCCTTTCTTTAACATGAGTGAAGAGAACTATACTGAAATTACAGACTTATACTTAGACATTCATGAATATATGACACAAACATTCAACAACTGGGTTGTTAATGGCGGTATTGATGAAGGGTGGAAAGGATATGTCAATCAATTGGAAAACTTGGGATTAAGTCGTTATTTGGAATTGCTTCAAGAGGAATTAGATGCATATAATGGCAAATAATACCTGACGAGGAGGATGTGAAAATGAAATGGAGAAGAATAGTTGCTTTATTTCTTGTTCTAGTTACGGCATGCATGTTATTGTCAGTATCCGGTTGCAATAAATCTGCACCTTCCGAGAATAAGGAAAATGCAGAAGTTTCCTCTGATTTCGATACAGAGGAAAAGGGTTATTATACGGCTGAAGATTATTTGGCAGATCCGAGCCTGTTTGTTCCTGTTTGGGCAGATGAGTGGGATGTACCGGAGGAAATGAAGAATTTCGAAGAAAAGTGGGAGTCATGGTTTGACCCAGATGGACGTCTCATGTCCTTAATTCATCGTTCAGAGGGGAATGTTTACTATCCGGAGAATTCTATTGAAGCGGTTCTCAGTTGCATTGCAGCAGGGGCGGATATGATAGAAATTGATATTTGGACTACAAAGGATGGTCATTATGTATTAATGCATGACCAGTCACTTGTGCGTACAACCAATGTATCTTCCTTGCGTCATGCGGGGGCAGTTGGCTTCCCAGATAGTGATTTGATTTCCGAATGGACGTTAGAACAATTGCGAAGATTACGTCTTACAATGACAAAACCTGATGGTACGGTAGAGGCTACAAACTATGTTATACCTACTTTAGATGATGTGCTGATGGTTGCTGCGGATAAGATTTTTATCATGCTTGATATAAATGATACATATGAATTCGACTTTGAAAAAGATTTTTATCCTTTAGTGAAGAAATACAATGCGTATCGATCTATTGGTATTCCAGCTACTTTGATTAATAATTATACCGAAGATAAGATTGATTCTTTAATCGAAATGATTAAAAAGGATTCGGGATATGACAAAGTTATGATGCAATTTAATGTGAGCGCAGGAACCGTAGAGAATACGACAAATATGATTGAGGAAAATGGTTGGGTGAAATTTCTACGCGGCGGTTCTTATGCTTATGATTTAGATGAGGTCTTTAAGCCGTATTTTGGAAAATATCGTGTCCATACCAATGTAATTCTATCAGATATAGAAGACACGCGTGAGAATTGGGAAATGTTACATGACAAAGGCTATAACTTTCTACATACGGACTACTATGTTGATATGGGAAAATATATTGAGGAATTGTATTTCTCAAAATAGAGAGGACACATAAATGAGACAAAGAAAAGTAACAGCGGTACTTCTTGTGTTTGTAACGCTTTGTAGTTTACTTCTTTCCACTGGCTGTGAAAAGACACCGAAGCCGGTGGAAGACAGCATAGTAATGTCTTATGAAGAGGGAGAAGTGAATGACCATTCTTCTGCAAGTACTGAAACTGGCGATGAATCAGAATATGTTAGTTCCGCAGAGGATGATGGTTTAGATGAGAATGGGGAAGCATATGTTACCGATAATGGTGTAGGTCAAGGTAACGTTGATGACGGTTTCGAAGGTTCAGAAGATAGTAACCGTGGATATTATACAGCGTCAGACTATATGGCAAATCCAGCGCTATTTGTTCCGTCTTGGAAAGGAAAATGGAATCCACCGGCAGAACTCTTAAATTTCGAAAAGAAATGGGAAGCTTTTTTTACACCGAACGGTCGTCTGATGTCGATGGCGCATCGCGGAGATAATGATATCTATTATCCGGAGGATTCTATTGAGGGTATTATGAGCTGTATTGCAGCAGGTGTGGATTTTCTGGAGTTGGATGTGCGCACCACAAGTGACGGCGAGCTGGTTTTGATGCATGATGCCAACATCACCCGCACGACAAACGTGAATGCACTTCGTTCAGCAGGAGTTCAGGGATTGCCGAGCAGTAATACGATTTCTGATTGGACATTGGACGAGTTGCGCCAGTTGCGTTTGGTCTTTGAAACTGCAGGCGGTAAAAAGGATACCAACTATGTGATTCCAACGTTGGAAGATGCCATAATGGTATGTGCCAATAAGATATTCGTATTTTTAGACATCAAGGACGGGGCTGATTGGGATTCGCAGATCTATCCGTTGATACAGCAATACAAAGCATATCGTTCCATATGGTTACCGCCTTCTTATAGCACAAAAGGAAGCACGTTGAATATGTATATGACGACAATTGCAAAGGATTCCGGTTATAAGGCTGCATTTCAGGCGGCAGTCTCTCCGTCAAATGTAGCTACTGTCGTGAACACGATAGAGACCTACGGTTTGCCGAAGGCACTGCGCTCAAGTGATTATTCTACGTCGTATGACACAGCATTTGCAGCTTATTTTGGCAAATATCGCATGTCTACCAATGCGCTATATGCACCATACAACAACCTGTCAGCATGGAAAACATTGCATGCAAAGGGATATAATACGTTACATGTAGATGACTACATGACGCTTGTAAAGTATATTGCACAACAAATGTAGAGGAGAAAGAACATGAGTCAGAACACAGAATATTACACAGCGAAGGATTATCTTGAGAATCCCTCATTATTTGTACCTAGTTGGAAGGATGAATGGAATCCGCCAGAGGAGATTACCAATTTTCAAAAAAAGTGGGAAACTTTTTTTAATCCGAAGGGGAGGCTGATGTGTATGGCACATCGAAGTGACAATGACATCTTTTATCCAGAGGATTCACTTGAAGGAATCATGAGCTGTATTGCCGCAGGCGTTGATTTTCTGGAACTTGATATACGTACGACTAAGGATGGTGTTCATGTCTTAATGCATGATTCTACTGTGACTAGAACGACCAATGTGAATGAGTTGCGGGCGGCTGGAGTAGAAGGACTTCCGGAAACAGATGAACTTGCAGAGTGGACGTTTGAGCAGTTACGAAAATTGCGTTTGGTATTAGAAAGACCAGAGGGTAACATACCAACAAATTATGTCATTCCTACGTTTGAGGATATGGTTATGGTGTGTGCAAATAAAACCTTCGTCTTTTTGGATATCAAAAGTCCAGTATTTACGTGGGATGAGGATGCATATCCGATTGTAAAGAAGTACAATGCGTATCGTTCCATATGGCTACCGTGTACGTTCAGTACGCGTAAACCGATGGAGTATAATATGGGATGGCTTAACAAAATCCAAGAGGAATCTGGTTATCGTGCGGCTTTTCAAGTTTTGGTACATCCAGGTAATGTGGCAGATAGCGTAAGACTAATTCAAGAATACAATTTGCCATTATGCTTGCGTGGTGGAGATTACAAACCAGAGGCGGATGAAGCGTATGCACCTTATTTCAATGATTATCGTATTCATGTAAATGGAATCTGGAAACCGTATAATACATTAGATGTATGGAAATCTTTCCATGAGACTGGATACAAGATCATTCAGGTCGATGATTATATGACTCTATTGAAATATATTGCGGAGCAGTTGTAAATGAATTGTGAACGAATGGGGGAGTTTTAAATGAATGAAACACCACAAAAGCATATGAGCGATGACTCATTTTGTATCGTGATGCTTCCTGATTCCCAAAATTATGCGGATTCAGATGAAAAAATGTGTTGTTGGGATGCGCAGATGGGATGGATTTTCAGAAATGAAGATAAACTTAATATTCGTTTCGTGACGCATGTGGGAGATTTTGTAAATGATGATCAATCGGAGGAGCAACTTCATAGAGCATACAGTCGGTTTGTGCGATTATTCGGAGTAGTACCGTTTGGTATGTGTGCGGGAAATCATGATTTGACTTTTGACGGGAAGGCTAGTGAGCATTGGAAAAAGTATTTTCCTGCTACCATGGGAGAGTTTGCGGATTATTGGATTGATTCTTATGATGATAACAAGCATAATGCCCAAAAGATTCAGATTAATGGACAGACGTTTCTGTTTATCCATCTGGCATATTTACCAAGTGATGGGGCATTGGAGTGGGCAAGTAAAATCTTAAGTGAAAATGAAGACAGTTACGCAATTGTCACTACCCATAGTTTTCTAATAGCAGATCGGCACGAGTACGGGATTGCAAGAAGGAATTCGCGTGTATCATTGACTGATATTCGCTTGCATAGAGATGGAACCAATGCAGGTGAAGACATCTACGAAAAATTGATAAAGAAGCATAGGAATGTGAGAATGGTTCTAAGTGGACATTACACGGGCAGCTATCATATGGAACTTCCTATAGAAGACAGGGTAGTGCATGCCATTTTGGCGGATTATGAACACAATAAACCATTTGGGGGAAATGGTTTTTTGAGAATTATTCAATTTGTTCCTTCTGAAAATAAAATTTATAACTATACATATTCTCCTTTAGTAGATGCTTATAAACTGGGAGAACATGATAGTTTTGTTTTACCGATGAACATATAATTATTGTAAAAAGTGAGGAAAATATAATGAAAAATCAATTTCCAGGTGGTGTATGGCCGGTTATGCTTACACCCTTTACAACAGAAAGAGAAGTTGATTATGCAGCTTTGGAGCAACTTGTAAATTGGTATATTGAAAATGGTGTAAAAGGCTTGTTCGCAGTATGCCAATCTAGTGAGATGTTTTATTTGACACTGGAGGAACGTCTGGAAGTAGCCAAATGTGTACTTAAGGCTGCCGCGGGCAGAGTGCCGGTAATAGCGTCCGGTCATGTCTCTGATGCTATGGAGGATCAAGTTGCAGAAATAAATGCTATGGCAAAAACTGGCGTAGCTGCAGTTATCTTAATTACAAATCGACTGGCCCAGGAGAACGAAAGTGATGAGGTTTGGAGAGCAAATTGTGAAAAACTCTTAGAAAAGATTGACTCGGATATACCGTTGGGATTTTATGAATGTCCATATCCATATAAGAGATTACTGTCTGTAGATAATATCAAATGGTGTGCTGATACGGGGCGCTTTTACTTTTTGAAGGATACCTGCTGTGATATTGAACAGATTAAGGAAAAGTTAGCAGCAATTGAAGGTACGAATCTAAAACTATACAATGCCAATACAACAACGTTGTTAGAGTCTCTGCGCGCCGGTGCAACTGGATACAGCGGTGTGATGGCAAATTTCCATCCACGTCTATACGCATGGCTATGTGACCATGTTGAAGATGAAAGAGTAGATGAGTTATCTGCCTTTTTGAGTATGGCGTCCTTAATTGAACGCCAGTATTATCCTGTAAATGCAAAATATCACTTGAAGACAATTGAGGGGCTTCCGGTGGAACCGACCTGTAGGGTAAAAGAGGCAGATGGGATGACGGAAACATTTGAAACAGAAGTAAAAATGTTGGATGAATTGGCTAGACTGCAGGAAGGGAAATTGGAGGATTAATAATCGATGAAAACTCATAAAAACTGGAGCTATGCTCCATATAGACCATTATTTTTTGAAGTGGGAGATATTTATATTTGTCGTGTGGCTCCAATGGAAACCACTATTACTTTCGATTGGTTGCCGTTGGAAGGTGAAAAAAATGAGTATTCTGTTTACGCAAAGCGTCGGGATGAGGAACAATTTGTTTTGGCGGGAACAACAGAAACTACTACATATACGATTGAGAATTTGGAAGAAGATTCAGAGTATGAATTTTATGTAAGTTGTGGAGAATTAAAAAGCAGAACTCGTCTTGCACGGGCAGGAAAATCTTTTGGTACAGTTGTAAGTTATGTGCATCCAGAAGATAGATGTTACGGATACTCGGGTTATTGTCTTTGCAACCCTACAATGATTCGTCATCCTGAAGGCTTTTTGCTGGTATCTATGGATGTATATGGAGCAAATCATCCACAGAATCTGACTTTGATTTATCGCTCTGACGATAATGGAAAAACTTGGCACTATGTGAGCGAACTGTTTCCTTGCTATTGGGGTAAGTTATTCCTTTATCAAGACGAAGTATATATGCTTTCTGTTTCTACTGAGTATGGAGACTTGCTTATCGGCAAATCAAGTGACGGAGGTAAGACATTTGGAGAACCTACCGTGTTGTTTCGAGGAAGTAACGGAAAGATGGGTGAAATGGGTGTTCACAAATGCCCACAACCGGTTGTTGAGTTTAACGGACGCATCTGGAATACTTTGGAATGGGGCAGCTGGGGTAGAGGAGGCCATGCGGCAATGGTAATGTCTGCACCTTTGGGAAGCGACCTTTTAGAGGCAGATTCATGGACATTCTCAGAACCGACACAATATAATCCTGAATGGCCAGGACTTCCACAAGGTGAAAGTACGGGAACAATTGAAGGTAATTTGATAGCAATTGATGGAAAACTGTACAATATTATGCGTTATGAAATGAAAAAAATGGAGCCTAATTACGGTTTGGCTATTGTATATGAGGTCGATACCGAAAATCCGGGCAATCCACTTACCTATAAAAAATGCATTGAGTTTCCAGGTAATCATGCCAAGTTTGAAATGAAATATGACTCGAGAACAAAAAAATATTATTCTTTGATATCCCGCATTTGGGAGTCCTCTGCACATTGGAAAAGATGTTTGTTTTCACTTATCGCATCCGAGGACTGTGAGCATTGGGAAGTCTTGCAGGATATCATGGATAAAAGAGATGATGACCCACATAAGGTTGGTTTTCAGTACACCGATTTTATCATAGAGGGAGACAAGATTCTGTATGTTTGCAGAACGGCCATGAATGGTGCAGAGAATTTTCACAATAGTAATTATACAATATTTGGAACGATTCAATTATAATTTTGTTCCCCAAAGGAGACTAAAACATGTTATATCCAATTGAAAACGAGATAAGACAAGTAAAGAATTTATGTGGCATTTGGAAGTTTAAACAGGAAAAAAGATTGAATCAAGGCATAGAGGAGAGATGGTTTGAAAAGCCGTTGACTGACACTATAGAGATGCCGGTTCCTTCCAGTTATAATGATATAACAACGGACAGGGCGCTACGAGATCATGTGGGGTGGGTATGGTATGAGAAAGAATTCGCTATTCCATATGACTGGATGAGAAAACGAATGGTACTACGCTTTGGTAGCGTGACCCATCATGCAGTGGTATACATAAATGGAAAGGAAGTCACAAGGCACAAAGGAGGATTTCTTCCGTTTGAGGCGGAATTAAATGACTACATAACATCAGGAACGAACCGAGTTACTGTAGCAGTAAGCAATATGTTAGACCATTCTTGTTTGCCTTACGGTTTGATAGAAGACGTGAAGCCAGATGATTATCAGACAGGTGAAATAATTCAGAAATATCAATTTGATTTCTTTAATTATTCCGGTATCCACAGACCAGTTAAGATTTACACTACACCGAAAGCATATATCAAGGATGTAACGGTGAAAACAGACATTGATGGTAGTGATGGCATTATTCATTACAATGTCGAAATTAATGGGGATGCTAAAGAAATAGAGGTTGATCTGTTGGATGAAGATGGTGCTCTTGTAGCCAAGGCAGAAACCGTAGAAGGAAATATTGTCGTGAGAGATGCACACTTGTGGAATGTGAGAGCCGCGTATTTGTATCAGTTAGATATTCGGGTAGATGAGGATCACTATACCTTGCCGGTTGGAATTAGAACAGTAAAAGTTACTGAAAAAGAGTTTTTGGTGAATGGAAAGCCCGTATACCTGAAAGGTTTTGGAAAGCATGAGGATAGTGATGTCAAAGGCAAAGGACTGGATGAAGCTATTAATGTTCGAGACTTTGAATTGCTGAAGTGGTTAGGAGCGAACTCTTTTCGTACTTCTCATTATCCATATTCAGAAGAAATTATGCAAATGGCAGACCGTCAGGGATTTTTAATAATTGATGAGGTGCCTGCAGTTGGTATGAATTTCTGGGGTGATACAATTGTATTCAGACCAGGTTTGGCAGATGAAGAAACTTTGAGGCATCATAAAGACGTGTTAACAGAACTCTATGAGAGGGACAAAAATCATCCTTGTGTGATTATGTGGAGTGTTGCAAATGAGGCCCAGACAAAGGATGAAAATGCATTGGAATATATGACCGAAATTGTATCCCATATCAGAAAGTTGGATGATACAAGACCGATTACAAATGTAACAGAACAATGGATTGATGATAACAAAGTGGGACACCTCGTTGACGTGATATGTGTGAATCGATATTATTCTTGGTATTATGATACGGGTAATTTAGAGTCTATCTACCCAAGTTTTACAAAGGAATTTCGTGAATGGCATGAAAGATATCGTAAGCCTGTTATGATTACAGAATATGGTGTAGATACTATCCCAGGTTTGCATAAGCTTCCTGAAGTTATGTTCTCAGAAGAATATCAGATTGAATATTACAAAGAGAATAATCGAGCCATTGATGACTGTGATTTCATGATTGGTGAACACCTATGGGCATTTGCTGATTTTATGACATCGGCAGGTCTTAGACGTATTGATGGAAATAAAAAAGGCATTTTCACAAGACAACGTCAACCAAAAACTGTGGCATTTTATATTAGAGAAAGATGGACGAATAAAAAATAGTAAAAGGGTCAAAAGAATGAAAAAAGATTATCATATTCATGCACAAATTCTTCGAGAAACGGTAGATTCCGAAGCATTTATTCAAACAGCGATTGCACGTGGTTTTGGTGAAATATGTATCACAGATCACATGCCACTTTCATTGTCTAATGCCGCTGACAGAATTCCGGCTGGAAGGGTTAGTGAATATTGCGAAAAAGTGCATGAATTGGCTGATAAATACAAAGACAAGATTTCCATAAAATGTGGAATTGAGATTGATTTTCATCCATTGTTAATTGATACAATCGAGGACGTTTTAAGTCGGGGTGAATTTGAATATGTTCTTGGTTCATCCCACATGCATCTATTCATTGACGGTATTTCATCACATAAAGATTATGTAAAAGCTACGTTTGAGAATACGATTTGCGCAGCAAAGACTGGCTATTTCCATGCAATACCTCATATTGATATGTACAAGTGGGTGTTCGCAAATCCGAAAAGATTCCATTTTCCAGAGCAGAATTTCTGCGAAACTGAGCATGCAGAACTGATTGATAAAACTTTGATGGCAATCAAAGAAAACGGACTTTTATTAGAAATCAACTCTCATTTTGCTGAAACGACAGGAAATATACAGAATGTTTATCCTAGTGAGTTTATCACTCGTAGGGCACTAAATATGAATATCGGATTTTCCTATGGTTCAGATGCACATGGCGCAGGGCATATTGGTGCACTGCTGGATGAATTGAGAGAGCATTCCGTATACTCTAAGGCCATAGATATTTGGGAAAAGTAAGGAATATACGAGAGAAAGGATGCAAAAATGTTTTTTAGAGAAAGAAAATTACAGCGAAGAGTGGACGAATTAGGTCAAAAACGGTATTTTGGACATCAGTGCATTGCTCCATTTACATCCATGGGTGGAAATTATAAAAATAGTTACGAGAAAGTATTCCATTCCGTTTCTTGATATGATGCAAGAAGGAGGTTTGGCACCACGAGCTGCAATTCATCAGGAACTGTATATGCCTGATGGGCTTCATCCAAATGATGCGGGACACGGAAGAATTTCAGCAAGACTCAAAGGTTTTTTGCAAAGTTTATAAAAGTGTCTTTAAATCGTTTTGAAATTCTTCTTATACTGCTGTGGCGTTATATTTAATATTTTTTTAAATACACTTGAAAAATAATTGCTGGAGGAAAAACCAAGCTCGTAGGAGAGCTCCGTGATGGACATATCCGTGGTTTCCAGCAATTTTTTTGCGTATTTTATCTTTTGCAGCGTGATATATTCTGCCGGTGGCATACCAATTTCTGTTTTAAACTTTGTTTTAAAGCGGGAAAGGGAATAGCTGGATATCTCTGCAAGGTCTTCTAGAGAAGGCGCCTCGGACAGATTCTGAGAGATATATTGCACTACTCTTTGTATATTCTCATCCAATATGTCTCGTGTTCCGTGTTCCACAGGATTCATATATTGAAGGTTAAACAGAAAACTGCTTAAGGTCAGAACCGCTGTTTTTGTATCGTGTGTGTCCTTGCTTGAGAACAGATTAAAGGCTCTGCGAAGGAGGGCAATTTCGGTGGATGATAATATCAAGTGTCGGTGTTTCATTGCCATAAGTGTGTCGCAAAGATAGTTACTGTATTCTTTATCTAGGCAGAGTAAGTTGTCTCGGTCCCTTAGATTAATCTGGAAGGCATAAAACTCGCAAGGACTTTGAGATGAGTCCCCGTTTTGGTGTATTTCGTATGGAAATGTGATAAAAGCTTCATTTCCGTAGATAATATGGCGACTCAGGCCTTCATCTCCTTCTAAGTACACAATACGTTCCCCTTTAATCATACAATGTATTTCTATGATTTCTGAATGGTAGTGGAATGGGTCGGCATTAATGGAAGAAGTAATATTTTGATGTGCAAAGTTCTTTAATCCCGGTACCTGATGTTCATTATATGTAAATACCTGCTTATTCTTTTCCCAACAATATGTATTGAAAATTTCTTGCATTCTGACAACCTCTTTTCATAAATTTTAAACATTTCTAAGTATAATTTTATTAAAAATATAAAATTGTACTGAGAAAAATCGTGATTTTTTATAATTATACTATGAGAAAAGAGAATTGTAAAGACGGAAGAAAATGTCAATTTATAAATTTAAGAAGTGTAAGGTGGTGGTGGCTACCTATCTGAAAAGTATAAAATCGTACTAAGTATTATCTTAAATGAAAAATAACAAGACAAAATTTATACTGAAAATAGTGAACTATACATAAATAGAATTGGAATAGCAAGGGAGAAATACAATGCTGAAACAAGTAATGACAAAGCCGAAAGAAATTATTTTTGAAGAGGTACCAGTGCCACAAGTGAAAGAAAATGAAGTGCTCGTGAAAATTATGAATATTGGAATTTGCGGTTCTGACATTCATGTATACCATGGACAACATCCATTTACTTCATATCCTGTGACACAAGGTCATGAGGTATCAGGTGAAATAACAGAATTAGGTGCAAACGTAAAAGATTTTTGTGTTGGTCAAAAAGTGACAATTGAACCACAAGTATATTGTGGAAAATGCCATCCGTGTAGAAATGGGAAGTACAATCTTTGTGAAGAATTAAAGGTAATGGGGTTCCAAACGACAGGTACGGCGTCAGAATATTTTGCAGTTGACGCTTCAAAGGTTACACCAATTCCTTCTGAGATGTCCTTTGAAGAAGGTGCGATGATTGAACCATTGGCTGTTGCAGTGCATGGCGTAAAGCAGGTTGGAGATGTGAGTGGAATGAACATCGTAGTCATCGGTGCAGGACCAATCGGAAACCTGGTTGCTCAAACTGCCAAAGGCATGGGAGCAGCTAAAGTTATGATTACTGATGTCAGTGATTATAGACTGGAAAAGGCAAAAGAATGTGGAATTGATGTTTGTGTAAATACGAAAGAGAAGGATTTTGGCGAGGCGATGCTTGAAGTTTTTGGTCCGGATAAAGCAGATGTTATTTATGACTGTGCAGGGAATAACATTACAATGGGGCAAGCCATCAAACACGCCAGAAAAGGAAGCATTATTGTTTTGGTTGCGGTATTTGCGGGAATGGCAACTATCGATTTAGCAGTTGCAAATGACCATGAATTGGACATTAAGAGTACCATGATGTATCGCCATGACGATTATGTAGATGGAATTCGTTTGGTTAATGAAGGAAAGGTACTGTTAAGACCATTAATTTCAAAAACATTTGCATTCAAGGATTATTTGAAAGCGTATGAATTTATCGATGCTAATAGGGAAACGACAATGAAGGTTATTATTAACGTTCAGGAATAGAGTGGAAGTTTATATGATTAAAGCGAAATGGCAAGAACTACACGAATATGATTGTTTTCTAGGAACAGTAGTTTCAAGTTTTATGCAGGAGCAGGATATAAATACGATACCGACAGGTCGTTATGACCTGGAAGATGGGTGTTACGTCAATGTGGATGAATATGACACTAGGGAAAATTACAATTTCGAAGTCCATCAGAAATATATAGATGTACATTTGATGGTGGATGGTGAGGAAGAAATCTTTTTTGCTCCATTATCACATGGTAGTGAAAGCATAGCGTATGATGAAGAGAAGGATGTTGCCTTTTATAAATGTGATAACGACTCGTATTGTAAGATTAGATTGGTATCAGGTGAAGTAGTAGTCCTATTTCCAGAGGAGATACATGCACCATGCAATTTTGAAAGAAAGCGACACAATCGGAAATTAGTGTTTAAGGTTCCGGTAGATTGCAGAGAAGGATAATGGATTAAAGACCACCGCACCTACGGTTACACGTGGGCGCGGTGGTCCTTCTTTATACACATCTCCTATATTCTCTAGGCGTCATTCCTTTTCGTTTTTTAAACACCCTTGTAAAATAACTACAGTCATTGAATCCGCAATCCAATGCAATCTCTATAATCGGCAAGGTTGTGGTTGTAAGCAGCTTACAGGCCTGTTCAATCCGCAGGTAAATCACGTAATCCATCGGTGACAGAGAGGTTATCTGCTTAAAGATGCGGCACAGATACCGTGGGTTCATATTAGCCACCTTTGCAAGCTCATCTAAGGAAATTTCTTCTTTGTAATGAAGTTCCATATATTCGAGAACCGCTTTAATCTGGCTGATACGGTGTTCAGAAGTTGGCACTGCTTCTGTATTTCCAATATAATGCCCATTTTGCAAAATCCGAAGAAATAGGTGGCTTAGGGTACTGACTGTCACTAATTCCAGAAATTTTGTGTCCGATGGATTGTACTGATAGCGATATTGGATGTCCATCAATTCAGCCACATAAGGATAGATATCGGCGTTGGTTTCTCGCGGATAATAAATATCCGGCAAGGATTCCATGCGATAGATTGGGCGCAAATGTTTTTTAAGCAATTCATTTCCACGAAACAGTCTTTGCAAGTCAAATACGAGACAATCATACGCCACATCTTCAGGTGGTGGGCTGCCGTGAAGCATACTTTCGCGAAATAGTAAGATATCTCCTTCACGGGCAGTATATTCGCAGTCATCCACATGCAGGGTTACCGTTCCTTTTCGAATACGTATCAGCTCCCATTCCTTGTGCCAGTGAAAGGGCATGGTGTAGTGTGGGTGAGTAGGAATAATATCATAATAAGCAACCGGAAATTCTAGGGTTCCGTGTTGCTTTTTTTCGTGCAGCGAAAACAAATGCATAAGAATCCTCCAAAAAGTGAATATAGTTCTATTTCTTATGATTATACGACGAGAAATAAGGGCGTGTCAATGTTAATATGATGACAAAAATGATAGTAAGGAGTTGAAAAACAAATGAACAAGAGACCAAAAATATTGGTTGTCGGGAGTTTTGTTATGGACCAGATTGCGACAACAGATGTAGTTCCTTGCGAGGGACAGACAGTGTTGGGAAAAACGTTTCATAAAGCACCTGGCGGCAAGGGTGCCAATCAGGCAGTTCAGGCAGCTCGACTTGGTGCAGAGGTGACCATGGTGGGTAAACTGGGGCGTGATGCTAACGGAGAGGAAATGATTCGTGTATGCAAGGAAGCGGGCATTGATGTGTCCCATGTTGCCTATGACGACGAGGCGGCATCAGGATGTGCACTGATTATTTTACAGGAAAAGTCAGGGGAAGGAACACAGAACAGGATTCTGGTGATTCCGGGAACCAACATGCTAATTACAGAGGAAGACATTTCTTTCTTAAAAGAAAAAATAAGCGAATATGACATGGTGATTTTGCAGAACGAGATTCCGATGCAGATTAATGTTACGGTTGCCCAATATGCTTATGAGGCGGGAGTTCCAGTCATGCTGAACTCTGCACCGTCAGCACCTCTTCCGGAGGAGTTGTATGGATATCTTACTTACATTTCTCCAAACGAGACGGAGATTGAGGATATGACAGGCATTCATATTGAGCATGAAGGTAAGAGTGTAAATTTGAAAACTGCGCGTAAAGCAGCAGATGCAGTTCGTGCTAAGGGTGTGAAAAATGTGCTTATTACCATGGGAAGTGCAGGCGCATTCTTAGTTACTGAGGATGGGGGAATGCATTCTCCTTGTGCAACCGGTATCAAAGCGGTAGACCCGACTGCAGCAGGAGATTCTTTTGTGGGAGCTTTCTGTGTGGGTGCTTGCCTTGGCTGGAGTTGGGAAAAGGTCTTAGTATTTGCTAATCACACAGCGGGCATTACCGTATCAGGAATGGGCGCAATGCCATCTCTGCCAACATTAAATATGGTAAAAGAAGACTTAAAGAAAAGAGGATTGGAACATGAATAAAAATATAGAAAGTTGTAATTATTATTTAAATACAGTAAAAACAGATTTGACAGCATACATAGAACAGATGGACATGAGCGAAATTGAGGCTGCTGCAAATTTAATTATCGAGGCAGGAAAGAGTGGAAACAGATTGCATGTTTCAGGAATTGGCAAACCGGGACATATTGCAGGGTATATTAGTTCCTTGATTTCATCAACCGGAACCCCAACTTATTTCTTACATGGCACAGAGGCAGTACATGGTTCCTGCGGTCAGTTGACAGAAGGTGACGTTGTCATTTTCATTTCAAACAGTGGAGAAACTTCGGAAATGAAATCTACCGTGTTGGCAATTAAAAATAATGGATGTAAGGTAATCGGCGTATCTGGAAATCCAGATTCTTGGCTGGCAAAGGAGAGCGAAGTGCATCTCTATGCAGGAGCGCCAAAAGAAGGCGGTCCAATGAACCGTGCCCCTAGAATGTCGATCTTGGCAGAGACATTAGTTCTACAGACATTGAGTGTATATTTGCAAAGTTATGTGGATATTTCACCACAGGATTATGTAAAACGTCATCCAGGCGGAGCTCTTGGACAATTGAGAGAAGGTGAATAGGATGTTAAAAGGAATTCCGAAGATTCTATCGCCTGAGTTATTAAAGGTATTGTGCGAGATGGGGCATGGAGACCGAATTGTCCTTGCAGATGGTAATTTTCCATCACAATCGGTTGGGAAAAATGCCATTGTGATTCGTATGGACGGACATGGTGTTCCAGAGATTCTGGATGCAATTTTACAGTTATTTCCGTTGGACCATTGCGTGGAGAAACCTGTGAATTTGATGCAACTTTCGCCAGAGGATGAAGGGAAAGTTGAAACGCCAATCTGGGATACATATAAGAAGATTGTAAAAAGCCATGATAAGCGTGCAAAAGATGCAATCGGTCAAATTGAACGTTTTCAATATTATGAAGAAGCAAGAAAGGCATATGCAATTATTGCAACAAGCGAGCCGGCATTATATGCCAATATAATGCTACAAAAAGGGGTAATTTAGGATAATTCCTCCTATAACAGATTATACTATTTGTTATAGGAGGATATTTTTATGCGAATTTTATTTTACGATACAAAGAATTACGACAGAGTTTCATTTGAACAACAGCTTCCCTACTTTCCTGGAATTGAAATTGAGTATGTCAAAGGAGACCTTGCACCGAAGTCGGCTGTAATGGCCAAGGGATACGATGCGGTATGCGCTTTTGTAAGCTCAGATGTGGGGGATGAGACGTTAAAGGTGCTTCATGAAAATGGAGTGCATTTGGTTCTTATGCGATGCGCCGGTTTTAACAATGTGGACCTAGAGGCAGCAAAACGTTTGGGCACCAAGGTGTTTCGTGTGCCGGGCTACTCACCGGAGGCCGTTGCAGAGCATGCAATGATGCTTGCCCTTGCAGCTAATCGCCATGTGCACAAGTCTTATGTTAAGGTACGGGAAAATGATTTCAGTCTTGGCGGTTTAATGGGGATTAATTTTTTTCAGAAGGTGGCAGGCATTGTGGGTACCGGTAAAATAGGTGCCGCCATGGCTCGTATTTGCCACGGCTTTGGAATGAAGGTGCTGGCATATGATGTTTATAAGAATCCGTCTCTTGATTTCGTAGAGTATGTATCTCTTGATGAATTGCTGGCACAGAGCGATTTGGTTTCGCTTCATTGTCCTTTGACGGAGGAAACCTATCATCTAATCAATCGAGAAACAATTCGAAAAATGAAGGACGGAGTGATTTTAGTGAATACTTCTCGAGGAGGGCTTGTAAAAACAGATGATTTGATTGAGGGCATCCGTGCGCATAAATTTTTTGCGGTAGGGTTGGATGTGTATGAAGAGGAAAGTGAAAATGTGTTTGAAGACCGTTCGGATGAGATTCTGGAACATTCCACAACGGCCCGTTTGCTTTCCTTTCCGAATGTCATTATTACTTCTCATCAAGGGTTTTTCACAGAGGAAGCATTAAATGCAATCAGTCAGACAACTTTGGACAATGCGAAAACCTGGGAAAAGGGTGAATCCTCCGCAAATGAGGTGTAGAAACATGCCTTGTTCTTGTAAAACTTCCGGTTAAGAGGTATAATAATAAAATTACAGTAGGGTAAAGGAAGTGTCCAATGAGCAAGGGAAGAAAACACTTAGAGCTGGTTTCTGAAAAACTGAATAAGAAGATACATCAGATGAGTGCTACGATTCTTGAAGTTCAGAAGGATATTGAGAGCATGAATGACTACTACTGGGAAAACTATACCGAGATGGACCAGTACGGCTACGAGGATTTTGACAATCAGCGCGCACTTTTAAATCAGGTGAATGCCAACACGGAAAATCGAAAGATGTTGGAGCGTTTGAGGAAGATGGCAGGGTCTCCGTTCTTCGGAAGTGTAGAGTTTCAGTATGATGGAGAAGATACGGCTGAAGATTTTTATATTGGCATTGGTAATTTTGCAGAGCGTACTGGTGGTGTGCCTCTTGTATATGACTGGAGGGCTCCGGTAAGCGGACTTTTCTATGACTATGACAAAGGAGAAGCTTCCTATGAGGCACCGGGCGGCATGATGGAGGGAGAGATTCTCTCGAAATGGCAGTATAAGATTCGTAACAACAAGATGATTTACGAGTTCGAAAGCGACGTCAAAATTGATGATGATATATTGAAGCAGGAACTTGGGAATAACGGTGATGTGCAACTGAAAAATATTGTAAGCACCATTCAAAAGGAGCAGAATGCCATTATCCGAAACACGAAGGACAAGGTGCTCGCAATCCAGGGAGCAGCAGGAAGTGGGAAAACTTCCGTGGCACTTCATCGTATCGCTTATCTGCTTTACCATGAGAGGGAGAGATTGAAATCCTCCAATGTTTTAATCCTTTCTCCGAACAGTGTGTTTTCGGATTATATTTCACACGTGCTTCCGGAGCTTGGAGAAGAGCATATTCGCGAAATGAGCTTTGATTTGTTTGCTTATCGGGAACTGAAAGATGTTGTGGCAGACTGCGAAGACCGCTACCATTATATAGAACATCGTATGCAGCACATGGATGATGATGCAGAAAAACGGTATCACTGGAAGCAGTCGCAAGATTTTGTGGGCGCGGTAGAGGCGTTTTTGGTACTTCTGGAAGATGACCTGATGAACTTTAAAAAATTTGAATACCGAGGTTTTACCAAGACCGCAGAGGAGTTGGTACAGCTGTTTTATTTCAAATTTACCGAGCATCCATTGTTATCTCGTATGGAAGCAGTCATGGAGTATGTTTTGGATGAATACGAGACCTTGGCACGAAGAAGTATCGAGGAAGAAGAGAAAGTCCTTATTCGGGAATGGTTTATGCACATGTATGAAACCATGGATATTTATAAAATCTACAACTGGATTTTGGAGGAAAATGGATTCCCAACGCTTCCGGATGTTCCGGTGGAAAACCGCGTTCTTTCCTATGAAGATGTGTACCCGGTTCTATATCTGAAGCAACGTCTGTGTATGATGAAGAAAGATAAGAATATCCGTCATTTGGTTATTGACGAGATGCAGGATTACTCTTATCTGCAGTATGTGATTTTGCAGAATATGTTTTCCTGCAGCATGACAATCTTGGGCGACAAAGCGCAGACAGTGGATGACAAACCACAGGATGTTCTTCAGTTTCTGCCAAAGATTTTCGGAAGAGACATCCGAAGAATAGAAATGAAGCGCAGCTATCGAAATACCATAGAGATTGCAGAGTATGCATCGAGAATTTCGGGACTTGCAGGTATTGAATATTTGGAGCGACATGGGAAACCGGTGGTGGAACAGAGGGTGTCTGCAGCGCAGGAGGCGCTGCAGGATATTCTGGGCCATGTGTCTGTTGGAAGTGATAGTTTTGAAACAGCGGCAATTCTTACCATGACAGAAGAGCAGGCGAAGGATGTTTACAATTATTTAAAACAGCATCGAGAAGATGTGTTCTACATTGACAGGGATAGTTCTGAGTTTCGTAAAGGGATTACAGTTACGACGTACTATCTGGCGAAAGGTTTGGAGTTTGATCAAGTGTTTGTTTTCAGTGGGGATGAGCATAATCCATTTTATTCGCAATTTAAATATATCAGTGCTACAAGAGCATTGCATGAATTATATGTATATGAATAGGTCGCGTTGCTTTCAAAAAGCAACACGACCTTTTTAAATGGAATCTAGTGTGTCTTAATATTAATTGTCTGCGTTTTGAATTTGGACTGCAAAATTGTCTGCTCTGAGTAAAGTCCGGTATAGCCCGAGAGCATATAACTGATGGCAACACCAATTAACAAATACTTCATGCAATCAAATCCGAACATTTCAAATCCAATAATTAAAGAAGTAATCGGGCTGTTGGTGACACCGCAGAATACGGCTACCATACCAACTGCAGCGCAGAGGGATGGGGACAAACCAACAATGGAACCGAACAGGCAACCAAAGGTTGCGCCAATGCAGAAGGAAGGCACGATTTCCCCGCCCTTAAAGCCAACCCCCAAGGTAATAGCTGTAAAAATAATCTTCCATAGAAAGGCTGTTTTCGGGGCTTCGCCAAGGAAGGCTTCTTCAATTAGGTTGACACCCGCACCGCTGTAAACAGAGGTTTGCAAAATAACGGTTAACAGAAGAATTGCCAACGAACCTATTACAATACGAAGGTATGGGTTTTTAAAAAACTTTTTAAATAAATGTCCTGATATATGTAATGTCTGACAAAAAAGGATACTTATGAGTGCGCACAAAATACCTAACAGTACAATCCAAAGGGCTGGTATTAGGGCAAAAGTAACAGGCTCGGTAATGGTAAAGCTTTCTGCATGGCATCCCATCGCAGTTGCAAAAGAAGATGCAACCAGAGAAGCACACATGCAAGGCATAAACGCCGCATATTGCAGATAACCGATGCTGGCTACTTCCATGGCAAAAATAACTGCAGCTAAAGGTGTGCCGAAAATTGCCGAAAAGGCGGCACTCATACCACACATCACAATCAAACGAATGTCATCTTCATCTAAACGAAACCATCTTCCTAACTGATTTCCAATGCTCCCACCTAATTGAAGGGCAGCACCTTCACGGCCGGCAGAACCACCGAATAGGTGGGTTGTTATTGTTGCAACAAAAATGAGTGGCGCCATGCGAAACGGAATCTGTGATTCCGCGTGCAAAGTGGAAATCACCAGGTTAGTTCCTTTATCATTTTCATATTTACTTATTTTATATAGAAACACAAGTGCAAGACCGGCAATCGGTAATCCTAATATTATCTCAGGGTGAGTTGCGCGAAAGCTATTTGCGTGTCCTAAGCCTTTTACAAATAAGATACCAACACCGCCGACTACCAATCCGGTAATGATAGCCAAGAGTATCCAGCGTAGAAAATCTTTGGCGTGTTCCAGTGCGGTTTTCATATACATTCCTTCTTTCGTAAAAATTTTTCTATAACCGTAGACAATTATAATGAAAATTAAAAAAAATGGCAATGAAAACATAAAAAAGTTTCACTGTACTGATTTTGGGACATTTAATGCATGATAATAAGCCTACCGAAGAAAAAGCTTGAGGAGGGATATGATATGAAACAAGGGAGAAAATATAGAACTCTGGATATTATGCGAGTAATCTTTTTGATACTTTTTGCAATGCCTTTTGTAGGCGGATACTTGTGTTTGGACAAAGAAGTGGAGACGAAGGTAATTGGTGGAATTCTTTGCATTGTAGGGCTTGTCATTTGGTTCCTGTTTGGGATACACTAGAGGTAGAAAGAAAACAGGAGCAAGGATATGGCTGTACAAAATCAAAAGAAGAAATTACTTGCAGTAATGCAAATCTTATTACAAAAAACGGATGAAAATCATACTATGTCAGCGCAGGATATCTGCAGGGCGTTGGAAAGCTCATATGGAATTTCGGCGGAGCGAAAAGGAATTTATGCAGATATTGAAGTGTTACAAGACATGGGGATAGACATTATCCAGAATAAAGGGCGTACATCGGGATATTACGTGGGAACCAGAGAGTTTGAACTTCCGGAGTTGAAATTACTCGTTGATTTGGTTCAGTCTTCCAAGTTTATCACCAGTAAAAAGTCCGATAAATTAATTAAGAAGTTGGAAAGCTTTACGAGCTGTTATGAGGCACACCATCTACAAAGGCAAGTATTTATTTGTGACAGACCAAAGACCGAAAACGAAACTATTTTCTACATCGTAGACCAGATTCATGAAGCTATACATGCAAACAAACAAATTTCTTTTCAATATACAGAGTGGACACCAAAGAAGGAGTTGCGTGTAAGAAAAGAAGGGGCATATTATACGCTGAGTCCTTGGGCGTTGACCTGGGATAGTGAGAATTATTATTTGCTCGCGTATGATGCAGAAAGTGATAAGCTCAAGCATTATCGCGTGGATAAGATTAAGAACTTGTCTCTTTTGCAGGAAAAACGATTGGGGAAGGAGCAATTCCAGAATTTTGATTTGCCTGCATTTGCCAAAAAGACCTTTGCAATGTATGGTGGACGGGATGAATATGTTTCATTAAGATGTCAAAACCGCCTGGCAGGTGTTATGATTGACCGGTTTGGAAAAGATATTATGATGATACCAAAGGATTCAGAGTCCTTTGAGGTGCATGTTGTGGCAACTGTCAGTGAACAGTTTTGGGGATGGCTGACCGGCCTTGGTCATGGCGCTCAAATTATAGGGCCACAACATGTATGTGATGAATATCGGGCCTACCTGAAAGAGATTCTTACACAATATGGAAAGAAATAAGGGGAAAATGCTTGACACCGGAGAAATTCGGTGTTAAATTCTAACGTGTGGTTAGTTGCAACTAATCAAAGTTGGTGACAACTATAAACAAGTGGGAGGTGCATACTCATGAAAACACTAAAAGATATAAAGGTGAATGAGATAGCTACTGTTGTGAAATTACATGGCGAAGGACCTGTAAGACGTCGCATTATGGATATGGGAATCACAAAGGGTGTGGAGATTTATGTTCGCAAGGTTGCACCGTTGGGAGACCCTATGGAATTAAATTTACGTGGTTATGAGTTGACATTGCGAAAAGCAGATGCGGCTATGATAGAGGTGGAGAGTATATGATGATTAAAATAGCGTTGGCGGGGAACCCCAATTGTGGAAAAACGACCTTGTTTAATGCTTTGACAGGGATGAATCAATATGTCGGAAACTGGCCGGGGGTTACGGTTGAGAAGAAAGAGGGTCCTTTAAAGGGTTATTCGGATGTCATCATTCAGGATTTGCCTGGGATTTATTCTTTATCACCATATTCGCCTGAGGAAGTGGTTACTCGTACTTATTTGGTACATGAGCATCCGGATGCCATTTTAAATATTGTGGATGGTACAAATATTGAGCGTAACTTATATTTGACCACGCAGTTAATCGAATTGGGTTACCCGGTGGTTGTTGCCGTTAATATGATTGATTTGGTGCGCAAAAAGGGTGATACGATTGATTTAGATAAACTGAGTAAAGCTCTGGGATGCGTTTGCATGGAAATCAGCGCCTTGAAGGGTGAAGGCGGAATGGAAGTGGCACAAAAGGCTGTGGAACTTGCTAAGAATCATGTTCATGGACCGAGACCACATGTATTTAACGGAAGTGTGGAGCATGCTTTGGCACATATCGAGGAGGAAATTGAGGAGACTGTAGATGCCACCTATCTTCGTTGGTATGCCATTAAACTGTTTGAACGTGACGAAGTTGTGCAAAAGGAATTGCAGTTAAAAGAAGGCGTACTTGAGCATTTAGAAAAACACATTGTTGATTGTGAGAATGAAATGGATGATGATGCAGAATCCATCATTGCTGACCAACGTTATACATACATTGGAAATGTTATTGCCAAGGCAGTCAAAAAGAAAGCCGGGAAGCATGCGATGAGTCTTTCTGACAAAATTGACAGAGTTGTTACGAATCGCGTTCTGGCATTGCCAATCTTTGCAGGCATGATGTTCTTGATGTATGCAATTGCGATGGGAAGTTTTCCGTTTTCTATTGGTACCATGGGTACAGATTGGGCAAATGATGTATTGTTTGGGCAATGGATACCAAACTTTTTTGATAAAATCCTTTCCTCGCTTCATGTGAGTGGATGGGTATATGGGCTGATTATGGACGGTGTTGTATCCGGTGTTGGGGCAGTACTTGGCTTTGTTCCGCAGATTTTGGTACTTTCCTTGTTACTCTCTATCTTAGAGGACATTGGGTATATGTCGCGTGTGGCATTTATTATGGACCGTGTACTTCGCAGGTTTGGCCTGTCCGGAAAATCGATTATTCCTATGCTTGTTGCAACGGGCTGTGGAGTGCCGGGGATTCTGGCAAGCCGTACGATTGAGCAGGAGAACGACCGTAAGATTACCGTCATGACAACCGGATTTATTCCGTGTGGCGCAAAGATGCCGATTATCGGTTTGTTTGCTGGAGCTATCTTTGGAAACTCACCGTTGGTTGCCGTCTCTGCATTCTTCATTGGTGTGTTGGCGGTTGTATTTTCCGGTGTAATTTTAAAGAAATTTAAAGCTTTTGCAGGGAAACCGGCTCCGTTTGTAATGGAGCTTCCAACCTATCATTTGCCATCTCCGCGTAATATTTTCCGTTCTACCTTGGACAGGGGATGGGATTTTGTGAAGAGGGCGACGACTATTGTACTTTTGAGTTCCATTGTGCTTTGGTTTTTGAAGAGTTATGGATATGTGGATGGTGCATTTGTAGCCGTGGAGGACAGTAATGTATCATTCCTGGCAGGTCTTGGTAAACTGCTTGCCTGGGTGTTCTATCCATTAGGCTGGATGGGAGATATGGCTTGGAAGGCTACAGTTGCCACCGTAACCGGATTGATTGCAAAGGAAGAGGTGGTTATGACCTTTGGTACATTGTATAACTTTGCGGGTGAACTTAGCGAATCCGGGGATGAGATATGGAAGATGATTGCTACGGATTTCGGTCCTGTGCGAGCATATAGCTTTATGATTTTCAACTTGCTCTGTGCTCCGTGTTTTGCAGCCATCGGTGCTATTAAGCGAGAGATGGGCAACGCAAGGTGGACCTGGGGGACCATTTTATATATGTGTGGATTTGCCTATATCATTTCTATGGTGACTTATCAGCTGGTGGGTCTCATTACAGGGGAAGCTATCTTTGGCATATTTACGGTGGTAGCAGTGCTTGGACTTGCAGGACTGTTATATCTGATTTTCCGTAAGGGACACAAGGAGTAAGGGGGAATCACAAATGGGAGATGTGATTGTTTTGGGTGCACTGGGAATTGTAGTTGCATTGGTGATTCGTTCGATGTGGAAAAATCATAAAAAAGGCGGAGGTTGCAGTGGGTGTTCCCACAACTGTGAGAATTGTGGTGCAAACTGTAGCAGTCGAATAGAAAAATAAAAAAAGCGGGTTTTCCCGCTTTTTTGTGTATGTTCATGCTTTACATACGTTTGGCATATTGTTTGATTGCTTCAAAGCTTTCTTTGCTAAGTACGTGTTCCAGTTTGCAGGCATCTTCGGATGCGATATTTTCCGGTACGCCTAGCTTTGTAAGCCATGATGCTAACAGTTCGTGGCGTTCGTGAATCATTTCTGCAATTCGTTTTCCAGAATCAGTCAGATAAATGAAACCGGCATCGGTCACGGTAATATGTTCTTTTTCACGGAGATTTTTCATGGCAACGCTGACACTGGACTTCTTGAATCCGAGTTCATTCGCTACATCCACAGAGCGAACAACAGGGAGTTCCTTGCTAAGAATATAAATCGTTTCCAAATAGTTTTCAGCGGATTCATTAATCATAAACTTCATATTGCGTCCTCCTCCTACAATATATTAACAATAGCATAGAAAAATAGAAAAAACAATGTTTTGTGCTTGGATTTTGTGATACAATACTGGTAGTTCATTTAGAAATGCGAGGAAAGGAAACGTATGGCGAGTAATTGTGAAACATGTATGAACTATGAATACGATGAAGAATATGAGTATTATGTCTGCACCAAGAACTTGGACGAGGATGAAATGTATCGTTTTATTAAGGGGGATTTTAAGGAATGCCCTTATTATCAGTTTGGTGATGAGTATCAGATAGTAAGAAAGCAGATGTAGTAAGGAGAGAAATGTATGAATGTTTTTGAATCTGGAATCATTCTTTGGATACAGGAAAATATAAGAGGTCCGGTAGGAGATGTGTTTTGGAAGTTTATCACGCACCTCGGAGATGAAGGCTATCTTTGGATTGCATTGGGAATTGTGCTGCTGTTCTTTAAGAAAACGCGTGCAATAGGTTTGACGGTGTTGATTGCGTTATTGATAGATTTTTTGACTATCAACGTAGTGTTGAAAGCACTTGTTGCCAGACCGCGACCATTCGTGGTGAATGAACTTATCGAGCCACTGGTTGGCGGTGTGTCACCGTATCGTTCCTTTCCATCCGGACATTCAGGTGGTTCCTTTGCAGCTATGTTTGCCTTGTATCGGTGGGTGCCGAAGAAGGTAGGGCTTCCTGCCCTGTTTTTGGCGAGCCTGATAGCATTGTCTAGATTATATGTGGGTGTACATTATCCGTCAGATATCCTGGGTGGCTTTATTATTGGATTCGTGTGCAGTGCATTGGCATATGCTGTGGTGAAAATGATAATGAATAAAGTGGGAGAGAAGAAAATTAATGGCTAGAAAGACAAAAAAACAATTGTTGGCGGAAGAGATTATTGAGCGCTTGCGCAGTGAATATCCGGACGCAGAGTGTTCCTTGGATTATGATGAAGCTTGGAAACTTCTGGTGAGCGTTCGACTTGCAGCTCAGTGTACCGATGAAAGAGTCAACATCATTGTGGAGAAACTATATGAGAAATACCCCGATGTGAAATCTCTTGCCGATGCAGATGTGGATAAAATAGAAGAAATTGTCCGCCCTTGTGGATTAGGAAGAAGCAAAGCAAAAGATATCAGTGCCTGCATGAAGATTTTGCGGGATAAATATGACTGTCAGGTTCCAAAAACCTTTGATGAGTTATTGGCACTTCCCGGAGTTGGAAGAAAGAGTGCAAATCTCATTATGGGTGACGTGTTTGGCGAGCCTGCCATTGTAACCGATACCCACTGCATCCGATTGACCAATCGAATGGGGCTCGTGGATGGGATTACAGAGCCCAAAAAAGTGGAGATGGCACTGTGGAAAATTATTCCGCCGCAAGAAGGTAATGACTTTTGCCACAGATTGGTATATCATGGAAGAGCAGTTTGTACAGCGAGAACTACGCCGTATTGTGATAAATGTTGCTTGAATGACATTTGTCCGAAAAAGGGCGTTGGAAAAAAATAAAGATAAAGACAAAGGAGATAAAGAAACATGAATAACGAAATTTTGGCAGTTGTTGCCGGACAGAACATTACGGAAGAGGATTACCAGCTTTTTGTGCAAAGCATGCCAAGAGAGCAACAACAATATGCGGCTGACCCTCGTTTTAAAGAGCAATGTTTAGAGCAATTGATTTCTGTACATTTGTTTGCAAAAAAAGGAGAAGAATTAAAGTTAGAAGAAACAGAAGAGTTTGCAAAAATTATTGCCAATGCAAAGAGAGATATATTGGCACAGATGGCAATGCGAGAGGTACTTGGTGGTATCACTGTTACAGAAGAGGAAATGAATGCTCATTATGAATCAAACAAGCAGATGTACTCAAAGGGTGAGACAGTAAGTGCGAAACACATTCTTGTGGATTCTGAAGAAAAATGCAATGAGATTTTAGCTTCTATCAATGCGGGGGATAAGGCATTTGAAGACGCGGCGAAAGAATTTTCTTCTTGCCCATCAGGACAAAGAGGCGGGGACCTTGGTGAATTTGGAAAAGGGCAAATGGTGAAGGAATTTGAGGAAGCAGCATTCTCGGCTGAAATCGGACAAGTTGTAGGTCCGGTACAGACGCAGTTTGGTTATCATTTGATTAAGGTGGAGAAGAAAAGCGAAGCAACAGTTGCAGGTTTCGATGAAGTTAAGGAAACTATTAGAAGAAATCTTCTTCAGCAAAAGCAAAATTCTGTTTATACAAAAGAAATCCAAAAATTGAGAGAAAAATATATATAAAAATAATTGATTTTTTATTATGTTTTCACTATAATTGTTTTATATTTTTTGAAAATATTCATGGCGATTGCCATATGACGGGAGGAAAAAGAATGGATTCAAACAAGAGACCAGATACAATGGAACGTATTACAACACCGGAACTTGCTGAGGCGTTTATCGCAGAACAAGTGGCAGCAGTTCGTGAACAAGTGGGAGATAAAAAGGTTTTATTAGCACTTTCGGGTGGAGTTGACAGTTCAGTAGTTGCAGCACTTTTAATAAAAGCAATCGGAAAGCAATTAGTTTGTGTGCATGTAAACCACGGTTTGATGCGTAAAGACGAATCCGAAGGTGTTATTAAAATGTTTCAGGAGGGTCTGGATGCCAACTTGATATATGTGGATGCAACTGATCATTTCTTGGGATTGCTTGCAGGTGTATCAGAGCCGGAGCGCAAGCGTAAGATTATCGGTGCAGAATTCATTACTGTATTTGCAGAGGAAGCAAGAAAGCTTGAAGATATTACGTTCTTGGCTCAGGGAACTATCTATCCTGATATTTTGGAATCTATTAAGGCGGCTGAAGGTAAGAAAGCGGTTAAGTCTCATCACAATGTAGGCGGTCTACCGGAAGACCTCAAGTTTGAACTTGTAGAACCTATCAAGCTTTTATATAAAGATGAAGTTCGTGTAGTAGGTGAAGCTCTTGGCTTACCACACTCTATGGTTTATCGTCAACCATTCCCGGGTCCGGGACTTGGTGTTCGTTGTCTTGGTGCAATTACACGTGACCGTTTGGAAGCACTTCGTGAAGCAGACGCTATCTTGCGTGAAGAATTTGATAAGAATGGCTTGAGTGAAAAAGTATGGCAGTACTTCATTGCTGTACCGGATATCAAGAGTGTAGGTGTTAAGGACGAAAGCCGTTATGAAGGTTGGCCGGCAATCATTCGTGCTGTCAATACAAAAGACGCTATGTCAGCAACGATTGAGGAGATTCCATATTCTATCCTTCATCACATTACCTACCGTATCACTCACGAAGTTCCTGGTATCAACCGAGTTCTTTTGGATTTGACTCCAAAGCCAATCGGAACGATTGAGTGGGAATAGTGGAAATTGTTTGGGAAGCCTTATAAAATGGGGCTTCCCTTTTTACGTGCTTGCAAAATGCTTGCAGTTTTTCTTGTTTATGATGTCGATTCATTAGTCGTACAAGTAATGGAACATATTGATATTTAAAAGTAACAGTTTTATAATATGGGTGATATTGAATAATTTGTTGATAACATAATGGTTATATTATGGGATTGGTTTATAAAAAAATTCAATGTGGTAGCAAGGTTTGCGCATTGGAAAGACGAAAGGAGATAATACATGTTTTTTAACAAATATTCAAGTGAAGCATATTGGAACAGTTACAGATTACTAGAAAGTCAACTTATAAGACTTTCACATTCAATATGTTTTGATGATAATCAAATAGATGTTTATTCTTCGGAGATTGCTGATTTAATCAATTCTGCTTGTGTGAAAATTGAATCGTTAGCTAAAGATATTTATGAACAACATATTTGTCCATTTCAATTAGATAAGGGTATTGTACCGCGAACCTTCACCGATGGGATACCAAAAAGACAACCCATAAAATTCAAACCAGAAAACTGGACGAGAGAAAAATGGAAATATGATTATAACTGTCTGGTTGAAATAGATGAGCGATTCTCGTTAAGTAAGAAAAGAGTAAAATTAAAATTAGAACATTTCAATTTTCAGGAATATGGGAGTACACTGTTGCCTTTTAAAAATATGTCTCTTAATGATTGTAGGGGTGGAAAATGGGAGTATATGAAACATGATATATGGAAAATTTCATCGCACAGATTGATTGATGTGGATTGGTGTAAAAGTTATCAGTCAATAAAGCACAATTATGTTCAAAGCATTCGCGAACATGGGACAATTAAGAACGCTATTATGGTTATGGCTGCATTTTATTTGTTAGCAGTATATAATTCTTGTTTGCCTTCGAAACGTTTTGAGTGGGGAGATAAAGCGGATTATGGTCTGGATTTTGGTTCTGAGTTGTTTGCTTGTGAGATGTGCAATCATATGTTGCCACCTTTTGTGATTGATAGTGACCAAATTCAAATAATGAAGAGTATGAGAGAAGCAGAGGAAAAATCTTCGCATAAACAAATTTTTGCAGACCAGAATCTCTTGAATGATATTGAGGGTTTTCCGTTTCTTGTGATTTTAAATGATGAAACATGTCACAAAGTAAGATGCAGTGTAGATGAGTATTGTGCTCCGAGGAAGTTGGAGGTTTTTGATATAGCACCGTATGAACAGAATAAATCCGAAATGATGACAAGTGAAGGAGCAAAACTATATTTGAATTTGAAGCAGTATATTAGACCACCATATCGACGAAGCAACATCTGTATAGCTTTCAATTTGGGGACAGATAAAGTGTATAGCGACTATTGGGATGATTATTTCGAATATGAAAAATCTAAGCATATAATCCATACTGAGAAAGTACTAGCAACTTTGAAAGTTGGAGATTATGTAGATGCAAAATTCTTCTTGAGTGATGTTGTGTTAAATGCTGAAGTGAAGAAAATAAATGAACATGGTATTGATTTATGCATTAGAGATGATGGTAAGGAAAAAATGCTTTTGGAAGCAGTAAGTAATATTATATATATTAAAAATCGAAGCAACAAAGATTGATAAAAGCAATATTAAATGAAATTTATATTTAATGATTGGAAGGTCTCGAAATGGGGCTTTCCTTTTTCTATGCATTGCAAAATGCTTGCAGTTTCCTATAAGTTTCATAATCTTTATGGTATATGCCAAAAGCGAGACTTTATTTTGTTGCCATTTACACAATTCCAAATATAATTTATATAATAAATTGCGGTAAGAAAAGGTATTAGGTATAATGGATTTAAATGAAAGGGGTTATAGATAATGGAAAATAAAGATTGGGTTATGCCTACGCACATTATTGCAGTGGCGGGAATTGTACTCAACGAGAAAGATGAAGTTCTCATGGTAAAAACACACAATCAGGGTTGGGTGTTTCCGGGAGGACAAGTTGAAGTCGGAGAAAACGTAATCGATGCCGTAAAACGAGAAATTATGGAAGAAACCGGTATAGATGTTGAGGTGGGAGAAGTGTTCTGCATCGCATCTAACACAGGAAAATATCCGGGATATAATGGAGTTAAGGAAATACCAACGAAACTTATGCTTGATTTTATTTGTAGAGCAAAAGGTGGGTTGCCACGTCCTTCTGATGAAAATTCGGAATCTATGTATATTCCAAAAGATAAGGTGTTAGATATGATTAAAGCACCGGCGATTGTCGAAAGATATAAGGCGTTCTTGGAGTATACAGGAAGACCTATTTATATGGAGTATGTGGCAAAACCAGTCTTTGAATTGAAGTTGAAGAGATTGATTTAGAACATGAGGAGAATAATAGTACTATGATCGAGTTTTGTTATTTGTCAAAAAATGAATTTAATAAATATGCTAGCAAATTATTTTCTGTTTTGTATGATAATATGACTGAAATTGCTCCAACAGACAATAGTCGAGAAGATGATTATAAATCTTGGTATAAGGCGCTGTGTGGTGAAATGCAAAGTGATAAACGCCATATTATAGTCATATCAAATGGAAATATGAAAGAGATTATAGGTTTTTTTAAATATTCTATAAATGAACATGTCTTTGAGATGGAAGACATACAAATCAAGGCTTCTTACCAAGGGAAATACAATATTTTTAGATCTTTGTATGGGTTTGTTCTTGAACATATTGAAGAAGAGATTCGTGTCGTTGAAGCTTATGCCCACAAGAAGAATACAAAATCAATAGGAATTCTTGAGAAATTGGGTCTTTCAATAATAGGAGAAAACAAAAATGGGATAAGTTATCATTTGAGAGGTACATATGAAGCTTTGGTGAAATGGTACAAGAAAGAGTCCGTTTAATTTTTGCAGAGAATGTCGGGTATCCAAAATTGAATTCTGGTAAGATAACCATAAACAACAGGAGGGTATAGAATGGATTGGATTACAGGAATGCAAAATGCAATTGACTATATTGAAGAACACATAACAGAGAGAGTCGATTATGAGGAAATTGCAAGATGCAGTTGTTTATCAAGTTACAATTTTCAACGGGTGTTTGGTATTCTTTGTGGATATAGCTTAGGAGAGTATATCAGAAATCGAAGATTATCCATGGCAGGACAAGATCTTGCACAAACCGGCATGAAAGTTATTGATGTTGCTTTGAAATATGGTTATGAGAGTCCGGACAGTTTTGCTAAAGCATTTCAAAGATTCCATGGAGTTACTCCTTCAGCAGCGCGCGAAGCTGGGGCGGTACTGCGTTCTTTTGCCCGATTGTCTGTCAAAATATCTTTGGAAGGTGGTAGTGTTATGAATTACAGAATTGAAGAAAAACCGGAAATGATACTTACAGGATATAAGCAGAGATTTAAGGGAGTTCCGTACGGAAATCAAAGAGTGGAACAAGAGCATCAGATGTTTATTTCGACCCGTGCAAAGCAATGGCTTCTAACAGGAGCTTCGTGTGATTATGGCACACAGTATTGTATAGTGGTAAATGTTGATGATGATGGATATGATTTTTATATTGCAAATGAGTTGGACTCAGATGAGAGAGAAGATATGTACAATCCGAAAATTACTGGTGTTGACTTTATGGAAGAGATGGGGTTTGAAAATGTATTAATACCAAGACAAACATATGCAATATTTGAGACAGAAAAAATAAAATACCCAATCGGAAAATATACTGATTTGAGACAACGCATTGTTTCAGAATGGTTGCCAAGTTCGGGATATCAAATTGCAAATGCACCTGAACTTGTATTGATTCATTGGAGACTTACAGATGATAGAAATAAACGGTATGTTGAGATATGGCTACCAATAGAAAAGGGTTAAAGAGGGGAATTGCCTATTATGGATATTAAGCTTCAGTGTACAAAAGATTCTTTCAAGGGCTCCACACATAATTGTGTTTCCGAATTCGATGCATATGAAAATTATGAACAACTAAATGAATATTTTGGCTCTTTTGATAAAAGTCTTGTGTGTTCAAAAGAAGAGTATTTTGGTGATGGAATTGATTATGAATTGTGGGATGACTATGTAATTTGGGAAGATGGAAGAATCGTATCTCGTGCTGCAATATGGAAATATAGTCAGACAGCATGGGAGGTTGCAGCCGTATCAACTTTACCAGAATATCGGTGTAGGGGTTATGGAGAAATGGTTGTGAGTCACTGTACCGCTATTATTTTGAAAAATGGTAAAATTGCAACGTGTACTACAAGAGATACGAATATTGCAATGAGGAGGACTGCTGAAAAAGTCGGCTTCATGGAAATGACAAGACTAGAGTTTAAGAAACTTGAGAGAAATGATAGTGACATAGCGGTTCTTAGGGAATTACACAACGAACCTCCCGTGAAGAAATGGTTATCGATAGGAGACAACTATTTTGAATATTGTACTTCAACTCAGAATGTGCAATATATAAACATTTTATTGTCAGGTGCTATTATTGGTGGAATTCATCTAGAAAGAGACAATGATATATTATATCTATCCATCTTTATTGCATCTGAATACCGACAAAAAGGATATGCCAGAGAATGTATAGGTCATGTTATTAACAAATTTTCGGAAGGAATAAATTTTATAAAAGTTTCCATCGAAGAAGAAAATATACATTCCATTAAGTTGTTTGAATCGTTGGGCTTTGTATTCGCAGACCAGGAGGAAGAATTAAAGAATTATGTGCTAAATCTGTAGATTTATATAATCCATAAAACCGTTAGAGCGTTTTGCCCTAACGGTTTTATATTGTTATACAGTGAATCTTACATAGCGTATGGTAATGGCTAACAATTGATTTGTGTTGATTCATAGAGAAAAATTTTTCCCGCATAGAGTGATGGTCATTTTAGTTAAGATATTATATTATTGAATTGTGGCCACATAACAAAATTATTGTAATAATCGGGAGGAACAACTAATGGGAAAAAATATAGGTGAAGTTATTCGTGAACTTAGAAAAAGAGAAAATGTAACTCAAGAAAAACTAGCAGAATCACTAAATGTATCTTTTCAAAGTGTAAGCCGGTGGGAAAATGGTCTTGCATATCCTGATATTTCATTAATTCCGGCGATTGCAAATTATTTCAATGTGACAACAGATACGTTGTTTGATATGAATCGCGAAGAACGTTGCAAAAGTAAAGAAAGATATGAAGAAATGTATAAAGAATATCGTAAAAATGGAGATTTGGATTTGTGCAAGGATGCCATGCTTGATGCAAGAAAACAATTTCCACGAGACCATCATTTTATGATGAACTTGGCAGAAACTATGGATTTATATGAGAAAGGGACAAAAGCACAAAAAGAAGAATATATTTCTGCGAAATTCTCCAATCAAATATATACACTTTGTCAGAATGTTTTGGAAGAAAGCAGAGACGAGATAGAGCGTTGCAGAGCGGTCAAATTGTTGTGTGAGCACCATGTTAAGGCAGGAAATACTTCAGCAGCGTTGCAGTTGACAAAGGGAATTGCAAAAATGGAACACTGCAGAGAATTCTTATTGGAACAAATATTATCAGGAACAGAAAAAAAGCATCAACTCCAAAAGAATATGTTAGAGGCAGTTGATTACGTTGCGACGACAATGGTAAAAATAGCGTTTCAAAAGGAATATGGTTTTACACAGGATTTATCCGTGGATGAAAGAATACAGTATGTTGAAACTGCTAATAAGTTATATTTTTTATTAATGCCAGATGGTAATTATCAATTTTATCACAGGATAGTAGGTTGGAATTACCGAAGATTAGCCGAATTATTTTTGCTCAAAAATAATATGGAAAAGGTGTATGAATGTTTACTTTCTGCAGAAAAAGAGGCAGCACAATTTGATGAATTAAATACTTATAAATACACATCAATATTTGTAGATTCTTTGGAATATAACCCTAACGAATATTTTAAATGTTGGTCAGGCAGTGAAAGAGCAATGCTTTTATACAGAGTAAATGAGATGAAGGATTATTT
>JAZUCE010000190.1:0-19306 GCA_045638905.1 Faecalimonas sp.
CAGAAACCTTAATACCGTCACTTAAAAGAGCAGAGGGAACTGTTAAAACTCCTGTTTCAACATTATAATATGGTGCATCTTCACTTGCCTCAGCACCCTCGGTAGAAACAACATAATCCTTACCGTCAATATTAACTACCACTTCACTCGGCATCTCATAGCCTTCTTTTAAAGTAAGTGATACCTTGTAATCTTCCTCGGCAGAAATTTCTGCACCTTCTTGGATTTCAAAGCCTTCTAATTCAACCTCAGTTTCAGCTTTAGCTTCAGGACATGGGATAGGTGCAAGACCTAACACGTCACCATCTGACAAAAGCATAATTTCGTTTGATGTATCTCTTAATGACATTACAGAAACTTGTTCTTCCTCATCTTCTGCAGGTTTTCCCCAATAGGAAGTAATTGCAATAGTTGGCGGAGTTGTTTTTTCTACATATTCTTTGTACTGTGTTTCTGTAACACCTTCTGCATTGGAAAAACCACCGGTATTATAGACGAATTTAAACTCATTGTCCTTTTCAAAAGCAGAAGTTGTGTACAACTTTGTTTCAGCTTCATCACTCGTGCTTGCAGTATGCGATAAGGCAACTTCGCAATAACCTGTGGATGCTGTTCCGCTACCAGTCATTATAACCTCATAGCTTTTTTCGGGTGATAATTCCCATACAACAGGCTCACCGGATATTATAACATTCTCATCATCATCTGCTTCCGCACTTTCGGCAAGAGAAAGAGTTTCTGATGTTTTAGGCTTCACCAATGTCTTAGCAACTTCATCGCCTTCGTCTTCAGGCTGACTAATTTCATATACTTTGACAGAGGTGCTGCGACTAGCAACTTGTATTGTCTGCGGTGGCGTATTAACAGATGCAGTAAACCAAGCCCACGTCATACTGACAAGGCAGAATACGCACGCCAGAATACCTGCAATCATCGGTGTCATAAGCCGAATTAGCGGATCGTTATTTCTTTTCTGTTGTTTTGTTTTATGCAATAAACTCATAACATACCTCCGATTGAGTTTTTTTATTATGGCAATCAAAAGGCACAACATCTTCACTAATATGTTTTACTTATTATTTTAAGTTGTGCCTTTTGATTGCCACCCAACTCCCCAGGGGGAGTTGGATAGCGTGGATATCAGTTTTAGATGGTAAAGATATTATCCATTAATCGAAATCATTTTTTCAATCGAATATCCAAACCATTTACCAAGTTCAAGCATAGAGTTAGCACTATAATGCGCCCAGTCTGTTTTATCAGACTCAATTGAATAATCGCCATGTTCTCCTATTGCAACAGCCTTAGAAGACAAAGCTGCCGTATCAATATAGACAGAGTTCTTAATTGTATGGCTCGGATTATTGTTGTACCAGTCTGCGGGAATTCCAGGCATGAAAACGCTTCCTTCAACAGTTGCAGTAGGCAAATACCAATACTGACTGTTCATATACTTCCCTTGGTTAACATACGTAGCATAAATCCAATCGTTAGGACCGCCTTGGGATACATTCTTTCCTGTGGTTGCATAATTACCATCAGCGCGACCGTTAGGTGCAATACCGGCACTAACAAAATCAATACCAGAGCCGGGTACAGAAATGGCGTTCTTAGATCTCGTAGCATATTTAGCAAACGAATTTCTAACAAGTGAAACGAGACTTTGTTCATTTGTTGCGTAATTATTTGCCCAGTTTTCAGTCGTAGCATCGTTTTCGCCTTGCATCCAAACAAAACTGCGAACCTGAACATCATAGTTTGCTGATAAAGTATTTATAGAATTTTGGACAAATGTTATCATCTCATTTGCCAATGTTCCACCATTCAACCATTGGTTTGCAAGGGTGGTGCCTGTGGGTGCAAACTTAATGATGTACCACATCTGATCTTTAGTTGTTGCTTCTGTAGACAAATATTTCGCCAAACCAAGCTCAGGACCAAAGTAGTTGGATCCCCATCCACCTATTCCAAGCTGATATTTATCAAAACCATTGTTCTTAAAATGATAAATCGTTCCATTAGCGGATGCCTCAACATTAGCATAGTGCAGGAACACATTTTTGAAGTCAGCATTACCGTAATCGCCACGAATATCTTGGGTAATCGGAGATGCACCTGCTGCATTGGACTGACCTGCCAAAATGACAACATTTACATTCGGTTTATCAGTATCAGTAAACGTATCATTTGATGTTGGTGCCATGGTAATGTTCCAACTAAACAGATCCAACATGCCGTCCGCAAACACAACAACATAAGTAATCGTGTGCTGAGTACCAGGATCAAACTTACTTGCATCAACCACTACCTGATAGTTCACTTGATACGCTCCACCGGGCTGATTATTTCCACCAGAGAAAATAGCAGTATCCTTCACATAACTCTTACGGTCACCGTCCACATAGTAACCCATTTCAAGGATTTCCTTGTTTTGGAATCCGATATATCCGTTGACACCAAGCCATGAATAAGGTTGAACATTAGTTACAGTCAAGCTGCCATAACCGTTATAGGTGCTTGTCAACGAACCCGTCTGTGCATGACCGGTAACATTTGCGCCAGTTGCGCTTTCACCGTTCAAACCGTTATACGGCGTATTCTTGGATGTAGTAGCAAATGTCCAATAATCCGCCCACGCTGCACCACCAGCGGCAAACAATCCGTTATTCCAAGCTTGAACCCTGACACTATTTTTGTTAATCGTATCATATTTCTTTACGACTGTAATCTTGCAAGAACCAGTTAAGGTGACTCCCGCGTCCACATAAGAAACGGTTACTGTTTTTTCGCCCACAGAGGAAGTGTCGATCGTACCAATAGTATAACTATTAATTTTCACTATTTCTCCCTCGTTATTGATTGCGGTAACCTTGAAGTTGCTGTTCGGAATAGTTTCGCCAATTTCAAATTTTGTTTCTACTGCCTCCACCATAATGCTGGAAACTGCATTTACCTTAAAGGAAATATCTGTCGTTAAAGTTTTACCATTTTCAGTGTAAGAGATAGTTGCATTCTTGATACCCGCAGTGGACATGTCTACAGCAGTCATCTCGTAGTCGGTAACTACCTTGCTGCCATATGTGTAATTAACTGTTACGGTAAAGCTCGGCACATCGTTACGAGCGTAAGTATTCTGCAGTCCCTTAACAACCAAGCTAACAGGCACATCAGATGATACACGATACCATGTAGGATAATTTATACCATCAATTGTAACACCGCGATTCTCAACTTTTTTGATACCGCAATTTGCTTCCAACTTGATAGAGGAATTATCCATGATACCGGGATCTGTCGGTTTAGCATTAGGATACTTCTTAAGGATATTTTTGAATTCGTTAGTGTGTTCGGGATTCTGGCGATATTCCTTATCGATCAGCATTACACCGTCGTGGATGGTGATGAATGGACGATCACCCTCATACCCGTTAGTACAGTTGAAAGCCCCGTTGTTACGGTTAAGAACATCGTTAGGTGTGTTGTTATATAGGAAATATCCGCCGTAGATATTCATATTTCCACCGGTACCTGCATAAACGAGAGCGCGGTTGCTGTTTTCATTCTGCATTGTTCCATCAGCACTACCGGGGTTAGTAGACATGCCGATAGGATCGCTAGCGTATGAGTCAGCGATGAATGCACCACTGTAAATATCCATATAAGAAGCACCTGAATATGGTGCCCACACTGCATAGATGGAGCTACGCATCTTGATGAAGCCACCGTTTCCTCGGTCAACAATGTTCAGACTGCCACCTGCATCTACAAAGAACAGCGCACCAACATCCTGGTTACCATCATGAGCATCGCTGCACTTTACAGTGATATTGTGACCGTTAAGGTCAACAGAAATATTCTGTTTACCGATATTAACAGCGTTATAATAAGTATCACTGCCACTTACAACAACGTGTTCGATACTGCGGTCTGAAGATCCGGCACTGAGATCAATTTCAATATCTTGTGTCAGTTTAATTTCGACATTATCTTCTATAACTGCTTTTCGCATACCTGCAAGATTAGAAACTTCAATTACCTCTGCTGTAAAAGCATAAGGGCTGAAGTTTGCGGTCTTAAAGGTAATTGTTCCTTCTACTTCGTCATAAACTGCATTTTCAATTAGCGTACCGTTGTGATATGCCTTCATAGCCGGAAGAGCATTCGGTGCAGTAACAACCACGGTGACAAGCTGATCTCCCTCAAGATTCTCTTTAAGGTTGCTCACCTTGATATCGTAGGCATAAGCCTGAGTGTTATCATCGATAATAGCCGCTTCTGAAGGCTTGATGCCGTCAAAGGTGACAGTTACAGGCTGTGCAGGATCTGCAATAGCACTTGCCGGAACAATAACCTTTGCAACATACAGACCGTTGTTTGACAAATCAAAATCAACAGAGTCAGCGCCGCTTACAAGGGTATTACTTGCAGTTGCCATGATGGATGTGTTTGACAACTCATCGAATGTGGCTCCCTTATCATACTCTTTGCCAAAGCTATCATACTCGGATGTGTACTGTGTTGCATAAATGCGGATATCGAATGGTCCGCCGAGGGAAAGTCCCTGATATTCATTGCCTGCTTCTTCACGCATTTTGAGTGCAATTCCAAGATAAGATTCTTGCTTAGGCTCCAAATTGCCGTATGTTGTCTCCTCAATGGAATTGATGAAGGTCCTCAAATTACCAACGCATGTGTAATTTTCGAGGTTACGGTCTGCAGGATATCCGATTTCGCTATCGCTTGGACGAACATAAACGTCAATCACATCAGCGAGAATAGAAAGTTCGTATTCGGAATAGAACTTAGTAACCCACTTGAGTGCGAGATTTCCTTCGTTCTGAATCTTAAAGACCTTAGCATCCATATATCCGGGTTCCCATTTGTCATAATTGAAAATAGGTTCCTTCTTTTCTTTTAGAGAGCTCCATTCACCGGTTGCTTTGTCAAGAAGTTCAACATCAAGTTTCAGTATACCGGAGTGGATTTTATTGCCTGCACTGCTCGCAGAGTCAGTAAACCAGGCAAACGTACTACCAATAAACATACTGATACAAAGAAGCAGAGAAATGGAACTCATCAATAAAGATTTCTTTGAATTATTCATATCATTCCTCCTTATCCTGCAATCTTAGAAACAGTCCACCAACCGTCTGAACCCTTAACAACCTGATATCCTTCGGCTACAAAATCGGAAGGATCAAACTCGAAGGAACCGCCCTTGATGATGACGTCGCCGCCATTTGCCTCGGTGATCCACTTTGTTTTTGTGTTAGATCCACCCTTGCCAAAGGTACCACCATTAACGATGATAGTAGCGTTTTGACCGGCATAAAGAACGCCGTGTCTGTAGTAACCCGCTTGATATCTGAAGTCACCGCCATTAATAACAACTTCAGCACTTGTTAAGCTTGCGGCATAGACAAGATAGCCAATATTCGTGCCATAACTTGTGGTTGTAACAGATCCGCTATTCATGGTAACCTTACCACCCTGAAGGTTGAGACCACCTCTTTGAGCCGTCAATGTTAGGTCATTGATTTCAACCTCACCATCCTTGACATGGAAGCCGTATTTGGTTCCCTGCACATCAATATTCAGGTTGTTTATGTAAAGCTTACCCCAGTTCTCAATGGAGCCTTTAAATTCGGTTTTAATAGTACCGTTTCCGGTGATTTCGAGATCGCCGTAATTAACAATTGCGTAGTCCTTGTCATCCTGCTTTGCTATAGTAGAATTGTTAGTATTCAGTGCAAGGGACTTGTCTGCGGCAAGCTCTGCATACACTGCGTTTTCTCCGGAGAGATCCATGTTCTCAATGATAGCCTGACCGCCTTCGGCAAATGCCTTAGAGAAGTCTGCTGCATTGTAAATCTCATGTACGGTAGGTTCTTCTACATTAGCGTCATACTGATTGTTGAAGCTATCATCTTCATGTGTGTACTGAGTTGCATAGAGACGAATGCCAAGCTCGATATAAGGAGCTTCTTCACCGACCTTTGTATTTGCTTCATTGCCTACAGTCTCAGGCATTGTGAGAACAAGCGCATATACCTGTGCAGTATCTTCACCGGGAAGAATAGGAGCATTGTCTCGAATTATTGGGTTCGCAGAAGACAGAGTATTCAAGTTAACATTTTCCAGAGCTTTCTCACGGTTTCCGAACATGATAGGCATAAGAGTGTTCGCATAATTGGCGCCGGAGCTGTATTCATCCTGATAATATGAGCCAATCTGAAGATAATCAGAAAGCTTAAATTCATCGCCATAAACATTTATAGAGCCTTCCTCGTTAGCGATGTTAAAGGAAAGCATATACTTAAGTGCAAGAGAACCAGCATTAGATACTCTCAAATATACAACCTCAGTATAACCAGGCTCATAAAGCGCACCGTCTTTGAAAAGTTTCGTGTTTTCATTAACGGGAGCCCATTCGTCAGACCAATTGGTTTTGTATTCAAGAACAACATCTAAAGTACCGGATTGAATAACGTTATTTGCACTTGTAACGCTATCTGTGAACCAAGCGAATGTACTACCAATGAACATAGAAATGCACATAAGAAGCGAAAGAGCGCTCATAAGCAGTGCACGCTTGGTATTTTGGGTTTTTGTCATTGCTCTAACCTCCTTTTTTAAGGAAAAATTTAATTTCTTAATAGTGCCTTTTTGCCTTGGATTCAGTCCTCGGCAAGCAAAAGGTACAAGCTAATAGTGTAAGCAAAGGCACATACCCTTTGCTTGCCGCCCATCCCCACAAAGAGGTGGGGATAGGACGGACTTAAATCAAATCAAAAATGATTATCTTGTAATGTTTGCGCCGTCGTGACCGCTCATTTCAACAGTAGCATTGATGGTGGTACCGGTCAGGTTAAGATTTGCATTGGTAGCACCTGCACGAAGAACGATAGCTGCGTCATCGTCAACATTATCAGAAGTCAAAGTACAATTTGTAACCGCATAGTTTTCAACAACGGAGTTATCAGATTCACCGAAACGAACCGCATACTTCTGAACGTCGATTGTACAATTGTTTACTACTACGTCAAGGCTGTTGTTAAAGTTGATACCACGAACAGAGTTCACTGTGCAATTTTCAACAAGAACGCCTTCAATACCCTTAAGCTGTGCAAGAGAATGTGCTCTTTCTGTTGCAGTACAATTTCTGATAGTCAGATTCTTATCACCGCCAGTGTAGGATTTAACGCCAACAACATCGGGAACATCAAAAGTACAACCTTCGATAGTTACATTGCAAGTATAACGTGTGTTGTTATCGCCAGACTTACCTAACTGGATACAAGCATCAGTAGAAATGCTTTCTGCAGTAAACTTTACGTTTCTGATATTAACACCAGCAGATGTATATGTAGCAGACTTACCATCTACAAGAATTGAGCCTTTAAGCTCGTTTCCATTGCCGTTAATGGTAAAATCAACATCAGACTTCTGTGGAATTGTTATATCGCCTAAAATGTCAGTTGTGAAGCTGAGAATATCTCCGTCTTCAGCATTTTCTATAGCTTCCTGAAGTTCTTCAATGCTTGCTACAGGATATTCTGCATCTGCATCGTATGTATTGTCGAAGCTGTCATTCTCCGCTTCGAGCTGAGTAGCAACAACGGCGATGGAAATGCCGCCAGCTTCTAAGCCCTGATATTCATTTCCGGCTTCTTCCTTCATGTGACCAGTAAGAACAATTGCACCGGATTTTGCTTCAGGAGAAAGTTCTCCTTTTAAATCAGCGAGCACTTTTGTTTCCCCACCAACAGTTACAGTCCATTCAATTGCCTCAAGAAGTTTTGCATCACCGGAAATACCATTGATAGCAATTTCATATTTGAGAGCAAGGTTACCTTTGTTTTCAACATAAACAGGTTCGGTTTTATATGTACAACCCGGCTCCCAAAGGATTGCACTTTGAGCACGTCCGTCAGCGGCAACAAATTCAATTACTTTGCCCGCCATAGAGATGCCTGCGTCGTCAACCAAATCAACATCTAAAGTACCAGCCTGAATGACATTTCCAGCACTTGTAACGCTGTCGGTGAACCACGCAAAAGTTGTTCCGAGAAGCATTGCACAGCAAAGCAGGAGTGAAATACCGCTTGCGAGCAATGCTCCCTTAGTAGTTTTACTATTCGTCATTTTTATTACCTCCTTAATCAAAATTTTTAGTTAGACGAATATATATAAACAGCCCTCTGCTGTCTATACCTTATTTATTCGGACTGTTGTCCGTCTTTTGATGCAAGCTGTTCTTTGAGCGCCTGCAACTCTTTCATCATTTCAGCATTTTGTCTGCGTTCTTCTTCAATTTTTTCTCTTTCTGCCGCTAATTCTGCCATCTGATCTTTTTTGTATTTCCTAAATAATTTTACAGTGTTTAATCCCTGCATAAAAATCAACAACATAAAAGGAAGGAAAATGCAAATAAAATACCCTGGTGTTGTTTTTAAGAATGTGAAGAATGTTCCAAGCTTCGGAATATCAAAGACATAACGGCCCTGAAACTGTGTGTACTTTACAGGTGAATCATCGTCAATGCCTGTTGTTGTACCGTATGTAATAAAACAAGGCTGACCTTCATCATTTGTTACAAGAGAACGTACCTTATGGGTAAAGGTCTCTCCGAAGGAGTCAGGATCTTCGGAACGGTAGGAAATAATATCGCCTACCTTAATAGTGTTTGGTGAAACTTCTTTAACAAAAACTAAATCGCCTGATGCAAAGTCTGTTGCCTTCATTGAGTCAGAACGACAGATAAATGCTTTAAAACCAAATAAATCTCTATCGTTTCGGTCAAAGGTTGTTACAGATACAACAGTAAACACCATCATACATGCTGCAACAGCTACAAGTAGCCAAGTAAATACATTTTTAAATACATTTAAAACTTTCATTATATTTCTCCTTATTTAAACTCCTTGTTTGGATTATTTTTTGTCTGGACTGCAATAGCGGACATATCAAATTTCAGTGTCTCACTTTTGTATTCATTCCCCGCACCTTTTGGAAAATGGAATCTTGCGGTCAGTGTTTGGGTTGCACCGGTTTCCAGTTCACCGGCTATGTTAAGTTTGTCTGCATCAACAAGCTCACCAATTTTTCCTTTTAGCAAAGGTATATCAGGTACACCTTTTTTATAAATTGTTATTTCAAGCACATCTCCAAGCTTGCCGCTAACTTCTTCAAAATATAGCTTATAATAAACCTTCCAACCACCATTGTTCGTTATGGTGAAATCCTCTTCAATCGTCATTCCCGGTTCAAGCAACCATTTGTCTGCCGGAATAATAGGTTGACCATTGTTCAGATCAATATCGATTCCGCCTGTTTTAAAGTAGTTATTCTCGATTTTTATTATCGTATATGAAATAGCAAAGCTTGTAATACAAAGTCCCAGACAAAGAAGAAGCAGAACTACAATATTTATTTGAAGCTTTTTATCTCGAATCATATTTCGCATCACCCTTTCTTTCTGTGAGCAATGATATAGAATACAACTAAAAGAACACCAATTGCTAAAGTTGACCAAAGCAAATAATTGGGTTGTTCATTTGATTTTTTATCATTGATTGGATATTCTACAATATTTCCCATATCAGAGACGTCCTTGATCTCCTTATAATTTGAGAATCTCGGTAATGTTTCTCTTGGTGTACCGTCTTTTTCATAGGAAACCTTAGCAACATTTTTTTCTTCTACAACCACATTTATTGTATAAATTGATTTATCATAGGTTGTTTCGTCATCTTTTCCCTCGTTTTGCGAGAGATAATATATATATGTTCCTTTTTGCTTTAAGGCAATATTTGAAAAGGAAATATATCCATCGTCATTATGTACTGTTTCAATTACTGTGCCTTGAGCATCCTTCAATGAGAAAGAATAATCATTTCCTCTGGGGTACTGTCCGTCAAGGAGTACCTCTGCGCTAAACTTTACATTTGCAATAGTTGGAATGCTCTTTTCTTCTTTAGGATAAGAATTATTATCCTCTATAACCATCAGAAGCTTTAAACCTGTATCAGCGGTTGATTGTATTTCAAAATCCTTTTTTTCACCGCCTTTAACGTAACCACGATATGCACATTTTATATCGCATTTTTTCAAGGAATCGGGATACTCATTTTTATTTATTTCAGTCATGTCTTCTGACGACAGTGTGGCATTGTTCGAATCTTCTTCAACTGAGTACAAATAAATGTTATAGCCAATATTACCTTTAACATCATTCTTTAACCTAATGGTTGTTTTTCCGTTTGCTAAATCAAGGTCTATTGAACCGTCTTCAAAAACATCTGTGTTACTCCAAGACAGATTGTTTCTTGTATAAACTGCCGTAACATCCGCAGATTTGAAACAAGTTATAGAAATAACGCCGAGCGCTATTGAAAACACCAGAATGGCGATTATGATGTATTTAATATTTCTGCTCAAACTAAAACCGCCTTTCTGCTGTGTTTTCTTTAATCAACCCATTTTGCAAAATCATTTACAAATCGAATATAATGGGTGTTCGCTGCTTCAAAGATCTCATAGTAAGCCCAGTATGTGTTGTCACGAACATCTATAAAATCAATCAGCTTATGTAAGTTGTTGTCTATGTATTCTTTATCAGGAATACGCTCAAGCATTCTGTTTACTATTGTTACCGCCTCGGCACGAGTTATAGTGTTGTCTGCTCTGAGCGTTCCGTCAGGATAGCCGGCAACATATCCGTTAGCGTATGCTTTCCTAATTGTCTCGTAAGCCCAATGGGAACTATTAAAATCCGTAAAGGCTATATCCGCAGGCTTAATGGTGCTGTCACTTCGATTTTCAAAGAATCTCACACAAATGGCTGCAAATTCAGCTCGCGTTATATTATCACTTGGTCTGAAATAGCCTTCATACCCAAAGATAATATTTTCATCCTCACATCGAGATATATATTTAGTGAACCATTCATTTTCTCCAACATCTTTGAAACTTGTATCTTTTGAAATTAGGTTATCTTCGTTATAATCTGCAAAGATTCTTGCAAAGATTGTTGCTGTTTCAGCTCTTGTAATCGGAGATTCGGGCTCAAATAAATTATTAGGTCTTCCAACTACATATGCACGTCTTAATAGCTTTGTTGTGCCGGTACTTGGCTTGTTTGAGCCACCGCCAGTTCCACCACCGGTACCGCCTCCAGTGCCACCACCTGAACTTTCAGGCATGTAATACCATTCAAAATCTGCTTTTAAATCTTTATTCTGGTATTTATTACCCACAGAAGTATCTAAATATACAGTCAGGCAATAGGTCACACTCTTCTGACTTGCAGGTAAGGTATAGGTAACCGGTTCGGGTGTATCTTTCATCAGACCATCCCACAAAGGATCATTAATACCGTCTATTGTAATTCTTAATTTCAAAACCTCTGCCAGAGTTTCAAATCCTTCCTGAACCTTAGCCTTGAACATAATGTCAATATTTTCTTTGTGTGATATATTTAATACATACTTCTGCGAAACTGCATCGCCGGGAAACATGTTTTCCGCAGTGAAAATCTTACTCGCACTTTCATCAGGACCATTTAAAACAATAGTATCGCCCGCAGCATAAACCGGGGTTATACTTAAAATCAAATTCAGTATGAAGATGCAACATATAATAAAGGAATAATTTTTTTTATGTTTTTGTCGCTGCATACATTTTGCCTCCATGTCATTTTTTATACGATTGTATTTTCGTCTGATAATATAACAAACAATCGAAAAGAAAATAATAGTATCCTCTTTCAAAACATACAACCCATTCAAAGCCGATGTAACGAACAAGACGAAGACACTGTTGCTGTAAATTGTAATGAACAGAACAGGCTGTATGTTTTGAAAGAGGGGGAAGACAAACTTCCCACCCCAGTGAGGGCTAAATCTTTATCTTTAAATACTATCCGGCATTGTGGATTAGCTATCTAAAAAATCTTCCAATTAATGGTATTGATCGCAAATATAAATATTTCAATTCCCTTCGCCAATAGCGATATTCGTCTTCCTCATAGCTACGCTCCATCTCCATTTTTATGTAATCTCTTTCTTCTTTAAATGGAATGAAGAAGTTTATAACTAACGCAAGAATTATAAAAAATCCTATAATAATTGCTGCAATAAATATTAGAAATTCATCATTTAATAGTGTGTCTGTGCTGTAATCCAAAGGTATTTGCCTGCTTTCTATTGCTTATTTCTTAAATTGCCACCATTTTTTATTTTCAGTTATAACTGAGTTTTCTCTATGTACCTCGCCCCGCAAATAACTCAGAAGTTTTTTCTTTGCGGATTTGTTTTCTTTTTCCGGAGGTACATCCATAAAAATAGTCAGCAGTTCATTCCATTCTTCAATAGAAGCAAGGCCGCTTGGAACACGTTCCTCAAGAGAGTCTGCAAGTTTCCTTTTTCTTTCTGTTGATAAATTCTTTAGTTGTTCTGTGTTTTCACACTTGGTAACAATCAGTACCGCATTGAGTAGCTCCATAGGTTCTCCTTTTACTGCTCAATATCAATCTTTTCTAAAATCCTATCATATAGATTTTCGAGCAGCATTTGTGTTTTTTCGCCATCATCCCAAATAGCATAATCAATTACGGAAGCAATGATTGTATAGATAAAATACTCAGCCTGAACATATGTGCATCCAAATACACCAATGATTTTTTCTGCATATCTTTCATAGAGATGTCTGAAGTCCTTGGATTTTTCTCTCATACGTTCTCCGAACACAGGACTGGTAGTAATCTGAAGAGCAAGCCTCAACTCATACTTATACTTTTCAACCTCAAACAAAAGGGTATCAAAATACCCTCGTACATCATCAGTGTGATTGAGTGTAAAAGTAAAAAGCGCATCAACAACCTTAGACAATCCATACTTACCGGCGGCTATCCAAATATCGTCCTTGTTTTCAAACCAGTAGTAAAGACTACTTTGTGCAAGCTTTGTTTCTTTGCATAGCTCTCCTACCGAGGCATTCCCTAGACCGGTTTTTAATAGATAATCCCATGTTGTTGCAATAATCGCTTTTCTTTTGTCGGACATTTCGTAACTGTCCATACTTTTTCAATCCTTTCTCTTTGTACTTGTAGCCACATTTCGCCAAGATGTAATGCTCGTTACAAGTCGTGGCAAAAAAAATTGCCTGCAACATAATCGAAATTATGTGGGAAGAGATATGATTTATACATATCAATAGCTTAAATAGTTTACCACATAAAGGAGTGTTTGTCAATGATTTTACCTATATTTCTTAAAAATCGTCATTGTGCAAAAAAATAGACATAACAAAACAGACCGGTTAAACAAAATTCACATTGCCCGGTCTTGTCGTTATGTCTTAATTTTTTGTTTTCTGATAAAATATTATTTATTTCACTAAATTTAATAACAAAGATGTCAGTTGCCTGCAACATAATTTCGATTTTGTGGTTTTTTTATTTATAGCCTCAATAGTCCCAACTTTTGAATTTGACGTCGATGTATATCACCAGTTTCCATCGTGTATATACGCGTGGTATTAACACTTGAGTGTCCAAGAATATCTGCAAGGCGCACAATGTCTTTTTGGATTGAATAAAAGGTTCTGGCGAATAAATGACGGAGATTATGAGGGAATACTTTATCCCTATCCACGCCTGCACTTTCGCACAAGGCCTTCATCATTTTCCATATTGTACTTCTATCAAGCGGTTTACCTGTTCTTGTTACGAACACAGGACCGCTTGTTATTTTTTGCCCTTTTGCATATTCGGACAATATTTTGCAGAGATCCTTCGGTAAAATAACAACTCGCATTTTTCCTTTGCAGTTTATAGTTGCTCTACGAGCTTTTATAGCTTCAACGGTAATTGCAGAAAGCTCAGATACCCTTATTCCGCTGCTGCAAATTGTCTGCATCAGATAGTACAGTCTTACATTCTTTTTATCCTTTGCGGCATTAAGCAACCGTTCGTACTCACCCTTTGAAAGTTCTTTACTTCGCTCAGCAAAAATTTGTTTTTGGATTTTAAGCATCTTTACTTTCAAGCAATGCCACTCGTTATACTCAAAGAAACTATTCAAAGATGAAAGCACCGAATTTACAGATGCAGGAGCATAGTTCATTGTCAAATGCTCCTTGTAGCGAAGTACCGTAAGTTTATCGAGTTCGCAACCTGCAAGCCATGTAAAAAATACCGTTACATCGCGCATATACTTTTCGAGCGTTGCTGAGGATTTTTCTTCCTCAATTAGATAATGTTTGAATTTTTCAATAAGTTCTCTTGTTATTGTCATATTAACAACTCCTTTGCCAATTTGATACTTATATTTTACCACTAATGATAAAATATATAAGAGTTGTCAATGATTTATTATTTTACTATTTGTGTAACATCTTTTGAATTAAATTAGTTTAGAACTAAAAGTAATTTATATATTCAATTTTTCAGAACATTATTTACTTCTATTCCCCTCTTATTAACATAATCAACTGTGATTTTCGTACCGCACGATATTTTATTTTTGTAAAAATGACAAAAAGCAGGTTTAAGACAGACCTATCCCTTTGGATAGACTTCTTAAACCTGCTTTGCTTATTACCTATGTAATCTTCTTATCATTTTGTCACATCAAATTTATGTCTGCAAGATGAGGAGTTGTTTTTTATTTAGTTTTTATTTATATTCTTCCGGAACCCATCCTGTAGGTTTATTATAATACTCTTTGTACTCATAATCATCTCTGCGGTATTCGATAGAATCGGTATTATAATCTCGATGAGCGTAATCCATTGTTTCGTATATTCCAAATTCTTCGCCATTTTCATATGTAAATTCAAAAACACAATTAGGTACTAAAACTCGGAGATATAAAACTTCTTGGCTTCCGTCGTGTCGTTCCATAAGCAGTTTCGCATCATATCCATTTCTGTCACTCGGATATGCTTTCACAAAGCCATCTCTCTCCTTGCTTATACTATCATAGCCATTTTCTGTAATAAAATATATTTTTTCATTCGTTCTTCCATTTTCACGGCTCTGTATGCTACCTTCGGATTCAGAAATGTTGAAATCAATATCGTCATCATAAATATCTTCGCCGTTTTTTGTATATTCAACAACTCTGTACATCCATGTATCTGTAACCCCAAACTGTTCAAGTCCGATGGTTTCCTGTCCATCTTCAGTCACAGTGTCTCCGCCAAATTCATCAAGTTCAGCCAATTCCTTAGTCTTTATATAAAATCCTTCGGCTGCATCAACACACCAATTGCCCTGATAAGGTTCGTTCGTGTTAAATGCAATATTTAACTGCGAACCCTCTAGTACGATTTCTCCTGTTCCGCTATTATTAAAACTATCTACAAAGTTAAAACTTCCAACACCATCCACAAGCTCAACGTCAGTCATTCGTGCAGTTGCAATTTGTGCAGCGTATCCTCTTATAGCACTTACTTCAAAATCAATAATGTTATTGGTTTCTTCTGAAACAACAATCTTATACGCATCCGGATATTCGGAATGTTCATAAAGCCCTGTTATTCCGCTCACATAATTTGAATTATCATATTCATCTGTCGATACACCAGCTCTGCCACACCCCGAAAGGGTAAGCAAACAAAGTGTTAAACTTAATATTAAAAATTTTCTCATAATGTGCTCCTTATTCAATGCCATATTTGTATTTAAGGTATTCTATAGTACCATCCTTTTGAGCTTCTTCCAATGCGATATTCACTAATTGAACTGTATCATAATCACCTTTCCTGAATGGAACAGAATAAACCTCGTTAGAAGTGTACCATTTACCATCTTCTTCATATTCCATATCAAACGAAACATATTCATTTGTAAATGTAGCATATTCCATTCTTTCTTCGGTTTTAGATATTGCGTTCCAATAGCAGTCTATTTGACCTGTTTTTATTGCTGTAAAACTCATATCGAAAGGTATTTCAACAAAGGAACATTCCCAACCCCAAAAATCACAAACATATTTAGCAAGTTCCGTATCAAAACCAATTAAATTTCCATAATCATCGTAGTATGAAAACGGTGAGAACTCGCTATAACCTATCAAGAGGCTACCTATGTTTTCCATGCTATTTATGGTGTCTTTCATATTGATGTCAACTACTTGACTTGCTCCATAATCGTACCACTCAACATCACAGTTGAAACTTTCTGCGATCGCTCTAACAGGAACTAATGTTCTTCCTGATATGATTACAGGAGGAGAGTCTAATAATTTCTGCTCTCCGTTTACAGTTAAGTATTGTCCACCTATGCTTACGCTAACAACATCGCCTTTCTTTACTGAAATAGCTTTTTGAGTATTGTTGTTCCAACCTACAACAGTTCCTAATTCCTCAAATATCTTTCTCATTGGAACCATTGTTCTGCTGTTAATGATTTGCGGTTGAACATCAAAAGAAAGCTTTCTGCCATTAAGATATACCGATATACCTGATGGATTTCTGTCGGCAAATTTTTCGGTTGTAGTGTCTTTTTCTGTAAGATATACATAAAAGCTCTCACTATCTATAACAGTGTTATTATCTTCTTCAATTAGTTCAATACAAACTTCCTCATCGTATGTTTCTTTTGTTGGTGTGTAAATTGTTAATTCCTGATTTTTATATCCATTTTCATCATACCATTCATCTTCCCAAGAATAAGTAAGCCCATCAATATTAATTCTCAAATGATAATCTATATTTTCCCTCATTCCATCTGGCTCGTAGAAAGATATGACAACGCTTCGACCGGTCCCATAATTTTTTTCAAAAAACAGTTTATCTTCAGATAGACTTAAATCCCACTCATTCTTGTTTATCTGTTTTTTCCAAATAGCATAAAAAGTCAAATTTGTGTTTCCAACATTTATTGTTTCACCACTCTTATACGATGCTGTCGAAACATCACGATATGTACTCCAGCCCAAAAACTCATATCCGCTCTTAGAAGGTTTTTTACTCGGAATTGTTGCCGTTCCGTATTTTTCAACAGTTTGCGATGCATAATCCGTACTTCCGCCATTTGAGTCAAAAGAAACAGTTATATACTCTTTAACTGCAGGCTTTGTCACATTTACATTTACATTGAAACTTATGGATGCCCGCACATCACCGGTATTAGAGTCCTTTAGATAAATTTTCGGCGTGCAGGAATTGGAACCATCATGCGCAGTCAGTGTCAGATTTATACTGTTGCCTGACCATGTTCCCCAATTAAAATTCACATTTTCATCCATATCAAGTTCAAACTTGTATGTGTTCGGCAAATCACCTGTAGCCGTAACTGTAATTGTTTGAGTAGGCGAATTCGGATAACTCAAATTAACATTAGAGGTTGATAATGATATACCTGCTGGAGTTGACGGCTTAACTGTCGGCGCAGGAGCTGATGGCGCGGGCGTATTTCCTGTGTTTATACAGTTTCCCGAAGCATACCCATATGTACCATTGTATTCAACATAATACCATCCATTTTTCGTCTTGTTTGGGTATACATTACATCGAACCCCATCGTTCATACTACCGACTATCTGATAATTAGTAGATGGGCCGCTTCTTATGCTAAGATTTTCCCAACTTGAAGGAATATCTACAACACCGACAATACTGCTTCCAAGCGTGCCATCTGATTTTCCGTCGTTTTTGTTATCAATTTGTGTTACGTCCCCATTAGAACCTGCCACATTATTTCCATACTTCTCTTTATACCACTGGTCATAATAAGAGAGTGTATATTTGTACATTGAATCAATATTGTTTCTCACTAACGCTGTTGTCGTTTTATAGGCGCTACCTATTTTGTGATTATCAAATAAAATGCCTGCCGAAACAGTTTCTTTTAAATCTTTTCCTAGACGAACTCCTTCGCCAATATTATATCCAATTTTAGGAACAGGATCTTTTGTATTTATAATATTGAAAATATTATATGCATTTAATGATTTTGCTTTAGAAGATGAGCATACAGTAGGTGTACCAAAGGTATAACACATTGCATTACTCTTTACACCAAAACCTGCAAGTATATCTCCGGTGAAAATATTTGCAATAGCTCCACCAAGGCTGTGACCTGTTACAAATATGTAGTAACCTTCTTTTCCATCCTTGCAACAATCAAGGTAATCACGGAATGACATAGCACTACCATCACTATTTTTTAATGAAGAAAAACTTATTTTATCATAAAGAATATTAAATGCGTTGCTTGCTGAACCACAAAAGCCTGAATGAAATCCGTTTAAGTCAACATATAATGCATCAGCGATAATATCAACGGCATCTTGTGTTCCTCTGAAAGCTATTGCGAGAACATGTTTTTCTTTTCCATTAACTTTAAAGTTTTTAACACCTACAAGAAAGTTTTCTGGTAAATCACCGCTTGATTTTGAAGTATCTTGTCTTATTTGAATATCTACAAAGCCTTCGTTTTTCATAGTCTTTGCAATACTTGTCGTTGCACCTTTCTCAATTCCATAAGCATCTGATGACATTTTTCTTGCTATTTCTGCAAGTTCAGGAACATATACCAGCTTATTTCCATTGTCTGCACTAACAATTTTAGGAATATATATCGAATTATCTTCCGCAGCGGATGCTGGAATTACAATCAGATTTGACAATAATATAAGTGTCAATAATAATGTAAAAATCTTTTTCATATTGAAAGCACACCTTTCCCATTTCTTGTTCTTTATTATCGTAGAGTATCTATATTTATATAAAATTATATCATAAATTTCAATTTTAATCAATATTTTAACGTGTTTTATATTACATTCAGAACATTATGGACTTCTTTACCCTTCTTTTGAGCATAAACAACTGTATTTTTAGTACCGCTTGGCTCACCGTTAAATACAGCTATTACTCTTGCACTCCGGTCTACCATCCACTCATTGCGAACCTGATAGCAACCTCTGAAATAATGTTCACAAACAAACTTTACTAAATCTGCCTGCTCCATAATAGAGTGATACAGTTTTCTCTCCGAATCGTCCCAACTCTTTTCAAACCCCTCATATGGAGAAGCACAAATCAAATGAATAAAAGAATTATTTTTTCTTTCTTCAAGCACAATCTCAGCAGCCCATAGGTCCACACCATGAGCCATACCGGATATGAAAGTTACAAATCCATCTGCTATTGCCTGTTTTATGGCTTTTCTCAGCAATTCTTTTACCGTTTCTTCGTCCATCCCGATTTTATGCGGTCTATGACCTGTAAAACAACATCTGTGTTTTCTTAATTCCTGTTCAACATTATCAACCATTCTTGATAAAACACCTCC
>JAZUCE010000191.1:0-4209 GCA_045638905.1 Faecalimonas sp.
CGAAATATCTACTATGACTATCACCATGATAATACAGTCGCCGGTATGGTGGCACCCAAGCGCCCGCTGTTATACAACTCTCCATATGGCGCAGGCGCTGAAGAAGCCAGCCACTATATCCGTTTCGGTCTGAGATACCGCATCCTGGACAACATATATCTTCAGGCTAGCTGCAAGACCCACATGCATATTGCGGAATTCGTGGAGTTCGGTATAGGCTATCAGATTCCTTTCTACAAGAAAGATGAGCGTCCGTCAGGAAGCGGAAAGATCTTCCACCACCGCAGGAACTGGTGGAAGTAACAGTTTCAGCCACCGCTTTTTGCACCGGCTCTTTCCTTTTACCTCAGTTTTATCCCGTCATATAACTGAATCAGAAGTTTGGAGTAAGGCTTCTGGTTCTTGTCACCAGGTTTTGTCGGTTTCCCCTCGGTAAAATTCGAATATATAAGCAGAACATAATTTGTAGTGGTCGATTGCTATCTTGTACTAATAGCGTGCTTAGGATTCTTCGTTAGCTGTAACAGTCGCTATTGCACTTAATGATAAATCCACTGAATCGCATAGCGTTGCAAGGCCGAGAGATTTTTAAGCATAGCGTCGGTACGAGTATTGTCGGATTCTCGTACCGACGCTATTGATATCCATACCTTTTGCTCTGTTTTCGGCACCGTCGGTACACAAAACTGTGATTTTTTGTACCGACGCTCATGGTTATGCACCTCTAAGGGTGGGACATAGGCCACTTTGGATTTTCCTTTCCCGTCCATGAAAATGCCCTATTTTGTGGATGGGAATGGAAAAATGGGCGTGCTGTCCATAAAAATGGCGGTTTCCGTGGCCGAGGTCATTTGCATAATTTGAATGAAAATACAATATTAAACATATAAAAAATGGCAGATTTCAAAGATGGAATACCCATTTTGATACACCTTTTTGAAGTTGATAAGTACATGTTTTGCAAATAGAGAAAAACTGCATATCTTTGCGGCATAAATAGTAAGTCGTGGTAGGACGATGTAATGGGTAGTGCGAAGTCCCCGCCCGCATCGCATCACACCTCAGGGCGTAAACCTCCGCCACGCATAAGGGGCAAAAGTTAAGCATCTCGTTTGAGATGCTTTTTCTTTCCACTCATGATAAAAGTCTCTGATGATTTGCTCTCTCTTCTTAATGTCTTCAATTGTGTGCCCTTCAGGTATCATAATAGGTTCATATTAGTTTCAGGCAAAATTAATATGTGTATGTGCCAGAGCGCGATACGATGGATGATTCCCTCGTAAATGTTTCATATATTTGCACTGATAAATCGGGATTTACGGAAAACGATAAAACATTTGATATGGCAAACGATGATTGGTATAGGAACAAGGGATGGAACGATGAGATAGAGCTTGAGTTCAGAACAAGGTTAAATAGGTCCAGACATCTTTACAACAAGACCCAATATCTTCGAATACAAGCAGACTATCTCCTTGGTTCAAGCAACCCTGTAATTCAAGGTGTTGGTTTGAGTATGATGAACGAACTTTTGTCGGATTATCCCGATATAGATGGTGTTATTGTCAATAAGTTTGACGCCTTGGTGGGATTGGCTGATTACTTCTATAAAAAGCAGGAGTATGAAGAAGCTTTCGTCCACTACAAGAAAGCCATCGGTTATGATAAAAAGAAGACTCACAACCAAGAACATGCCTATAGGGGATTCATAAAATCAGCCGTTCTCTCGAAAAACGAAGAAGCTTACCATGTCGGCTTGAATTATTTGGATGGAACCACGATTTCAAGTTTACTCCTTTTATCAGAGGTATATGACCATTCTCTTGCAGCCGCAATGTTGTATGAGGCCGTAGGAAATATAGAAGCGGCTAAATACTTTGCTTCTATCGCATTAAAGTCCTTGGAACAGGAATCGAAGATCCATCCTAAAGACAAACCATTGGCTAGCGAGGATGAAAAACAGTTTCTGATAAACCTAGTCGACTAATGCATAAAGAATTGTGACTCGTTGTTTGCTGACTTTAACCTGATAAATTCCAATTTATCTAACAGCCTTGACAAGTTCATCTGACGCCCCCGAATCGTGGCTTACTGTCTCGGAATAAAGGTGTTCTAAACCTCATATCCTTCAAAAAGAAGACAAACTATGGTAATGAAAAGTTTTGAAGTTCCCCAACCAACCCAATGGTGGTGGGTGAAGCGGATTGATGTCTATGTCGCAATCTTGTTGATATTGCTTCCATTAAATGTTTTGATGGAATACCAGGATTTTGGTAGAAGCATTCTCCAGAGTGTCGTTTCCGGACTTGTGTGGGCTCTCCCTATATTTCTTTACTTCTTGTTCTTTTCAGTTTCACGACGCCTCAATTACCCTTATGCGGTAAATATTATGGACGATTCAATTGAAGTCGTCTATTTATGTCCGGGCAAAGAGAAGAGAAAGACGTACACATATGAAACCATTGATGTTTTCCAGCAAGGAAAGGGTAAAAGAGAACGCCTCACATTTGCCCGCAAAGGAGCTTTCGCTCCTGTTGGTCCATGCTTGAACCAATATAATGGCTGGTCGGCAGAGAAACGCGCAGAAGTAATCGATGCTTTGACTGAAAAGGGAATAAAAATAAGACATCCATAGAACTTTGCTACGGGCATGTCCGTTCTATAGGAAAATTGAGGTGAGAATCATAGTAGGAATGCTAAAGGGAATAGATAATGGGAACATACACATTTATTGTTGAATTTAAAGGAGGTACTTATATAAGTCAGCATCGGGCTCCAGATCTTATTACAGCATTTAATATGTGGGCTGATTATTTCTCAAAAGAACCATATGTAAGCAGGATGCAGAGTAAGCAATTACTTGAGGATGTAAAAATAGAAGATTTCTTTCCTTCTGAAATATCAGAAGTAAAAAATGTATGGTGTTGGACTAGTGTGCTGTGGGGTAAATTTATACTTCTTAATATTGTAAAAACAGCCGAATGAGAGTATTTTGACGGACAGAGACCTTTCGGGAATGGAGCAGGAATGATTCAGAAACTAATATGTACTCATTCGAATATGACCACTTGGAACGTCTTTCAGACAGCAGGCATTACCTTAATGCATAGCCGTCAAACAGTCTGGAGGAGAAGGACATCTCATACGACCTCAATAGCAATATGCTGACTATGACTCGAGTCAATGAGTCTGGGGAAGAAGATGACTTCACATACTCTTACTCCGGAAATCAATTGACTTCGTCCATATACGATTCTAATAGAGACGAATTACAAAAGATGCATCCCGAAATCGGATGGGAATATCATATTGATGTATACGACAAATAGATTATGAGAGAAATTGACAAATTAGTAAAAGACATATTAACCTCTGACGGTTTCGTCTTTAAGAAAACTTCATGGTATAGAACAACTAAAGACTTTATTCAGATACTGAATTTTCAGAAATCTCATTTTTCCAATAAATTTTACTTGAATCTAGGCATAGATGAAATACAAGAGGGTAAGCCATCGTATAAGCCCGAATATCAATTCCCCGTTCGGATACGAATAGATATGTTGTTATATAACAGGGATTTAATGCAATCTCTCGACTTTGAGAAGGAATATATAGAAACGACTAGACAGGAAGAATTGAAAACTATTGTCCTCAGTGGCATTAATTTCTTAGACAGTATAAACGAATGGAATCAATTGAGAACGGCCATTAGTAACCAGTCACATCCAATACATCGAGCTTGTATTTTATCCGAATTCATGAAAAGAATAAAGGGGATTACATTAACACAATAAGTTGTTATCATAACTGCTTACTGAGAATTGGCAGCATGGGGTTTTATTATCTCTGTGCGCTAGTAGCATACTTTTGCAATTACCGACCATCTGCCGTCGCTCTAGTCGACACAGGATTACCATAATCAAAAGTAAGAGGCTTAACAGTTATCTCCTTTGCCAAGGGCATGTTTTTTGTTGAATTTGCAAACATCTCTTTATAAATATCATGTGTTATGAAACGGATCTGGATCGTTTTGGGTCTGATGTCAGTGGCCTTTGCATTTATATTTGCATTTGCGCAAAAGCAAGATGATAAACTTATCCGCAAGTTTCTGATGGAAGTTCCGGAAGTCTCTAATGTGGAGGCCAGCGAATGTTGGAATGAAGAACTGTTCAAATTGCTTGAACAGAAAAATTACATTGTGGTAGATGT
>JAZUCE010000192.1:0-3878 GCA_045638905.1 Faecalimonas sp.
TATATGGATATTACATTGGAGATTCGGAACCGTTCTATAAGGTAAGAATACCGATTTATTTGCAATATTTCGGTATTCCATTAGCCAAAAGGAAATTCGCTGACATGGGACAAAACTTTTTTATATACTTTGTATATAACCTATTATCAGGCAATTTACGTCTTGAAAATTGTGCGAGTATGCTTTGATAAATTGAAGAAAAAAGCATTACATAATTATGTAAGTATATAACTAAAAGGGAGTAGTGTTGTAAGCACTGCTCTTTTATTTTTTGCATTTCACAACGGTCAGGGTCTCAGATGTCTGCTTTAACATAGACTATAGTTTATCTTCAAGTAAATGTTTAGAACAGAACAAGCCTGACTTCAAGGGTAATTCCAACGGAGATATGCTGAAGCCATTCACCAGCCATGCCTTGTCATACTCAAAGGCACACAGCTTGTTGTCCGGAGTGAGGGAGAGGATGCCCACTACCTCCTCGTGATATTTCACTGTAAGTCTGTCTATCATATTTCCTTCTTAAATGCCCGACTTTTGCCGGTGTTCTTGCGAATCTGAGTCAACTCTTCCATGGTGGAATATTTGGGTTGGCTGAAAATGTTCTTGACCTCCGAGGTGTAATCCATCGCCATGGCCAGGGCAATCAGGTTCTTCAGGGAGATGAGTCCCTTTTGCTCGAACCGGACGATGTTGCTTAGGGCGACGTTGGAACGCTCGGCCACCTGCTCACGAGTGAGATTCTTCTCAATCCTGCGCTTGCGGAAATCATGAGCCATGCTGATAGCAATGTCATCGGCATTGTCAAGCGAGAAGTTTTCCAATACTGATAATATATTGTTCATAACGTTTGGATATGTTTGGATACAGATAAAATATTATCAGTTGCAAAGATATGAATTTTATTCAGGAAATAGATAATTGTTTGGTGGAAATTAGCTGATTCTTGGATGATTTAACAACTTGTCAGAAACAAAAACACGACAACCCAAAGTAAATGGATTGCCGTATTCCTAAAAAGTCCCATCATGAAGCGTGTATGATGGAAAATGTGAAGTAATGGAGAAATACGACCTGGACAAACTTCGTGCCCTCCCTATCGAGGGAGTGGCCGATAGGTTAGGACTGAAAGTAAAGAATCACAAAGCCCTTTGCCCTTTCCATGCCGACAGCCATCCTTCGCTTCCCTTCCACGTGAAATGGAATACCTACAAATGTTTTGTCTGCGATGTCCACGGTGACCCCAGCACGCTCGTGATGGAAAGCCATCGTCATTCCCGGAGTCACCCTCTTGAAGTCTGAAGATGTGAAACTCTTGGCAAGTTTGCGTGAGGAGAAGAAAACGGTCTTTCACATCTTCCCCGACAAGGATGAAGCGGGAGAGAGGTTATATCGTCAATTGCTGCAAGCCGCCAATGAAATAGGAGCTTGTCTTATAAGAGATGAATTACCCGAGGGGTATAAAGACTTCGGACAATGGTGGGCACACTACTCATAACTCATAACTTATAACTCATAACTATGACTAGAGGAATCAGAAACAATAATCCGCTCAATATCCGTCGTTCCTCCACCCATTGGCAAGGAGCGCGAAAAGAGCAAACCGACAAATCGTTCGTACAATTCGAAACCATGGCCTACGGCTATCGGGCCGCATGGAAAATCCTTCAAACCTACTATGAACGTTTCCGAATGCAGAACAAGGACTATACGGTAAGGAACATCATCAGCCGTTGGGCACCTCCCGCGGAAAACGATACCGAAGCCTACATCAAGAATGTGTTGAACATGGCTAGTATCGGTGGCAAGGAGAAATTACTTCCCCCGAGCAATGTGTTGAGTTATGGCCGCCTCAGTAGAATGGTGTCCGCCATGACTTGTATAGAATGTGGAATCCCTTATCGGGAAGTAGATACCGAAGCCGTAGCCCAAGGCTATAAACTGGCTTTTCCGAGTAATCGGGAGAAGTTGGATAAATGGTTTTTGGATGAGGATGAATATCGGTATTGGTAGTTTTTGTTTGTAGTAAAACGCAACCCGCAACCCGCAACTTTTTTTGAAAATCACTTTTTAATGTTGGTGGTGTGGGTGGATACAAAAAAGGCAGGTTTACTTTTGGTGAACCTGCCTTTGCTGTATATGCTTGTAGGATGCTTATTTCCCGATGAAAGAGATGGAAAATTCTGAGTATCAATTGGTTAAATATAGCTCGAACGAATATTGAGCCGAAAAATACTGTGCAATTGATAGAAAATGGCATAACTCATTATTACATAGCATATTGCATTTTTTCTCTCCGTTTATTTCACCAAAGCTCATTTTTCTCTCTTTTTCTTTAATTTTTTTTGCGTTTTGTGCTTTTTTAACACTAATACACAGCAAATATACCGTTTTTTAGTTGAAAAATCGACTCCTACAAAAGAAAAAAGGACTTGCTCATAGATTTGCCATTTCGGATGATTCATAACCGATGAATGTCACTCTAAGGTGTTTTGATCACCTGCGAAAATATAGGTTTAGTTTAGTTCTTGTATATATATACTCAAGGATTTAAACTAAACCACTTTTTACTTTGGTTCTTTTTCTTTTGGTGGCTATATCTTTACATGTGATTCACTTGGATGCCATCTGATGGATGAAAATTAGGATTCGAATCATAAAACAGTAAATATTTGAACAGAAAAAGAAGAATAAACTCTTTTATTGTTCAAAATATTGCTATCTTTGCATTATGAATAGGCAATTAAAGGAAATAGGAGCAATCCCTATAACGTCTTCTATCATCGAATCGTTATACCCAGAACTCAAGTCAGCAGACAAGAAGGTTGTTTGGCTTGAGAAGAATGGATATATTATAAGATTGAAGAGGGGGCTCTATGTTGTCAATCCTGAACATTCTGGAAAGACACTTTCGAATGAATTGATAGCAAATCATCTTTATACACCTTCTTACATTTCCATGTCGACAGCTTTGAGATATTATGGCTTGATTCCAGAGGCTGTGTACACGCATCAATCCATGACGGTAAAACACTCTCGAAGTTTTCAGACTCCTGTAGGGAATTATGATTACAAGTATATTGCCCGAGATGCTTTCTCTGTGGGAGTAAGAAGTGTGCATAAGGGCGAATATGCTTTCTTGATAGCATCACCCGAAAAGGCTTTGTGCGACCTGATTGCAAATTCTTCCAAGGTCAATCTGCGCTTTTTGAAGGATGTGGAAAACTATCTTGAGCATGACATCCGAATGGATATGGATGAGTTCTATAAGTTTGACGCAACTATTCTTGAGGAGTATATAAAGGTAGGCAAGAAGGCCGACTCTATTGCAACTGTATTAAAGTTTCTGAGACGATGAAGAATGAAATTTACGATAGCATGTTGTCACGCTATGATCTGACAACAGAGCAGAACAAGCGAAACGCTATATTTGAAGTAAACCAACAGGTGATTCTTGCAGGTTTGTATAGTGGTGGATTTTTTGAATCCGCAGCATTCTATGGCGGAACTTGTCTGAGAATCTTTCACGGGTTGCAACGTTTCAGTGAAGATATGGACTTTTCTCTGCTGGCACAAGACGATGCATTTGACTTCAGCAAATATTTCCAACCCATTGTTGATGCATTTGCTTTGGTAGGACGTGAGGTTGAAATCAAGAAGAAGGACAAGAAGAACTTCGGCAATGTTGAGTCTGCCTTTCTAAAGGACAATACCGATGTCTATGATGTTATGTTTCAAACAGAGAAATCTATTAAAATCAAGATTGAGGTTGACACTTGTCCTCCATTGAATTTCAAGACTGAGCAGAAACTGTTGTTACAACCACATTCATTCATGACTCGTTGCTTTACTCTGCCAGATTTGTTTGCAGGTAAGATGCA
>JAZUCE010000193.1:0-1008 GCA_045638905.1 Faecalimonas sp.
TATTACCTTACCCCAACAGGAGAGGAACTGTTCAAGCGTTTTGTGGAACGCAATATCATGATATTTACAAAAGAATCAATTATTAACCTTTTAACACAGTAAATTATGAGAGTATTTACACAAAGATTAGGACAATTTGCAATCAGTGCATTGATATTTACCGTTGCATTCAGATATGCGCTTGATTCATCTGTCGGGATGAAAAGCTTTCCTGCAGCTTTGGTGTGTTCAATTGTATATTTTGGGTTGATGTTTTTTGCAGGTTGGTACTACGGAAGTAAGGATGCTGTTGAAAATGAAAACCATGATATAGGATTCAGGTTCCATTTTATTACATATGTATTGTGTATTGCATTGGGATATGCATCCTATTTTATAGGATGGAATACCGAGCCGTTGAGATCATTGAATATTGGCGCAATGAGTTGGGGTATAGGACTTGCTTTGCATTTTGCATTCTTCTTGTTTGCGCAAAAGAACGCAATAAGGGGATATGCAAAGGAGGAGATATTTCAGTAGAATTCAAGTTTCTTGACTTTACATATTTTACAAAGTGTAAGGAAACTTTACAATTTTTTCTTTTCAAGAAATGCGTAACACACATAGAATAAGGTTAATACACTTATTGGCACGGTTTTATCGGTATAAACGTATTTAACTTTAATTTTTCAATAAAGTGTAAAGAAACTTTACAGACCTTATACAATCATGCTTGAATACTTGCGTTTCCTGTTCCGGAATAAATGGTATATAACCGTAGAGGTGATAGGTATTAGTGTTGCCTTGGCTTTTACCATTCCACTTTTGTCTTTCTTTTCTGACAAATGGGAAATAGACCACGGAAAGGATTTCAAACGCGTCTATGCTGTTTGTCCAGTCGATGAATCATTTGAAACGACAATAGGCTTGGGGCAGGAGTTGATTGAGGCAGTTCCAGAAATCGACCGGTATGCGCAGGTTTTCGTTAGCGGGAACAATGCGATATCCGTTGGTGATAATACACTAAGT